>JAEUKE010000032.1 GCA_016794345.1 Myxococcales bacterium
GTCCCGCGCGAAGCGCGGGACGAGCACACATTTGGGGAAGGCGGGGGAGCGCAGCGCCGCGCAGCGGCGCGAGCACCCCCCGGGTTGGGGCAGGGATGGCAACCGAGTCCGCAAGGTATGGGAGCACAGCGGCCTCAGGGACGAACGCATCTACCTCGGAGCCTGGGAGATCTACCGGCGGTGGAACGGCTCCACGAAGGAGCTCGAGCGCGAGACCCTGCACGTCATGGACGGCGTGCGCCGCGTCGCCATCGTCGAGACCAAGACGGTCGACACCGGCGCGCCGCTCCATGCACGGAGGTGACGATGTTGAAGAATCCATCATCGCGAGTCTTGCTGGCGCTGCAGCGCGCGGGATGGTCCCCAGGTCGGGATGTCTCCTCACGCGTGGAGGAATGGACCAAGACGCTGTGCGAGACCGGCAGCTTTCCGCGTGTTGAGGTCGCATTCGAGATCCTTCGCGAACTCGGTGGACTGCGCGTCGAGCCTCACACAACCGGGCACGACTTCGCTCCCGGCCCCGTGGTGTTTGACCCAACCTTGGCGGTTGGCGAAGAAGACCGGTTCGCCTCGCACGGAGAAGGCCTGTTTCCTTTAGGAGAGGTCTACGATGGGCATGGGTTTCTAGCTATCGAGGAATCAGGACGAACCTTTATCGTGGGAGACGAGTTGATTGTGTTGGGGGACACGTTCGAGGAAGGGGTCTCAAACCTGCTCGAGGGGCACTCCTATGGCAGATAGCTTGGACGGCGCTCTCGGTCCCCCCGATCACCCCCACACCGCCGTCCCACCCTTCCGCGGCGGGCACCAGGCCGGCGCCTTCGGCGCCGGCCTGAGCCTCGCCGCGTCCTCGCGCGTCACGCCAAGCCCCAAGCCCGCAAGCAACCCCAGCGCCGCGCCGCTGATGCCGAACGCTGCGTTGAGCTGCGGGCACGGGAGCGAGCGCCGGAGGCGCGAGTGACCGTGACCGTCTGCTCGAACGCGAGTTCGGCGTGCTCGTCGCGGCGGTGCTGCGTATCCGTCCGACGAGGCACGTCATTGACGGACGTCCGCGGGCGTGACCAGGCGCCGCCGCCAACTGCGCCATCAGCGTGAGCGCGCGGTACGGGTTCGCAGCGAGCAGCCGCTGGACATCCTCGTTGGCGATCGTCTGCGCCCACGAGACGGGCGCGAGGTCGAGCAGGCGGTGTGCGGGCCAGCCGATGGACAGCAGGCAGAGGACGTCACGGACGTAGGTCCACGGCTCGAGCTTGTGGAGCCTGCGCGAGGGCCGACTCGTCGACGCCAAGGAGCCAATCGCCGAGCTTCGCAAGGCGAGCGTGAAGTACCGCGTCTACCGAGCCCGGCAGGCACCAGGCCGGCGCCTCCAACCCATCCGCGTGCGAAGGGTTCACATCAGGCTTTTCCTCGTGGCACCATCGGTCGATGCGCTCTCGACTCCCGCTCTTGCTCGCCTTCTCGCTGTTCGGCTGCGGTGACGACGAAGGGAGCGGCGGCCAAGGCGGCGGCTCGACGACGAGCTCGGCCTCCGGCGCGACGACGAGCCCGACGGGCTCTGGCCCCGGCGGCACGACGAGCGGGACCACCGCGAGCGGCACGGGCAGCACGACCGGCTCCGGCATGGGGTTGCCGGGTGGGCCCTCCTCCGAACGCCTGACGCTGCGACCGAAGGGCAGCGTGGCCGGCGCGCCGCTCGGCTACGCGGAGTACCTGCCGCCCGGCTACGGGGACGGCACGCCTCGACCGCTGCTCGTCTTCCACCACGGCATCGGGGAGAGCGGGTTCGGCACCGAGGCCGATCTCGATCGGCTCTTCAACACCGGGTTGCCGTCGCTCATCGAGTCGGACCAGTGGTCCGAGGAGCGACCGTTCATCGTGCTCATGACACAACACGAGGCGGACCCGTTCACGAGCTGTCACACCGTGGAGGAGGTGCGCAGCTTCCTCGAGTTCGCCATTCCGTATTACGACGTCGACGCGAGCCGCGTTTACATAACGGGCCTGTCATGTGGCGCGATCGGTTCGTGGAACTACCTGGGCGCGGACACGAACACGCTCGTCGCCGGGGCCGTGCTCATCGCGGGCAACGGCGAGGGCGCGTTCGGTCAGGCCGGCTGCAACCTCGGGAGCGTGCCCATCTGGGCGTTCCACGGGGACGCGGACGACACGGTCGCGCCCAGCGGCTCGATCAACCCGATCAACGCGTTGAACGCCTGCACGAACCCTGCGCCCATCGAGGCGAAGCTGACCATCTTCCCCGGAGTCGGGCACAACTCGTGGGACATGACGTACGACGGCTCCGCCGGGCACGACATCTACGGCTGGCTGCTCGGCTACACGAAGAACTGAAGCTCGCATGCGCGCTGACGGTCGCGAGCCCACTTCAGCAGGTGTCGGAGACGCCTTCCTTCGGTTCTTCCGGCGCCCACCCAAGCAGACGCGGTCACGCGCTCTGGTGGAGGCCATGCTCGCCGCGCTCGAGGAGCAGCTCGCGACGCCCGACCGCGCGGAGAGCTGGACCCTCGAGACGCTGGTCGACCGCGCGGGCGTCGGGGTCGGCTCGTTCTACGAATACTTCTCCAACAAGGAGTCCTTGCTGGGCGCGCTGGTGGGCGCGGTCACCGACAAGAACTTCCGCGAGCTCCTCGCGGCCTCGGAGCTCGAGGCCGACGACACGCTCGAGACGGCCGTCGCGCGGGTCACCTCCGCGATCGCGCGCACCTACCTGGGGCGACCGACCCTCACGCGCGTCGTCATGGCGTCCATCGGGCGCCTCGGGCTCATGTCGCCGGTCGTGGTTGCTCGCGATCGCTTCGCGCGCGAGCTCGCCAAGCGCGCGCAGCGCTTCTTCCCCGACGCCTCCGAGGACGCGCTGGCGGAGACCATGCGCATGGTGGCGGATGCCACGATGGGCATCGTCAGCGGCGAGCTCGAGCGCACCGCCGAGCCCGACGTGGCGATGTGGAGCAGCCGAATCGCCGAGATGGGCTGCCTCCTCCTGCGGAGCCGCCACGAAGGCGCCGCGACTCAGTGACCTACCGCGAGAAGGCGGCTCGGCCGCCCGCGAGATTCGACCTCCGCCCCGCAACCGGCTTCTATGCCGCCGCGGTGGTGGTGACGCTGCTCGGCGTTGCCGTCGCAGCGCTGCTCGCGTGGGGAGCTCTGCAACACGGCGAGCCACCGACTGCGGTCCTCGTGCGAGGCGGCGGGGTCTTCGTTCTCGTCGCGATCTTCTGGCTCGGCAGCTCGGCCTACCGTGAACGTGGGGCGCTCGTCGTCGACGACGAGCACGTCTCCCTGCTCGATCCCGAAGGACGCCTGAGGTGGCAGCTGCCGGTGGCGGAGACCAGCTTCGAGCTGCGTGGCGGTGTGGTGGTCGTCTTGCGCGGCCGCGGCGAAGTCCGTCGGCTCTCGACGCGCGTCTTCCAGACCGACGCCGAGGTCGATCGGCTCGCCCAAGCGCTCGTGATCCGCGGGCTCGGCGAGTCGGCCGACGAGATGCTCCGGGGTGTGTTCTCGGAGCTCTCCGCTGCCGCGCAGTCTCTGCCCGCCGACCACGACCAGGCTTCCGACGCGGAGATGGACGCGCGCCTCGATCGGCAGCTCGAGCGACTCGACTGAGGGCCGGCTGACCCCGCTACTCCGCCGCGGCTTCGTCCAGCTTGTCGATGCGAACGGCCGCGGCCTTGAACTCGGCCGTGCCGCTCTTCGGATCGGTCGCGTTGATGGTGAGGATGTTCGTGTCGACCTGATCCGGGAAGTGGAAGGTCATGAACACGAGCCCCGGCTTGAGATCCGCGTCGAGGTGGATGGGCGCCTCGACCGAGCCACGACGGGAGGACACGCGGACGATCTCTCCTTCCGTGACGCCGTAGCGGCGCGCGTCCTCCGGGGAGATGTCGAGCGTCTCGCCTCGACGGAGCGGCGAGCGATATCCGCCCGACTGGACACCGGTGTTGAACGACTCGAGCCGGCGGCCGGTCGTGAGGCGCAGCGGGAAGGTCTCGTCGAGCGTATCGACGGGCCCCGCCTGCTCGACCGGCACGAAGGGAGCGGGGTTGCCGCCGACCGGCTCCTCCCAGAGCCGGCCGTGCAAGAAAGGCGAGCCCGGGTGGTTCTCGTCCGGGCAGGGCCACTGGATGCCGCCCAGCGCCTCGAGGCGCGCGTACGTCATGCCCGCGTGCATGGGGGACAGCTTGCGCAGCTCCTCCCAGATCTCCTCGGGGGTGGGGTTGCCGAGATCGCGGCCCAGGCGGCGCGCGAGCTCGCAGAGGATCTCGATGTCGTCGCGCGCGCCCGGCGGAGGTGGCACCGCGCGGCGGACGCGCTGCACGCGGCGCTCGCTATTCGTGACAGTTCCGTCAGCTTCCGCGAAGCTCGCCGACGCGGGCAGCACCACATCCGCCAGCTCCGCCGTCTTGGTGAGGAAGATGTCCTGCACGACGAGGTGCTCGAGACCGGACAGGCAAGCGATGGTGTGGTGGCCGTCCGCCTCCGACTGCGCGGGGTTCTCGCCGATGACGTAGAGCGACGTCAGCTCCTTTCGATCCATCGCCTCGAACATCTCGGTGAGGTGCCAGCCCTTCTTGGGGGGAATCGTGACGCCCCAGGCCCTGTCGAACTTGGCGCGCACCTCGTCGTCCTCCACGTCCTGGAAGCCGGTCAGCTTATGGGGGAGCGCGCCCATGTCCCCGCCGCCCTGCACGTTGTTCTGGCCGCGCAGCGGGTTCAGGCCGGAGCCCCACTTGCCGACGTGCCCCGTGAGCACGCCCAGGTTGATGAGCGCGAGGACGTTGTCGACCGCGTTGTGGTGCTCGGTGATGCCGAGCGTCCAGCAGATGACCGCGCGATCGGCCCGGGCGTAGTCCAGCGCCATACGCCGGATGAGCGCGACGTCGACGCCGGTCTCGCGCGCGACGCGCTCGAGCGGGTACTTCTGCACCGACTCGCGGTACGCCTCGAAGCCGGTCGTCGCCCGCTCGATGAAGGCGCGGTTCTCGAGGCCCGCCTCGATGATGACGTTGGCCACGCCGTTCGCGAGCGAGATGTCCGTGCCCACGTCGAGGCCGAGCCAGCCGTCCGCCCACTGCGCCGAGCTCGTGCGCCGCGGATCGACGACGTAGAGCTTCGCTCCGCGCCGGACCGCCTTGAGGATGTGGTGGAAGAAGATCGGGTGCGTCTCGCGGGCGTTCGACCCCCACAAGAGGATGACGTCCGTCTCCTCCACCTCGCGGTACGAGCTCGTCCCGCCGCCTGCTCCGAAGACCGTCGCCAGACCGACGACGCTGGGGGCGTGTCAGGTTCTGTTGCAGCTGTCGATGTTGTTGCTGCCGACGACGGCGCGGGCGACCTTCATCGCCATGTAGTTCACCTCGTTCGTCGCCTTCGAGCAGGAGAAGACGCCGAAGCTGTTCGCCCCGTGGCGGGCCGTGCTCGCCCTGATCCCGGCGGCGGCGCGATCGAGCGCCTCGTCCCAGGTGGCCGGTCGCAGGCTGGAGGCCCCGCGAGGCCTGGCCGGGTCACGAACGAGGGGCTGCGTCAGGCGGGGGAGGTTTCGGCGGCTCACGGGGCGGATCGTAGCCCAGGCTGCTCGCCGGGGCATAGCCGGCGGGCTCTCGATCCGACCCAAAGAGCGGGCCTCGATCGCGTAAAAAGACCCTATGGCTCGTCTCCAGCCCCCGTTCGGCGCCGCCCGCGCTCCCCTCGCTGCTCTGCTCCTGGTCTCGGCCGCTGGATGCGCCGCGTCGAACACCTCCGTCGAGTCCGCAGGGCGCGAGGATCTCCCTCCGCGCATGCGCGAGGTCGCATCCTCTCGGGTGTGCCTGGCCAAGAGGCGCCTGCTCGAGGAGCTTGGGGCGAACGATCTCGTGAAGCGCGCGACCGAGAGCGCGAAGCCCGAGCGCGAGCCGGAGGTGGCGCGGGGCGAGCCGCCGCCGATCGAGGTGGCCTACGGCAAGATCAGCCCGGCCACCGTCCTCATCCGCACCAGCGAGGGCATGGGCAGCGGCGTCATCGTGGACGAGCGCGGCTACGTGCTGACGAACCAACACGTCGTCGACGAGTTCCTCCAGCCCGACCTCACGATCCGCGTGTCGCTGGAGCTCGCGAGGGTCGGGCCGACCGGTCGCGTGGTGCCCGAAGGGAAGGTCCTCAAGGGCGTGGTGGTGAAGGCGGACGCGATCCGCGATCTGGCCCTCGTGAAGATCGTCGATCCCCCGAAGGACCTCCCGGTCGCTCCGCTCGCGCCGGTCGACCCGCGCGTCGGCGAGCGCGTGCTCTCGATCGGCAACGCGGGGATCGGCCTGCTCTGGGCCGCGAAGGTCTGCAACGTGTCGCGGATCGGCGACCTGACACGGGAGACGAGCATGCTCGAGGCAGGGGACTGCGAGCTCAGCGATCCCGGGGACGACGCGGAGGAGATCAAGCGCAAGAAGGACCAGTGTGAGGCGCGCCGCAAAGACACGAAGAAGCAGGTGGAGGAGTCGCCGCAGGGGCTGAGCATCCAGACGACCTGCGGGTTGAACGGCGGAGACAGCGGCGGGCCCCTGGTGAACGTGTGGGGTGAGGTCGTGGGTCTGAACGAGTCGGTCCGCCACGGCATGAGCACCCTCGCCTTCCACGTCCACGTCGCGGAGATCCGCGACTTTCTCTCGGACCGCCCGACGGAGGCGGCCGCGATCGTGCCGGACCCCTACTGCGAAGGGGGGTTCGATTTCCACGTCCAGGACGGAGACGGGGACGGCACCATCGACACGGCGAACGCCTCGATGTCGCCGCATTTCGAGGCCGGCTCGATCAAGCCACAGGGGACCTACCTCTTTCGGCTCGCCGACACGAAGCCGCCCGCCCCCACGATCGAGCGACCCTTCTTAGCTGACGTTGCCGTCATGCTCAAGGCGGGGGATGCTTACGCGTTCTACGACCGCGACGGCGACGGCGGCTTCGACTACCTCGTCCGCGATCGAAAGGCCGACGGAAAGCCGGACCTCGCGTACGCCCTCGGGCGCGGGAAGGTCACGAAAGACGACAAGCCCCTCCCCGGCTCCACCCTCGACCCCTCGCTCCTGGCCCGGCCGGCCGACGGCGACCGCCTGGGGAGCCTGGTGGCCACCAACGGCCTCTCGAAGCTCGCGTCGGCGCGGCTGCTCGCGGGCTCGTCGAGCCCCGTGTTGCCCGACCTGGCGAAGGTGTTCGGCAAGCGCGGCCACGTCTACGACGTGGACGACGACAAGATCCCCGACGCGGTCTTCGGCGACAACGATCCGGGCGAGCAGGCCATGCTCATCGACATCCATTCGCCTCTGCTCCGCGCGCTCAAGTCGGGAGACGACGCCGCGCCCATCCTCGAGCCGTTCCTCTTGAAGCCGCAGTTCGTCCAGCTCGACCGCGCCTCCGGCTCGTGGACGCTCTACGATCGGGACGCAAACGGATCGCTCGATCTGGCGCTGTTCGCCCGGAAGCCGCCGAGCGAAGACGACGACCTCTTCGAGTCACCCGAATACGCGACCCACGCCTTTTCGATGGAATCGGGCAGACTGGGCGCCCCGGTGCGGGAGCTCGTCGGTCGACGGCTCTTGCGCGGCGATCTGGTGACCGACGCCGCGTTGAAGAGGAAGGTCAGCCGCGGTCCGATGAGGAGCGAGCCCGGGCGCGGGGCATTTCCGAACCCGTTCACCTTCGCGGGCTTCGAGGCTTGGTCGTTCGCGGAGCTGGACAGCGACAGGCAGGTCCTCGAGCGGAGCGACAAGCGGAGCCATGTGGTCCTCGTGGATGTCGATCGCGACACGAAGAAGCTCGCGACGCTCACGGCGGACGAGGTCGCCAACCCCGACAAGTTCGACGCGGAGGTCGCGTTCCTCCGCCTGTACGACGCCGCCTGGGCTTACTACGACACCAACAGCGACGGCGCCTTCGACGTCATCCTCTACACGAACGACGTCCACACCGGGAAGGTCGACAACGCCATCCGGCTCACGCCCGACGGCAAAGACGCGGGCTCGCCCGGAGCGGATGGCGGGCTCTTCCGCCCGGACCTGGTCAAGGCCGGCGCGCCGCTGAAGGCAAAGCTCGAACGGCTCGCGTCCGAGGTGATGACGCCCGGCGAGCTGGCTTCGTCGAAATGACCCCCGGGCGCTCCGCCCGCCGGCGGCGCTCGGCGCCGCTCAGTGGTGGGAGCAGCGCTGCACCTCGACCGTGAGGTGCGTGACGGTCACGTTCGATTTGATGACGTCGCGGTAGAAGGCTGTCTCGCGCGGCTCGGAGGTGACGAGCTTCACGATGCACCCGCGTTGGCCCGGCCCCATCTCCCAGAGGTGGAGGTCGGCGACGCGGACGTCGTCCACCTCCTCGAGCTTCTTCCTCAGCTTCCGGCAATCGCGCATCGACGGCGTCACGTCGAGCAGCTGCCGAGCCGCGTCGCGGACGAGCCCGGCCGACCACTTGAGGATGACGGCCGCGCCGAGCAGGCCCATGAGCGGGTCGAGCACCGTGATGCCGAGGTAGCGGCCGGCGAGCAACGCGCCGATGGCGAGGACACTGGTCAGCGCGTCGGCGAGGACGTGGAAATACGCAGCGCGGAGGTTGTGGTCGTGCGCCGCGTGGGCGCGGGCTTCCCGGCCGTGCTCGTGATCGTGGGCATCGTGAGCGAGGTCGTGGTCGTGGTCGTGATGGTCGTGGTCGTGGTCGTGGTGCTCGTGGTCGTGGTGCTCGTGACCGTGAGCCTCCGCGCCGTGCCCGTGGTCATGCCCGTGGTGAAGGAGCTTGGCGCTGACGAGGTTCACGACCAGGCCGAGCACCGCGATGGGCAGCGCTTCGTCGAAGCGGATGGCCACCGGGCTCAGCAGCCGGGCGATCGATTCGTAACCCATCCACACCGCCACCATCGCGAGCACCACGGCGCTGGTGTAGCCGGCGAGGGCGTAGACCTTCCCCGTGCCGAAGGTGAACGCCTCGTCCTGGGCGCGCGTGCGCGCGAACCAGTAGGCGGCGGCGGTCAGGCCGAGCGCGCCCGCGTGCGTGGCCATGTGGAAGCCGTCCGCCAGGAGGGCGAGCGAGCCGCTCCAGAAGCCCACTGCGAGCTCGGCCAACATCATCACGGCCGTCAAGACGACGACGGCCCACGTCCGGCGCTCGTTTTCACGCGCGCGCGAGTGGTCGCCATGTGTCTCGGCGTACTCGTGCAGGTGGCTGTCGTGCACTGCGCCGGAGCATAGCTCGGCACGCGGCGCGGGGCATCCCGGCCGATTTCGATTCCCTCGGAGACGCATGCGCAGGATCCTCACAGCCATGGCGGAAGACAGAGTGGATCGCGAGGCGATCCTCGCGCGGCGGGCACTTCTCGTCGGCTCGACGCTGGCGGCGCTGTCATGCTCGAGCCCCGGCAAGCCCAGGGCCGACGGGTCGGTCGAGACGACGGACGTGCCGGCTCCCGGCTCCGCCGCTTCAGCCGCGGGCTCGGCGATCGCTCCCGCTTCGGAGCCGAGCTCCTGGAAATCGGTCATGATGAAGGCGCCGCCGCTGGAGCCCCCTCCCGCCAGCGCCGCCATCTCCGAGCACGAACGCAAGGTTCTGACCGAGCAGGCGAGCAACATGCGAGCGGCCTACGCCGAGCTTGGCAAGGTCTGGGACCAGGGCCCACCCGACTGCGCCCCATCGAGCTGCGAAGAGCGCTGGCAAGAGTCGACGAAGAAGATCTTCGGCATCCTGGAGGGCCGGCGGGGCCCGCTCTGCGGCTGGGGCGCCGGCGAGCCGATCAGCTTCATCGAGCGGTTCGACGCTCATCAGCAGTTCCTGCGCGAGCAGGCGGAGGTCCTGAAGAAACGCTTCGCCGAGGCCGCCGAGCGCTCCGGCCAGGAGCGCGAGTGGCGTCGCCTCCAGGTGGGCGGCATGGTCCCGCAACCGTGCCTGTCGTGCGTCGCGCCGTCGCCACGGGTGTTCGAGCAGGTGGCGTTCGCCGAAGGCGCAACCGATCCCGAGCCGGGCTCGCAGACCGTCGCGGACCTGCTGGCGACCACGTTCAACGCCAACCCCGGCCTGCGCCTCGCGATCCGGGGCCACGCCGACCCAGGCGAGCCGGGCGACAAGCTCGCGCTCTCGCGGCAGCGCGCGGAGGCCGTGGCGGCCCTCCTCGTCAAGAAAGGCATCCCGGCGAGTCGCTTCGTGATCGTGCCGCTGGGCGATGCCATCCCCATCGAGTCGCCCAAAGGAGACCGGCGCGCCGCCAACCGCCGCGTCGACTTCGACGCGGCGCCCTGACTTCAGCCGGCGTCGCGCTTGTCGACCGTGGCCCGGACCAGGAGCCCGAGGAGGAAGGCTCCAGCGAGGAGCGCCCAGAAGAGGTAGGGCGCGTACGCGCCTTCCATACCGTGCGGGAGGTTCATCCCGAAGATGGTCGCGACGGCGGTGATGGGGAGGAAGAGCGCCGCGATCAGGTTCAGCCGGTGGCTCGATCGGGCGATGTGCTGCGTCATCCGCGCCTGCTCCTCGGCCTGGTGCGCGATGGCGAACTCGAGCCCCGTCTTCGCGTCGGCGTGGGCGATGTCGAGCTCGCGCTCGATGTCCGCAGCCTGATCGCGGAGCGAGATGACGTCGCGATCGGCGGTGACCACCTCGCGCGCCTCCTGGAGAGCCCGATGGAGGTTGCGCGCGGAGCGGAGCGCAGGCGCGACAGCCTGGAGCGCCTGGAAGAAGTCCGCGGCCTTGTTTGCCTTCGAGACCTGATCCTCGAGCGCATCGGCGCGCTTCTTGTAGTCCTCGACGAGCGTGCGCAGGCCGCCGAGGCCGCCGCGCGCGCCTCCTGTAGAACGCCAGGTGCCGTCGGGGTGGCGCCAGAAGAGCGCTGGCTCCGGCTCGGATTTCTGCGGAGTGGGCACCAGGTGCGTGACGATCACGAGGTGGCCGTCGGCGAACATCGCGCGTTGTTTGCCGGCCTGCGTCCCGAAGCGAGCGGAGATCTTGTCCGGGACCTGCCAGCTCGACGGAAGCACCTTGCTCATGTCAGCGCTTCCTGCGCGGCCTGCGCTCGATGTCCTCGACCATCCGCTCGCGCGCGACGAAGGAGCTGGGCAGGAGCTTCGTGGCCTCCGCCTCCACGCGCTTCATGAACTTGTCGTCATGATCGGGCTCGTGGTGGAAGATCGCGAGCCGGCGCACCTTCGCCGCCTTGGCGAGGCGGACGGCCTCCTGCCAGGTGGAGTGACCCCAGCCGACCTTGGCCGGGAACTCGTCGTCCGTGTAGGTCGAGTCGTAGATGAAGAGGTCCGCGCCTTCGATGAGGCCGAGGATGCTCTCGTCCAGCTGCCCTGGGACGTGCTCGGTGTCGGTCACGTAACAGACCGAGGCGCCCTTGTGCTCGATGCGGTAACCGGTCGCGCCGTTGGGGTGGTTCAAGGACGCCGTCTTGATCTGGACGCCGGGGGAGAGCTCGAACTCGTCCCCGGCGGAGAAGTCCTCGAAGGTGAGCGCGCCGCGCATGATCTCGAGGGGCACGGGGAAGTTCGGCTCGGCCATCTGGCCGGCGAGCACGCTGCGAATCCCCCCGACCGAGCGCGGCAGGTGCCCGGCGAGGATGCGGAAGCTCCGCTTCGGGTCGAAGGCCGGCGCGAAAAACGGGAAGCCCTGGATGTGATCCCAGTGGGTGTGGGACAGGAGCAGGGTGCTGCGCCGGATGTCCCGCCGGAGCAGGTCCGCGCCGAGCGGACGGATGCCGGTGCCCGAGTCGAAGATGATGACCTCGTCACCGACGTTCACCTCGACGCAGGACGTGTTGCCACCGTAACGGCTGTGACTCTTGGCCGCGACGGCGATGCTTCCACGGACGCCCCAGAAGGTGACCCGCACTCGGCGCGTAGATTATCCGAGACTCCGGTCCGGAGAAGCCCCTGCTTCGGTTCCTCAGAACCCGAGGGTCGGGGGGGACCAGAGGGGGAACTCGACGATGGCCCAGGTAAAGAGCCCGTGTGAAAGGAGCACGGGCACGAGACGCTCCATTCGCCAGCGGAGGTACGACCAGGCGAAGCCGCAGCCGATGGTCCCCGCGACGAGCAGGGGGTTCGGCCCCGCCACCGGGTCGGCCAGGAGGAAGACGGTGGGCAGGTGCGCGAGGGACCAGAGCGCGGTGGAGAGGGCTGCCGCGCGGAGCGCCCCGAACCTTGGCTCGAGCGTGGGGGTGACGAGCCCCCGCCAGGTCAGCTCCTCAAGGAGGCCGATCGCCGTGACGCCCAGCGCGACGACGTGGCGGGTATCCGAGAGCGGGTTACCGAGGAGGAGGTAGACCCGGATGATCCAGCCCTCGCGCGGCTCGCCGGGTGACGTGAAGAGCGCGTGGACGACGAACGCGAGCCCGTAGAGCAAGAAGGCCACGAGGGCGCCGAAGGTGAGATCGCCCGAACGCGGACGCAGCAGGTGGAGCTCCCCCCGCGCGCGCAGCCGGTAGAGCGCGTACCCCCCGAGCCCGAGGTAAGGGAGGAACAAGGCTGCGAACGAGGTCGTCCCGCCGGCGCGCTCCTCTTGCAGGGCGAACCAGAAGGCCGCCGCCACCAGCGCCGCGGCGCCGCACGCGAAGGCGAGCGGCGCGAGGCTCTTGTCTTCGGGCTGGTCGTGATCGGCAGGTTCCGTCATTGGGCTGCCAACCTCCGGACCTCGTCGAGGATGCGATCGGCGATCGCGAGCTTGGGCGCCGGGCCGACGAACGGGGCCGTGTCGCGCGTGACGAGGGCGACGCGGTTGTCTTCGCGACCAAACGACTCCTCCGCGCGATTGGCAACCACCAGATCGACCGACTTGTTCTCCAGCTTCTTGCGGGCCGCGACCACGAGCCCGTCGTCGTCGGCGGTCTCGACGGCGAAGCCGACGAGCACCGGCCGGCGCGCGGACTGAGCCAGCCGGGCGAGGCCGATCTCCGCGAGCAGGTCGGGGTTGGGCACGAGCTCGATCGTGATCGGCTGGTGATCCCGCTTGCGCTTGTGCGCGAGCACCTCCTTCGGGCGGTAGTCCGCCACGGCGGCAGTCATGACGAGACCGTCAGCACCAGAGAGGCTGGCGCCGAGGAGGTCGTTCAGGGCCGCCTGCATGTCGAGGGCGCCTCGCACGTCCACCCGACGCACAGCCCATGGCGTGGGCAGCGCGACCGGACCGGTGACGAGCGTCACCTCCGCGCCGCGCAGCGCTGCCCGGCGCGCGATGGCAAAGCCCATCTTGCCGGTGGAGCGGTTGCCCAGGAAACGGACGGGATCCATGTCTTCAACGGTGGGGCCGGCCGTCACGACGAGGCGCAGCCCCGCGAGATCCTTCGGGCCGAGCTCGGCGAGGATGGCCGCGGCGATGTCCTCGGGCTCGGCCAGGCGGCCGACGCCGACGTCCCCCGACGCGACCTCGCCGTGCACCGGCCCGACGAAACGGACGCGACCGTCATGCGCCAACATGGCGACGTTCCGCTGCGTGGCCGGGTGCTCCCACATGCGCGGGTGCATCGCGGGGGCCACGACGACGGGGCCGCGCGCACAGAGGTAGGTCGCGGTCACCAAGTCGTCCGCCCTGCCCTGCGCCATCCGCGCGAGCACGTCCGCCGTCGCGGGGACGATGGCGAGCACGTCCGCGCTGGCCCCGAGCTCCACGTGTTTCTCCCCGGGGTGGTCCCACATGCGATCGTGCGTCCGCTCCCCCGTGAGGCCGGCGAGGGTCTGCCCACCCAGGAGCTCGAGCCCGGAGCGCGTCGCGATCGGCAGGACACGCACGCCGCCTTTCAGCAGCTCCCGGACGACCATGGGCGCCTTGTAGGCCGCGATGCTCCCCGTCACCGCGAAGACGCACGTCGGCTTCTTCGGCTCGCTCGGCGGCGCCTTCTCCCGATGCGTCGTCACGGCGAGACCTTCGCACAGGTCGGCTAACCGCTCAATCGCGCGCGACGTTCACTCCTTCTTCTTCGCCGGCCCCTTCTTGTCCTTCTTCTTGTCGTCCTTCTTCTTGTCGTCGCCCTTCTTCTTCGCCTCGGCTTTTTTGTCGTCGCCCTTCTTCTTCGCCTCGGCCTTCTTGTCGTCGTCCTTGTCCTTCTTGTCTTTGTCGTCTTCCTCGTCTTCGTCGTCGATGGGTGTCTTTTCGAAGCCCATCTTCTTGATCCAACCCTTCTCGCCTGTCCGGCCGGGCTCGCGCTGCTCGCTGATCGAGCCTGCGCCGTCCCCGCCGGGGCCCTGGGTCATGACGAGGTATTCGTCGACGGTGTACTCGGCGTGGCTGTCTTTCTTGAGCTTGCCCTTGGCATCCTCGGGCCCTTTGCCCACCGCGACGATCTGGGTCGTCGGCGGGTACTTCTCGGTCCACTTCGTGCGCTCGGCATAGGCGCCGTCTCGGACCAGGCGCGAGGCGGTCGCCACGAAGCCGGGGATGCCTCGCTGGACGACCACGCGCTCTCCCTCCGGGAGCTTCTCGCTCTCGCGCTCGACCTCCTCGAAGGGGAGAACCTCGTCGATGCGGCGGAAGTAGCTGACGGTGAGCTTCCGCTCGGGTCCGAGGATCTCGGCGCGCACCGTGCCACCCGCCACCTTCTCGTGGAGGACGACCGGAAAGTCGAAGGGGTTCTTGAAGCGGTAGTTGATGTTCGGGTAGCTCACCGTCGCGTCGAGCCCCATGCGGATGTAGCTCGACGGACGCGAGTGCGGGTATCGCTCGACGATCTCCAGGCCGGAGAAAAACGCGGCCGCGTGGAGCGTGCCCGAGATCTGGCAGGTGCCGCCGCCGATGCCGTCCACCAGCTCGCCCTGCGCGATGACCGGCGCGACCCGGAAGCCGTGGGCCTCGTCGCGCGGCCCGACGACCGCGTTGAAGTCGAGCTCTTCGCCGGGCATGAGCACGAGCCCGTCGAGCTTCTTGGCGGCGAGCCGCAGGTTGTAGGTCCGGTGCTCGTCCTTCTTGGCGGTGGAGTAGCGCGTCTCGAACCAGCCGAGCACGGCGTCGAACTTCACGCCCTCGAGCTGCGAGGCGCGCCGCTTGGGCACGACCTCCTCCACGGCGACGTCGATCTCGGTCCGGCCGGCCCGAAACGCGGTCTCGAGCCGCGCGATGGTGCCGTACACGTCGAGCCGATAGCCGATCTGCTCGGGCTTCACCTTGCGGGCGTCGAGATCGATCGAGGCGTCGAGCGACGGCTTGTCGACCTCGGCCTTCACGTCGACGAGCTTGGAGAGCGCTCGCTCGCCGTCGATCTTCAGGGGCAACGGAACGTCGACGGGCTCGTCATTTTTGCCGGCCGCGGCGCGCGCGAGCGCGAGCGCGCTGCCGGGCGCCACGGCCTCGTTGATGAAGCGCGAGAGGCGCAGCCGATCGATCTCGAGGCCGAAGTCCGCCCGGGACACCGCGATGCTGCGGCCGTCGGGGAGCTTGAGCTTCACCTCGCCGAGCGCGTAGCGCCGCACGAGATCGAGCGCCTGCCCGACCGGGTCCCCCTCCTTCGGCAGGACGTGCCCGGCCACGCGGAGCCTGGGGACCGGCGCGACGGCGGGGGGCGGAGGCGCAGGCGGCTCGTACCCCGCCACGGCAGCCGAGGCCGCGCCGCCGAGCGCGAGGATCGCGCCCATCGCGACGAGGTGCGCCCGGCTGAAGGCTGCGAGGAAGCCCATCGCGGGGCATCTTGGAAAGAGGAGGCGCCGGGGTCAAGCGGACGGCTCGGCGGCCTCTCTCCACTTCACGATCGCGGCGACGTGTCGTTTGTTCACGCCGGGGACGGCGAGCAGGGCCTCCTCGCTGGCCGCGCGGACGCCCTCCACCGAGCCGAAGAACTTGAGCAGCGCGGCGCGTGTCTTGTCGCCGACGCCGGGCACGTCGTCGAGGGCGGAGCGAAGGCGCCGCGCGCCGCCGAGCTTCTTGCGCGCCTCGTTCGCGAACCGGTGCGCCTCGTCGCGCGCCCGCGCCAGGAAGAAGAGCGCCGAGCTCGAGGTCTTGAGCGGGATGCCGTTCTTCTGACCGGGCAGGTAGACCCGATCGACGAGCTTGTCGCCCGCGACGTTCTCGCGCTCCTTCGCCAAGCCGACGATCGAGAGGTCGTGCAGGCCGAGATCGCGTGCGGCCGTGAGCGCGACGTTCAGCTGCCCGCGGCCGCCGTCGACGACGAACAGGTCGGGGAGCTCCCAGTCCGCGTCGCGGCCGGTCTCCTCGCGCTCGGCGGCCTCCTCGCGCGCGGCCTTGCCGCGGCGGAAGCGGCGCTCGAGCACCTCGTACATCGCGGCGTAGTCGTCGCCACCGCCAGCACCCTTGACGTGGAAGCTGCGGTAGCGCTTCTTGTCCGGCGCGCCGTCCTTCAAGGCGACGACCGCGCCCACGGTGTCGCCACCGCCGAGGTGCGAGATGTCACAACACTCGATGCGGCGCGGGAGCGTGGGCAGGCGCAGGCGCTCGCGCAGCTCCTCGAGCCGCAGCTCGACGTCCTCCGCGGCGCGCTCCTTCGACTTGTAGGTGTGGCGCGCGTTCTCGATCGCCATATCGAGGAGCTTCTTGCGCGGGCCGCGCTGCGGGACGTAGAGCTCCACCTTGCGGCCTCGACGCTCGCTCAGCCACTCCGAGACGCCGGCGACGCCGTCGGGTAGCGCGGGCAAGAGCACCTCCTCCGGGATGGGCCCGCGATCTTCTTCGCCGCCGTAGAACTGAGTGAGGAAGTTCGCGAGGACCTCCTCGTCGGGGAGCTCGATCTTGCGGAGAGAGTAAGAGACCGTATCGGTCACGCGGCCGGCGCGCACGAAGAGGACGTCGATCTCGACGTTGGCGCCCTCGCGGTAGAGGCCGATCACGTCCTGGTCGACGTCGCTCACCGAGACCACACGTTGGTTCTCGCGGATCGACTCGACCGCGCGGAGCTGGTCCCGATAGACCGCTGCGCGCTCGAACTCCATCGTCCGCGACGACTCTTTCATGAGCGCTGCGAGCTCCCGCGTGAGCTCGTCGTGGCGCCCCTCGAGGAAGAGCGAGACGGCGTGCACCTGTGAGCGGTACGCGGTCGGCTCGACCTCGTATACACACGGCCCGGGGCACCGCTTGATCTGGTACTGCAGGCACGGCCGCTTCCGCGAGGCGAAGTCCGCGTCCGAGCACGTCCGCAGGTGGAAGTGTTTGTTGACGAGGTGGAGCGTGCGGCGCGCGCTCGTCGCCGAGTGGTACGGGCCGAAGTACCGCGCGCCGTCCGGCGAAGGCCGGCGGACGGTCTCGAGCCGGGGCCAGTCCTTCTTCTCGTCGAGGCGCAGGCACAAGAAGTCCTTGTCGTCCCGCAGCTTCACGTTGAAGCGGGGCTGGTGCCTCTTGATGAGCTCGTTCTCGAGGACCGCGGCTTCCTTCTCGGTGCCCGTGACGATCGTGTCGATGTCGACGACGAGCCTGCGAAGCAGCGGGATGAAGTAGCGCTCGTCCGAGCCGCTCTCCTGGAAGTAGCTCCTCACCCGCGAGCGCAGGCTCTTCGCCTTGCCGACGTAGAGAGCCTTCTTCTCCTTGTCGAGGAAGACGTAGCAGCCCGGCGAAGGCGGGAGTCGTGCGAGCTTGCCCGCGACGACGTCTTCGGACGAGGATGACGGTTCCGTCTCGATTGCGCCCCCCGCCGTCTCGGAGGGGGGCTCGGGGGGGGAGGACATGGCCTGCTAGAACATACCCACGACGGCCACCCCAGGCCCGAGCCCTGCGCCTTCCCCGACGGGCGCGGGGACCAGCATCGGCGGCGGGGGCCCCGGCGGTTCGGGCCGCGCAGGCGGAGTCGCGGGCGGGGCGCTCGGATCGAACGGCACCTGGAGAGGATCGTTGGGGGGAGGCGGCGGAGGCGGCGGGGGCGCGATGTCGATCGGTGGAGGCGTGTCGTCGCGGTTCCACCCGGACGCATCGCCCACGATCGAGATCAGCCCGTGAATCGTCAGAACGCCCGACCAGGCGGCGAGCGCGACCCAGCCGCCCCGCCATTTCTCGTCCTGTACGGCGCGCACGGTGGTGAAGGCGGCCTCCGCCCCCATCAAGCCGACCTCCGGGATGGAGATCCAGAGCGGCGAGACGCGCTCGTCCGCGAGCGCGCCGATGGCGGTCGACGTGAAGGCTGCGTTCGTGCCGGCGAGCCAGCTCACGCCGAAGCGCTGATCGGGCGCGACCTTCCCCGGCGCGCCGACCGACCATGTCGAGTACACCGAGAGCGAGTTCAGCCAGGCGACGACCGGGACGCCGAGCAAGCTGTAGCCTTCGTCGTCGTCCTCCGCGGCGAGCGCGGCCATGCCGACGTTGGCCGCGAGCGCTTGCGGCGTGGTGATGATCGACTGCGCCGTCATCCACGCCTGATCCGGCTCTTCCACCCGGGCGGCCGTTCCGCCGGAGTAGGCCGTGAACGTGACGTCGGTGCCGCCGAGCAGGGCGAGGCCCGCGACGGCGAACGCCACGAGCACGTCGTCGTCCGCGCGAGCGGCCTCCGCGCTGGTGACGGCCGCGAGGAGGGCTGCGGCCGCGACTGCTCTTCGGCCTGCCGGCCTCATGGCTTGTTCCCGCGTTCGACGAGGCGAAGGTACATGGTGGCGATCTTGTGCTCGGGGTCGAGGGTCAGCGCCTCACGAAACGCCGTGGTCGCTTCCTCCTTACGGTCGAGCATGTACAACGCGACGCCGATCTGGACGCGGGCGTCGGCGTATCCGGGGTTCACCTCGGCGGCCTGGCGGAACGTGCCGAGGGCGGCCTCGAGATCGCCGCGGTCGCGCAGGGTGCTCCCCAGCTTGAGGTAGAGGTCGGCGAACGTGGGCCGCAGCGCGACGGCCTTCCGCAGCTCGGCGATCGCTTCGTCGAGGTAGCCCGCGTCCGCGTAGGCCTTCGCGACCTCCGCGTGTTTGTTTGCGATCTTCCCGAGCGCGTACGGGTCACGACCTTCCCCCGTCGCCGAGGGCTGCGCGGTCGCCCGCACCCGCTCGTAGACCTCGCGCCCACCCTTGTAGTCCCCGAGGTCGTTGCAGGACACGACGAGGTTCAACAGCGCCTCGGTGTAGCGAGGGTTCAGCTCGACCGCTCGCTCGAAGGCCTCGCGCGCGGCGCGAAAGTCTCCGCGCTCGTGGCGGACGATGCCGAGCATGTTGTGCACGTCCGCGAAGCGGTCGTTTTTCTCGATGATCTGGAGGAGCAGGGGCTCGGCGTGCTCGAACTCGCGGCGCTCGAAATGCTCACGCGCGAGCACGAGCTTGTGCCTCAGCTTCTCGTCCATTCTTCATTCCTACACCGGACCGCGGGGCTCGGATACACGCCTTGCCTGCGGATCCGTTCACCCATCGGAAGGTGGGGTTGCCGCGTTGGGGCGAGCGCGTTACAGGGCTGCGTGGCCGAGGAAGTCTCCTCTCGACCGTCACGCCGCCTCCCGCCGTTCCCGGAAGACCCGGCCAACAGCGCCAGACGCCGCGTGCTCGAGTCGCGCGTGCCTTCCGACGGCGAAGCGGAGGGCGAGCCGGCTGCCGTGCCGACGCCCCTGACGCCGCCGACGTCCGAACGCCCCGACCGGGCAGAGGCGACGGGGCCGTCGGCGCCGCCGCGCACCGCCTCCCTCTCGGGCGAGCCGCGGGCTCCGCTCAGCGGCCGCGCGCCGGGGCCGCGCCCCGGGCCGGAGCCCATCGGCGCGTCGTTGTCGTTGTCCCCGAGGATGACCGCGCTCTTCGGCGGGCTGTTCGGCCTGGCGACGGTCACGACCATCATCGCGCTCCTCATCCAGGGCGTCCCCCCGCGCGACGACCGAGCCCTCGAGAGCGCCGTCGCGGCGGGCTCGGCGAGCGCCGCGGCGCCGTCGACCGATCCGGTCGCCGCGCCGAAGCCGAAGAAACGCGAGCGCGTGAAGGTGCCCGGCCCATGGCGCATCGCGGACCTCGGCAAAGACGCGTCCGTCCGCGTGGTGGAGGACAAGATCGGCACGCGCTCCTTCATCACCGCGCTGACCGAAAAGGGCGTCCCCAAGGATCAGGTCTACCGCATCCTCAAGGCGTTCGACGGCGTCCGCAAGTTCGACAAGAAGAACAAAGCTGACAGATTCGTCGTCGCGCTCGACAAAGACACGAAGCGCGTGACGGCCTTCGAATACGTCGTCTCGCCATTCGAGGTCTATCAGGCCAAAGAGGTGGACGGCACGCTCACGGCCTCGCAGCTCGACATGAAGATCGCCGAGGCCGAGGTCGTCGGCGCGTTCTACATCGGGAAGAACCTCGCCAAGTCGATCGAGTGGGGCGGGCTCGAGCCCGCGCTCGCGAAGACCATCGACGAAGCGCTGGCCGGACGGATGTCGACGGAGAGCTTCGAGGAGGGCGGCACCGTGCGCGTCATCGCGACGGAGGTCACCGCCCTCGGCGACTTCGCGAGCTACAAGCAGCTCGTCGCGCTCGAATACCGGCCGGCCGATCCGTCGGCGACCCCGGTGCGCGTCTACAGCTTCTCGGGCAAGGGCGTGGGCGGCTACTGGGACGAGAAGGGCCGCCAGCCCGACGGCAGCGGCTGGGCCTCACCGGTACCCGGCGCCCCCATCACGAGCCGCTTCAACCCCAAGCGGCTCCACCCCGTGCTCAAGAAGGTGATGCCCCACAACGGCACGGACTATGGCGCCCCGACGGGCACGCCCATCTACGCCGTGTACCGCGGCAAGATCAGCCAGGTGGGCCCCGCAGGCCCGTGTGGCAACATGATCTCGATCATGCACCCGAACGGGGTCGAGAGCGGCTACTGCCACATGTCGAAGTTCGTGCCCGGGCTGAAGGTCGGCCAGAAGATCGGCACGCGCCAGCTCATCGGCTTCGTGGGCACCACCGGCCGCTCGACCGGACCGCACCTGCACTTCTGGACGAAGCGCGACGGGAAGTTCTTCGACTCGGAGACGTTGAAGATCGATGGCTTCCGCGTGGTCCCCGTCGATCAGCGTGACGCGTTCCAGACGCGCAAGGCCGAGCTCGACGCGCGGCTCGACGCGATCCCGCTGCCCGACCCTCCGCCGCCGGATCCGGTCACGGCGAGCTCGCCCGTCTCCAAGACGGACGAGCCCGGCAAGCCCTCCGCAGACCCGACCGAGGACGCGGAGGAAGGCGACGACAACGAGCCGTCCGAGAAGCGCGACGCCGACAAGAAGGACGCGAAGAAGGACACGAAGACCACGAAGCCGGACGACATGGACTCCGGCGACGGGGACGAGCTCGTCGGGCCCGATCTCGCACACGTCGAGTCGAACAAGAAGAAGGACTGATCAGCCGGTCGCCGGAGGCGTGGCCATCGCCGCTCCTTCCGCGATTCCGTCGAGCAGCTCGAGCAACGTCTCCGCGGAGCCGTGGCGCGGCGCCCACCACCCGAGCTCCGCCTTGGCCCGCCGGTTGGAGATGGTCGGCACGCCGTACGCGAGACGTTCGTGCGGTACGTGTCCGCAGACAAAATAGGCACGCGGCCGGTTCGAGCCGGCCGCGTGACCCCTCGTCGAGGCGACGAAGGGAGCCGTCGAAGCGCGATCAGCGCTTCGAGTACTGGAAGCGCTTGCGGGCGCCCGGCTGACCGTACTTCTTACGCTCCTTCTTCCGCGCGTCGCGCGTGAGGAAGCCGGCGCGCTTGAGCGGCGAGCGGCGCTCGCTGTCGCCCGCGACGAGGGCGCGCGCGATGCCGTGACGCATCGCTTCGGCTTGCGCCGAGTGCCCGCCGCCCGCGACCGTGGCGACCACGTCGAACTGATCGAGGACCTCGATCAGCTCGAGCGGCTGCCGCATGATCATGCGGGACGTCTCGCGCTCGAAGTACTCCTCCGCGGTGCGCTTGTTGACGGTGATCTGCCCCGTGCCGGCCTTGAGCCACACGCGTGCAACGGCAGTCTTTCGTTTCCCAGTGGCGTAGATGGTCTGCGCGCTCATGTTCGAAAACCTACTTGAGGACCTCGGGCTTCTGCGCCGCGTGGGGGTGGTCGGGACCGGCGTACACCTTCAGCTTGGTGAGGAGCTGACGGCCGAGGATGTTCTTGGGGAGCATGCCCTTCACCGCGTGGGTGATGGGCACATCGGGCTTGCGGCCGAGGACCTTCTCCGCCGTTTCTTCGCGGAAGCCGCCCGGCTCACCGCTGTGCCGAACGTACTTCTTCTGCTGAAGCTTGCGGCCGGTGAGCTTCACCTTCTCCGCGTTGACGACGACGACGAAGTCGCCGGTGTCCACGTGCGGCGTGAAGATGGGCTTGTTCTTCCCCCGGAGCACCATGGCGATCCGGCTGGCGAGGCGACCGAGCGGCTGGCCCGACGCATCGACGACCCACCACTTGCGCTGGTCGAGCACCTCGGCCGGCTTGGCCGAGTAGGACTTTTGAACGACGGGGGTAGAGCTTGTCGCGGTCATTTGAAACGGGTCCACAACCGAGCTGCTCGGCTCGGGTAAAGGTTCGGGCGTTCAGGCATTTGGGGCGGCCGGTAACTGCGGCGCGCCGCCATGGGCCTTGGCCCAAAAGGGGGCGCAGACTTACGCCCCTCGGGCCACTCTGTCAAGAGGAGAGTGGCCCAGCTCTCGCGGAGCCTATTGCTTCGGCTCCCCGGCCCCCGGCTTCTGAGGGGCCCCTGCCTTTTGGTCCTTCGAGGACGCGCTGTCACTCGATTTCTCGGAAGGCTTCTCCGAAGGGCCTTTTTCGGCCCCGCCATCCTTCTCTTCCTCGGGCTTGGGCTCGCCCTCGGCCGGCGCCTCGGCGAGCGCGTCCTTCGCGTCGTCCGCGCACGTGCCATCCGGGAAACGCTGGAGGTACTCCGCAGCGACGCGGCGCGCCTCCGCGGGGTTGGGCGCGTCGCTCAGCTGGCGACAAAGGAGCGTCTCCGACAGACGCCCGGACTGCATGGCCTTGTTGCGGTAGGTCGTCGCGAGGTCCGTCTGGCCCATGCGCTCGTACGCGTCCGCCAGCATCTTCGCGGCAGCGGGGCTGTTCGGGTCCGAGGGGAAGTCGTCCGCGACACGACGGAGCGCCGCGATGGCGAGGTCCGTGCGCTTCTTGTCGGCCGCGATCTCCCAGAGGGCCATGAGCTCGCGGACGCTCTGGGCGGAGGTGATCGCCGCCGAGATTCCGCCGCGCTCTTCGAGGACGCGGCTCGCATCCTTGAGGTTGTCTTTCTCGAAGAGCGCGAGCCAGCTCGGCGCGGCGTCCGCCGGGGCGGGCGCGGTCGCCGCGGCCTCCGCCTCGGTGCTCGCGACCTTCGCTGGCGAGCGCTCCGAGTCGGGCTCAGCGCCGTCGTCCGAGGGGTGATGCGGCGGCTGGGTCGCGACGACCTGGGGTGACCGCGCGTCGTCCGCGGAGGAGACGGACGCGACGATGGGTACGCGTGAGGTCTCCCCGCGACCGACGACGCGCCGGCCGGCCGGTGAAAGCACCTCGACCGAGCCTTGATCGACCGCCACGTCCACGTCCGTGTCGAGGCGCGAGAGCGAGACCACCGACCCCGCAGGCGCGAGCGTGAGCGCCTCGCCTGCGACGACAGCAAACGACATGTCGGCCATGGATGCGTCGACCGACGCTCGGCCCTGCAGGAGATGCAGCCGGACGCTGCCATCCCGCACCTCCACCACCTCCACCAGAGACTCCGGCTGAAGGATGAGCCGGCCCCCGCCCGGGAGCGCAAAGGTGCGCTGCCGCGTACCGGCAGCGAACACGTCCGAAAGGGGCGAGTCGACTGCCGCGACCTCCGGCCCCTCCGACGTGGAGAGCTGGAGCTGCTTCGAGCCGATGAGCAAACCGGCCCCGAACACACCGCCGAGACACGCGGCAACAAGGACAAGCCGGCCGACGCGGCGCGCCGGCCTCCCGCCCGAGACGGGGACCGCACCCACGACCGTGGCGCCCGGCAGATCGCGCTGGACCTTGCGCCAGATGCGGTCGATGCGGGCCTCATCCGCATGATCGCGGAGGTCCTCGGGGTTGATGCGCGGAAGGCGGCTCATGACGGGCTGTGAATACGGGGGCCGGGCGGGTCGGTATCGTCCTCGGGGCTACCGGTCTGACCGTTCCGATTCTGGCCGTCGCCAGGGTCCGGATCGCCGCCGGTTTCGCGGCCCGTGTTGGTGGGCCTCGCCTCTTCAAGACGCTCGGTGGCCACGAAGTGGCTCTCCAAAAAACGCTGCGCGGCAGAGATTCTTCGTTTCACCGTAGCGAGCGAGCGATCGGTCAGCTTGGCCACCATCTCGAGCTCGTGGCCCTCCACGTGCCGGAGCGTCCAGGCGATGCGCTCGTCCGTCGGAAGTGTGCGGAGCAGCGCGTAGATCTGCGCGAGCTGCGCGCGCGTGTGGGGCGATGCCTCGGGGCTCGTCAGGCTGTCGAGCTCGACCGGGTCGGCCCCGCGCCCCAGACCGAGCAGGTTCATCAGACGCTGGCGACGCAGGCGCGACCGAACCGCAAACACCACGATCGAGCCGAGCCAGGAGCGGAAGGCGGCCGGGTCCTGCAGGTCGTCGAGGCGGGAGAAGGCCTTGATGAAGGCGTCGTGCACGACGTCCTCCACGTCGCGGGCGGAGCCCTCGATGCGCGTGGCGAGCTGGATGGCGAACGCCGCATGCCGCCGGTAGAGCACCTCGAGCGCGTTTCGATCTCCGGTGCGCGCGACGGCGACCACCTCGCCGTCGAGAAGCTGCTCGAGGTGCGCGCGACCGCGCCTCGACGGGGTGCTCTCCGTCAGGCTCGGCTCGGGCAGGGTGGAGGGCTGGGCCTCCGAAGGCCGAGAACCGCGAGCCGAGCCGGCGCGACCTGATCCTTCGACCAGGCGGAGGTGGCTCGGTTTCGGGCGGCTCGTCATGAAATGATCGCGTGATGAGTCGGTGAGGGAGCGGGCATCAAGAGCTGGAAACGTAGCTCACGCCATTCGGTCCCGGAAACTTGGACGCGTGTCGACCGTCAACAGGCTCGCAGAAAGCACGAGAGGACGCGGCATCCCCCGCGGGGGGAAATCGTAGGACCGGGTGGAAGCTCGAGGCACGGAGTTTGTTTTACCAACGCAGCTGCGAAAGAATCCTAACGGTGCCCCCGAAGGGCCACCGGCGTGAACCGCCGGATGGTAAGCTGCAACTGGTTTTCCGCTTAGAGAATGGCCGAAAGCGTGTGAGGGTGTCGTACCCATGACCGAGCGCGACCTTGAAGCTCCGCCGCCGAGCGTCCCGTTGGGGACGGTCGTGGCGGGCCGCTATCGCGTCGAACGACAGCTCGGTGTCGGCGGCATGGGCGAGGTCTACCTGGTGCAACACGTCCATACGGACGAGAAGTTCGCCATGAAGGTGCTGCTCTCGACCGTCATCTCGGACGAGTCGGCGCTCGAGCGGTTCCGGCGCGAGGCCCGCACGCCGGCCCGCATCGACAGCGAGCACGTCGTGCGCGTGACCGACGCGGACGTCGCGCCGGAGCTGAAGGGCGCGCCGTTCCTGGTGATGGAGTACCTTCGCGGGGAGGACCTCGACGCCTTCCTCGAGCGGACGGGCCCGATGCAGCCGCGCGACGTCGTCAGCTACCTGCGCCAGCTCGCCCGCGCTCTCGACAAGGCGCACGCCCTGGGCATCGTCCACCGCGATCTCAAGCCCGAGAACATCTTCATCACGCAACGCGAGGACGGCACGCCCCACGTGAAGGTGCTCGACTTCGGCATCGCCAAGTTCACCTCACAGGCCACCGGCGATCTCATCCACAAGACCGCCACCTCCCCGGGGCAGATCTACGGCACGCCCCTCTACATGTCGCCCGAGCAAGCCAAGGGCGAGTCCCGCAAGATCTCCCCGCAGACGGACATCTGGGCGCTCGGCCTGATCGCCAACCGCATGCTCTCCGGCAAGGACTACTGGGACGCCGAGACGCTCACCGCGCTCATCGCGCAAGTCGTCTACGAGCCGATGCAGAAGCCCTGCGAGAAGGGCTTCGACTTCGGTCCCCAATACGATGCGTGGTTCCTCCAGTGCTGCAACCGCGACCCGGAGGCCCGCTTCTCGACGGCTGGAGAAGCCGTCTTCCGCCTCGGCCAGGCGACCGGCGTGATCGACGCCGACGCGACGTTCCTCGCGGGCGCCCCCTCGATCGTGAACGAAGGCCTCCCCAGCGTCCCCGCGATCTCCATGCGCGGCGCCGTGAGCCCCAAGCCGTTCTCGCGCACGGAGCTCCAGCTCGCCCAGACGGGCGTCGCCGAGACCCCCGGCAAACAGGATCGCGGCACCTTCCTGAAGGTCGCCGTCGGCGCGCTCGTCGTGGGCGCCGCGGTGGCCGGGCTCTTCTTCGGTATGGGTGGCACGGCGGGCACGCCACGGACCGCCGCCGTCCCGACGACCGAGCCCCGGGAGCTGCCGCCTGCGGGCGCGAAGGCCGAGCGCCCCACGACGGAGGTCGTGGCGCAACCGGCGAACACGGCGGCTGGCTCGGCCGAGCCCACCTCGACGTCGGCGGAGCCCGCAGCGTCTGCATCGGCCGCCCCGCCGACGACGTCCGCGGAGCCAGTCAAGACACCGAAGCCGCCCACGAGCGGCGGGAAGCCTGCCGTCAGCGGCAAACCCCCGAAGGACCCGCCGAAGCCGCCGCCGAAGGATCCCCCGAAGGACCCCCCGAAGGCAGGCAACCCGCTCGACACGCGGACCTGAGCCTCCGCGTCACTGAATTGCGCCCAGCGCCACGGAGGGAGAAGATGGGCGCGCATGCCCGAGCTTCGCCCCCCCGTCGTCGCGCTCGCCGCCCTCGTGCTCTTCGCGGGCGCGACCTCCACGACGGACGCGCGCGCGGACGCCGCAGTCGCGGATCAGCTCTTCAAGCAGGCGAAGGAGCTGATGAAGGAAGGGAAGATCTCCGAGGCTTGCGAGCGATTCCGCGAGAGCTACGAGACCGACCCCGCGCTCGGCGCGCTCCTGAACCTGGCCGATTGCCTCGAGCGCGACGGTCGCGTCGCGAGCGCGTACGGTCGTTGGGGCGAGGCCGCCGAGCTCGCCGGCCGCAAGCAGGACGAACGCGTCACGTTCGCGCGCGAGCGCCGGGACGCGCTGAAGGGCAAGCTCTCGTTCCTCACCGTGCAGGTCTCGGGCTCGAGCGACGGGCTCAGCGTCTACCGCGGCAACACCAAGCTGACGCCAGGCGCGTTCGGCATCGCGCTGCCCACCGATCCCGGCGAGGCCGTCGTCCAGGTCGTACGCGGTGACGCGGTCCTCTGGGAGCGCAAGGTCGTCCTCAAGGAGTCCGAGTCGGCGACGGTCCTCGTCGACCTGGGCGAGATCGCCCGGGTCAACCCGCCCCCGGTGAAGAAACGCGTCGACCAGAAAGAGGGTCGCGGCGACCAGGCCGGAGCCGAGGAGTCGTTCTGGAACCCGCAGCGCATCGCCGGCCTGGCAGTGATGGGTGCCGGCGTCGCCGGCGCCGCGGTCGGCTTCACCTTCGGCGGGCTCGCGATGGGCAAGTCGGGCGACATCGACGACGGCTGCACGGCCGGCGACACGCGGTATTGCACCCAGGCCGGGACGGACGCCGTCGAAGAGGCGAAGACCTTCGCGGACGCCAGCACGTACACGCTCATCGCGAGCGGGATCGTCGCGGCCGTCGGGCTGACGGTCTTCGTCACGGCGCCGTCCTCCGCCGCGGAGCTCGACGATCGCGCATCGGCGCCCGCGCTCCGCATCGGGCTCACACCGATCCTCGGCCCCGACGCCGCCGGGCTCGTGGTCCAAGGGACGTTCTGATCATGAGAACCGCCGGCCGAGGTCGCCTCCGCTGGCTGCTCGCCTCGTGCGCCGTCGCGGGCTGCGCCCAGGTCCTCGGCCTCCCCGAAGAAGACGAGCTCAAGAGCGCCGCGCGCGCGTTCTGCAAATGCGACGATCTCACCGAAGCGTGGCCCGGCGAGGCGTGTGAGAGCCACGTCGAGGGCAGGCTCGTCAGCGCCGACAGCGAGACGCGCCGCGCCTGGCTCGATCTCTTCGAGAAGGAGGGCTGCGAGCAGTGCGACAACGAAGCCGGGCGCGCGCGCTGCGCCGGGAGCGCGCCGCTCTGCGTGAACACGCTGGGCGCGTGCGGCTCGACGAACGTCTGCTGCCTGGCCGACGGTGACCGGGTCTACTGCGGCGCGCAGGGCATCTGCGTGGAGGACGCGGCGGGGTGCCTGGAGCCCGACGCCCCTTGCGAGCCGGGCGCGACGGCGTGCTGCGGCGAGGTGGGGCAGCTCGCTGGTTGCGTCCCCGGCGAGAACGGCTCGGTCTGCGTCGAGAGCTGCAACCCGACCGACGACGGCAACTGCAAAGGGTGCTGCCTCCGTGCCATCCCGGAGATCGACGACGTCCCGCAGACCGCAGCCTCTCTCTGCGCGTCGAAGAACACCGACTGCTCGGACTTCTGCAACCTCGACGGCGACGGGACCTGCAAGCAGGGGCGAGCCTGCATGCCTTTCCCCGTCTATTTCGGGACCGGGCAAGAGGGCTGGATCGACTGGTGTTACCGCAGCTGCGACGTGGCGGCGGGCGAGGTGCTCGGCTCGGCTTGTACGTCGACCATCCTCGACGCTCCCGACGTGCCGGGGTGCTGCGCGCGCGTCAGCACCAACGGTCAGAGCCCGGCTCCGATCGCGTGCGCGGTGACGGGCCACGACTGCGCGGACTTCTGCGACCCCGAGGCCCCGGTGCAGACCTGCAACTGCATCCCGGAGGAGGTCGCGCTCACCGACGGCAAGGTCGTCGTCTACGTCTGCGCGCCCTGAACGCTACTTCTTCTTCGCGACGCGCTTCTCCGCCGCCTTCTCGATCGCCTCGTTCAGGACAGTCCTGTCATACCCAACGAGCGTCTTGCCGTCGATGACGAAGGTCGGCATGGTCCCCGCGGGGTTCAACGCCAGGAGCTCCACCTTGTCGGTCGCGCTGGCCTCGACGTCGAGCTCCTTCAGCGAGTAGCGCCTCGACTTCAGGAACGTCCGGGCCGAGTCGCAGAGCGAGCAGTTGGAGCGCGCGTACATCGTGACCGGGACCGTGCGCTTGGCCGCCTCGATCTCCTCCTCCGTGGGCTCGGACGCCTGCGCGTCGGCGGTCGGCTTCGACGTGGAGATCGACGGGAAGTCGTCCTGCCGACGCGGCGTCGGCGTCGGCGCCGGCGCGACCACGTCCGCGGTCGCGGGCCCGTCCGCGGGGCCAATCGGCGCCACCGGCTCTTCCTTCGAGGAGACAAGCCCGCTGAGCCGCTTCGTCGCCGCGTAGCCGAGCCCCGCGATGGTGAGCACGCCCATCACGACGACGACGATCACCACCGGCAAGTCGCTGCTGGTGGTGGCCGTGGTCGGCGTCTCCCCTCGCCTGCAGATGACACAGCGCCCGTCGTCGCCGAGGACGAGCCCGTGTGTGGCGCAGCGTCGCGCTTCCATGTCTCTGCTCAATCTACCGCAGCCCGCGGCCTGCGGCGAAATTGCCGGGAATCGGTCGCCGAGCGTCGGCGCCGACGAAGCCGACCTCGGCCGACCAAGAGAGCGGGGTTGTGATACTGAGGGGCAAGGCGTTCATGACCGACTCCGGACGGGACGGAGGTGCGGCGGACCTTCCGTTCGCCGGGTACCTGCTCGAGCGGCGCCTCGCGGTGGGGGGCATGTCGGAGGTCTTCCTCGCCCGGCCCCGGGAGAGCGGCCCCTCGGGGCAACGCGTGGTGATCAAACGTCTACTACCGGAGCTCGTCGAGGACGACGCCATCCGAACGGCGTTCGAGCTCGAGGCCAAGCTGCACGCCGGCGTCCGCCACAAAAACGTCGTCAGCTTCCTCGACTACGGCACGTACGCCGGTGAGCCGTACATCGTCATGGAGGTGGTCGAGGGGGTCGACCTGTCCCGGATCATGCGCCGCGCCTCGGCCGAGGGTCGCGAGCTGTCGATCGGGATGAGCGTCTACCTCGCCCGTGAGCTCTGCGCCGCGCTGGGCTGCGTCCACGGCACACACACGGAGGCCCTCGGGTTGCCCCGGGTGGTGCACCGGGACGTCACGCCGACGAACGTGCTCGTCTCCACCCGCGGCGAGGTCAAGCTCGCGGACTTCGGCATCGCGCGCTTCCTCGGGCGCGACCCGAGCATCGCCTTGAAAGGTAAGTACGCGTACCTCGCGCCCGAGCAGGTCTCGGGCGACGAGTTCGATCATCGAGCCGATCTGTTCGCCGTCGGCGTCGTCCTCTCGGAGATGATCATCGGTGGCCCGCTCTTCCCCGGCGCCGGCCAGCTCGCGGTGCTCTTGGCCATCCGCGACGCGCGGATCGACAGGCTCCGCGCCGTGAGGGACAAGCTACCGGCGGGGCTCTTCGAGGTGCTCGAGCGAACGCTGGCGCGGGATCCGGCGGATCGATACCCGACCGCCTTCGAGCTCTCGCTCGCGCTGGCGCCGTACGAGCTCCCGTCTCGCGGCGCCGCCCGAGCCGAGCTCACCGGATGGGTCTCCTATGCGTCCGACTCCGCGTCGGCCGCCAGGCAGCTGGAGGGCGCGGTCCTCGAGACGCGAGCGCTCGCGGCGGAGGCGCGGCGCGTCGCGATCTCGCGCGAGGACGCGCCGCTCTCCGCGCCTCCGAGCGGGAGGGCGACCCTCCCCGAAGAGCCGGTCGGCTGTCGCCTGAAACAGGCCGGCACCGCGCGCGAGGTCGGCCTGCCGAAGGTCATCGAGATGCTCGTGACGGGCCAGCTGAGCCCCCAGGACGAGGTCGATCTGGGCGACGGATTCCACCCCATCGCGAAGATCGGGATGCTCGCGCGGTATCTCGCGCCCAACACAATCACGACGAAGCGCGTCGAGGGGCCCGGCGTCCCGGACTTCTTCGGCGAGCTCTCCCCCCACGGCCTCGCGGAGGCGCTCGCGTGGATCGCGCGACGCTGTGAGACCGGCGTGCTCTTCGCGGATCCGAAGGGCCCCGACAAGCCTCGAACCGAGCTCTATTTCGCAACCGGCAAGCTCGTGCTCGCGACCTCCAGCGCGCCCTCGACGCTCCTCGGCGAGCACCTGGTCGCGCAGGGCGTGATCGATCGCTCCGAGCTCGACCTCGCCGTGCTCGTGATGCACCGATACAACGGCCAGCTCGGCGACACGCTCATCGCGCTCGGGCTGGCGGAGCCGCTCGAGGTCTTCCAGGCGATCAAGAGCCAGGGCCGCGGCCGCGTGAAGGCGCTCTTCGATTGGTCACACGGACAGCTCTCCTTCTACCGGGGCGTGGAGCCCGCCCGGAACGACTTCCGCCTCGACCTCGACGCCCCCTCGCTGATCATCGCCGGCCTCGAAGAGGCCGAGCGCCCCGAGGCGGTGGAGGAGGCGTGGCGAGGGCGGGAGACGGAGATCTGGGCCGCCGTCCGCCCCCTTCCGGACTGGACGCGGGGTCAGCATTGGCCGGTCACAATCATCCGGATCCTCAAGGTGCTCGGCAACGGGAGGACCGTTCGGGACCTCCTGGGGACGTGCCTCACGCCGCAAAACCAACCAACCGGACGCACCCCTTGCGCGGCCGACGTCCTCCGCGGCCTCTACATCGCCGGCCTGCTCGGCCTCGCCGTCCGCGTAAGTGCTTCAAAATCAATGGGGTAGCTTCTCGCTCTCCAGCCGAGCCCAGGCGTTGAGTCGTTGGCACTCCGGGTGCTAGGAGTTCACGCAACGATATGAAACCTGTGGTCCGGAATCGAAAAGGTGAGTTGGCCGGCCAGGCGGAGACGCTGACCACGGGCGAGATGGCCCGCCTGTCGAACAACACGCTCCGGACGGTGCGGTTCTACGAGGAAGCCGGGATCCTGGCTCCCATCGGGCGCACGGAAGGCGGTCATCGCGTGTTCGAGCGCCACCAGCTCGAGCGGCTGACCCTCGTGACCGACATGCGGGAAGCGGGGCTTTCGCTCGACGAGATCCGCAAGCTCCTCGAGACGAAAGAGACGGCTCGAACGGGCGGCGCAGCCGCGGAGACCGCGATCCAGGTCCTGCGCAAGCACATCACCGATCTCAAGGCGAAGATCGAGGTGCTCGGGCGCCTGTCACAGGACCTGGAGGAGACCGTGCACGCAGCGGAGGCCTGCCTCGGCTGCAAGGACGCGAGCTTCCCCGCTCAATGCGGCACCTGCGGCCGCGTGGGCAAGACCGAGGCGCAGCCTCGCGCGATGCGCGTGCTCTGGTCGCTCAACGGGAAGGCGCAAGCCGAGCAGCCCGCGAACGGCGGCAGCACCGCTGTCAACGGGGCCAACCGCAAGTAAGCTCTGCGGATGCCCGACCGGCCTCGCGCGGCGCGCGCCATCGAAGAGTTCTTGCGCGCGCTCGACTACGACATCGATGGCGAGCTGAAGGAGACTGGCGCACGCGTCGCCGACGCGTGGATCGACGAGCTCGTCGCGGGCGAGAAGGTCGACGTGGCGCGCCTCCTCGAGAGGGGCGCGATCGATCTGGGGCCTGGCCCACACGGGACGGTCATCCTGCGCGACGTCCACGTCGCGACGATGTGCCCCCATCACCTGCTCCCGGCGCACGGCCGCGCGACAATCGGCTACCTCCCCGGGCGTCGCGTCGCCGGCATCGGCGTCATCGCGCAGGTGGTGGACGCGCTCGCGCGCCGGCTCACCCTGCAGGAGTCGCTTGGCCGGGAGATCGCCCGCTCGCTCCAGGACGGTCTCTTCGCGGAGGGCGCCTTCTGCCGGCTCGTCCTGCACCACACGTGCTTCGCGCTGCGTGGCGAGAAACAACACGGAGCCGTGCTCGAGACCCTCGCGCTGACCGGGCGCTTCGACGGCGATCTCCGCTTCATGGCTCTGAACCTGGCCCACGGAAGCGCGTCGTGACCGAGCACCGTGTCGCCGTCGTCACCGGCGCGGGCCGCGGGATCGGACGCGCGACCGCGATCGCGCTCGCGCGCCGGGGCCTCTCGGTCGCGCTGCTCGGTCGCACGCAGGAGCACGTCGACGTCACCGCGCTCCTCGTGCAGAACGCGGGCTCGCGCGCCATCGCGCTCGGCTGCGACGTCTCGAGCGCGCGCGAGGTGGGGAGCGCCGCGCTCGCCGTGCTCGAGAACCTGGGCGTGCCCGAGATCATCGTCAACGCTGCGGGCATCGTCAGGCGAGGCCCGCGCCTCGAGGAGACCGCGCCGGCAGACTGGGACGACGTCATCGCCGTCAACTTGCGCGGCCCCTACCTCGTGGCGCGCGCCTTCCTCCCGGCCATGCGCGCGGCGAAGCGCGGACGCATCATCCACGTCGCGAGCATCTCGTCGACGATCGGCTGCCCCAACAACGCCTCGTACGCCGCCGCGAAATGGGGCCTCCTCGGCCTCTCGAAGAGCCTCGCCGAAGAGCTGCGGGGCTCGGGCATCGCGTCGATCGCGGTCATGCCCGGGTCGGTCGACACCGAGATGCTGAAGGGCAGCGGCTTCGAGCCACAGATGACGCCGGACGAGGTCGCCTCCACCATCACCTACCTCGCGCTCGACGCGCCGGCGGCGATGAACGGGTCGGCGGTCGAGGTGTTCGGTCCCTGACCGAGACCAGCGCCCCGGTGCTACATTTCGAGCGTGCCCGACGCCTCGGCGGCTGAGGAGAGGGCGGCTGCGCTCATCGGCCGCGTGCTCTCGGACCGGTACCGCATCGACGCCATCGTCGCCTCGGGGTCGATGGGCGCGGTGTATCGCGGCTTCCACCTCCTCACGCGCAAGGAGGTGGCGATCAAGGTCCTCCACCCGGAGACCGAGAACTTCCCCGAGCTCGTCACCCGCTTCGAGCGCGAGGCCGTCGCGGGCGCGCACATCGATCACCCGAACGTCGCCTCCGCGAGCGACATGGGCACGTTCGACCAGGGCTCCCATTTCCTCGTCCTCGAGCTCGTTCGTGGCCACACGCTGCGCGACCTCCTCGATCGGGAGGCGCCGCTCCGGCCTTCGCGCGCCCTGCGCATCGCCAGGCAGATCGCCGCCGGCCTCGGCGCCGCACACGCGCGCGGCATCGTGCACCGCGATCTGAAGCCGCTCAACGTGATGGTGACCGACGGCCCCGACGAGCGCGTCAAGATCATCGATTTCGGGCTCGCGCGCGTGGAGGTCGATCAGGTCGCCCCGATGGAGGGCCGCGCAGCCGCCGAGCGCGTGAGCACCCCAGGCGTCGTCTTCGGGACCGTCGCGTACATGGCGCCGGAGGTGACGTCCGGGATGGACGCGATCGACAGGCCCTCGGACCTCTATTCGTTGGGGCTCATCCTGTACGAGATGCTGACAGGCCTGCACCCGTTCGAGCACGGGGCGTTCCACGAGGTGATCGCCCAGCACCGCGACAAGCCGCCGCCCTCGCTGCGCGACCGCAACCGCGCCGTCTCCGTGCCGCCCGCCATCGAGGCGATCGTGATGCGCCTCTTGGAGAAGGATCCGGCGCAGCGTTACCCCGACGCGGAGTCGCTGCTCCAAGCGCTCGACGCGGTCATGCCCGAACTCGAGGAGGCCTCCGCGCCCCGCGCGTTCGTCGGGCAAGCCCAGCTCCCGAAGACGTCGCGCCGGAACCTCGCGCTCGGCGTCGTCGGCGGGGCGTTGCTCGTCGCGCTCTCGATCCTCCTCGTCGCCGCCCTTCGCTCCCGCGACGACGAACCGGTGGCGCCGACGAGCGCGACGCAGATCGCGACCGCGAGCGCGGCGGAGCCCAGCGCCGCTTCACCCAAGCGCGATCTCGCGGCGGAGCTCCGGGCGGATCTCCTCGCCCAGGCCGCGAAAGACGACGCGGACGGCGCCGCCTCCATCCTCGTCGCGCTGGCCGACGCGGACCCGAAGGCGCTCGTCGACGCGAAGATCCGAGCGGCGGCGACCAAGGTCGCCACCTCGATCGGGGAGCGCGGAGGGGACGACGCGACGCAGGCGTTCTACGCCCTCGCCTACCGCTTCGGATCCGAGGGGCTCGACGTCCTCTACGACCTCAGCGTCGATCCCGCTCATCAGCGCGCCGCGCGCCGCGCCAGCGCCATCCTCGAGGTGCAGGTGAAGACGGGCCGACCGTCGGCTCCGCTGCGCATCGCGATCGAGCTGAAGAAGGCCCCCTGCAAGAAGAAGGCGCTCCTCTTCTCGCGCGCCGCGGCCGAAGGGGACGCGCGCGTGCTCGCGTTGCTCGAGCAGCTCCACCCGCCCGGGTGCGACCCGGAGAGCGGAGCGTGCTGCTACGAGCGGCACGTCGGGCTGGAGAAGACGGTGGAGGCGCTGAAGGAGCGCGCCGCAGCGAAGTAGACGGTATCGTCAGAACTTCCAGACCATGCGACGGGGGCGGGACACGAGGTCGAGCCCGACGGGCGCGTCCACCACCTTGTGGCGCGGATCCACGCTGGTCGACACGACCGCCTCGGCGAACGGGATGGTAACCGACACTTCCGTCATGCTCGGATCGAGGCCGAAGTCCACGACCGCGGTGGCGGTCGAGGTGGCCCCCGCGACGTCGACCTCGACCACACAGGGCAACGGCGCGCCGCCCTGGGCCTGCGTGACGGTGACCGTGAGCATCCCGCCGCCGGCGTCTGCCGTGGAGACGGTGAAGCTCGGGTAGCTCGGCGCCCCGCTGCCGAAGACCCAGGCGTCGAAGTACGGCTGGAGATCCGCGCCGCTCTCCGCCTCGAGCGCGGCCTGCAGCGCCTCGACCGAAGCGGCGCCGCCGTCCTGCAGGAAACGCGCGATCCCGGCGAGAACCTTGTCGGCACCGATGAGGGGCTCGAGCTGCACGAAGAGCAACATCGGCCCGGGGCCGTAGACGTCCCCGTAGAACTCGTCGACCGGCGGCGGCGGCTCGTCCTCCGGGCGCACGTGGTAAGCCGCCTGCAGCGAGATGTCGTCCCAATACGCGAGGGACGCCTCCGCCTCGCCGGCGGGGCGCGCGTCGCGCTCGAACACGAACGCGAGGTACTCGGCGATCGCCTCCTTCCACGCGAAGTCCTGGGCGCTCGCCAGCGTCGTGCGGTTGCCGGCCCACTGGTGGATGACCTCGTGCATGAAGACGTGCATCGCGGTGTCCTGGTAGCTCGTCTCGATCTCGCCGATCTCCTCGTAGAGGACGATGTTCGCGGGGTGCTCGAAGCCGAGCCACACCGTCGGCGCGCCCGCGACGCGGAGCTCGTCGCCGTAGGGCATGGGCCCGAGGGTCGTCGTGATCCAATCGAGGAAGTCGCTCACGCTCACCGAGTCGAGCGAGGCGGCGATCGTGCCACCGGCCGCCTCGTAGAACACGACCTCCACGCCCGCCGCGGTGACGAACGGTGTGCGCACCCAGCCTGGGTTGGTCATGGCCGCGTAAGCGGAATAGGTGGGCGCCGGCGTGCCCGTGAGCTCGCAGCGCGTCGTGGTCGAGCCGGCCACGAGCGTGCCCGGACAGAGCGCGACGGCGCCGGGCGCGTGATCGATCTCGATGGTGAAGTGCGCGAGCCGGCTCGGATCGTCGTCGCAAGGACCGAAGTGGTCGCAGCCACCGACCCAGCTCAAGAGGTAGCTGAACGTGTTGCCGGCGAAGTCGGGTGTCTCGGACAGGCCGACGTCGAGGCCGTGGAAGGTCTGCGAGACGAGCGCCACGTCCGCGCCGATCGTGTGGGGGCCGGGTGAGAGCCCCGGGCCGCAGACCCGCAGCGCCGCGCCATCGTGAGAGATACCCGAAGGATCGAGATCGGTCCCGTCGAAGCGAGCGGCCGTCGCGGGGAGCTCGCTCGGCGCGGAGAAGCAGTCGCCGCCCGGCGGCTCGACCTCGACGGCCAGCGTCGAGCGGGCCGCCTTCGCGGCGAGATCGACCTGGAGATCGTAGCGAGTGATCGAGGCGACGATCTCCCCGGTCGGCGGCGCGCCCCCGGCTCCGCCCGTGCTCGCCGTCGTCGTGCCCGCGCCCGAGCCGTCCGATCCGCCCGTCCCCGTGGCGTCGTCGCCGCAGGCCGAGGCCGCGACCCCCGCGACGAGGATCATTGAAGCACAAAGGAGTCGAGTTGTTGCGCGCATCCTGGCTGAGGATGGTACGACGGGATCGCCATGGATCACATTCCGTTGCTCGACGAGCTCGCTGTGATCGCCGGGCTGGGCGTGATCGTCACGGTCTTGCTCGGCCGACTCCGGTTGCCCACGGTCGCCGGCCTTCTGTTCGCGGGGGCGCTGCTGGGCCCGTTTGGGCTGGGCCTCGTCCGCGGGATGGACGCGATCCAGGTCCTGGCCGAGCTGGGCGTCGTGCTCCTGCTCTTCACCATCGGCCTCGAGTTCTCGCTCGCCCGCCTGAAGGACGTCATGCGCCAGGCGGCGGTCGGCGGCGCGCTCCAGGTCGGGATCACGGCGAGCATCGCGGGCGGGGTCGCGGTCTCGCTCGGGCAGAGCGTGGGGCGCGGCGTCTTCTTCGGCTTCGTGTTCGCGCTCTCGAGCACGGCCATCGTGCTGCGCGCGCTGAGCGAGCGGCGCGAGACGGACGCGCCACATGGCCGCTTCATCTTCGGCACGCTCATCTTCCAGGACCTCTGCGTGGTCCCCATGGTGCTCGTGGTGTCCTTCCTGGGCGAAGGAGCAGGCGGCCAGCCCATGGGCTCCGTCATCGCCATCTCGCTCCTGAAGGCGGTTGGCGTCGTCATCGGGATCTTCGCCGCCTCTCGCCTCGTCATCCCCACCGTGCTCGGCTGGGTCGACGCCGCGCGGAGCCGGGAGGTCTTCCTGCTCGCGGTGCTCGCCATCTGCATCGGCACCGCGTGGCTCACGTCGCTCGCCGGCCTCTCCCTGGCGCTCGGCGCCTTCCTGGGGGGCATGGCCCTCGCGGACACGGTCTACGGGCACCGCGCGCTCGGCGACGTCATCTCGCTTCGTGACGCCTTCGTCAGCGTCTTCTTCGTGTCGCTCGGCATGTTGTTCGACATCCGCGTCGTGCTCGAGCACCCGCTGCTCGTGGCGCTCCTGACCGCCGGCTTCATCCTGGGCAAGGGCCTGGCCGCCACCATCGCGGCCTTCGCCATGCGCTTCCCCGCGCGCGTGGCCTGGCTCGCCGGCGTCGGCCTCGCGCAGTTCGGCGAGTTCGGCTTCGTGCTGACCAAGCTCGCCGAGAAGTCGGGCCTCATCGACACAACGGTCTCGAAGCCGCTCCTCGCAGCGGGCATCGTCAGCATGTTCCTCACGCCGGTGCTCGTCCGCGCGGCGCCTCACATGACCGCGGGCGAGCGGCTCCTCGCACCGCTCGAGAAGCTGATCGGCGTGCGCAGCATCGATCAAGCGGACGAGAGCGCCCCGGAAGGGCGCCTCTCCGACCACGTCGTCCTCGTCGGGTTCGGCGTCGCTGGCCGGCTCGTCGCGCGCGCGCTCGCGCGGTGCGAGGTCCGCTACGTCGTCATCGAGCTGAACGCCGCGACCGTGCGCAAGTCGCGGGAGGAGGGCCTTCCGGTCTACTACGGCGACGCGACCAGCGAAGAGGCGCTCGGCCACGCCCACCTCGAGCACGCGCGCGCGCTCGTCCTCCTGATGAACGATCCTGCGGCCGCCCAGCGTGTCATCGACACCGCCCGCCGCGTCTCCAAGACCGTGCCCATCCTCGTCCGCGCGAAGTACCTCCTGGAGGCGCCGCCGCTCCAGAAGCTCGGCGCCACCGAGGTCATCGCCGAGGAGGTGGAGGGTGGGCTCGAGCTCCTCGCCCACACGCTCCGGGAGCTGGAGATGCCCCGCAACGTGATCGAAGAACGCGTCGAGGAGGCTCGGCAAGAGACGCAGCCCTCGGCCCGGGACGCGACGGTGCCCCGCCGCACGCTGGCGGACACGCGCGGCCTCGCCGATCTGAAGATCGAGAGCGCGCTGGTCCGCGCGGGGTCGGCGGCCGAAGGCCACAGCGCCAAGGACCTCGGGATCCGCAACAAGACGGGCGCCCTGGTGGTCGCGTTGCGGCGAGGCGGCGTGCTGATCGAACAAGCCGCGGCCACCACCTTCCAGGCCTCCGACGTGGTCTTCCTGGTCGGCGAGAAGGCCGCGGTCGAGCGCGCGGTGCGCGAGTACTTCTGACGGGTCAGCGGGTCAGATAGCGCTCGAGGCGCTGGCCCGCCTTGCGGACGACACGCGGCATGACGAGCTCGAGGCCTGGCCGCGCGACCTTCCCGAGCGTGCGGGGATCGGCCGCGAGCACCCAGTCGATGCGCGTGCCGTCCCCTTCACAGCTGAACGAGAAGTCCTCCACGATGGATCGGGCCATCGGCGTCGACGCCTTCGTCATGGTGAAGGCGAAGCGCGCCCCGGGCTCCCACGCGATGAAGCGCTCCCGGTACCCACCGAGGCCGTAGAGCGCGACCTCGCGCTCGGCGCCGACCTTCGCCTGCTCCGCGCTCGTCCACACCGCGCGGTACATGAGCGGGAACCAGCGCGTCCACCTTTCGGTGTCGGCGAAAGCGTCGAACACCCGCTCGGGCGACGCGCGCACCACGATGCTCTCCGACACCCGGAGGGGCGCAGCCTGCACGAAGCCGAGCTCTTGCGGCACGAGTGAGAAGAGCAACATGGAACCTCAGAACTCCACGACGGTTCGGATGGACTTGCCCTCGTGCATGAGGTCGAGCCCTTCGTTGATGCGATCGAGCGGGAGCTTGTGCGTGATCATGTCGTCGATGTTGATCTTCCCGTCCATGTACCAGTCGACGATCTTGGGGACGTCGGTCCGGCCGCGGGCGCCGCCGAACGCGGAGCCCTTCCACACCCGGCCGGTGACGAGCTGGAACGGGCGCGTGGAGATCTCCTTGCCCGCCCCCGCGACCCCGATGATGACGCTCGTTCCCCAGCCCTTGTGGCAACACTCGAGCGCCTGACGCATCACCTCGACGCTGCCGATACACTCGAAGCTGTAGTCCGCGCCGCCCTTCGTCAGGTTCACGAGGTACGGAACAAGATCCCCCTCGACCTCCTTCGGGTTGACGAAGTGGGTCATGCCGAACTTACGCGCGAGCTCCTCGCGAGCGGGATTGATGTCGACGCCCACGATCATGTCGGCGCCGACCATCTTCGCGCCCTGGACGACGTTCAGGCCGATGCCGCCGAGGCCGAAGACGACGACGTTGGCGCCCGGCTCGACCTTGGCGGTGTTGATGACCGCGCCGATGCCGGTCGTGACGCCGCAGCCGATGTAACAGACCTTGTCGAACGGCGCGTCCTCCCGGATCTTCGCGAGCGCGATCTCGGGCACCACCGTGTAGTTCGCGAACGTGGACGTGCCCATGTAGTGGAAGACGCGGTCCTTGCCGATCGAGAAGCGGCTCGTCGCGTCCGGCATGAGCCCCTTGCCCTGCGTCGCGCGGATGGCCTGGCAGAGGTTCGTCTTCTGGCTCAGGCAATATTCACACTGGCGGCACTCCGGCGTGTAGAGCGGGATCACGTGATCGCCCTTCTTCAGGCTGGTCACGCCGGGCCCGACGTCGACGACGACGCCCGCACCTTCGTGGCCGAGGATGCAGGGGAAGAGACCCTCCGGGTCGGCGCCCGAGCGCGTGAACTCGTCCGTGTGGCAGATGCCCGTCGCGCGGATCTCGACGAGGCACTCGCCGGCCTTCGGTCCCTCGAGGCTGACGGTCTCGACGCTGAGCGGCTTTCCTGCGGCGAATGCGACGGCGGCGCGAACATCCATGGTCATGGGCTCCTTCTCTTGGAGCGGGGGAGTCTACGCTCCCGCCGCTCTCCGGGGAGGGCTTTTGCGCCTCTCCGCCCGCGAGCACGTCGAGCCTGACGCACCGAGCTGCCGCTGAGGTAAAGAGCTGGAATGAACAGCACCTGGCTGCGTCACGGTGAGGCGTCGCTGCACGTGGCGGACTACGGCGGAAGCGGACCGAAGACTGTCATCCTCTGTCATGGCCTCGGCGGCTCCCACGCGAACTTCGCGGCGCTCGGCCCCCTGCTCGCCGAGCGCGCGCGTGTCCTCGCGATCGACCTGCCCGGGTTCGGCCTGAGCCCTCCCGGCTCCGGAGCCGACATGCCCGGCTTCATCGGCGCGATCGGTCGGCTCTTCGACGCGATCACCTCGGGCGAGATCGAGGGTGCTTCGTTGCCGGTGGTCCTCGTCGGCAACTCGATGGGCGGGGCGGTCTCGATCCTCGCAGCAGGCGAGCGCGGTCGCGACATCGAGCACCTCGTCCTCGTCTGCCCCGCGCTCCCCATCGTCCGCCCGTTCGACATCGACCCGCGCTTCGCGCTGCTCATCGGCTCGGCGATGTTGCCCGGCTACGATGCGTTTTTGCACGCGCGGCTCCGTGACGCCGGCCCCGAGGCGCTCGTACACGACATGCTCAACCTGACGTGCGCCGACAAGTCCCGTGTGCCGCGCGCCGCCGTGGCGGAGATGATCGCGCTCGCGAAGAAGCGGACGCAGTTCTCGTGGATGGCGACGAGCTTCTCGACCGCCTCGCGCTCGATCGCCCGCACACTCCTTCGCCAGGACACCTACCGCGCCGCGATGCGCGCCGTGCGCGCGCCGGTCCTCCTCGTTCAGGGCGATCGCGACAGGCTCGTCCCGGTGTCCTCGGCGCGCGCCGCGCTCGATGTTTGTCCGCACTGGACGCTCGAGATCTACGAAGGCGTCGGGCACGTCCCCCAGCTCGAGACGCCAGATCGGCTGAAAGACAGCATTTTTCGCTTCGTAGACCGTTAATTTTCTGTCGGTCGAAGCGGCTCAAACCTCTTCAAGGATCACCCTCCGAGTCTTCCGCGAGCGCTCGATAGGCGATACGAATCGATCCATCGTCGTCGTCGCTCTCGTACGGAAAAGGAGACTCTCATGCGTAAAGGGTTGTTTCTGAGCGCGGTGCTCGCCTCGTTGTTCGTGTCCGGGGTCGCCATGGCCGACCGTACCGAAGAGAACAACAGCACCAAGTACTCGCGCGGCATGCGCATCAAGGAGCAGGTCCTCGAGAAGCAGCGCGAGAGCCGGGCCTCGGCGGTCCGCGAGTCGACGAACGTGCGCGCCAACCGCGCCCTCGATCAGCGCCTCGCTCGGTCTCGTCCGCACGGCGAGATCTACGGCGATCAGGCCAGCCGCAGCACGACGAAGTCGCAGGTCTCCAGCGGCGGCAAGAACCTGAGCGCGACGAGCTCGGTCAACACCCCGCGCGAGATCAAGTCGATGCTCTCGCGGATCAACCCGATGTACGGCGCCTACCGCACGTCCCAGGCCTCGGAGGGCACCGACTCGTACGGCGGCCGCACGTTCTACGGCAAGGACACGCGCACCGGCCGCACGCGCAACCTCAGCATGAGCGGCACCGTCAACACGCCCAAGGAGATCCAGGCGATGATGGGCATGTTCGGACCCGGCAATGCCTCGCAGGCCGGCGGGAGCCCGGGCAGCACGGACTCGTACGGCGGCGGCGATCAGCCGACCGACCTCAACCGCCTCAAGGCCGGCATCTACGGCTCGGGCTTCAACCGCGGCCAGGCGGCGAAGTTCGAGGCCGCGCGCGAGTCGCGCCTCGCCGAGCGGGTCACGAAGGTCGTGAAGACCTCCGCGCCGCAGGGCGAGTCGTCCAAGCGCAACACCCGCGAGAGGTGATCGCCGTCTGAGCGATGAGCCAGGAGCCGGCGCCGCGAGGCGCCGGCTTCGTTTTGTGCGGGAAGTTTGCCGGGGCCGGGCGAGCCATGCGATGCGGCAGACGTGCGCCGCGCGCTCGCCCTCGTGCTCGGCGTGGCCCTCGCCGCGCCCATCGTCCCCGCCGCCTCGGAGTCGGTCGCGGCGCCGGCCGCGAAGACCGCGGCGAAGACGAAGCGCACGAAGAAGCCCGCGCGCGTCACCAAGAAGCGGAAGGCAGCCGCGGCGAAGCGGCGCGATGCACGCGCGCGCGCGCGCGCCTCGACCGAGGAGCCCGTGCGCGCGCGTCCCGCCCTCCTCGTCCCCATCGCCCGAGCGATAAGCTGCCCCGTCGACATGGTCGCGGTCGCCGGCCGCGTGTGTGTCGATCGGTTCGAGATCGGCGTCGTCGATCGCGAGAGCGGCGCCGCGTGGTCGCCGTTCTACACACCGGACCTCGGGCGCGCTCGCGAGGTGGTCTCGTTCTACGAGGCGCTCCGCGGCCGCGCGGCTCCCGGCTCGGCCGACGCGAGCACAGACTTGCCGGCGCTCCCGACGATCCCCGTCGCCCCGCGCGCGGTCTCGGTGCGCGGCGCGATCCCCCAGGGCTACCTGAGCGCAGACCAGGCCGACGGCGCGTGCTCCGCGGCCGGCAAGCGCCTCTGCACCGAGGCGGAGTGGGTGACGGCGTGCCGCGGGCAAGCCCAGCGCGAGTTCCCCTACGGCGACCGCTACGAGCAGGGCACCTGCAACGTCTTCCGCGAGGATCACCCGTCGTCGATCCTGCACGGCAACCCGGCTCGGTATCACGACGATCCGCGCAACGGCCTCCTCGTGGTGGCCGATCGGCCGCTCCTGCTGGAGACCGGCGCGTCGCCCCGCTGCGCGAGCCGCTGGGGAGACGACGCGATCTTCGACATGGTCGGAAACCTCGACGAGTGGGTCGCCGACGAGCAGGGCGCGTTCCTCGGCGGGTTCTACTCGCGTGGATCCAAGAGCGGGTGCTTCGCCAAGGTCACGGCGCACCCGCGCCGCTACTCGGACTACTCGACCGGCGCGCGCTGCTGCAAGGACCCCACGTAGCCCTCGACGCAGGCACGACGAAGCCGAGAAACACGTCGCACGCGTTTCTCGGCTCGAAACAGTCGAGTTGCAGCTCGTTTCACTCCGGTTCGACGCGGACGTCCACGGCGAGCCCGTCGCGCACGCTCTGCGTGACGATGCAGAAGTCCTCGAAGGTGGTCTTGCACTTCTCCAGGGCGGCCGGGTCCGCGCCGACCGGGTGGATGACCACCTCGACCTTGCCGATGCGCAGGCGCTTCTGATCGTTGCGGACGATGCTCACCTTGGCCTCGCTGCGGATGCCCTGCGGCGGGGATCCGCTGCGCGAAAGGCAGAAATACAGGCTGGCGGTCAGGCAGTTGGCCACCGCGGCAGCGAGGAGGCGCGCGGCGTTGGGGGCGTTGTCTTTCCCGAGCGGGGCCGGCTCGTCCACCGCGATGTCCGCGTACTGGGGCTTGTCGAGCTTGACCCGAAACTCGTACCCATCCACCTGCTCGATTGCGATGTTGAACTCGTGCACCGGCGTCGTCATGGCCGGCCGCGCTCGCAAAGAACGCGCCAGGCGCGATGGCCTATGATGCGGTCCCCATGACGCTGGCAGAAGGAAAGCGGGTCGTCGTCACCGAGCTCGGCGAGACACCGCCCGACGCGATCGAGAACCATGTCGTGGTCGAGCCGATGCCCGCTCCCGACCCGAAGACTCTCGAACCAAACGACGTGATCGTCGAGGTGCGCAGCGCCTCGGTGGGCTGGGTCGACGTCATCATGACGAGCGGCCAGTACCAGCACATGCCCGCGCCGCCGTACACGCCGGGCCTCGAGTACGCGGGCGTCGTCGCCTGGGCCGGGCCCGAGGTGAAGAACGTGAAGGTGGGTGACGCCGTGCTCTCGGACGGCCTGCTGACGGGGCCGCGATCGCTCGGCGCGTACCGCGCGTGGGGAGGCTGGGCCAGCTGGGCGGTCGCGCCGAGCGAGGCCGTCCACAAGATCCCCGGCGAGCTCTCCTTCGATCAGGCCTGCAACCTGCTCGGCAACTACGAGACCGCGTACCACTGCCTCATCGCGCGTGGCCGGCTCCGCGCCGGCGAGACGGTGCTCGTCCACGGCGCGTCGGGCGCGACGGGGCTCGCGGCGGTGCAGATCTCCAAGATCGTCGGGGCGAAGGTCATCGCCACAGGGCGCTCGGAGGAGAAGCTCGCGATCGTGCGCGAGGCCGGCGCCGATCACGTCGTGAGCACACGCGGCGAGGACGGCGGCTTGCGTGCGTTCCGCGACGACGTGAAGGCCCTCACGGGCGGTGCGGGCGTCGACGTGGTCTACGACGGCGTGGGCGGCGACATCTCGGTGGAGAGCCTGCGCTGCGTGAGGTTCGGCGCGCGTTTCCTCATCGTCGGCTGGGCGGCGACGCCGTTCGTCGCCAAGGGCAAGGGCGGGCGCGGCGCCCCCAACGCAAACGTCCTCCCCACCAACCTCATCATGATGAAGGGGCTCGACGTGCTTGGCTGCCCCGCGGCCATCTCCACGCTGCACGATCCCTCCATTCGTCCGCCTCGCCTCGCGCAGGTCCTCGCCTGGGCCGAGGAGGGCAAGATCACCCCACACGTCTCGCACCGCTTCCCGCTCGCGGAGATCCGCGAGGCCATGCGCGCGAAGTGGTCGGGCGCCGTGATCGGCGGAGCGGTGATCCACCCGCGGTAGCGCGCGGGTGCCGACCCCGAGCGCCGCCCCGTCCGCGACGACTCAGCGGCGATGACCGCCGGCATCTCGTCTGAGTCGTGACCACGCGACGACTCAGACGCGATGACCGTCCCAACGCGCCTGAGTCGTCGGCTGGTCACGATTGAGGCGCGATGCCTGCCTCGAGGCCGAGCGCGAAGCGGAGAGGCTCTTTCTGTGAACGGTGGAAGGGGGGCCGCGGGCGGTGGGCGGCGGCTGGTCGCGCCGTCGTCTACCCGCGGTAGCCGGTGGCGCCGCCGCTGCGGTCGATGAGGATGGAGAGCAGCATGTCGCTGAGCACGTTGATGAGCGACCGGGCTCTCGCGATGATCCAGTCCACCGAGAGGATGAGCGGCAAGAGCTCGACCGGGAGGCCCACCGTCCCGAGCACGAGAGCGAGCGAGATGAAGCCGGCCTCCGGAACCCCCGCGACCCCCATGGCCGCGACGATGCACGTGACGGCCGCGAACATCTGCTCGCCCAGCGAGAGGTGGAAGCCCATCGCCTGCGCCACGAAGAGCACGGCCATCCCCTCGTAGAGGACGATGCCGTCATTGTTCAGGTTGGTCCCCACGCAGGCCCCGAGCGTCGAGGCGGAGCGCGACACACCCAGACGATCGAGCGCCTGCAGCGTCACCGGGAGCGTGGCGAGGCTGGAGTTGGTCCCCAGGGCGACGACGAGCGGCTCGCGCGCCCCCTTCCAGAAGCGCCGGAGCGACATGCGCGCGTAGAAGACGAGCCACGCCTGGTAGGTGACGACCACGTGAAGGGCGAGGCCAAACAGGCCGACGCCGACGTAGACGCCGAGGCCCTTGAGCGGCGCGTACCCGTGCTCGCCCACCGTCTTGGCGGAGACGGCGAAGACGGCGAACGGGATGAGCTTGATGACCCAGCCCAGCACGATCTCGGTGACGCGCAGGAGGGTGGCGATGAGCGCCTCCACCGCCTGGTAGCCCGTGCTGCCCGCCGCGATCTGCTCGGTCCGGACGCGGCGCAGGCCGAACCCCAGCATGAGCGCGACGATGATGACGCTGATGACGATGTTCTCGGCGAACGGCGTGACGAAGTTCGACGGCACGTACGAGACGAGCGTCTTCAGGAAGTCCACCTTCTTGCCCGCGTACGCGCTCGCGTCGCCGGTGAGCGCGGGCAAGGCCAGGTGCTCGCCGGGCCGGAGCACGTTCGAGAGCAGGAGGCCGATGCCGAGCGCGATGGTCACGTTCACCATCGCGAAGAAGAGCATCCGCAGCGCGTCGCGCCCCTTCACCTCGGTCGTGAGGATGGAATTCACGATGGAGAGGAAGAGGAGCGGGGTGGCGACGCCCTTGATGAGCGTGATGACGATGCGACCGATCTCGCCGAGGATGAAGCCGCTCTTGCCGAGGCGGGGACCGAGGAGGAGGCCGAGGATCATCGCCCCCAGGATGAGGGCGTAGAGCGGCACGCCCCCCTTCTCCTTCTCGCTCGCGCCGCTCATGCTTCAGCCCAGCTCTTGCCCCAGCCGACGTCGACCACCAGCGGGACGTCGAGCGTGACGACGTTCTCCATCACCTCGCGGATCTTGGCGGCGGCCTCCTCCGCGCGCTCCTCCGGCACCTCGAAGTCGAGCTCGTCGTGCACGGTGAGCACCATCTTCGCGCCGGGCACGACCGGCTCGCGCAGCTTCACCATGGCGAGCTTGAGGATGTCGGCCGCCGTGCCCTGGATGGGCGTGTTCTGCGCGATGCGCTCCGCGTAGGCGCGACGCATGCGGTCGGAGTTGTGCAGGTCCGGCAGGAGGCGGATGCGCCCGAGCAGCGTCCGGACCTTCTCGGTGCGGCGGGCCTCTTCCATGGTCTGGCGCATGAAGGTGGCGACGCCCTCGTAGCGCTGGAAGTAGGCCTCGATGAACTCCGCCGCGTCCTTGCGCGGGATCGAGAGGCGCTTGGCTAGCGCGGCCTCCCCCATGCCGTAGATCACGCCGAAGTTGATGGTCTTGCTGCGGCGCCGCATCTCGTCCGTCACCGAGTCGGCGTCGACGCGGAACACCTCCATCGCCGTGCGCACGTGAATGTCTTGCCCGGTGCGGAAGGCGTCGACCATGACCGGGTCGTGGGAGAGGTGCGCGAGCACGCGGAGCTCGATCTGCGAGTAGTCCGCCGAGAGGAAGACGTGCCCGGGCGGCGCCACGAACGCCTTGCGGATCTCCTTGCCGAGATCCGTCCGGATCGGGATGTTCTGCAGGTTCGGCTCTTCGCTCGAGATGCGCCCGGTGGCCGCGACGGCCTGGCGCCAGTGACCGTGGATGCGCCCGGTGTCGGGGTGGATGAGCCGCGGCAGCGCGTCGACGTAGGTGCCCTTCAGCTTGGCGATCGCGCGGTGCTCGAGGATGACCTTGGGCAGCGCGTGGTCGTCGGCGATCGCCTCGAGCGCCTCGGCGTCGGTCGAGCGGCCAGTCTTCGTCTTCTTGGTCGCCTTCAGGCCGAGCTCGTCGAAGAGCACCGCCTCGAGCTGCTTGGGCGAGGCCACGTTCAGATCGGGGTGGCCGGACACCGCGCGCGCCTTCGCCTCGAGCTCGGTGAGCTCCTTCGACATGACCTCGTTGAGGTGGCCCAGGACCTTCGTGTCCACCATGACGCCACGCCGCTCCAGATCGGCGAGGACGAACGAGAGCGGCATCTCCAAAGTCTCGAAGATGCTCGTGAGCCCGTTCTCGCCGAGCTTGGCGCGGCAGCGCTCCCAGACGCGCAGCGCGGCGTCCGCCCACGACGCCGCGAAGGGCGTGCTGTCTTCGACGGGCAGCTCCTCGAGCGAGGTCTGCGGCCGGCCGCGTTGTTTCGGCGCGACGCTCTCGAGCATGGGGATCTTCACGCCGGCCTCACGCTCCGCGACGTTCACCGGGTCGTGTGTCACCTCCGGATCGAGGAGGTAGCTCGCGAGCATGCCGTCGAAGGTGACGCCGCGCAGGGTCACGCCGTGCCGGCTCAGCGCGACGTCCGCACGCTTCGTGTCGTGGCCGACCTTGGCGATCGACGCGTCCTCCAGGATGGGCCCGAAGGTGGAGGCGAAGGTCTTCCAGGGGATCTGCTTGGGGACGCCGAGATAGCGGTGCGCGATGGGCACGTACGCCGCGCGGCCGGGCGCGGTGGCGATCGCCACGCCGACGATCCCACACCGCATCGCGTCCTCCGCCGTGGTGTGCAGCGCGATCGCGACCGCCTCGCACCCCTTGGCCTCCTGGGCGAGCGCCTCGAGCTCCGCCGGATCGAGGATGGTGCGGTACACGGCGTCGATCGCTGCGGCCTTCGGCTTCTGCTCGCGCGGGAGCTGGCCGATCTGCCGGGTGAAGCCGAGCATGGTGAAGAGCGCGCGGAGCTGCGCGACATCGCCGCCGTCGTAGTGCAGCGCGTCTTTGTCGAGCGTGACGGGCACGTCCTCGCGGAGGGTGACGAGCTCGCGCGAGATGTCGGCGTCCGCCCTGTGGGTGGTGAGCGACTCGCGGATCTTCTGCTTCTTGATCTTGTCGAGGTTCTGGTAGACGCCGTCGAGGCTGCCGTACGCGAGCATGAGCTCGGCCGCGGTCTTCACGCCGACGCCGGGCACACCCGGCACGTTGTCGGAGGTGTCGCCGACGAGCGCCAGGAGATCGCGCACCTGCCGCGGGGGGACGCCGAACTTCTGCTCCACCTCCGGCGGGCCGTAGACGCGGTCCCGCATCGCGTCCCACATGACGCATTTGTCATCGACAAGCTGCATCAGATCCTTGTCGGCGGAGGCGATGACGACACGCAGCCCGGCCTCCTTCGCCTGCTTCACGAGCGCGGCGATGACGTCGTCCGCCTCGAAGCCGGGGACCTGGATGGCCGGGATGCGGAAGGCGTCGACGATCTCGCGCGTGCGCTTCATCTGCACGACGAGGTCGTCCGGACGCGGCGGACGCGTGGCCTTGTAGCGCGGGTCGAGCTCCTCCCGGAAGTTGCCGGGTCCCTCGAGCGCGCAACCCAGGAAGACCGGTTTCTTCTCGTTGACGAGCTTCTGCAGCATCGTCGTCGTGCCGTAGGTCGCGTTCGTCGGCTCGCCGTTGGCGGCCGCGAGCGGCCCGATCGCGTGGTAGGCGCGGAAGAGGTACCCCGACAGGTCGACGAGGTAGAGCACGTCTGGCGAGCCAGGCGCCGGCAGCTCCGTCGGGCGACTCATGGCGTGAGGCGTATCATAGGATCGCTCGCCGGGGCCCGCTCGAGCGGGGCATCCGCTCGAGCAGAGATGGGGGTTGCCCCTTCTCCTGCGCTCCGTCTCGCCCGAGCGGCCACGCGCCCGGCGAGCTCTCCGAGCCGTGTGAGCAACACGGCAGCTGGTCCGTCACGTTCCGGCCGAGGCAGCACAGGCCCTTCTCCGAAGCGTAGTGAGTATGTCCCGAAGGCAGCTCCATACCGTCCGGGCTTGGCTCTCGGCGGCCGTGGCAGGCCGCCGAGCTTTATGCGCCGTAGGGACCGGCGAGACGGAGCGAAGGAGAAGGCGCCCCCCCGTCCCCGCCCGAGCGGCCACGCGTCCGGCGAGACGGAGCGAAGGAGAAGGGCAACCCCTCTCCGCCCGAGCGACCACCGCGTCCGGCGAGACGGAGCGAAGGAGAAGGGCCAACCCCTCCCCGCCCGAGCGTCCCCGCGCCTCAGGCCACCTTCGCGAGGCCCTCGACCAGACGCGGGATGTCGCGCTCGGCGACCGAGCAGAGCGCGACGCGGAGCGCGCCGGGCTGCGGGACGACGAAGATGCCGTCGGCCTTGAGGCGCTCGGCGGCGGCGCGTGCGTCCTTCACGAAGACGGTGGTGAAGAAGCCGCCATCGTAGCGGGGGTACCGGAGGCCGGCCTTGGAGGCGAGGTCGTTGAAGGTGCCGACGCGGCGCTGGAGCAGCTCGATGCAGCCGGCGCGCTCGCGATCGATGCGCGCGCGGCGTGTGGAGTCGAGCAGGATGTTCGCGATGGCGGCCATTCCGCCGGCGTTCACGTTCGACCAGGTGCCGCGACACGAATAGACGAGCGCGTTCTGGATGCGGCGGCGCTCCTCTTCCTCCGGCTGCACGGCGACGAGCGCGCCGACGCGGAGGCCGTACTCGAGGAAGGCCTTGGACGCGGACCACGCGAACATGATCAGCGCCTTGTTGGCGATGGGCAGCATCGCGTCGAGCATGACGTCGAGCGGCTGCGCGCCGAACTTGGCGTAGGCGATGTCGAGGCAGATCGCGACGGGGCCGGCTGCGGACACGTCTTCGATCGCGGCGCGCAGGCGCTTCCACTCGGCGTCGTCGAACGAGTAGCCGCTCGGGTTGTGGCAGGGCGAGTTCAGGAACACGAGCGCGCGGCCCTGCTTCTTCACCAGGCGAGACAGCTCGGTGTGGAACGCCTCGGTGTCGAGGCCGCCCGATGTGGTGAACATCTCGAAGGTCTCGAGGTTGCGATCCGTCTCGTCCGCGAGGGTCTTGTAGGGGCCCCAGTAGAAGGAGCTGGTCAGGAGCGACTGGCCGGGCTCGAGGAAGTTTGCGATCGCGTGGCGGAGCGCGCCGGTGCCGCCGGGTGTGGCGACCGACGCGACCATCTTCGCCTCGGGGCGGTCGCCGAACAGATCGAGCGCGACGCCACGCAGGAAGTCCGGCGAGCCGGCGATGGGCGCGTAGCCCGCGACGACCTGCGGCGAGAGCTCGTGCAGGGCCTCGTTCACGCCGTCGAGCGTGGCGAGCTTGCCCTCGTCGTCGAGGAGGGAGCCCACCGTGGCGTTCACCACGCGCTCTCCGGCCTGGGCGCGGGCCTTCGCCTCGGCGTTGAGGGCGAAGATGGGATCGTCGGCGGGGCGCAGCGTTCGCGAGGGGATGAGGAACGACATCGCTACAGCCACGTTCGGCAGGCTGCCGTCGGCAGTCAAGGGAAAGCCTGCGCTGATGCCTCGGCGCGGCGCGTCGGGTCCGTGCGCCGTTTGCCCGGACCAGGGGCCTTGTGGCTATCCTGGCCGGATGTGGAAAAAGGGCGCTTTCTTGGGCTTTTTCGTGATCGCTGGCGCGGGCTGTGGGGCCGACGTGGAGGCCTCGTGCCTGGACGCGTGTGAAAAAGGCAACGAGTGCGCGGAGACGCCGCAGGACTGCAAGGAGACCTGCGACGAGGGCGTCAAGGCGGCGGAGCGGACCGGCTGCGAGAGCGAGACGGCCAGCTTCTACGATTGCCTCGCGTCCGACGCGGAATGTGGCGAGGACATCGGGTTCGGGAGCGACGTGTGCCAGGCCGAGTTCGGCGACGTGCTCTCGTGCGTGCTCGACTACTGCTCGGAGAATCCGAGCGCCGAGGACTGCTTCTCCGTGGACGACGGCTGACGAGGCGCGTTGACGCGGTGCGGCTTCGGTTGTCAGCGCCGCTGCGCGGGCTACGCTTGGGTCATGTCCAAGCCGTTCCTCTCGCTGGCGCTCGCGGTGGCCGCCGGTCTGGTGCCGACCGTCGCATCCGCCGATCCGAATGACGCCTACGGTCCGCCGCCCGAGGGCGTCGCCCCGAACGGCGCGAGCTGGGACGTGCCCGGCACGATCATCGTCGACGGCGACGACTCGCTCTCCGACTCGGAGCTGGCGGACGTCCTCGCGAGCGTCGCGGCGAAGTTCCCGGGGGTGACGTTCGAGAAGACCGACTTCGACGAGGACACGAAGATCAAGCTCGCGCGCGTCGCGCCCTCGCGCGTGGCGGAGATCGTCGACGCGATCGACGACGACGCGCGGCTCGAGAACGTGGAGCCGCTCGCGTGGGTCCGCGCGGAGATGGTGCCGAACGATCCGATGTACAAGGACCAGTGGCACATGAAGCGCGCCGGCGCGGAGGCCGCGTGGGACTACGGCACCGGGCGCGGCGTCACCGTCGCCGTGATCGACACGGGCATCGCCTGCGAAGATCACGAGGGCTTCATGAAGGGGACGGACCTCGCGAGCACCGACTGCGTGCCGGGGTGGAACCTCATCTGGGACAACGAGCACGCCAACGACGATCACGGCCACGGCACCCACGTCGCCGGCACCATCGCGCAGAGCACGAACAACGGCGTCGGCGTGACCGGCCTCGCGTTCGACGCGCGCCTCATGCCGGTGAAGGTGCTCGACAAACGCGGCTGGGGCACCACGCTGGACGTCGCGAACGGCATCCGCTGGGCGGCCGACAACGGCGCGCAGGTCATCAACCTGAGCCTCGGCGGCCCGCAGAACTCGAAGGTCCTGCAAGACGCGGTGGCTCACGCGCGCGAGAAGGGCGTCGTCATCGTCGCCTCCGCGGGCAACAGCGGCGGCTCGGTCGGCTACCCGGGCGGCTCGGAGGGTGTCATCGGCGTCTCGGCCAGCGATCAGAACGACAAGCTCGCGAGCTTCTCGTCGCGCGGCCCCGGCGTCGACATCGCCGCCCCCGGCGTGGACGTCGTGCAGCAGACCATCTGCCAGGAGGGCAAGAACAAGTGCGAGATCTACGCGTCGTGGAAGGGGACCTCGATGGCCTCGCCCCACGTCGCGGCCGCCGCGGCGCTCCTCGTCGGCGCGGGCGTGACCGATCCGGAGGCCGTGGAAGCACGCCTCGAGGAGAACGCGCGCGTGGTCGACCCGAGCCAGAACGGCAAGCGGCTCTTCGGCTCGGGCATCCTCGACGCGGGCGCCGCGCTCCGGAAGGTCGCGTTCGACTACGGGCTCGCGCGCCTCGGGTTCCTCGTCCTGCTGACGGGCCTCGTCACCGCGTGGGCGCGCAAGGGCGCCGGCTCGAAGGCCGCCGGACCGAAGGGGCTCGGCTACTGGGTCGCGGCCCTCGCGACCGGACCGGGGCTCCTGTTCTTCGCTCCGCTCGTCCTCTCGCGCTCGCTCCTGCCGATCGACATCCTCGCGCGGCCCATCGCGGACCTGGATCTGTTCATCGGCGCGGGCTTGCACCGCTTGCTCCCGCTCGCCACCGCGCTCGTGCCGTTTGGGCTGCTGCTCGTGGGCTTCCAGAGCAAGGTTCTCCGCCAGGTCGCGGCGGGCGCGGGCGTCGGCACCGCCGCTTACATCGCGTCGCTCCTCGTCTTCCGTGAGGCGTGGGCGCCCTTCGGCGGCGCGCTCCTGGTCGCGTGGCTCGCGGCCAACGCGCTCGCGAGCCTCGTCATCGCGCGCACCTGTCTCTCCGAGACGAAGTGACCGATCGCCGGGTTGTGGTAGGGTCGCCCGCATGAAGTGGGCGGCCCTCTTCGTTTTCCTCCTCGCCGGTTGCGGCGGCAGCTCGAGCGAGACGCCGTTCCCGCCGGAGCCTCTGGACGTGAACCTCGAGGCCGAGGACATGTCGACGGCGGATCCCTACAAGGCGGCCAGACCGGACCAGCCGAAGAAGACCCCGGCCACCGCTGCACCAGCGGCCAGCGCCCCGCCGGCCAAATAGCCACGAGGCCCGGCAACCGAGGCAGGCAATGCAAGGTCTCCTCGGGTAAGCTCGTTCTGGGAACGGAACTTGGCGGACCTCTACTCGAAGGTGACTCTTCGGCCTCGGTCGAAGCTCGAGAGGTTGGTCGATCTGCTCGAGCCCTCGTGCGACGTGCCGGGGCGCCCCAAGAACGGGCTCTGCACCCAGCTCGCGCTCTATTTCCTCCTGTGGGGTGAGGCGCCTCCGCACGCCGCCGCCGAGGCGGTGAAGACGCTGCGGACGCCGGACGGCCAGCTCGACCCGGCGGAGCTCGGAGGCGGCGCGCGCGCTCTCGTGGAGTCGCTCTGCTCGGCGGCGCGGGTCGACGAGGTGGCCGGCGCGCTTCAAGCGGTCGCGCGGCTCGCTGCGGAGGGGCTCGAGACGGTGGCCCGCCGCGATCCCGAGGAGGCGCGCCGGCGCCTCGCTTCGCTGCCGCGCCTCCCCGCCGATCAAGCCGACTTCCTCCTGCTCGCGAGCGGCTGCGTGTCCACCGTCGCGCCGAGCCCGGCCGCGCTGCGCGTCGTGTCGCGTGTCGGCTACCCCGGCACCAGCTACGCGGCGCTCGCTCGCGCGATCGACGCCGAGCTCCCCGAAGGCGATCCACACGAGGTCGCCTGGCGCGCCCACCATGTCCTCAAGCAGCACGGTCTTCGGACCTGCAAGGAATCTCCCGCGTGCTCGACCTGCCGCGCCGAGCCGGCCTGCAGCTACGCCGGGAAGGGAGATGACCCGTTTGTCAGGGTGAGCGCGATCAACCGAAACGGCTCCGCCCCCCCGGGAGACGGAGCCGGGGGGTGAAGCTGACGGAGGTGCTGCAGCGACCCTGGCTGCGTGTCCTCGCAGTCGTGGCCGCGCTGCTCCTCTTGCCCACGATCGCGTGGTTTGCGTTCCCTTCGGCGCCTCTCCCGGCCGCGACCTCGGCGGCCTCGAGCACGGCGAGGCCGCCGAGGAGCCCGCTCGAAGACGAGGTGGAGCCGGTGGCCCCCACGACGCCCGGACCGGCGAGCCGACCGACCGAGCCGGGCGCCCCCGCGGCGCAGCTCGTCACCGGCACGGTCGTGGACGGAGAAGGCCGACCCGTCGATGGCGCGGCGGTGACCTGCCAGGACCGGCCGAACCTGACCGCGACGACCGACGCCTCCGGGCGGTTCGAGCTGCCGCCCGACGCGAACGGCTGCAAGGCGATCGTGACGAGCCTCGATCACGATCCGCTGCCACCCGTCGTCATCGAGGCAGGGAAGAAGAACCGGCTCGAGGTGGGCTCGCCGGGGAGCATCGCCGGCGTCGTCGTCGACGACGTGGGCCACCCCGTGACCGAGTACACGATCGCGGTCGAGCAGTTCACGACACCCGACGGCGAGCGCGGCAGCGCACGCGGCCTGCGCGAGCAGGTCAAGGACCCGCTCGGCAACTTCGAGCTGAACAACCTCTCGCCCGGCCGCTACGTGCTCGTCGCGACCGCGCGCGGCAAGCCACCGACGCAGTCGAGCGCGGTCGAGGTCGAGAGCGGTCGCAAGTCGTCCGGCGTCCGCATCACCCTGGGCAAGGGCGCGACGGTGAGCGGCACCGTGACGGACCGCGCGACGAAGCAGCCGATCGCCGGCGTCCGTGTGCGCCTCGACGGCGTGACCGGCGCGGGCGGCGGAGGATCGACCGCGACCGACGACCAGGGCCACTACTCGCTCGACGGCGTGCCGAGCGGCGCGTTTTCGCTCCGCTTCACACACCCGAGCTACCTCGAGCGCATCGAGCCCCTCGACGCGCGCGGACAGTCGTCGCTCCGCGCCGACGTCGACCTCGGCGACAAGAGCAGCGGCGCGTCGAGCGAGTGGATGGGTATCGGCGCGACCCTGGGCCAGGGCGGAAAATACGTCGAGGTCGCGGGCGTCGTGGAAGGGGGACCGGCCGAGACCGCGGGTATGAAGGCCGGCGACAAGATCGTCGAGATCGAGGGCCGCAGCGCCGAGGGCGCCACGGTCTCGGACTGCGTCAGCAAGCTCCGCGGCCCCGAAGGAACGCGCGTGGACGTGACCGTCGAGCGCGGCGGCTCCAAGGTCGAGCTCTCGATCACGCGCGCCCGCATCACGCGGTGAGCGGGGCCGCTCGGGCGGGGAGGGGTTGGCCCCTTCTCCGCAGCTCCGTCTCGCCGGACGCGTGGCCGCTCGGGCGGGGACGGGGGGGCGCCTTCTCCTTCGCTCCGTCTCGCCGGTCCCTACGGCGCATAAGCTCGGCGGCCTGCCACGGCCGCCGAGAGCCAAGCCCGGACGGTATGGCGCTGCCTTCGGGACATACTCACTCCGCTTCGGAGAAGGCGCCCCCACGTCCCCACCCTCGCTTGCGCGAACCAATGAAGCGGCCTGCCGGCCGCCGAGAGCCAAGCCCGAAGGGTATGGAGCTGCTTTCGGGACATACTCACTGCGCTTCGGCGAAGGCGCCCCCCTCCCCGCCCTCGCTTACGCGAACCATTGGCGCGGCCGGCCACGGCCGCCGAGAGCCAAGCCCGAAGGGTATGGAGCTGCCTTCGGGACATACTCACTCCGCTTCGGAGAAGGGCAACCCCCTCCCCGCCCTCGCTTACGCGAACCAATGGCGCGGCCTGCCACGGCCGCAGAGAGCCCGAGGTGCGTTGACAAACATACATCCATAAATGTATGTTTCATCCATGAGCTCGAAGACGCCCGACTCCGAAGCGCTTCTCCCGCTGATCGAGCGCGGCTTCTTCGATGCGCTCGAGGCGCACCGTCCTGGACTGACGCAACAAACGAAGGCTCGGCTCGCCGAGCTGGGGCCGCGCGTCTCCCATCTGGTCCGCACCTCGCTCGATGAGATGCACGTCGGCTACACGCTGCTCGCCGTCGCCGGGTTCGAGGTCCTCGCGCCCGTCGACGGCGAGGTCATTGCGATGCGCATCGTGGATGCCGCGCTGCACGCGCCGATGCGGGCGAAGATCCTCGAAGGCACGGCGGCCATGCTCGACGCGGCACCGGATCCATTTGCGGCGCTGGTCTCCGCCTCGAAGGATCGGGAGACGAGCTTCTTCGGTGAATCGTTCGACTTCCGAAGGCCGGTCGACGACGACCATGGCTATGTCTTGGAGATTCACCGCTGTCTTTATCATCAGGTGGTCCTCGCCTGCGGACGGCCCGAGCTGATGCCGCTGCTCTGCCGGGCAGACACGAGCTGGATCGACGCGGTCGACCCGACGCGTCACCACCTGAAGTTCGTCCGCCCGAGCACCTTCGTCACGGCGTCGAAGTGCCGCATGTGGTTCATGCGAACCGACGGCGACGACGCCGCCAGCCACGAGGCCGTGCATGGCCCGTAAGACGGCGGAGGAGGCGGCGAAGACGCGCGATGCCGTCATCGACGCGGCTCTCCGGGTGTTCGCGGAGAAAGGGTTCGCGGGCGCTCAGCTCGACGACATCGCGAGCCGTGCCGGGGTGACTCGGGGCGCGGTCTATCACCATTTCACCGACAAGACTGACCTGCTGCAGGTCGTGCTCGCGGAGCGATGGCCGGTCGCGACGGCGCCGCTCCTCGAGCCGCTCGAAAGGCTGAAGGGCCGACCGGCGATCGAAGGCTTCCTCGTCGCCTATCTCGAGGCGCTCGAGAAGGACGAGACGCTCCGCGCGCTCCTCGTCCTCTCGAGCTCGGGGGAGCTCCCCGCGACCATCGCGGGTGACGGTCGCGATCAGAAGCAGCAGGTGTTCGCGCGCTGGCTTCAGCTGCTCGATGCGCAGCTCAAGGCGGCGGGCGCGTCCAAGTCGGCCCCGGTGCGGGCTCGATCCGAGTCGATCCTCGCCGGCCTGTTGGGATACGCGGTGCTCACCTCGCTCGGCCATCGCGGTCGGTCGTACGCGGCCACGCGCGCCGAGCTGATCTTGTCAGGCGCGCTCGACGGACGCTGATCGCGGAGGCGGCGGCGTGGGCTGGCGGTGGCGAGCTCGATCACCCGTCCGCGTCGAGCGCCTCGAGCCTGTATCGACACACCTCGAAGGGGTCGCGTGCGTCGATCACCTCCCCCGTCGAGAAGTCGGCCGTGAAGCCGGGCTCGTCTTTCACGACGCAGATGCAGTCCCAGATGTCGCACTCCGCATACTCGGCGGCCGCACCGCCGAGCTCCGGGCAGCTCAGGTGCTGGCCGTGGCCGAACCACACGCGGCAGGTCATCGAAGGCCGGCACGAGGGCGCATTGCCTTGGGCGGCGACGAGGTCGATGGAGCCCTCGGTGAGCTCGCAGGTCTTCGGATCGCTGCCTCCGCCGGCGGAGGCGGAGATGGAGTCGGTGGTGGCAGGCTCGTCGTCCTCGACCACCGTCGCGCCGCACGCGGAGAGCGCCCCCAGGGTGAGGACGAGGACGGCGTGACGGACGGCCGTGCAGATCTGCATGCCGAACAGCATCGTTGAGACGCTCTATCCGCGGAAGGCTGACTCTGCGCACGAGAGCCGTGCAAGAATCCACAGCTGGCCATGCGCTGGGACGATCTTCGCTACGTGCTCGCGCTCGCGCGCGCCGGCTCGCTCGCGCGAGCCGCCAAGGCGCTCGGCGTCGATCACACGACCGTCGGTCGTCGGGTGGAGGTGGCCGAGGCGCAGCTCGGCCTTCGCCTCTTCACGCGGACGAGCTCCGGTTACACGCTGACCGCCGAGGGCGAGCGGGTCGTAGGGGACCTGCGCCGGGTCGAGGAGGCGATGCATGCGCTCGAGCGCGGTGCCGACGCGCAGCGCAGCGCCGTCGAAGGTGTGGTGCGGGTGACGTCACCCGAGAGCTTCGGCTGCACGTATCTCGCACCCCGGCTCGCGCTGCTCGCGCGGGCGCACCCGGGCCTCGAGATCGACCTGCTCGCGACTGGGGCCGTGCTGGATCTCGCGCGGCGAGAGGCCGACGTCGCGCTCCGGTTCTTTCGGTCGTCACACGAGAGCCTGGTGGTCCGCCGCGTGGCCGAGGTACGCCATGGGCTCTACGCGGCGCCGTCTTACCTCGCGAAGAGCCCTCCGCTCCGCGCGCCGGCCGACGTCGCCCGGCACGCGCTGCTCACGAGCGCGCCCGGGCCGAGGGTGGTCGACGCCACCTGGCTCGAGCAGCTCTCCGGCGGCGCTCGCCCCGCGCTGACCTGTGAGCTCAGCGCCGCGCTCTTCGAGGCCGCGCGCGCGGGTGCAGGGGTCGCCGTGCTGCCGCGGTACATCGGGGATCGCGAGCCGGGGCTCGTGCACCTCCCCATGCCCGGCGAGCCCAGCGAGCCGCTCTGGATGACCGTGCACCGCGATCTGCGCGATACCCCGCGGGTGCGCGCGGTCGTCGAACATCTCGTAACCCAGCTCGAGCGCGACCGAAGGCTGCTCGCACCGCGCCGCTCTACGAAGAGCGCGTCCTGAACGTCATCGAGCAAGCCGCGGGGACGCGCTCGACCTGAGCTCGCGCAAGACGGGAGCGATCGCGGGTGATCACGATCTGGCGACGGACTCGGGGGTGACCCAGCCGCCCCGCTCCGACTACCATGGGTCGATGGCTTGGTGGGCAAGGTCGTGCGCGGGGCTCGTGGCATTGGGTACCCTGGCGGCGTGCGGTGACTCCGGCGCAGACGGGAGCGGCGGCACCAGCGAGACGGGACCGAGCGGCCCGGGCTCCGGCTCCGGCTCGCCGAACGGCTCCGGGTCGATGTCGACGGGGAGCGAGACGACGACCTCGACCACGACAGGCGCAGGAGGCGGGGTCAACCCGCCGCCTCCGGTCTGCATGCCCGCGATGGGCGGCGGCAGCGCGACCACCGCGACACCCGAGCCCATCGCATCGCTCGGCGATCAATGGCACGAGGCGTGGCTCGGCTCACCCGTCGTCGCGGATCTCGACGGAGACGGGACGAACGAGATCGTCGGCGCGCGCCATGGCCGCGTGATCGTGTGGCACGCCGACGGTGCGATCGTGTGGAAGGTCGACGTCGAAGGGCGCTGCTGGTCGTCGCCGGTCGTCGCCGATCTGCGGACGGACATCCCCGGTCTCGAGGTGGCCCAGGCCTCGGCCGACAAGATCTACGTGTTCGACGCGAGCGGCGCGCCGGTCTCCGGCTTCCCGTACACCTGGCGCGGCGAGCTCCGCAGCTTGGCCGCTGGCGACGTGGACGGCGACGGCCAGCTCGAGCTCGTGAGCGTGACGACGCAGAACCTCCAGGCGAACGGCCAGACCGACATCCTGATCGCGGTGAACCCCGACGGATCGACCGTCGCGGGCTTCCCGCCGAACACGAGCGGCGCGAGCGGGTGCGACGATGCCTGCTACGTCTACAACGGCTACGATCAGAACGTCGCGATCGGGGACGTCGACGGCGATGGCGTCTCCGACATCTTCGCCACGCAAGACAACGCGTACAACTCGCTCCACAAAGGCGACGGCTTCGCGTTCGACTGCGACCCGGGCTTCCAGAACCGGACGAAGTTCCTCGGTGTGCGCGGGCTGCACGACTTCGCGGAGGCGCAGCAGGGCTACGCAGACGACGAGGACACGGGCCTGCAGGCGCACCACACGAACACCGCCCCCGCGCTCGCCGACATCGACCAGGACGGCGTGGCCGAGCTCGTCTACGTGGCGAGCGTCCAGAATGCCGCGCAGACCGATCGCGAGAAGGGCGTCGCGCTCTGGGTGCTCGAGAACGACGGGACGCGCGCCGCAGGCTGGAGCACGCCGATGCACTTCCCGGATTTCCTGGGCGGCCTCTGGGACTACGGCGACAACATGGTCGCGATCACGAACCAGGTGAGCGTCGCCGAGGTGGACCCGAGCCGACCGGGGCCCGAGCTCTACTTCGCGGGGTTCGATGGGCGCATCCACGCGGTGGACTCCGCCCAGAACGAAATCTGGAGCTTCACCTACACGACGAGCGACGTCGTCGCGACCGGCGGCGTCATCATTGCGGATCTGTCAGGTGACGGCGTACCGGAGATCGCGTTCAACACCTACTCCACGCAAGAAGGCGTCTCGCACCTCTTCATCCTCGACGCGGGCGGCAACCTCCAGCAGCAGATCGCCCTGCCCGGCCGCGGCGCGATGCCCGTCCCGACCGTGGGCGACGCGGACGGCGACGGCGTCCTCGATCTCGTCGTCAGCTTGAAGGACGACGACAGCGGGACGCAGCTCGCCGTCTACCGGGTCCCGGGCGCGAGCGACAACTGCGTCCTGTGGGGGACGGGGCGCGGCAACTACCTGCGGAACGGCTACCTGCCGCCGTGAGCCGGCTCACCCAGGCATTGCCGGCCCTGGGCCTCGTGCTCCTGGTGGGCGCGGGCGCGTTCCTCGTCTTCTTCCTGCTCTCGCGCCAGCGACGGCGGCGCGTCGTCGTCCTCGAGGCCTTGGCCGGGCGATTCGGTGTTCGCAACGTGCGACCGACCTGGGACGCGGTCGAGGCAGAGATCGCCGGACCGACCTGGCGAGGCACGCTCAAGGCTGTGACGACGAGCCGCTCCAACTTCGAGATCACCACGGTCGAGGCCACCACCGACAACGACGCCGGGTCCGAGCCGCTCGGCCCCGAGATCGAGCGGCAGCGCGCCGAGCTCCACCCCGGGATCAGCCACGCGCTCGTGGGTGTCGTGCCCGGCGTGTTCGTGACCCGGGAAGGCCGAAACGCCACCGTCGTCGTGATGGGCCAGCACTTCGACGACGAGGAGCACGTCGAGCGGGTGCTGACCTTGCTCTCGATGCTGTGCGAGCGCTAGCAGGCATCTCCGCCACAGCGCCGCTACTCGCTACGAAAGCCGATGCGCGCGTGGGAGCCGTCGCAGAACGGCTTCTTCGCGCTCGCTCCACAACGGCAGAGCCGCGCCTGGGTAACGCGGGCGACGACACGCCCGGTGCCGCTCGTGATCTCGAGGTTTCCGCGGACCTGGAGCGGACCGTCGAGCTCGGGATCGATCTCGAGAGGCCCGTTGCGAACGGGGAGCATGTCCGTCGTGCCCGAGGGAGGCTCCCCGGTGGCGTCGAACTTCACGTCGTGGTGGGAGCCGTCGCAGAACGGCTTGTTCTTCGAGGCGCCGCACCGACACAGCGTGGCGCGGAACTGCGCGCCCGCGAGCCGCAGCTCGCCGCGAACGGCGTAGGGGCCGCCTTCCCGTACCGCGAGCAGGTTCACCTTCGGCGCGCGCTCGTCCGCTTTGCCGTCCTTGCGCACGTAGCGGATCGCGCCGGACGGGCACGCGTGCGCGATCTCGACGAGGGACTCGACCTCGGTCGCGTCCGGCGAGATCCACGGGCCCTTGACGTTGGCGAGGAACACGTCCGGCGCGCCGGTCACACAGAAGCGCGCGTGGATGCAGCGCTTCTGTTCGAACAGGAGCGTCAGCTTCCGGCCTTCGATGTGCTCGACGTCACCTTCCACCCTCGGCACGGGCGGCGCTGCCGCGGCGGCGGGGGGAGCGGGCTCGGCCGCGGGTGCCGGCGCGACCGCGCGTGCCGGCGCGACCGTATGTGGCTCGCCCGCCAGCGCGGCGATACGCCGGGTGAGATCGGCGAGCAGGCGCGCGGCGCGGACGGTGCGGTCGTCGCCGTTCCGGGCGAGGCGATCGGCCGCGATCTTCATCTGCTCGAAGCGCTCGACGAAGTACTGCGCGGCGCTCGCGCCCGGCAAGAGCGGCGACGCATCGCGCAGCGCCGTGAACGACATGCCGGCGTGGCAGTCGGGATTCGACGGGCCAGCCGGCAAGCGGGCTGCGCGCTCGCCGTAGAGCGTGACGGCGCGCATCAACTTCACGCCGAGATCGACGACCAGGCGCTTGTTCGGATTCGTTCGCGGGAGCACGTAGGCATAAGCGAGCAGCCGCAACATCGTCGAGTAGCCGGTGTTCGCGAGGTCGACGGCCTCCGCCGCCTCTTCGTGCTCGATCCACACGCGGCCTTCGCGTCGGAAAGGCGGACGCAAGACGGGGTTCGTCGCCGCCGGCCAAGCCGGCGAGAACGAAGGGTTCTCGGCGAGCAGCGCGCGATACTCCGCGCGCACGTCGGCGAACTTCTGGAAATGGGACCCAGACGAGTGGAGCGGCGCTCCCTCCCCTTGTTCGACGATCGTGCGAAACGCGGCGAGCGCGGTCTTCGAGCAGATGACGGGGCGCGCTCCCGCGAGATCGACCTCGGCGGACGAGAGCTGCAGCTCGGGATCGCCGGCGAAGGCCACCTTCTCGCCCAGGGCATCGACGAATGCGCGGAGCCTTGCGGCCAGCTCCGCGTAGAAGACCCCGACGGTCTCGTAGTCGAGCGCCATCGGCGTGAGCCGCGGGGCGGCGTGGAAGCCGCGCGTGAACCTGACCTCCGGCTCGAACCCGTCACCGTCGGGCTCGTCCGAGCCTTCGGGGCGCTCGAGGTGGACGAAGTGTTGAAGCGACGCCTCACCGAACGGCGCGAGCTTGACGACGACCCCCGCCGGCAAGAGCCCGGAGTCGAGCGGAAAATTCGTGCGCCCGAATCGCGGCGCGGCGCCGAGCGCCGCGGTGACGTTCCAGACGGCGGTCAGGTGGCTCATCTCCTCGACGGCGATCTCGAGGAGGACGCGTCGCCAGCGGCTCACGGCCTCCGCCTCTTTGGCCGTAAGCCCTTCGCCCTCGCTCTTCAGAGAGAACGCGGCATACAGGTACGTGCACATCAAGTTGTGCTCGAGCTCTGCAGCCTCGTAGAGGGCGTGGACGAGCGACTCACGCGTGGGAACGTCCGCCATGGGGTCGTGGATCTTGGCACGAGCGAACGAGCCTGAGACCGCGAAAAAAGCGAACGATGTCGACTGTCATGCGTCCACAGCCGCGCGCGGTCGGCGACCGAGCGACAATCGCGCTCATTCAAGCGCGATGACCCAACCCATCACGCCTGAGTCATCGCCACGCGCTCATTCAAGCGCGATGACCCAACCCATCACGCCTGAATCGTCTCCACGCGCTCATTCAAGCGCGATGACCCACCCATCGTCGCCCAATCGACGCCTGGCCACGATTCGCGCGAGATGGGTCCGCGCAGCGCCATGACGGGGAGGGGTTGGGCCTCCTTGGTTCGCGATAGCGAGGGCGGGGAGGGGGGCGCCTTCTCCGAAGCGTAGTGAGTATGTCCCGAAGGCAGCTCCATACCTTACGGGCTAGGCTCTCGGCGGCCGTGGCAGGCCGCGCCATTGGTTCGCGATAGCGAGGGCGGGGAGGGGGCGCCTTCTCCGAAGCGTAGTGAGTATGTCCCGAAGGCAGCTCCATACCTTACGGGCTAGGCTCTCGGCGGCCGTGGCAGGCCGCGCCATTGGTTCGCGAAAGCGAGGGCGGGGAGGGGTTGGCCCTTCTCCGAAGCGTAGTGAGTATGTCCCGAAGGCAGCTCCATACCCCACGGGCTCGGCTCTCGGCGGCCGTGGCAGGCCGCCGAGCCCTATGCGCCGTAGGGACCGGCGAGACGGAGCGAAGGAGAAGGGCCAACCCCTCCCCGCCCGAGCGCCCCCGCGCCCCGCTCGAGCGCCCCCGCGCTCAGAGCTTCGCGGCGATCGCTTCCGCGCTCGAGACCTCGAACTTGCCGGCCTCTTCCACGGCGAGCGTGCTGACGACGCCGTTCTCGATGATGGCGGCGTAGCGCTTGTTGCGCAGGCCCATGTTGGCCACGTTCAGGTCGAGCTCGAGGCCCATGGCCTTGGCGAGGTCGGCGTTGCCGTCGGCGAGCATCGTCACCTTGCCGAACGCCTTCTGGTCCTTGCCCCAGGCGCCCATGACGAAAGCGTCATTCACCGAGACACACGCGATGAGGTCGACGCCCTTCGCCTTGAGCGCGTCCGCCTGCTCGACGAAGCCGGGCAGGTGCTTGGCGGAGCACGTCGGCGTGTAGGCGCCGGGGACTCCGAACAGGACGACCTTCTTGTTGGCGAACAGCGCCTCGGTCGTCGTCTCTTCGCCGCCGCCGGTCTCCGCGGCGACCTTGATCTTCACGCTCGGGATCTTGTCTCCAACCTTGATCATGACGCAGCGTTACTACGGGGGGCCGCGGCCAGGAAGGACGGATGTTCGCCGGCGAGCTCCGACACCGTCACGGGCTCCAGCCCGCGCTCTTCCAGTGTGCGGAGCAGCCCCGGCAGCGCGTCCAGGCTCGTGGGCCGCTCGTCGGTCCGCTCCGCCGCGTCGTGCAGGAGCACGATCGCCCCGGGCTTCAGATCGGGCGTGAGGCGGGAGAGCACGACCTCGGGCTCGGGTCGGCCTGCGCCATCGAAGGCCCGCGCGGACCAACCGACCACACGGAGGCCGAGCTTCCTGACCGCGACGGTGATGCGCGGGCTCGTCAGCCCGACCGGAGGCCGAAACAAAGTCGGCTTGCGACCGGCCAGGCGCTCGAGCGCGGCCTGGTTCCGCTCGATGTCCTCGACGATCTTCGGCTCGTGGCGGAGGTTCAGGTAGTGGTCGTGCGCGTGGCTGTGGAGGCCGACCTCGTGGCCGTCCGCCAGGATCTCCTCGACGACCTCGGGGTGGCGGTCGACCTTGTGACCGATCACGAAAAACGTGGCCTTCGCGCGGTGCTCGCGGAGCACGCGGAGGACCTCGCGTGTGTGGACCGGGTGCGGGCCGTCGTCGAAGGTGAGCGCCACCGCGCGGCGGTCGCGCGGCCCACGCGAGAGCACGTCGACGAAGACGCCCAGGTTGAGGAACCCGACGCCGAGGTTGACGACGACAAGCACCGCGAGCGCCGCACCGAGCAGCACCCAGGGCGTGACCGGCGCGACGGCCAGGGACCAGCCGACCAGGCCGTAGCCGAGGGCGACGAGCAGAGCGAGGAGCGCGCGCGCCGCAGGCACCTGGCCTACCGCTTCGCCTTCTTCTGCGCGGCCGACTCCTCCTCGAGGTCGTCCTCTTCCGCGGCGCTCGTCCCGATGCGGGCCTTCGACTGGGCGCCCGTCGCGACCCGAGCCTTGTCGCCCTTCGCCTCACCCTCCTCCGAGGGCGTGTTGTCGGCGTCGTAGAAGGCTCCGAGCACGCTGGCTACGAGGGCGAGGGACGTGATGGCCAGCCCGCCGAACGTGCCGTTCGCTGCGGCCTCGTGGAGGGACTGGTTCGCCACCGTGAGCTCCCCGAGGCTGGCCGGGAACGGGAACGTGAGGAAGCTGCGGGTGAGCCACATGAGGCCGGCGCCGACGAGCGCCCCGAAGGCGGCCTTCAGGCCGGCCTCGATGCGCGCGCCCTCCGCCCAGATGGGCTTTCCGGCGATGAGGCCCACGAGGGCCCCGGCCGCGGCGGCCGCGAGGTAGGCGATGAGCGCCCCGGGCGCGGCGAAACCGGCCTTGGCCAGGGCGAAGCCCAGGAGGCCCCCGACAATCAGCCCTTTGACCAGCCCGAACAGCAGACGCAGCGCCATGCAGTTCCTTTTCCGAACCTCCCGAGCAGGGCCCCAGCCCGGCTTCGGGATTCTTTTCCTTGGCACGGCCGGGCTCACCCTTCAATGTGCTGCGCGTCGATGGCGGCCCGGGCAACAATCAGCGTACTCGTGTTTGGCCTCACCGTGGGCTGTTCCACGATCGGCTACCCGCTCGGGACGCAGCACGCCAAGCCGCTGGTCATGAGCGAGGCCGAGCGGGATCTGGACTGTCCTCCGGGCGACATCCGCGTGGAGGAGCTCTGGGGTGGGCGCTGGGAAGCGGTCGGGTGCGGCAGGAAGGTGCTCTACACCTCGAACTGCGACAGCATTCGCTGCGAGGTCCACCCGGAGGACGAGGCCGCCGTGCCGGCCGTGAGGGATCGGCCCAGCCCGCAGGAGATGCCGCGGTGAGCGACGAAGACAAGGCCGAGGTCGAAGAGACCGAAGACGAGAAGAAGGCGGGCGCCGAGGCGGAGGACGAGCCGGAGGGCGAGGCCTCGAAGGCAGAGGCTTCGAAGGCAGAGGCTTCGAAGGCAGAGGACGACCGGCCGTTTTTCGCGCGCGCGTACCCGCGCAGCCCCGAGCTCGAGCCGCTGATCGTCGCGTTCGACCGAGGCAACTATGCGTTGGTGCGGACAGACGCGCGAGCCCTGGCGGACAAGACCTCGGACGTTGCGGTGAAGGCTGCCGCCGAAGATCTGCTGAGGCGCACGCGGCCGGACTCGCTGAGCTCCGCCCTCGTGCTCATCGCGCTGGGGCTGCTCGTCTACCTCGCGATCACCTACCTCGGCCATTCGCCGCACGAGGCCGCGCCGTGATCCGGCGGGTCGCGGCGCTCGTGCTCTCGTTGCTCGCAGGTTGCGGCGGTGGGACCGAGCCGCCGAAGCCGTCGGGCTGGCAAGGCGCGACGGACGGCCTGAAGGGCGCGAGCTCCGGCACCGAAGGCGAGAAGCTCTTCCCCATCGTGGACGGGCACATCTACCACTACCGGACCGAGTCCTTCGGCGAGGGGTCGGCGTCGGAGACGGGGGTGCTCATGATCAAGATGCACCGCTCGTCGCAGACCGCGGGCGAGCTGCGCAGGCCTGCCGGCCCGCAGCGGTTCGAGTTCACCCCCGCCGGCATCACCACGACGACGAAGGGCGGCGCGCCTGCCTTCCTCCTCAAGCTCCCGATCTCGCCGGACCAGCGGTGGCTCGGGCCCCACGGAGGCCAGACACACGTGACTGGCACCGGCGTCACGGCGACGACACAGGCCGGCACGTTCCAGGGCTGCCTCACCACGGTGGAGGAGCGTGGCGGCGATGCCCCCCTCAAGGTGACCACCACGCTCTGCCCGGACGTCGGAATCGTCTCGCTCGAGGTCCAGAGCGGGGGCGCGGTCGAGCGAGCCGAGCTCGTGTACTTCGGCCCCCCGGTGGACCTCGGACCTGAGGGGCTCAAACGAGTGGATTGACGCGCGCCCCTGGTCCGGTACGTGCTTTCGCGCGCGCGAGAGACAACAAGGAGCGACCGTGAACTACTGGGAGTACATCCGCGTCGAGGAGTTGCTCCGCCTGCAGGGCGGCATCGACGGCGACGAATCGAAGCGGTCGAACGACGAGGTCCTCTTCATCGTCGTTCATCAGGTCTACGAGCTCTGGTTCAAGCTCGTCTTGCGCGAGCTCCAGAGCGCGCGCGACCTCTTCCAGCAGAACCCGGTGCCCGACATGGCGCTCGCCGGCGCCACACGATCGCTCAAGCGGGTCACGACGATCTTCCAGCAAGCGGTCCATCACTTCCAGGTGATGGAGACGCTGACGACGCGCGACTACCTGGACTTCCGCGACACGCTCATCGGCGCGAGCGGCTTCCAGTCGGCGCAGATGCGCGAGATCGAGATCCTGCTCGGGCTCGACGAAGAGAAGCGCCTGCCGCTCGGCGTGGAGTCCTCTTACAAGGAGGCGCTCAAGTCGATGGACGGCAGCTCGTCGCCCGCGCTCGATCGGGTGGAGAAGCGGCTGCACGGCGGGCAGAGCCTGAAGTCGGTCGTCTACGCCTGGCTCGCGCGGACGCCCGTGTCCGAGGTCGGCCCCGAGAAGTACCTCGCCGACGTGCTCACCTCTCACAAGGCCGAGATGGAGCGCCGCCTGGCCATCGTCGAGGAGCGGATGAAGCTCCCCGAGAGCGAGATGCTCCTGTGGCGAAAGCGCTACGACGAGGAGCTGAAGGCCGCCGAGCGGTTCCTCCTCTGTGAAGGAGAAGGCGCAGACGTTGCGCATCGGCGCAAGGTGCGCGCCGCCCTGGTCTTCCTGGAGAGCTACCGCGAGCTGCCCCGCCTGGCCTGGCCACGGGAGGCCATCGATGCCCTCCTCGAGATGGAACAAGCCATGATTATCTGGCGACAAAGGCACGCTCGGATGGTCGAGCGCATCATCGGCCGGCGGACCGGGACGGGCGGATCGGCCGGGGTGGACTACCTGGATCAGACCGCACTTCGGTACAGGGTTTTCGACGAGGTGTGGGCGGTGCGAACTTTGCTGTTGCGCGAAGGAGCGGTGCCCCCGATCGGCAACGCTGACGACTTCCGATTCCGCGTCGAGGACAGGCTTACGTGAAGCCCTTCATCAATCATTTCTTCAGGATCGACCCCCGCTCGCTCGGCCTCTTCCGAATCCTGTTCGGCCTGGCCCTGATAGGAGACCTCTCCTACCGCTGGGACCACATCGAGGCGTTTTATTCGAACGAGGGCGTCCTCCCCAACCACAACCACATCTTCAACCTGAAGCAGGCCGGCAAGCTCGTCTGGAGCGCCCTGCACGCCTTCTCCTCGGACGGCGAGGCGACCTTCGGGTTCTTCCTGATCCTGTTTTTCTACGCGTGCTTCACGATCGGCTTCAAGTCGCGCGCCTTCCACGCCCTCTCGGCGGTGGCGCTCCTCAGCCTCGTCGCGCGGAACACCCTGGCCAGCGGCCCCGGCGACTACCTCGCCCTCGCCATCCTGATCACGACGGTGTTCCTCCCCTTGGGCTCGGCCTTCTCGGTCGACTCGCTCCTCGAGCGCGTGCGCCTCGCGCGTGAGACGCCCCACGACAAGCTCAACGATCGGTCGAACCTCCCCAACGTCGATCAGACGGACGAGGCTCGCCTGCCCGGGTGGAGCCCGCGCTCGGTCGCGGCGTTCGGCGTCTTCTCGATCCTCGGCCTGACGATGCTCGCCCTCGCGATGAAGCAGACCGGCGCCGCCTGGAAAGACGGCTCGGCGCTCTCGAAGGCGCTGCACCTGACCCTGTTCGCGAGCCCCATGGGCTTCGACATGAAGGACTCCGGCCTGCTCGGGCCGCTGACGCGAGTCGTCTACTACAGCCAGTGGGCGATCCCGGTCCTTCTCGCCGTCCCGGTGGCCCGCGGCCTCGCGCGCGGCGCGGCGGCGCTCCTGCTCGCCGTGCACGGCCTGACCTACGCGCTCCTCACGAACCTCGGCCTCTTCGGCTGGACGCTCGTCGCCTCGGCCGCCATCGTCGTCTCGAGCGACACCTGGCAGGTCTGGGCGCAGCGCCACGACCCGAAGCGCGTCCGCACCGTCATCTACGACGCCGACTGCGGCGTGTGTTTCTTCCTCTGCCAGCTCCTCAAGCGCTTCGACACGCGCAATCACCTGGTCTTCCAGCCCAACGATCAGCGCGACAAGCTCCTCGGCTGGGACGACAAGAAGCAGAAGATCGTCGAGCGCGAGATGCCGAGCGCCGTGACGGAGGATCTCGTCTCCGGGACGGTCGTCGCCGTCCGCCCCGACGGGTCGATCGCCACGCGCGCGGAGGCCGTGAGCGAGGTGTTCCTCGCCGTCCCCGGCTTCGCCATCCTCGGCCGCGTGCTCGCGCTGCCGGGCATCTCGGGCCTCACGGGCTCTCTGTACGACTTCGTCGCGAAGCGCCGCACGGACATCAGCGTGGAGCTCGGCCTCGCCGCGTGTGGGGTGGAGAAGCCCGCCGACGGCGCGAAGGCCGCGCCTGACACCTCGCTCGAGGTCTCCCCCGCCCGCGCCGCTCGTTACCGCGCGACCGCCGGCCTCCGCGAGGCGCTCGCGGCGGTCTTCGTCGCGTCGGTGCTCGTGCAGACCATCCACCAGAACGAGCTGCCGCTGGGCGCGCCGAAGAGCGCGCTCCTCGCGAGCTTCTCGTGGTGGTCGCAGACCCGCGGCGATCTCGCCATCCTCACGCCGGAGCCCGCGGCCACGAACGAGTACATGGTGCTCGACGGCTACACGCGCGCCGAGGCGTCGATCGACCCGCTCACCGGCAAGGAGCCTCAGCTCGTGGCGAACGCGGCGTTCGATCTCGGGCCGCTCTGGGCGAACTACCTCCGCCAGATCCACCTGCAGGAGCAGACGGCCTACCAGCCCGCGCTGCGGACCTACCTGAGCAAGAAGGGCCCGCACTGGCCCGCCGAGGCGAACGAGGAGAAGATCCTCGGCGTCGACGCGTACTGGGTCACCGCGACCGCCGGCGCCGAGCCCACGCCCGAGCGCATCTTCCGGCACGGTCGTGGCGGCAAGGTCTTCGGCCAGCTCGGCGCGCCCGAGCAGAAGACCGGCCCGCGCCGGCTCCCCACGCCGGGCCAGGCGAACGCCGAGGACGGCGGCGCCCCCGCTCCGCGTCTCCCCACCAATTTGCTCAAGAAGGAATGACCCGACTCGGTCGGGTTCGCGCCGCGGTGCGCGATCGATACCTCCGGGTCGATCCTCGCACCGCAGGCGTGTTTCGTTTGGTCCTGGGGACGCTGCTCTCGCTGGACTGCTTGCGCCATTGGTCGGAGGCGCAGCTGCTCTATTCCACGAGCGGGGTCCTGCCGAACGAGAAGCACCTCTGGCACCCGTCCTCGAGCTACCTCTTCTCGATCTTCCACGCCTTCTCGAGCGTGAACGAGGTCCACGTCCTCTTCACGCTCGGGCTCATTTGCCACCTCCTCTTGCTGGTCGGCTACCGCACGAAGCTCTTCGCGATCTTGAGCTGCGTGTTCGTGACCAGCATGGACAGCCGCATCCCCCTGGTCGAAAACGGCGGCTACGTCGTCGTCAACCTCACGACGTTCTACGCGTGTTTCCTCCCGATCGAGCGGCGCTTCTCGATCGACGCGTGGATCAGATCCTGGCGCGAGCGCGTCGCGACGAAGGCCGCGGATCTAGCTGACAGGCCGTGGATCGCCGAAGGAGGCCGCGCCTACTACTCGATCGTGGGCGCGCTCGCCGTCCTGAATTTTTCGATCATCTACTTCTTCAACGTCGTCAACAAGACCGGCAACATCTGGCGCAAGGGCGACACCGTCCACTACGTCCTCCACATCGATCGGATGGTGACGGGGTTCGGCGTGCTCACCCGCGAGATCACGCCCGAGCCCGTGATGCGCTTCGCGGACTTCTTCGTCCTCTCGGTCGAGGCGGTGATCTTCGCGTGCATCGTGTGGCCGCGCGGACGGAAGGTCTCGCGCCTCCTGGCGATGTTCCTCATCGTCTGCTTGCACGGATCGTTCGGAACCATGATGCGGCTAGGCCCGTTCTCCTGGTTCATGATCTGCTTCTCGACGCTGCTCCTGCTCCCGGTGCACTGGTCGATGCTGCAGCGGTTCCGGGAGAAGCGCTCCTCGCCCTGCGAGATCGGCGTGGACGAGTCGTCGCCGCTCGCGCTCGTGGTGGCGCGCGTCGTCGCCCGGCTCGACCGCTACCGGCGCATCACCTTCGTGGCAGGCCCCGCGGGCGGCCTGCTCGCGCTGAGGAACGACGCGGGCGACTTCGTCACGGACCGCTCCGCCGTCGCGCGCGGCGTGTGCTCGAACCTGTCGGTCGGGCCGGTGCTCAGCCGACCCGCGGCGCTCCTCCTCGGCTGGCTCCGCGCGCGCGAGCCTGGCATCACACGGTTCTTCGGGCTCCAGAGACCGCCAGTCGCCGCTCCCCCCACGTGGCGCCTCGGCGCGAGGCTCGCGGTCGTGCCTCGCTTCACGCGCGAGCTCTTCCTCGCCTACTTCGCGGTCTGCGTGCTGCTGCAGCTCTGGTTCGAGAACAAGTCCATCCCCAAGCAGCTGCCGCCCCCGGTCAAGCCGGGGCAGGTCCTGCAGCCTCACGAGCAGAAGGGCCTGTCTTTCATCAAGAAGGTGCTCGGCGATCGCGTCATCACGCTCAAGCCGGACAGCCCCAAGTTCCTGCAGATCACGATGACCTACCCTCGCCTCTTCCAGGGCTGGGGCATGTTCGCCCCGAACCCCATCCAGGAAGACGGCGTGCTCGCCATCGATGCGTACACGATCGATGGGCGCCGCCTCGATCCGCTCACGGGCAAGGCGCCCGATCTGGACCTAACCGACTCGCGCGGCGAGGGCCTGTCGCAGCTACGGCAAGACTACGGCAACCGCATTCGCCTCGATCGCAACGCGGTCTACCGCGACGACCTGAAGGACTACCTCATCGGCTGGCACGAGCTGACGAAGCACCCGGAAGACGAGCTCGTCGCGTTCGACGTCTACTGGGTCCGCGACAAGTGCCCCGGCCCGGGGAGCGAGAAGCCGACGAACGGCGAGGCCGTGCCGATCGCCACGTGGCGCAAGCCCGGGTACAAGCGACCGCCGGAGCTCATGCCGATCCCGCCCGCGCCGACGGTCAAGAGCGCCGAGAAGATCGACGACGACCCGACGCGCTGAGCGTCAGGGGTGGATGACGACGACCGTCGCCTCGTCCGAGGCGCGCGCCGTCATCGCGTGCCAACCCTCGGGCAGCCGCGGCTCCGACCAATCGAAGATCCACTTCGCGTCGATGGGCGAGAGGTTCACGCAGCCCGCGCTCTTCCGATCGCCGAACTCGTCGTGCCAGTAGGCGCCGTGCAGCGCGAACGCGCCGTGGAAGACCTGCGTGTACATGACCTCGGCGTGAACGCGCCCGGGCCGGTTCTCCGAGCGCATGTGGGCCGCGCGCAGCTTGGTGCTGACCGCGTACGTGCCGTTCGGCGTCGCCGAGGCCTCGATCATCGTGTTGTCCGGACGCATGTCGCCGCGGCCCGCGGAGATGAGCGTGACGAAGACGGGCTCGTCGCGCTCGTAGGCGATCAGCCAGCCGCCGATGGTCGAGACCTCGACCCAGGTGCCGCGCCCCGCGGCCGGCAGAGAGGCCGGTCGCTTCGCCTCCGAACGAATGACGATGACGTCAGCTTCGTCGACCCACGTCCCGGGCGCGGACGTCTCGAGGTACCGGCGGCCCCCCTGCGTCACCTCCTGCCCCGTGAGCTCTGCGAAGCCACGGGGCGGGAGCGTCCCGTCGGCCCGCTGGACGGCGCCGTCTGCGCTTCGCGCATAACGCGGCCGGTCACCCTTCCGGAAGAAGACCGCCGGCAGGTGCGTGTCCTCGCCGAGCTCCACGCCGCGGAAGTCGGAGCGCGGGTAACGCTTGAGCCGCGAGAGCGGCACGACCGCGTGGTCCGACGTGAGCACGAACGCGCGGTCTTCGTGATCGAACTCGGCGCTGTAGGCGATGGTCGAGCCGAAGGGCACGTCCTCGTCGCCTTCGGTCACGGTGTAGGGCAAGAGGAGCGGCGGCGGGGCGGGCTCGCCGGTGAGCGAGAGGTCCGCCATCGCGAGGTTCTTGTCGAAGGCGCGGATCTCGTCGGCGTCTTTCGCCTTCTTCGCGCGCTCGAGCCGGGCGAGGTGCGAGCCCTCGCGCCGCTTCTGGTCCTCGGGCGACGGCAAGGTCCGGTACCGCGGCGCCTCGAGCGACTGCGCGTAGTCGAAGGGCCAGGCCGAGTCGATGCGAGCAGCCGAGGCGGCGAGCGCGCGGTAGAGCTCGTCCTGGGCGTCGAGCGTCGCGTCGCGACCGAGGCACACCCAGCCCTTGGGCTCGATCGGCACCCACGTCTCGCAGACCGTCCCGTTGCCCGGCACGAAGCCGCTGCGGTCCCCGCGCACGGCCACCGACTGCCCCTGGCTCACGTAGCCCAGCCACTCCTCCGTCTCGGTCGGGCGCGGCCGGATCCACACGAAGCGCGCCTTCGCGTGGACGCGGAGGCTCGCGCGCGGCGTGGGCTCGGGCTCGCGCCTGGCCGGCAGGCTCGGGTCCTTCTCGTTGAGGAGGCGGACGATGTCCGGGTCGAGCGCGCCGTCTCGAGATCGCTCGCGGTGCTCGAGCAGATCGCAGCCCGCGAGCCCGAGAAGCAGGAGACAAGCGCCGCGGCGACCCACCGGCGCGCCAGGCTAGGGTCGAGTCCCCCGCCCGCGCGAGTTTTCGGGGTGTTCGCCTTGCGCGCCGGGGCCGCTCGGGTGCATGCTCGCCCCGCCTTGCGCCCCAAGCAGCCCGTCAAGATCAGCGACCCGGCGGTGTTCAGCGCTCGAGCGCGCCTCGACGAGTACACGAAGCTCCTGAAGAGCCGCCTGCGCGACTACTGGAGCGCGGAGACGCGCCTCGACCGCACGCTCGCGTTCATCGAGGTCGAGGTCGCGGCCAAGCTCATCCAGTCCGGCGCGAGCGAGCTGAACATGCGCCTCCTGCCCCACGGCGTGAGGCACGAGGTCGAGACCGAGGTGAAGCGGCGCACGCGCGGCCTCACCGAGGCGCGGCTGGATCACGAGACCCGCTTCGGTCCCGTCCCCACCGCCTGACGTTCGGTCACCCTCGGCAAGCGCACCGAGAACCGCGCGCCTCCCTCCGGGCTCTCGGCGACCGCGATCGTGCCGCCCGCCGCCTCGACGAGGCCCCGGCAAACGGCGAGGCCCAGGCCGGTGCCTTTGCCCACCTCCTTCGTGGTCACGAAGGGCTCGAAGAGCTTGTCGCGCACCGACACGGCCACACCCGGGCCGTTGTCGTCGACGTGTATCACGACAGTGTCGTCATCTTTCTCCGCGCGGACCACCACGGCGCCGCCCGGCCGGGGCACCTCGTCGGCGGCGTTCAGGACCAGGTTGAGCAAGACCTGCTGCAGGCGCTCGGCTGCGATGGCGACGTCGGGCACACCGGCGTCCACCTCGTTCGTCACCGTCACCTCGCGCATCTCTTTCTGCGGCGCGAGGAGGGCGAGCACCTCGGCGAGGACGGTGGCCACGCTCGCGTTGCCGCCCTCCGGCGCGTCGGCTGTCTTCGTGCGCGAGAACGTGAGCAGGTCGCGAAGCACGCGGTGGATGCGCTCGGTCTCGCGCTTCATGCGGATGAGCACGTCCTTGCGCTCGTCCGGCGGGAGATCGACCGTCATGAGGAGCTCCTCGAGCCCGATGAGCGCGGCGAGCGGGTTGCCGATCTCGTGGGCCATGCCAGCCGCGAGCCGCCCGACGCTCGCCAGCCGCTCGGTCCTGACGAGGCTCTCCTGCGCGCTCGCGAGATCGTGTGTCGTCTTCTCGAGCTCGCGCACCTTCCCGCGCAGCGCCTCCTCGTCGGAGAGCAAGCGCTCGGTCATCTGGCGCAGGCTGCCCGAGAGCTCGCGCAGCTCGGCGGCGCCGATGTCCGGCATCTCGAGGCTCCGCGTGCCGCCGGCGACGCGCTCGGCGGCGTTCGAGAGGGCCACGATGGGCCGGACGACGAGCCTCGTCATCGCGAGGTAAGCGAAGACAAGGAGCGCGAGGGCGATGACGCCGGTGTAGAGCGCCACGATGCGGACGAGCGGCATCCGCCCGGTGCTCGCCTCGAGCGCGATCACGAGCGCGCAGCTCCTGTCGGCGCCCGGCACCACGACCAGCAGGACGGGCCCCGTCGGGCCCTCGGCGACCTGCGAGACCTCTTTGCCGGGCGTGACGGCCGCGGGGAGGTTTGCCGCGGCGCCCGCCACCGTTACCTGCGCGCCAGCCCCGTCGTAGACGGCGATGGCCAGCACCCCGCTTTCGGAGGTCTGCGCCTCGAGCAGGGTGGAGACGTCGCCGCGCGCCGCAGACGAGAGGACGTGCCCCGCGACCGCGCGCCCGAGATCGCGCGCGGCGCTCTTCTTGGCCGACGCGAGCGACGCCTCCGCGAGCCGCGCGACCGCGAAGTAGAGCGGCACGAACGCCACGACGAGCAGGACGCCGAGCGCGAGGAGGAGCTGGAGCCGGAGGCCGAGACGCAAGGCTCAGAGCACCGCGGGGGATCTTGACCCGTCTCGCGGCTCGCAGGCCAGCATACACCGGAACACCGCCGCGACCTCGCTCGGGAAATTGGCCCGAATGACCGAGTTGATGGTAGCCGCGTTCGAGCAACGATGACGCCGCTCGTCCGGGCAGCTCTGACTCTTAGGCGCGCGCTCCGCGGTGCGGCGGTGCTCGTGGCTGCGCTCGGCCTGGCCGCGGCCGTCGTGCTCGACGCGGTGAGCCCGTGGCCCGCCATGTACGCCGTGGTGGTCGGAGCCGTGCTCTTGGTCATCCTCGCGCGCGGGGTCACGCGCCTCGTACGCGGGAAGGAGCCTGGCGCGCTGGTCGAGATCGAGCTCGGCGCGCTCGCGATGGTCGGCTCCTATTGGCTCGTCTTGCGGGCGGATCGATCGCTCGGCGGCGAGACCTACCCGGCTGTCTTCGTCTGCCTCGCGGTCGTGAGCGCCTTCGCGCGGCCCGCCGCGTCGCTCGCTGCGCTGACCCTGGGCATCGGCCTCGAGGTCGCGGTGCGGATGCTCGCGCACGGCGAGCCCAGCCCGATCGGCGTCGCGCCCCACGCGGCCTTCATGATCATCTTCACCGGACTGAACTCCGCGGTGCTGCGCACCGAGATCGCCCGCCTCCGGAGCGCCTCCGCCACGCGGCTCGGCGAGGAGATCGAGCGCGTCCGCACCGAGGCGCGCAGCTTCCGCCTGCTCGGTGCGCCGGCCACGAAAGAAGCGGCGCGCCAGTCCGACGACGACGATCGGCTCCTCGTCTCGGGCGTCGAGGAGATCCACCAGTCGGTCCTGTTCGCGCTCCGCCTCGTCCACGAGACGCTCGGCCTGCACACCGCCATGCTGCTCTGGAAAAACGACGCCGGCACACACCTCAGGGTGAGCGAGCTCGCGAGCGACGCGACCGATCTGGTCGAGGGGCCGTTCCTCGCCGGCGACGGCGTGTTCGGGGCCGCGCTGTCGGGCGGCAACGCGCTCAGCCTCGCGGACCTGAAGCCCACCTACAAGCTGCCCTACTACCCCGGCGCTTGCCCGGTCCGCGCCGTGTGTGTGGTCCCCGTGCACGAGCACGGCCGCGTGCGCGGCCTGCTCGTCGCCGACCGCGTCGTCGACAAGCCGTTCACGCCGCGCGAACAGGCCATGCTCGAGGAGGCCTCCCGCTACGCGGTCCGCGCGATCCACAACGAGCGCGTCTTCTTGCAGCTCGAGCGCGCCAAGGTCGAACAAGGCAAGCTCTACCGCGCCGCCGAGACGCTCGGCGCGGCGAAGACCGAGTCCGAGGTCATCGAGGCGGGCGTCCACAGCGCACGCGAGATCACCAGCGTCGACTACGCCGCGCTCACGCTCTTCGACGAGCAGACGCGCACCCACGAGATCCGCGCGACCAGCGGCGACTTCGAGGAGGGCGACGGCACGGCGCGCACCGGCGCGCGCTTCCGCCAGAACACCGGGCTCGTCTCCATGGCGCTCGAGAACCGCCACCCGCTGCCCTACCGCGGCGCGTACGACGAAAAGAAGCAGGTCGTCTTCACCAAACACCTCGTCCCCCCGAGCATGCCGAGCATCTTCGTCTTGCCGCTCGTCGCCCACGAGCGCCCGCTCGGCACCCTCGTCCTCGGCTCCCGCCGGCGCGGCGCCTTCGGCGAGGCGGTGCGCGGCACGCTCGAGGTCCTCGCGAGCCACATGGCCGTCTCGCTCGAGGGCGCGCGCCTCGTGCGCCGCCTCGAGGAGCTCGCCACGACCGACGGCCTCACCGGCCTGCTGAACAAGCGCGCGATGCTCGAGGTCGCGGAGCAGAAGCTCCTCGCGGCGAAGCGCTTCGGGCGACACCTCTCGGTGCTCGTGACCGACATCGATCACTTCAAGAAGGTGAACGACACCTACGGCCACGACGTGGGCGACATCATCATCCGCGGGCTGGGCGACATCCTCCGGCGAGCCAAGCGCTCCACCGACGCGGTCGCCCGGTTCGGCGGCGAGGAGTTCGTCGTCATCTGCGAGGAAACCGATCAGGCCGGCGCGACGCTCCTCGCGGAGCGCGTGCGGCAGGAGCTCGAGCGCACGACGTTCGTGGCCGCCGGCCCCGGCGAGGGCAAGACCGTGCAGGTCACCTGCTCGATCGGGATCGCCACCTTCCCCGAGACCGGTACGACCTGGGACACCCTCTTCAAGGCGGCCGACCAGGCCCTCTACGCGTCCAAGCAGGGCGGCCGCAACCGCGTCACCGTCGCCGCGGCCGATCGGGTGCACGCCGCCTGAGCCCGAGACCTTCGTCGGCAAAGGGCTTGCGCAACCCGCCTTCGGGGCGCATTTTTCGCTAACCATGGCGGAAGACAAGAAGCCGACCGACAAGGCGAAAGAGTCCCTCGAGCGCGGGTTCAGCGAGCTGTTCCGCGCAGCGGGGTCGGTCGCCGAAGCCGTCAAGCGGGAGACGAAGAAGAGCGGCGGCTTGACGAAGGCCGTGGACGACGCCGGCCGCGAGATCGTGCGCGCCGCATCGAACGTGGCCACCTTCGTCGGGTCGGAGCTCACGACGTGGGGCAAGAAGGCACAAGAGGCCGTGGACCCCGACGCGCGCGCACACGCTCAGCACACGGAGGAGCCGATGGAGACCGCCAACAAGAAGCCCCAGTCCGCGGTGACCGGCGAAGAAGACTGGCCGAAGACCCGCGAGGAGTACGAGAAGAAATACGACAGCGAGGGGGACGAGTGGCCCCGCTCGCGTGAAGAGTACATCCGCCGCTTTGGGCGCCCGCCCCGTCCCAAGAGCGACGATCCGGGCTTCCGTATCGCGACCGGCAAGTGAGGCAGCGTCTCATCCGAGCCGGCGCACGCGTCGATCGAGTCGTATGATCCCCTCATGCTCCTCCGCGCGGTCGCGAGCCCGCTAGCAGCCTCGTTCGATCGGCTCGTCGCGCGAGCCCTCACGGGGCGGAGCGCAGCGTCTCGACGAGGCTCCAGCGCCGAGGGGCTCGACCACCCGGAGCGGGTCCGCGCCCTCGAGCAGATCGAGGCCCTCTACCAGGATCTGGCGCTGGAGGACGTCGACGCCTTCTTCGGTCCGCCCGGCTCCGCGCAGCCCAGCCTCGCAACGATCGGCGCGGTCGGCCACGGCCCGTCGAGGGCACACGTCGTCGACGCGAGCTGGCCGTCCGTGGTGAAGACCTTTTGCGCCGACGTCGCGGACCGCTTCGCCGCCACCCGCGAGAACCACCGCGCCCACGCGCGGTTTTTCCTCGGCGAGGGCAAGGACCGCTCGGCCGCCATCCTCGTGCACGGCTACCGGGGCGGGCAGCTCGCGATCGAGGAGCGCGTCTGGCCCGTGCGTTGGCTCCTCGAGCGCGGCGTGGACGTCGCGCTCTTCGTCCTCCCGTTCCACGGCCCGCGCGCCAAGCCCGGCACCGGCCCGCGTTTTCCTTCCAGCGATCCGCGGTTCACGAACGAGGGCCTGCGCCAGGCCATCGGCGATCTGCGCGCGCTCGTGCGCTACTTCCGCGAAGCCCGAGGCGCCCGGCAGGTCGGCGCGATGGGCATGAGCCTCGGCGGCTTCACGGTCAGCCTGCTGGCGACGGTGGAGAGCTCGCTCGACTTCGTGGTCCCGGTCATCCCGCTCTGCTCCTTCGCGGACGTCGCTCACGCCGCCGGCCGCCTCGTCGGCTCACCCGAGGAGCAAGCCGTGCAGCGCGCTCTGCTCGATCGCGTGCACCACGTCGTCAGCCCGCTCGCGCGGCCCTCCAAGGTCCCGAAGGACGCGGCCGTCGTCATCGCCGGCCATGCGGATCGCATCACGCCCATCGCGCACGCGCAGCGAATCGCCTCGCACCTCGGCGCGGATCTCTTCACCTTCCCAGGTGGCCACCTGCTCCAGTTCGGGCGCAGCGAAGGCTTCCGCACGGTGGGGCGAATGCTGGGCCGTCGCGGCGTGTTCCGCGCGCGTTGAGGCGACGCGCGCCCAAGCCTCGCGCCCAAGCCTCGAGCTCGCGCCCAGCGCCCTCGACCCCAGCGCCCTCGACCCCAGCGCCCTCGACCCCAGCGCCCAGCGCCCTCGCGCCCAGCGCCCCCGACCCCTCGAGCTCGCGTCCGCGAGGGGAGTCGCTTTCGGACCCGTCAATGTGCAGAGGTGCGCACGTCTGCACGCGGCCGTTCGCTCAACAAACGCGAAAAACGAGCCTGAATGGGGGTGTTCATCCCGGCGGTCAATGTGCAGAGGTGCGCACGTCTGCACATTGACCACCTGGACCCCAACCCCGATCGCGCTGCCGCTCCGGGCGGCCGAGGCCACGGCGGCAAGTTGAAGGGGCGGCGCCGCTGCCTAACCCAGAAGGTCGTCCATCGGGTGCTCCACGGGGAGCGCGAAGTCCGTCGCGGGCGTGGAGGCCTCGATGCCCGCGACCTTGCGGAACGCGCGATGAACATGCGCCGGGTTGAGGCGTGTGCCGGCGGGGTCGTCGGTCGCGAGCGTCGTCGAAGGGCTCGCTGGATCGAGCCGCATGGGCCGGAGCTGCTCGTCGGTGGCGCCGATGACGCGGCTGCCTGCGATGCCGGGCCCGCTGACGAGCATCGAGGTGACGTTCCAGTGATCTTTGCCCATGCCGGCGTTGTAGGTCGGCGTGCGGCCGAAGTCGGAGCCGACCACGACGTAGAGCTTGTCGGTCAGGCCGAGCGTCTCGGCGAGCTCGAAGATGAAGCGAAGCAGGAGGAACAGCTTGCCGGTCTGCTTCTGGTGGTTCGTGTCGTGGGTGGCGTGGGTGTCGAAGCCCGTCGTCGCGATGTTGGCCGCGGCGGCTTGCCCCGAAGAGAACGCGTAGAGCGCCGTCTCCGCGCTCCGCAGCCAGCTCGTGAGCTGCGTGTCGTTGTAGGGATTCAACGCCGGGAAGGCCGTCTTGGTCTCGATGGGCGTCGTCGGCAGGGCGAGCGCGAGCTGATCGAAGCCGGCCATGCCGGCGCGCGCCACACGCAGATCCTGGAGGCCCTCGGTCTCGCTCGGCAGGATCGCGCCCTGCCCGAGGCGGATGAGGCGCTCGTCGTTTGCGAGGCGAATGCGGCTCGCGGTCTCGGCGTCGTGGTAGGTCGACCAGTCCTCCGGGGCCGCGGTCGGGTTGGAGACGTTCGGTAGCGACACAGCGCGCAGCGCCGTGGGCGACGCGATGCGCGTGAGCGGGACGAGGTTGGCGGTCACATCGTAGCCGCCGGTCGACAGGTAGGCGACCGGGAGCTTCTGCTCGCCCAGCTTGGCCGCGGCGAACATCGCGCCGAGCGACGGCAGCTGCTCGAAGCTCTTGCCGCTCCAGACGTGTTTCGTGCCCGTCTCGTGGTTGTTCGTCTGCGTGTCGATCCCGTTGATGACCGTGAGGCGCGAGCCGTAGTCCGTCAGGAACGCCTGGACGGTGTCGAGCTCCGTCGCGCCGTCTTTCAAGGAGAGCGGCGCGTAGGTGAAGGGACCCGAGGTCGCCGGCTCCGTGTAAGGGACCTGCACGAGCTCGTTCGCCGTCTTGCCGTCGAAATGGGTCGTCGGGTCCCAGCCGCCGCCCGCGTGGACGGTGATCAAAAACGGCCCCGCGTACCCGTCGCTGCCGGCGCGCGCACGGAGCGCTGGCAACGCGACGAAGAGGCCGAGACCGCCGAGGCTACCGAGGAGCTGTCGTCGTGACATTCTCATCGTCGGCCTCACTGGAACAAGAAGCGGTAGTCGTTGAGGAGGTACGAGACCACGGCCATCCACGAGCGGATCGTGTAGTCGGGGTCGTCGGTGATCTGGTCGGCTGCGTCGAGCGGCGTGTCGACGTAGCTCGTGCAGGTCGGGCTGCAGTTCTGTCCTTGCGGCGTCGCGCGATCCCATCTGCCCTGACAGGACGAGGGCAACGCCGGGTCGGCGGCGGCCGCGAGCTGGGCGTAGGTGTCGGCGAACACCTGGTAAGCCGCCGTGACCTCCGCGCCGTCGACCGGCTCCTGGACGCCTGTCAGCCGCGCGATGAGGTATGCGATGTTCTCGCGGATCTCCGCCTCGTCGGTCGCGGGCACCGAGCTCGTCTCGACCGCGGGGAAGAGGAGCCGCTCGGCCGGCGGCTTGGTGAAGTCCCAGGCGACCGACCGGCAAGCCATCTCGTTGGCCATTCGTGCGGCCACCGACGAAAAGAGCGAGTTCGGATCGGCGAGGCGCTCGGTCACGGCGAGCGAGTCGATGCCGCCGTAGAAGACCTCGTAGTCGGTGAGGAGCAAGTGGCGAGCGTTGCCGGTCGCATCCCAGCTCCCCCAGTGTGTCCCGAAGACGGCCTGCACCTTGTCCGCCGCGAGCTCCGGCGTGAGGAGCCTGCCGCCGCCGAGCCGCGACGCGAGGTGCGCGTTGAAGCCATCCGGGACCGTCGACGCGCGAAAGAACGGGCTCTTCACGATCCGCGAGACGACGATGCGGACGTCGTAGCCGCCTTCGCGGAAGGCCTTGGCCACGTCTTGCAGGAAGCGGTCCTCCGTGTCCCACGCGTGGAAGCGCGCCTCGAGATCCGCTGCGGCGAGATCCGTCGGGTAAGGCTGCGGCGTTCGACCGGTGATGCCGCGATAGAGGATGCGCGTCATCGACAGCGAGAACCGCGGGTCCTCCGTGATGCGCGTCGCCATCCAGCCGAGCATGTCCTTCTCCTGGCCCGGCATCGCCTCGGCGCCGAAGCCCGGCGGCAACATCTCCTGGTGGCGGTTGGTCGCCGCCGTCATGTTCGGATCGAAGTCGATCGACGCGCTGTCGGGGAACGCCGAGAAGGAGTTCGCGACCGGGTCGACCGTCGTGTGGCAGGCCGAGCACGCCGACGCGTTGCGCGGCGCGTTCGCGACGGCCGTCAGCGCGGAGGTGTCGACCGGGCGCTGCGCGAGGGCGAGCACGTTGGTCGCGAGGAACGCGTCGTAGACGATGCGCGCGCGACCGCGGTCGCGGTTCGTCGCCGTGCTCACCCAGCGACCGAGGAAGCCGGGCGTGGAGAGCACGCCCACGTGCGGGTAGGCGCCGTCGACGAGGGCCGTCACTTGCTCTTCCTTCCAGTCCCCGTAGTTTTCGGGTGAAGGCGCGTCGAAGTCTGCCTCGAGCCCGTAGAGGATCGCCGAGTAGGGGTTCACCATCGTGTAGTCGGCGGTGAGGATCTCGGTGAACGGCCGGTTCTTGCGGACCACGTTGGCGATGATCTCGAGCGGCTCATCCGTCAGCGCGCGGCGCGCCGCCGTCCACTTCGCGTTGAACGCCGAGGTGCACGCCGTGAGCTCCGCCCCGGTGAGCCCGGTGCAGAACGCGGTCGCGCCGTCCTTGCACTCCTGCGAAGCCGGATAGTTGTCGGTCGGGAACTGGAAGCAGCTCACCTGGACCGAGGCGCCCGCCTCGGTGAGGAGCGTGTCGTTGAAGAAGGTCTTGATGCGCCGGATGAAGCCCTCCTCCGCGAGGAGCGCGGTCAGGCGCGCGTCGAACGTCACCTCGTCCGCGATGCCGATCTCATCCGCGGTCGGGAGCCGCCCGCCGAGGACGAGCGCGGCGCGCCGGTAGGTCTCGTCCCACCCGTGCACGCCGACGGTCGAGAGATCTTCACCCGTGGGCGTCGCGCACTGCAGCGTCGGGTCCTTCGTCATCGCCGCGAACTGCTCGAGCGCTTTGTACTCGGGCGAGTCCGAGGCGAAGAGCGCGCCGCCCACGTGTGTGTCGCCGCCGGTCGGCTTCAAGAGCAGCTTGGGGATGTCGCCGACCTCCTCGAGCACCATGCGATCGAGCTGCGCGATGTTCTCGTCGAGAAAGCCCGGGTGCGTGTCCCATTGCAGGACGAAGCCCGCCGTCTTCTGCTTGGCGTTGTCCCCGGTCGAAGCCTCGCCGCCCGGCGCATGACAGGAGCTGCACTGCTGCGCGAGGGTCGGCCAGACCTGCAGCGCGAAATACGTGCGCATGTCCTGACACTCTGGGTTCGTCGTCCCCCCACCGCCTCCTCCCGTGGCGTCGACCGGCGGCTTTTCGCCGTCCTCGAGGTCTCCCACGCAGCTCACCGCCCAGGGCAGGAGCAACCAGAGAAGCTTGGTGGCCCTCATCACGACGATTGTATACGTGGTCAGGCCAATTCTGATCGGGTTTTCGTCACTTCTTCATGTCGATGATCCGCGGCGTCTTCGGCTCGTAGCAGAGCAAGGCAGGGTTCTCGTCTTTCATCGAGGCGCGCACATGTGCGATCACCGCCTCGCCGGTCTTCGCGTCGGGCACCTTGATGCCGAGCCGTCGGACGCCCTCGACGAACTCGAGGAGCTGGATGTCGGCCACCTTGTCGAACGTCGCGAGCGCCTTGCGCGTCGTCGGGAACGAGTAGTTGGGCTCCGACTTGGGGCTCACGTCGTAGAGGTAGACGAACGGCGTCTTGCAGCCGTCGGCGTACGTGATCGGCTCGGCTGGCTCGAGCCGATGCAGCGTGCCGCCCACCGTTGCGTAGAAGGTGCCGCCCCACTCCTCGATGTGCATGTCGCGGTCGGGCCACACCACGTCGGCGACCTTCGTGAAGGCGCCGTCCGCGTAGCGGTAGATGGACTGGCCGTCGACCGCGTGGAGCACCTTGTTCGAGGAGACGAACGCGGTGGTGAGGTTCGGCAGCACCGGCAGCGGGGCGAACTTGCCCTCGTGGTATTGCAGTATCGGCGAGTTGCCTTGGGCCACGATCCACGACACGTCCCCCGCGCCGTGGAGCAGGAGCGTGTTGTAGTTGGTCTCCTTCAGCCACTCGCCGAGCTCGTGGATCTTGCTCTTGCCGTCCTTGTCCCAGACCTCCGCGGCCGACCGTTTCCCGCACAGCATACCTACGAGAATGACGGTTCCGTCCTCCGATGCGCCGTACGCGTCCGGCACGACGGCGTAGCCCTTGCGGTACTCGTCGTGCTGCACCTCGCCAGGCTTGCAGCCGCCCGGCTCCGGCCGGGTGGGGACGCGCGCGAGGACGGGTCCTCGGACGCGGATGGTCTCGTACCCTTCCCAACCGTAGCCCAACATGAGCGTGGATTCGCCGGTCGTGGCGAACCCGATCACGCCGCCAGCACCCCCGCCCGGAGCGAACGTGTAGCTCTCCCCTTTGCCCGTGAGGGCCATGTACGTCGGCATCGGCGCGCGTCCGTTGTTGGACGAGAACACGACGTCGATCTGATCGGGGTACTTCCCGCTGACCCAGTAGACGAAGCTCGTGTTGCCGACGAACGGGGGAGGGGGCGGCACCTTCCCTAGCCACTCCACCTTCGATCCGTCGAGGCGGCCTACACGATCGACCATCGCGACCAGGACGCCGCCCTCGGCTCGGAAGATCCTCACCGCGTCCTTGAGCTCCGATTCGAGGTAGCGGACCGGGCGCAAGGTGGGCGGCTTCGCGGGGATCGAGCTCGCCGCGTTCGACGTCGAGCCCGACGCCGAGGCCACGGCGGTCGCCGAGGGCGTGGGCTTCGAGGTCGGCGCCTCTTCGGGCGCGGCGCGCTCCTTGTCGGACGGACAACCGGCGGCGCCCGCGACGGCGAGCGCGAGCAGCAACGAGAGGGCGCGAGAGGTGTTCATGGCTGGCTTGGCTTCCACGGTAAGGTGCCTCGGTAGAGCGGAACCTCGGACTCGATGATCGCGGCGCTGGGGTCGCGCCCGTCGAAGGTCTGCGCGACGCGCTGGAGCTTCACCCACCACACGACGGACGAAGGCGCGGCCGCGCCGTCGGGCGGGTGAAGGTCGAGCTCGACGACCCTCGGCTCGAAGAAGACGCGATCGTCATCGACGAGCTCGCGCGTGCCCCGGCTCCTCGAGATCTCGAGGTGGCGCTCGAGGTGGCGCACGCGGCGCAGGAGCACCTTTCCCCCCGGTCCGCGCAGCTCCGCGCCCACCTCGAGGCGTCGGAACAGATCGCCGGTCGGGAAGGCGTGGCCCGGCGCCTTCTGCGTCAGGGTGATCTCGAGCGCGTCGGAGACGTCGAGCGACACGCTCGCCGAGAGCGCCTCGCGCAGCCAGTCCGGATCGCGGACCACGCCGAAGTCGTGGGAGCGCCGCCCCGCCTTCGAGGGCATGTGGCAGCTCGCGCACGATCGATCTGCGGCGGGTGAGCGCGCGTGCTCGCGCGCCGTCGTCTGCATGAACGCGCCGTCGTCCGTCGCGCCCGGCCGGGCGGTCGGGAAGCGGAACTCGTGGCAGCCGGCGCAGGCGGCGGCGGTCCCGAAGCCCGGCGAGCGCCGGATCGCGTGGGGCGCCTCGTCGCCGGCCGCCCCGTCGCGCGCCACGGCAAGGACAGCACCGTCATTGTCGACGTGGCACGTCACGCAGCCCACGCCGAGCCGGCTCACCGGCCCGGTGACCGGCGTCTCGTCCGCTTCGGGGGCGTGGCAGTCCGCGCAGAACCCGGCAGGCTCGATCGCAAACGCGTCGGCGAACGCGCGGTTCGTGAACGCCTGGCGGTGCCGCGAGCGCTCCCACTCGCGCGCCTCCTCCTCGTGGCAGTCGGCGCACTCGGCGTTCTCCTTCACCGCGCGCGCTCCGCGGGCCCGGTGTGGGCGCGGCAGGTCCACCTCGACCGCCAGCGCCCGCGCGACCGCCGGCACGGTCGGGCTGGGCTCGACCCTTTCGAGCGGGGCCCCAACCCCGCTCGGCTCGAAGGCGGGCTCCACGAGCACCGCGCTCGGGGCAGTGCCGGCCGCCGCCAGCGCCGGCGGCTCGATCTCGCCGGACCCGAGCGCCGCCTCGTCACAGGCGGCGCCGGCGCAGGCTGCCCCCGCGAAGACCAGCAATGTCACGAGGCGCCAGCGAGGCACGTCGTGAGGCTATCCGACGCCGCGGCCCTCGGGACCACTGGCCACCCGCCCAGACTCATGGGCTCTTTCACGGTTCATCGCTTGACATGCATTAAATCAGATTTATTGATCCGGCCGTGGCCCGCCCCCGGAAGAGCCCTGCTTCACCCGCGAAGACCGAGCGCAAAGCCCCTGCGTCCTCGCGGCGGCCCCGGCTCGACCCGCAGCCGGCGGAGCGCAGCTCGGACCGCGTCGCCAGGGATCTGCTCGGCCGCATCGTCGCCGGGGAGTACGCGGTCGGTGCCGTCCTCCCGAAGGAGGACGAGCTGGCCGAGAGCTACGAGGTGAACCGCGGCGTCGTGCGCGAGGCGGTGAAGCTCCTGGAGGTGCACCGCCTCGTGAGGCCCGTCCGCCGCCGGGGGACGGAGGTGCTGGAGCCGCTCCGGTCGATGAGCCCGGAGGTGCTGGCCGCCATGCTGGTGCCCAACCCCGGCAAGATCGATCGCAAGGTGCTCGAGTCCTTCCTCGAGGTCCGCTCGATCATGGACGCGGAGATGACGGCGCTCGCCGCCACCCGCCGCACCCAGGCGGACGTGCGCGCCATGAAGAAGCTCCTCGCGGAGATGGACGCGGCCCTCCGCGACGGGCCTCGCTACGGCAAGCTCGTCCACGAGATGGGCGCGGCGCTCGCGCGCGCCGCGAAGAACCCCGTCTTCGAGATGCTGAGCGCGTTCAACGCGCGCGTCGTGACCGATCTGGAGAGCGCGTTCGCCGCCACGCGGCCCGCCAGCCGCGAGCACCTGGACGGGCTGCGCCTCCTCGTCGATCTGGTGGAGGCGGGGGACGCCCCCGCCGCGCGAGAGCTCGTCGCCAACTTCCACGCGTGGGCCACGCCCCGCATCCTCGCCGCCGCCGCACTGGCGAGCGGCGAGCCCTTGAAGACCGCCCTGGAGGGACTCGACAAATGACGCAACCGTCAACATCGGAAGTGCGCGCGACGACCACGAGCACGCGGCAGGCGGAGGTCCGCCGGCACGGGCGCGGCTGGCTCAAGCGCGTCGATCGCCTCAACGTCCTCAAGGTCGCGGGCTCCTTCACCGAGATGGGCGAGCAACACGGCGCGCTCCTCGGAGACCAGGTGAAAAACGGGCCCATTCCGTACTACCGGCGAATGGTGGAGCGGCTCCTCGGCAAGCAGCTCGGCGCCGCCTCTCCGGTCGTGGCCGGCGCGCTCCAGTACGTCGTCGGCGCGCGCGTCGAGCGCGCCCTGCCCGCCTTCGCCAAGGAGACGGCCACGGGCATCGCGCGCGGCGCCGGCCTGGACGAGGCGGCGTTCCTTCGCGGCTGCACCATGCCGGACGCGCTGCTCTGGGTCACCTCGCGGATGATGCAGCTGCAGGACCCCGGCCCCGCCGTCGCGCACCGCCTCGCGCTCGGCCTCGGCTGCACGAGCGCCGTCGCCTGGGGCTCGGCCACGAAAGACGGCAAGCTCTACCACGCGCGCAACTTCGACTACCACGGCGTCGCGAACTGGCCCCTGCACGCCACGGCCATCTTCCACCAGCCGGACGACGGGCAGCGTTACGTCTCGGTCAGCGCCGCGGGCGTCGGGCTCGGCGGCATCACCGCCATGAACGAGGCCGGCCTCTCGCTCACCGTGCATCAGCACATGTTCACCGACAGGACGCGCCTCGGCGGCACGCCCATCGGCGTCGTCGGCGACATCGTCATGCGCAAGGCGCGCTCGCTCGACGAGGCGGAGAGCATCCTCCGCGCGCACACGCCGATCGGCTGCTGGACGTACGTCGTGACGGACGGCAAGGCGAAGCAGGTGCTCTGCTTCGAGGAGAGCCCCGATCGCCAGGCGCCCCGCCGCACCACGCCGGAAGACTCCTCGTTCTCCTACGCGAACATCTACCTGGACGAGGTCCTCGGCTCGACCGAGATCGCGCTCTACGGATCGTATTGGCGGCACAACCAGGGCCGCCACCGCCGAGCCGGCGAGCTGCTGCGGGAGCGCGCCGGCTCGCTCGACGCGGCGGGAATGGCCTCCATCCTCGCGGACACGGGCGATCCGCGCTGCCGCGTGCGTGACTCCATCGCCATGGCGCTCACGGTCGGCTCCGTCGTCTTCCGCCCGGAGGACGGCGCGCTGTGGATCGGCACCGGCGAGGCCCCGACGAGCCGCGGCACGTTCCTGCCGTTTTCGCTCGCCAAGATGGACCACGCGCCCGACCTCGGGGAGCTCCGCGTCGCGCCCGCGACAGACGCCCGCGCAGACGACGCGTTCGCCCAATACAGGCAGGCCTATGTCGCCTATGTGGACGACGCGGATCCCCGCGCCGCGCGCGATTGCCTCGAGCGCGCCGCCAAGCTCGCCCCCGAGCAGGCGCTCTACCACAGCACGCTCGGCTTGCTCTCGGTCGAGCTCGCCGACGCCGAGCGCGCCGTGTCGGCGTTCGACGCCGCCATTGCCCTCGGCCACCCGGACGAGGAGCGCGTCGCCGCGTTCCACCTCTGGCGCGGCCGCGCCCACGATCTTGCCGGCCGCCGCGACGCCGCCACGGCGGACTACCGCGCCTGCGCCGGCCGCAAGGCCGACCCGCCCGTGCACGCCGCCGCCAAGAAGAACCTCAAGCGACCCTTCGATC
>JAEUKE010000038.1 GCA_016794345.1 Myxococcales bacterium
GTCGATTCCGTCACGCTGCCCCTCTCCCTCGGGGAGAGGGGCCACGGGGTGAGGGTTCACACCCGCGGCTCTTTCACCGTGACCAAACTCCGATCCCCACGACGCTCTTCACCTGAAGTCCGTGCGCGCATGCCACGAAGAGCCTTCACTTCTCGGATAGATGCGCGATCCCGCGCTAGCTCAGGGCCTAGTCCCGTGGAAACGGAGTTTCCACGCAAGGGAGAACGAGTCCCCTCCGGGACAAACCAACACCTCGCCCGAGAATTCGGGCCGCCTTCGCCCCGTCAGGGGCGGCCCGAATTCTCCAAAGAAATGTTGGTTCCAGGGGACTAGCGCTGCTTCATCGGGTGCACGTGCACGGGCCGCCGCTCGAGGGCGCACCCCGGGACGGCGTCGCCGCAAGCGGCGCGCAACGCGGGGGCGTCGTCGGCCACGCGGTGTCGGAGGTGAGCCTCGTCGGCGACGAGCGTGGTCGGAGCCTCGGGAGCGAGCCGCCTCAGCGCGAGCGCCTGCGATCGGAGGAGGTCGGCGTTGCGCGGCGACTGGGCGAGCCCCTTCGTGGCTGCCTCGAAGGCGAGCGCGGGCTCGCCTTCGCTCGCCCTCGTCATCGCGAGATAGGCCCATACCGTGTCGTCGAGCGGCGCGCCCGCCGCCGCCTCCGCGAAGTGCGGCGCGGCCTCCGCGAAGCGCCACACTTGCGCGAGCGCGCGCCCCCGAGCCGCCGCGATCGCGGGGTGCCGCGGGACGAGGGCTTCGGCGCCGTCGAAGCGGCGCATCGCCTGCTCGACGCGGCCCTGCCGCGAATCGAGCTCGCCGAGCAGCCAGAGCGCGCGCGCCTCGGCGAGGGGCTCGCTGCTCGAGCGCGCCAGCTCGAGGGCGCGCTCGAGGCTCGGGCGAGCTTGTTCGGTCTCCTCTTGCAAGGCGCGCAACATCGCCTGGCCATGGTCCGCGAGCCTCGCGGAGAGCCTGATCGGGTCGAGCCCCGCGCTGCCTGAGCCGAGGACGACCGAGGTCGAGGCGACGTCCACGATCGGGGCGGTCACGCAGGCGTCGAGGCCCGAGCCTCGCTGGAAGGCGCGCCCGCGCTCCGTCTGCTGCGCGCGGCAGGCCGCGATGGCCAGCTCGGGAGTGCGCGCTCGGTGTCGCAGCTTCGCCTCGACACGCAGCGGGAGGGCGGCACGTTCGGGCACCACGAACGAATACGTGACGGCCGCCGCGTCACGGGCCGGCACCGCCTGGTTGTAGCCCACCGCGCGAAACTGCTCGACCTCGTGGGCGCGGACGGGGAGCCCGCGCTGGTCGATCAGCTCGGCGCGCAGACGATGGGCGGTCGGGTCCTCGCGGCCTTCTTCGTGCTCGGTGCCGGCCGAAGCAATGACGGTACCGTCACTGTCAAGTACGATCGCCTCGATCCAGGTGTCGGCGATGTCGACCGTGCCGCCCGGGAAGAGGTGTCCGGCGCGGAGGTTCCGTACCACCAGGTCGAGCTCGACGCGGCCTGCGGCGGGTGCGAGCTCTTCCGGGAGCACCGAGGTCCCCCCGGCCTCCCGCGCGGCGCCGACGTCGAGGCTCGCCGCGCCGACGAGCTCGGCGCGGTGAGCCTCGAGCTGCTCGTCGTCACCTTGCATCGCGGCGAGCAGCGTGTGCGCGCCGGCGAAGCGATGCGACGCGAGCGCGCCGTCGTCCGCTGCGGCGTCGTAGTCGCGCGGCGCCTCGAGCGGCATGTGGCAATCGCGGCACTCCGCCTTGGCCATCGGCTCGTCGAGCCGCTCGGCGCGGCTCCCCGCGTAGACGCTCCGCTTCCACGGGAGCATGTCGTCGGCGCCCGAGATGAAATGCGGGTGGCCGGTGTGCTCGCCGAGGAACGCTTTGTGGCAGCTGCCGCAGAGCGCGGCCGTGCGCAGCGGCGCGGGCGTCGCCTGGCGCTTGTGGCGAGCGATGCTCTCCTCGTCCTCGAAGGAGGGGATCTCGAGCGGATCCGCCGCGAGCGTGTACGCGGCGTTGCCGCCCGGTCGGACCTCGACCGCGGTGTGACAGACCGAACACGTGACGCCCGCGCGCGCGCGCGCGTCGTCGGGCCGGACCTCGACATCCATCGCGCCATCCACGAGGAGCGCCGGATCGTGGCAGCCGCCGCAGAAGCGGCTCGCCTTCTCGCCGCGGGCCTCGCGGAACGAGTCGACCGAGGTGCGGTAGAGCGGGTTCTGGAAGCTGGCGAGCGCGTGCGCGCTCGACCGCCAGGCCCGAACGACCTCCGTGTGGCAGGGCTCGCACCGCTCGACGTCGGCCAGCTCGGCGCCGGTGCGCGTCGAGCCGGGGCGAAGGCGGGCTTGCGACGGCGCGAAATCCGGCGCGTCGACCGGGAGCACGGGGGCGGCGATTGGCGCCGCGCTCTCTGCCGGCGCGGTCTCCGTGGGGAGCGGGTGCTCGAGCTCGCAGGCGCCGGCGAGCGTCGAGGCGGCGAGCGCCGCGCCGACAATCACGCCGGTCATCCGCGCCGCGCCTCGAGTCATCGGCGCCTGTTCACTCGACGTCCGAGCGCAGCGGCCACGGCGCCGAACGCGGCCAGCCAGCCGAGCTCCGTGCTGGACCCGCCGTCCAGACTGCACGCGCAGCCCGACGTGGGCGTGGCCTTTGTGTCGGACGACTTGCGCGGCTCGTCGGCGTCGTCGCTCTGCTTCTCGGTCCCGCCGCTCGGGCCCGGCACGCTCGTGGCCTTCAGCTTCAGCTCCGGGACGTCTTGCCGGAGCAGCCCGGCGAGATCGGTCTTGCCGCGAGGCGCGAACGCGAGGTCGAGCGCGGCCTTGATGCCGGTGTCTGCTTTGACTCCCTGGGGCGGGCCGCCCCAGACGCCGCGTTGCGGGTCCTTGCACGTGATGGGGCCGGTCCACGGGTGGCGGATCGCGTACCGAGCCTGGAAGTTGTTGATAGGCGCGGGGCTCGCGCCGTTCTCCAGCTTGCCGTCGCTCCGTACCTCGCGGCCGCCGACGATGGCGGACGCCTCCCGGAACACGAGGTCTTCGCCGAGAGTGTCCTTGCCGTACCGCGCGTGGAGGCGCGTGAGCGTGTAGGGCTTCACGCCGCCCGGTCGGAACGTCGAGAACTCCACCGGAACCGTCAGCTTTCGCTTGGGCACGCCCGCGAACCGGGCCGCCTGGAAGGCGCCCTTCGTGCAGCTCTCCATGCTCGCGGGGAGCTTCGCGCCGCTCAGGCTGACGCTCGTCACGTCGCCCTTGTCGTCGGTCTGCACCGTGAACGAGACCTTGGCGGTGAGCTTCGGGTCGCTCTCCCGCGCGCGCTGGAAACACGTGTTGAGCGGCGAATAGAGGCTGCCGAGCTGCCGCTGCGCGGTCGGCTCGCCCTCGATTGCGCCGAAGACCACACGCGGCACCCAGGTGCCGTCGTCGGTCGCTGCGTCGGGGGGCACGTCCGCGCCGAGCGTCATCATGTCCGCCTGCGTGAGCGTCGGGCCGGGGCAGGGGTCGCAGGTCTGCGCGGCCCACGCATATTCGGTCACGACCGCCTTGGGGTTCAGCTCGAGGGTCTTGTCGAAGAGGGCCGCGTAGAACGGCCCGAAGCTCTCCTTCGCGCCGTCCGCGACGTCGAGGTTCGTCGGGATCGTCACGTTCGGGTAGTTCGCGACCTCGTAGCGCTTGTTCGGCGCGAGGATGTGGATGAGCAGATCCTGCGTGCCGTTCGAGTTCAAGAGACCCAGGCGGACCGGCAAGCTGAAGGTGTCGCTGTCGTAGTGGAAGCGGAGCGGCGAGAGCGCCGCCATCCTCTTGCCGTCGCGCTCCTCGAACTTGACCTTCTCGGCGTTCACCTTCGCCACGAAGAACTTCATCCCCGACTCCACATACGGGCGCAGGACCGGCTCCGCGGCGTCGGGGATCTTGTATTTGTTGTCGCGCAGCCAGCGGTCGAGGCCCGACGAGTCCTGCGCGCTCAAGATGACGATCTCGTACTCGCCGACGGTGAACTGGGCCTCGATCTTCACCTGGTAGGCCGAGTCGGACCTCGCCTCCCGAGCCGCGGACTGCGGTGCCGCCAGGCCGGGCGCGCCCTCGCCCTTCGCGCGGCGGCCGCCCTCACAAGGGTCCTGCTCCCAGTATTCGACGAGCCGCGGAGCGGCCATCTGGTCGACCTTGGTGAAGATCTCGCGCGGCAAGGTCTTCACGTTCTCCTCCTGCAGCACCACCGGGACCGGGACGACCATCGCGAAGTCGTCCGGCGGGCCCTCGTAGTTGTTCTGCATCGAGAGCACGGTCCGTGTCCCGTCGCGCATGAGCACGACCAGCGTGGCGTTGTTGAAGAGCTTGGCGTCGGCGCCACTGACGTAGAAGCCGCAGAACGCGTCGGCCGGTCGGGTCGTGCTCGCGAGAGCGAGCGCGGCCCCGAGCGCCGCCGCCCAGGTTCGTTTCGTCATCCAGACCTCCGGAGGAGAAGCCCGCATCCTACGCGGAGGCGGGCGCGAAGTTCTGGGCCGCGAGCGAGATTTTTCACGCCTCGAGAAACCGTGTAAGAGGGCGCGGTGATCCCGAACGCCCGCCTGCTCGCCGCCCTCTTCCTCCTCGGCTGCGCGCCTCAGAACAACGGCGCAGAGCCAGCTGCCGCGACCTCGTCCGCGAAGCTCGCGCCGGCCCCGACGGCCCCGACGTCGACCGCGCCCGCCGCGCCGGCTTCGGCTGCGCCTTCCGCTGCGGCACCCTCCGCCTCGGCCCCGGCTGCCTCCGGCTCTGCTTCGGCCGCCTCCGCACCGGACGCGCCTCCTCCCGACGTCGAGGTGAAGAACATCGGCATGCACATCGGAGGCGGCCCCAATGACGCGGAGACCAAGTCACCCATCAAGCGGAGCGTCGAGCCTCACTTCGAGGCGCTCGCGCGGTGCTTCGCCAAGGCCGACGCGCAGGACAAGGGCGGCGACGTCAGCATCGATCTGAAGATCGACAAGGCCGGCGGCAAGGCCGAGATCAAGAAGTACAAGTCAGGGATCGACGGCGAGGCGTTTCAGGCCTGCATCCGCGAGGTCTTCGCGGAGATCGAGTTTCTGAAGCCGAAGACCGGGACGACGGTCGTCAGCTACTCGCTCCGCTTCACGCCCAAGAAGAAGTAGCGGGTCAGAACGCGAGGTCGTTCGCGACCTCGGCGTTCTTCTTCTGGTGCACCTTCTGCTCGCGTGCCGGGGCCGGCGCTGGCTTGGCCGCTCCCGGCGCCGCGAACGGATCCGGCGGCGGCGTGGCGAACCCACCTTCGGCACGCGAGAGCTCGGCCTCCTGCGCCGCGAAGCTCTTTTCCACGTCCTTCGCGCGGCTGGCGGGGGCCAGCTTGGGGGCGATGTTCTTGGCCTTGTTGAGCGACTGCTGCGCTTGCTGGAGGCGGCGACGGGCCTCGTCGGCCTTTCCGACGACGAAGAGCGAGTTGGCGTCGCGCAGCGCGGCGGCGGTCTCGCTCCGCTGGAGCCGATCGAGGACCAAGCCGTCGAGATCGGCCACGTCGCTCGATCTCGAGACGCGCTCGAAACCGAGGCTTCCCGAGAGCTTCTGGTCCTTGCCGGAGACGAGGTCGCGGTAGGCGACGTCGACCTTCGCGAGCTCGGTCGCGCCGTCCGCCCCGGCGGGCGCGCGCACCTTCACGAGCACCGTCTTCGTCTCGCCCTTGGTGAAGGTGCCGAGCGGCACGGTGATGCGGTCGCCCGAGCGAGTGAAGGTGCGATCGAACACCTGGACCAGCTCGACGCCGGGCGCGAGCTGGATCTCGGCGACCGAGTCGGCGGCGACGCTCTCTTCGAGCGACGCGGCCTCGGCCTCGAACACGCGCGCGAGATCGCGGTCGTTCTCGACGAAATGGTGGCGCCCGTTCGAGGCGAGCGCGATCGCCGTCATGATGCTCTCGTTGAACTCCACGTCGACGCCGATGGTCGTGACGCTCACGCCCTGGGTCATGGCGCGCTGGGCGATGGCTCGGAAGCTCGACACGTCACGTACCCCGCTCGTCGGCTCGCCGTCGGACAGGAGGATCATCCTTTCGACCGCGCCGGTGCCACCGCCCCCGAACGACTCGGCGCGCCGGAGCTCGGAGAGCCCTTCCTCGAGCCCACACGAGATGCACGTGTCGCCGCCCAGCGTGATGCCGCGGATCGACTGGAGCGTCGCGCTGCGGGACGAGGTGTTCACCGCGGTCGTGGGCACGACGATCTCGGTCTTCGTGTCGAAGGCGATGACGCTCACGGTGTCGCCGTCGCGCAGGCGCTGCACGGCGGTCTCCGCCGCGGCCAGCGCGTTCGTCAGCCGCGTGCCGCGCATGGACCCGGACTTGTCGATGACGATCGAGAGATTGACCCGCGGCTGCTCGCCGCCCGACGCGGTGTCGCCCTTCAGCTCGAGCAGGAGGAGGTTCTCCTGGACGGAGGAGCCGAGGAGCTTCGTCTGGCCGACGCGGCCTTCGACCGTCACGGTCTTGCCGGCCGTGAACTGGGAGAGGCTCGCGCTTCCGGCCGCGCCGAGGAGATCGGTGTCCTGGTCGGCGCCTTCCTCGGAGCCCGACGCCGCGTCGGCGACGGAGGGATCCGGGCTCGCCGCGAAGCCGCCGTTCGGCGTGACCGCGTACACCGCGCCTCCCACGAGGGCCATGCTCAGGGCTGCCATGAAACCAAGGGTTCGCGTTCTCATCGCTTCACGTCTCCGGGGGGCGTTGGATCGGCCGTGCTTCTGACACCCGCCCCACGAAGGGTATCCCAGGGCGGGATGTGACCGATGAGCACGAAGAGGGCATCGAAGGCCAGGCGGACCTGCCCTTCGGGGCTCTCGACGCGCAGGAACCCCGCGCCCACCTCGGTGATCGACGCGCCGAAGCGCAGGCGAATCCGCCCGGCCTTTCGGAGCCGCTCGACCTCCGCGATGTTGCGAGGCTGACCACGCGAGTAAGTAGCGCCACGGTGCAGGATTGTGACCGAGGTCCGGGGCTGCCCGGCCAGGGCCACCGCGGCTTCCATGGCCGTGTCGCCCAGGCCCACCACAATCACGTTCTTTTCCGCCATGCTGCGGGCGTCCGCCAGGTGGTAGTGCACCCGGCCCTCGCCCTCGGGCGGGATGGGGACGGGCAGGCGCCGAGGGGTGCCGCGCTGGCCAATCGCCAGGATCACCGTCCGGGCGCGGATCTCCCGCTCTGTGTCGTCGGGCCCCACCGCCCGGATCACGAAGATCCCGTCCTGGCCTCGGATCACCGTCGTCATCCGCGTGCCCTCCTGGATCGCCAGAGCCTCGCGCCGGACGATCCGCATCCAGTTGAGGAGCAGCTCCTCCTTCGTTGACTCCTTGAGCCAGAGCTTGCCGGCGACCGGGAGCTCGAGCGGCTGATCGAAGACGAGCTTGCCGCGCGGGAAGCTCTGGATGCTCTGGGCGACGCCGCCCTGCTCGATGACGGTCGCGTGTGCGCCGAGCTCCTTCAGGCGGAGGGCAGCGCTGATGCCGGCCGGTCCGGCGCCCACGACGAGGGTGTCGAGGGCCTGCGGGTCGCGCGGCCTCGACGAGAGCGAAGCGAACGCGGCCTCGGCCGCCCGTGCCCCCTGCAAGATGGCGTTCTTGATGAGGGGCACGCCGGTCACGTCGCCCGAGAGGTAGAGGCCCGGGTTGTCGGCGCTCTCGAGCGAAGGCGTGAGCCGAGGCCGCTCGAGCACGGCGTTTTCGTCCTCCATCCGCAGCGATCCGTTGGGGCAACGCTGCTCGCACAGCGTGAGGCCGCAGCAAGCGTCGGGCCGGGCGACGACCGCGACGTAACGCTCGATCTCGATCACCCCGTAGGGGCACGCGTCGACGCAGGCGTAGCAGCCGAGGCACGTCGAGGTGTCGATCATCGGGAGCCGGCGCGTCTCCGGTGACTTGGCCGGGGTGGCGAGCCCCTTTTGCTTCCTGCGTCGGGCCACGAGGAGGCCGAGCGCGGCGGTCCCCGAGTACCCGAGCGCGGCGCCGAGCGCGCCTCCCCCCAGCCAGGCGAGGGGGGTCTTCGCGGCTGCGCTCTTCGGGATCACCGGCACCTCGTGGACGGCCTCACGCGCGACCTCCCAGGCGAAGGACCGATCGTCGAAGTGCTGCGCGGCGCAGACGCCCTTGGGCTTGCGCGCCTCGGGTGGCTTCGTGCCCGCGCGCAACGTGGGCAGATCGGGCGGGAGCGCGACGCGGTGCTCGTCGAAGCAGAGCGACGGCTCGAGATCGCCGCCGACCCCGCTCCGGCATCGCGCGATCGGATCGGTCGCCTTCGCCTCGTGGCAGCGCAGGCAGTTGGCGAGCGGGATTGTCGGCACGAGGATCGTCCGCTCGTTGTGGAACGCGAGATCGTCGAGCGTCACCTCGCCCCAGGTCCCGTAGCGCACGGCCGGACCGTCGGCGGGGAGCTTCACGCCGCTCTGATCGCGATGGATCGTGTGGCACGAGACGCAGCCGAGCTCGCCCTTCGCGGCGAGCTTCTTGTGGCCCTCGCGCGTGCTCGGGTGCGGTCCGTGGCAGCCGACGCAGGCGCCGCGCGCGTTCTCGATGAACTTCGGCGTGCCCTTGTCCGCCTTCTCATGGCAGGACGAGCAGGTCAGCTTCGCCTTCACGTGTGGCGGCGTGAGCGGACCCGGGCCGGCGTCCGGCGCAGCGGGAGACAGGACGAACGCGGCTGTCGCGGCGGCGGCGCCGCACGCCGCCGCGACCCAGGCCGGCCGCACGCGGGCCACGTCGCTCGTCGTGGTCGCTCGTCGCGCTGCGGGTGCCGCCTTCTTCGCCTCGCCCGTCGGCGCGACGAACAGCGTGAGGTGCTTCTGCTCGCGCGGCGGCTCGCTCAAAGGAGGCCCCCGATCACCCGCACCACGTGGATGACGAGCAGGGCGCTCGCGACGCCGATCGCCGCGAGGTGCACCGGGAGCGGGGCGCGGAGCAGGCCGAGGAGCACCCGCTGCGCGGGGAGGGCTCGGAGCTCGATCGCCACCCGGCAGATCTCGTCGAGGCCCGTGAGCTTCTCCCGGCCTCGTCCTTCGAGCATGACGTCGATCCGGGATCGAAGCGCGCGGTGCTCGCGGCGGAGATCGCGCGCGGACGCGACGAGCCGCGCCCAGCCGAGGGGCGCACGCACGTAGGGAATCACGATCTTGTCGCACACGGCCTTGACGAGATCGCTCTTGCCGCTCATCGCTCGGAAGAGGCGCCCTTCGAGCGCCTCGCGCTCACCGCGGAAGTCCTCCGGCAAGAGGGGCACGCGCTCGACGCGGGCGAGGGCGCGCGGGACGAACGCGTAGATCGAGGCCAGCGCGACGCCGGAGAGCCCGGCCACCAGCAGCGAGGCGAAGAGCGCGCTGCCTGCGGTGGCGCGCAAGGCGAGCGGCGCCGGCGTGTGGGCGATGGCTCCTGCGAGGCAGAAGAGACCGAGCGCCAGGTGCGCGAGGTAGTGGGGACGGGTGACGCTGCGCGGGCCCGACTTCGGCGCCGGGAGCTTCATCCAGGCGCGGACCGCGCGCTTGGGCACCGCATAAGCGAGCAACGCGACGAAGAGCGCGCCCGCCAGGATCCCGGCGGCGAGGCCGAGCCCGCTCGCGGGCGATGCGTTGCCGCGCGCCTGCATGACGACGCCCCAGAGCGCGATACCGCCGGCGCCGAGCGCGGCGCCGAGCAGGATGGGCGCGGCGGGCGCGCGCGCGGCGGCCGGACGCGCGGGCGGAGGCGCCCCCGCCGCAGGGGCCGGTGCTTGGAGGCCAAACAAATCCGCGAGCTCCCCGATCTCGGCGCTGGGGTCGACGCGAAAGATCGACGCGGTCGGGCAGACCTGGACACAGGCCGGGCCCCGCTCGAAGCCGCGGCAGAGATCACATTTTACCGCGAGTTCCTCGGCGGCTGCGCCCGGCGGGCGTGCGACGCCGGCCGGGCGCGGCGCCATCTGGATGTTCTGCCAGGGACACGCCCGCGCGCACGCGCCGCAGCCCGTGCAGAGCTCGTCCCGGATGAAGACCTCGCCCGTCGGGTCCTTGCCGATCGCGCCGGTCGGGCAGCCGATCATGCAGCTCGGGTTCTCGCAGTGCTGGCACGAGCTGGGCAGGAGCAAGCTGCGCGGCTCGCGCGCCCTGGCCGGTGGCTCGGCGAGCGCGGCCGAGCCCATGCGAAAGACGTCGAAGCCTTCCTCGGCGGCGTCGACCTTGGCGACGATCTTGTCGCCACGCCGGACGAGGCGGCTCGTCCCGTGGAGCGCGCCGCAGGCCCACGCGCACTGGCCGCACCGCACACAGGTCTCGAGGTCGATCACGAGGAGCGAGCGCGCGATCTGAAGCCGGTACAGATCCCGAAAGACGTGTTGCGTCGCGCCCGCCGCGGCCTTGGCGATGATCTCGCGCTGCTTCTCGCTCGAACCGAGCGACACGCGCCTCAGCCTTGCGAAGAGATCGAGATCGCGTGAGGCGATCTGGCGCACGACGCGAGCCGGGACCGAGAGGACGGTCGATGGTCCGCTCGCGACGGCGCTCGCGAGCCGCGGCGAGGCCGTCTCGAGCTCCTCTTCTCCGAAGAAGTCGCCGCGCACGAGGTAGCCGCGCACGCGGACGCGCTCCTCCTCCTCGGTCTGCAGCTGCACCATGCCCTCCGCGAGCAGGAACATGGCCGTCGAGGGCTCGCCCTGCCGGTAGACGGGCTGGCCACGCGGAACGTCGACGAAGGTCACCGCGTCGAGCAGCGCGTCGAGGCCCTCCGGCCCGAGATCTTGCGCGAGCTGCATCGTCGCGAGCAGATCGCGAGCGGCCGAACGCCGCAGCGTGCGCTCGAGCTTCTCGGCGAGCTCGGCGCGGCCGGATCGGACCGCGACCCTGCGGAACAAGTGGACGGGGATCTCCACGACCGCACACGCGGTGACGGCGCGCGCGGTGGCCGTCCGCCGCGCGAGCACCGTGACCTCCTCCCCGAAGACGTCGCCCGCGACGGCGCGCCGCACGACCGCGGAGACGCCGTCGGCCTTGCGCTCGCGGACGAGCTCGATCTCGCCCTCGAGCACCACGAGCAGCGTCTCGCCGCGATCGCCGTCGCAAAAGAGCGTGTCTCCTCGCGCGGCGCGGCGGACGGACGCGGCCGCCTCGATCTCGCGCTGCGCGCGCGCGTCCAGGCCGCGGAAGAGCGGGGCCTCGAACACCGACCGCGGAAGGGCTGCGGAGGGGCCCTGCTCGGGCGTGCGAGCGGTCATGGGGTGACGGTCTCGACCACCTTGGCGAGCTCGACCACGCTGAGCCGTTCGAGCATCGCGTCGTCGACGAGCGGTCCGCTCGGCCGGGCCCCGAGCGCGGCCATCTCGCGCTCGTAGGCAGCAAACGCTCGGATGAGGAAGGGCGGGAACGCGCGGAAGAGGAGGCGCGCCTCGATCGTCAGCGGGCCGCGCGCGCCCGAGACGTCGAGCTCATAGTTGTAGGTGAGCTCGACGTTCGGCGGCGCTGAGCGGGTATCGATGATGGCGTCGGGCGCCTTCGTGATCCCACGTGTCGCGTCGAGCGCGCCGACCGGGAAATACGTCTCGAAGAGCGCGTTTTGTCCGGCGAGGTTGGACTGGCACTGGCCGGTGTCGAGATCGTAGACGCCGTCCTCGTAGCGGTCGGCGCGTGTGCGGCCCTGGCCCGGCCCGGGCTGACAGGTCCCGTCCGGCGCGATGACGCCGATGCAGCGAACGCAGCGGAGGAAGCCGTTCTGCAGGTTGATGAGCCCCTTGCCGCGGAAGATCGTCCCGCCCAGATCGGGACGCGGCGACCACTCGGGTCGGTCGGGCCCGTCCAGCACGTCCGCGCCGAAGAGGCCCTCGGGCCGACCCTGGCGATCGACGAGGCGCGGGTTCGTGTTCACGACGCTGAAGATCTTGTCGCGGAGATCCTGTTCGGGCCGATCGACGCGGCCAACCTCGTAGAGGAGGCGGCCTCGGGCGTCGGTCACCTTGAGGTGCACCCAGATCTCTCGCTCCTGCGAGAAGCCGGCCGGCACGCGGTGGCCGGCGCCGACGTTCTCGAGCTTCACGGGGATCTCGAGGCGCCCTCGCCCGGCCGAGACCTTGCCCAGGCCGAACGCAAACGAAGCACGCAGCAGCTGATCGCGCCGCGCCTCGGCGCTCACGGGTATGCCGGCGCTGTCGAGCGCGGCCTCGTCGAGCAGCTCCGCCGGGTACTCGCGCGCGAGCGGCAGGTCCACGCCCGAAAAGTAGTGTGTCGAGACGGGGGTCTTCTCGAGCGAGCCCTGCGCGACGAAGCCGTTCGACAGGGTGCCCGGGGCGCGGGGCGAGAAACGCGTGCCAGGCGGGCAGCCGTCGCCGCCTTCCGCGCCTGCGCGGGGCTCGCAGACCCCGGGGAAGGTCGACATGTGACAGCCCTGGCACGTCGCGGGCTCGCGGCCCTTACGGCGCTCGGTGCTCGCCCAGTCCACCCACTCCGTGTAGCCGTTGCGGAGGCGCTTGAAGTGCTCGCCCTTCGTCGCGCCGATCACGTCCGTCCCGAAGAGGCGCACGTCGTGGCAGCTTCCGCAGAACTCGCTCGACTTCAAGTAGGCGCGCGTCTCATCCGACGGACGCTGGTGGACCAGGCCGTTCTCGGGCTCCTCGCCGCGCCGCAGGAGGAACGTCTCGGGGCGCATGTCGTAGCCGCTGTTGGCGATCCCGAACACGCCGCGCAGATCCTCGGGCCGGGCGTTGAAGACCGTGCCGGTCACGAACGAGGTCCACGTCGGGTTGCCCTGGTAGCCGCGTGACCGCGGCGTGACCGGACCGTGGACCTGGTGGCAGAAGTTGCAAGAGATGCCTTCCATGGCCGACTCGCCGAGCAGGTCGCGGACCGGGAAGCGTGAGCGCGGATCGCCGTTCGCCTTGCCCTGCCAGACGGGCATCTTCGCCTCGATGACCTCCGCTGGCGCGTGGCAGTTGACGCACCAGTGCTCGCCCCCGGCGCCGCTCACCTGGACACCAGTCTGCGAGTTTCGACACGCCACGTCGGCGTTGGTCTTGCGCAGCGCGCCCGCGCCGTTCGGGCAATCGAAGTCGCGGCCGATCTGCTCCTGGGCGAGGGACTCGAGCGCGTTGAACAGCGGGCTCTTGATGGCGTGCCCCATCACGCTGCGCCGCCACTGCGCGGCCTGGCTCGGATGACACGCGGCGCAGCTCTCGGCCGAGAGCTCGCGCGCGCCGAGCGGCGCCTGCGCGTCGATGTGGACCGAGCGCGCAGCGGCCTTCTTCTTGGCGGGCTCGAGCTGGGCGAGCGCGCCGCCCGCGATCGCGACGCCGAGCACGACGGGAAGCGCGAGCCCCGCGAGTCGGCGAGGCGCGGACCGGGGAGGAGAGGGCGGCGGAGGGGACCGCCGAGCGGCGGCCGGTGACGCTGCGCCTGCGCGGGCGGAGGCGGTCGTTTCGGAGCTGCTGTGGCGCGGCTCACGGGCAGGCAATCCCCGTGGATTCCTCCCTCCGGCCCCCTCCGCTGCGTGGAGGGGGAGAACGGCGACGGCTGGCCCCGCGCCTCTTCCGCCGCGCGGCGCGAAATGGCTGAGTGCGTCTGCGATGGCCTCGGCGCTCGGCGGACGAGCCGACTCGTCGGGGTGCAACATGCGAAGCACGAGGCCCTGCAGCCCCGGCGGGAGCGAGGCCGCGACCCGATCCGGCAAAGGCGGGGCCTCCTCGGTCGCGGCCGCCTCGAGCGCGCGGCGGAGGCCTGCCCCTCCAAACGGATGTGCGCCGCAGAGCATCTTGTAGAGCACGAGGCCGAGGACGTAGCGGTTCGCGGCCGCGTCCCACGCAGCGCCTTCGGCCTGCTTCGGCGGGCACCAGACCGGCGAGACCTCGGTGTCGGCGCTCGGGCGGGCGGCGCCGAGGTCGCCTTGGAGCAGCGGCTCGGCGTTGATCCAAGCGGCGTCCGTCGCGGAGACACGAATCGTGTCGGGGCCCAGGGGACCGGGGAAGATCCCGCTCGCTTCGCAGTGGGCGAGCGCCTCGGCCACGTCCAGCGCGAGGCGCGCCGCGCGTTCCCAGGGCAAACCTTCGCGCTCGCCCTTCAGCAGCCGAGCCAGCGAGGCGGCGTCGCGACGCACGATCCAGCAGCCTCGTGCGTCTTGCCCGCCGTCGACGAAGCCGCCGACGCGGTGCTCGGCGAGCGCGAGCCAGCGCACGGCGACGGATCTGTCGCCTTCTTCCAGTCGATAGAGCTCCGCGCCGTCCTCCAGGACGAAGCGGAGCGCGCGTCCGACGGCGACGGGCTCACCTCGAGGTCGCGCGTAGCCGCTCTCGTTGGGTGATGCCTGCCGCATGGTTCACTTCTTCCACTTCGTGGACGACCCACCGCCCGCGGGCTTCTCGGAGGGTGCGACGGTCGCGCTCGGCTTCGCGGACGGGGTCGAGGTTGCGCGGACCGCGTAGGCGGCGAGCCCGGCGAAGAGCGAGAGCCCGACGATGATGCCGATCGCGAGCGCCGTGGACACCTCCCGCGGGCGCTCCGCCTTCTCCAGGAGCGCGATCGTGTCGGCGCGCTTCACTGCGCCTTTCTGCGGCGGCGACGGCGCTTCCTCGCCTTCGGAGGGAAGCGTGGGTCCGGGCGAGGCACTTCCGGCCGGCGCCGCGGACGGCGCGGGTGAGCGCGGCTTGTCGGTCGTGCCGGCCCCCGACGGCGAACGAGGCTCGGGCTCGCGCTCGGTCGCCCCGAGCGAAGGGCGCGCGCGCGGCGAGACGGCCTGCGACGTTCGACCTTGGGTGCTCCCGAGCGCCGGCCCCGCTGCGGCAGGGATGAACGGCTCGAGCCGAGACACGACGTCCTCCGCGAGGTAGGGCCGGTCCTCGGGGGCCTTCTCCAGCAAATGGAAGACGAGCTCCTCGACGCCCTTCGGCAGCCCACGTCGGACGTCGTCGGAGAGGGCAGGGGGCTCCGCCGTGCACTGCAGGTTCAGGAGCTGCCGCGGTGAGCTCGAGACGAAGGGCGGCTTGCCCTCGAGGAGCTCGTAGAAGATGAGGCCGAGGCAATAGAGGTCGGACCGGTGATCGATCGTGTGCGCGTCGATCTGCTCGGGGCTCATGTATTGCAGCGTGCCGACGCTCTGCGTGTTCGTCTGGTTCATGGCCTCGACCACCTTGGCGATGCCGAAATCCATGACCTTGATGGCCCCGTCCGACAGGACCATGATGTTCTCGGGCTTGAGATCGCGGTGAATGACCGGCGGGCTCTGGCCGTGTGCCGCGACGAGCGCGCGCGCGGTGCTGGCGACGACCTGCGCCGCCTCCGTCCAAGGCAGCCGGCTCTTCTCCCCGAGGACCCGGCGGAGCGTGCGGCCGTCGAGGTACTCGAGCACCATGACCAGCTCGCCGTTCACCTCGATGCTCGCGAGGCTCCGGACGATGTTCGGGTGCTCGACCCTCGCGAGGATCTGCATCTCGTTCAGGAACAGCCGCCTCGCGTGCTCGCTGTTCGAGAGCTCGGAGTGGAGGACCTTCAGGGCCACGCGGCGCTTCGAGAGCCGCTCCTCCGCCTCGTAAACCTTCCCCATCCCCCCCTCCCCGATGAGGCGGCGGACGAGGTACTCGCCCATCTGTTCCATCTCGCTCGCTTCCTCTTGCAGGACTAGGGCTAGGCTAGAGACGTGCGACATGGCCACTGGGCTTGTCCCTTGTGACCACGAGGCTTGTGTCCGTGACCGCGATTCTACATAGACCCCCAAAAATTGCCGTGATTGTCACGCTGTGCGCCCTCGCCGCGTGTTCGGACCCACCCGCCGAGCCGGCCCCCGTGGCCCAGCGCAGCGCCGAGCCCGCCGTCCAGCCGCTCGAATGGACGGTGCCCGGGGCCTGGTCGCTCTCCGAGTCGTCGACCACCGGGCCGCGCCGGGCGGGGTACAAGGTCCCCAAGCTCGGCGACGACAAAGAGGACGGCGAGCTCCTCGTTCTCTTCTTCGGGACAGGGGCCAACGGAGACAGAGACAAGCAGTGGGACGAGTGGTTCGCCCAGTTCGACGGCGACGCGAAGGCCGAGGCCAAGCGCGAGACCTTCGAGGTCGGCGGGATGACCGTGGAGACGTTCGAGCACGCCGGGACCTACAAGCTCAACATGGGGCCGCAGCGGCCGGGCATGAAGAAATCCCCCGTGCAAATGGTGAAGAAGGACTTTCGTATGCTCGCCGCCGTCGTGAAGACGAAGGGCAAAGGGAACTGGTTCTTCCGCCTCGTCGGCCCGAACGAGACGGTCCTCGCGTCGAAGAGCGCGTTCCGGACGATGCTCGAGAGCGTGAAGTAGTGCTCCGCTACGCGCCGGCGGGGGCGGGCTTCGTGCTCTTCGGCTTCTTCGCGCCCTCCGCCTTCGATGCGCCCTCCGCCTTCGATGCGAGCGCCTTGCGCGCGGCCGCGAGCTCGCGGCGTACGGCCGCCGCCTCGATGTAGTGCTCGTGCGAGGTCTCGATGACGCCCGCCAGCGTGCCGTGGCAGCTCGGGCAGTCCGTCGCGTCGGGCGGGAGCGCGGCGCGACAGGTCGGCTCCGAGCAGATCTCCCGTCTCACCGAGCGGCCGATGAGCCATCCGCCGAACGCACCGCTCAACGCGAGCAGCGACAGGGGTTCCATCAGCACCATGGCGAGGAGCGACCCGCTCGTGCCGCCCACGAACAGCCCCAGCCCGGGGTTGCCGCGGCGAAGGCGGAAGACGGGCCGCGGATCGTCTGGGCCGAGCGGCGTGGCCTTCTTCGGGCCCTCCTTCGGGTCGTCCCACACGTGTTGGCACTTCTCACACCGATACCGCTTGGCCATGAAGAGCCGGGCGAGAGGGAAGAGGAGCACCAGCGCGGGGAAGGTGACGAGCGGCAGGAGCGCGCTCGATTCGCGGGGCGTCCAAAGCTTCGGGCGGCCGAACGTCGTGTACGCGAGCTCGCAGCGCGGGCACCGGATGGCGTCGGGATCCTCGTCGTCGAGATCACGCGCGACCGGGGCGCGTCGCTGGTCCGCGAGGTGGACGCGCGCCGTCCCCGCGTCGGCGTCGCGCACGAGCAGCCGGATCCCGCCGGCCGTGTGGCCGTAGCCCGTCGGCTCGAAGATGAACGCGCGGACCCCGATCGCCGACAGATCGGCGCGCGCCATCTCCGCCTCGACCAGGTCGACGTAGGTCGAGACCATGACGAGGTTGTCCTCTCCCGGATCGGCCTCCAGCTTGTCGCGGTACGCGCTCACGAGATGTCCCCCCGGAGCCGGCCTATTCGACGGGGCTCGCGCTGTGGGAAGCGGTGACCGTGCGCACGGGCTTCGCGCCGATGTCGGCGACGTCGAACTTCTGGGTCAGGCTCGCCTCGAGGCCCGCGTCGACCTTCGCGCCGGACGGCATCGTCATCTTCGATTGGACGGCGATCGAGATGTTGGCGCCTTTCGCGTAGTCCCCGGTGAGGGCGAGCTTGCGTGCGTTGAGGGCCGCCTTGACGTTGGCCGCGATCGCCTCCCACTGGGACGCGGAGCCGGCGCTCGACGAGATGTATTTGACGCTCTTCACCTGGCCGCCCGGCCCGAGCGCGACGGCGAACGACGCGCGCGCGTTGGCGGGCGTGTCGGAGGCGAGGACGGCCGCGCGGAAGAGGCTGGCGACGGTGCCCGCCGCGGGCAGATCGAGGCCGAGCTGCTTGTCCTGCTTGCGCAGCTCGTCCTTGAGGACGCGGTTCGCGACGTTGCGGTCCGCCTTCTTGCCCTTCGGCGCCTTCGTCGGCGCGGCGGGGCCGGCCTGGTGGATCTCGAAGAGCGAAGGATCTTTGTAGATGGGGCCGTTGGGGCCTGTGCCCGGAGGAGCCCAGCCGCCGTCGTCCTGGGACCACTCCTCGCCCGGGCCTTGGCCGTTCGGGTCGTCGACCAGATCGCCCGTGCCGGTGGCGCTGTCGCTCGACGGATCGCCCGTGCCGCCGGTCGCCGCTGCGCTCCGCCGCCGGTCGCGGCGCCGCTCCGGCATGACCGTGGGGTCGGCGATCGCCGCGGCCTGCATGTTCGGGTCGAGGTCGTCCTCCGGCTCGATCTCGGGCTCCGGCTGCTCGGGGATGACCTCTTTCTCGATGTCGACGTCGACGAGCTCCACCTCCCGGGCGTGCTCCACCGCGAGGAGGTTCACCGCGGGGATGAGCCGGGCGACGCCGAAGAACCCGCCGTGGAGGAGGGCGGCGACGACCAGCGTGCCCGCCAGGATGCGCGGCTCTTTCTCGGCGAGCGCGCTCATCGGGCGGCCTCCGCGGAGAGCCTCTCGTAGAGCCAGCGGCGCGCGCGCCCAGCGAGCGCTTCGCGATCGCGGGCGGGGAAGATGCCGTGCCGGCCGGCCTTGCGGATCTGTTCCATGGCGGCGCGCATCGCTTGTACCACGCGGCCGTAGACCTCATCCACAAGGCGCGGGTCGTCCGCGGCCGAGGGGGGAAGGCCGTGTCGGATGGGCGCGAGGATGCGGGTGTGGATCTTCACCGGCGGCGGCAGGTGAGGGAACGGCACGCCCACGACGAGCCCGTAAGGGAGCGCGACGCCGACGGGCGCCACGTTCGAACGAAAGCGTCGGTCGAGCCCGAGCCACTGCGCGATGTCGCGACCGTCCGTCAGGAGGTAGAGCGACTCGTGGGCGCCCGCGCTGACGACCGGCACGATGGGGACCTGCTCGCGGATGGCGAGCTTGATGAACCCTCTGCGCGGCCCGAAGTCGATCCGGTAGCGCTCGCGGAAGGGCTTGCAGGCGTCGACGTCCCCTCCGGGGAAGACGAGGACGGCGGCGCCCCGGTCGAGCGCGCGGCGGCCGTTTTCGTGGTTGGCGGCGAGGGCGCCGGCTGCGTTGAGCCAGGCGCCGGCCCCGGGGACCGAAAAGGGCACGTCGTGCATGAGGCCGTAGCCGACGCGCTTCGGCGAGTAACGGCGCCAGAACGCGGTCATGTGGCAGAACATGTCGGGCGTTCCCGTCATGCCGTTGTGGTTCGCCACCACCATGACGGGGCCGTCAGGAACATCCGCCTCGAGCTCGGTCTCGCAACGGAAGTAGGAGTCGTAGAGCCAGTCCATCAGCGGCAGGACGTCCGCGATGAACTCCTCGTCCCTTGCGTCGAGATCGTGCGGCAGGACGCGCCGGGGCGCGACGCGCGCGAGCGCGCCGAGCGCGCGGAGGAGGGCGTCGCGGCTGGGCCGCGCCCGGCGCTCGATCAGCGCGGGCGGATTGTCGCTTCCCGCGGCCCCTCTCGCCGAGGGGGCCTCGAAGGAAGCCCGGGACGCGGTCGATCTCTCCACGTCCTTGTGACGTAGCGCGCGAGGCGGCGGAAGGGAAGAAAGCCCTTGCCGTTTTTCTCGAGCTGCGGGCGCGCGTCCGGGCTCGTGTCAGGCCGCCCCGTCGCGTGTCAGCGCGGCAAGTCGACCCTCGTCCCGGGACGCACGCCGTGCTTGCGCGCCCAGCCTGCGTTGACCTCGAGCACGAATCGGGCGGGGCAAGATGGGCCGAAGGTGTCGGTGCTGAGCATCGGCGTGTTCTCTTCGACGCCGACGACCACGCCTTTGTCGGAAATGAAGATCATGTCGAGGGGAATGCAGGTGTTCTTCATCCAGAACTGGAGCGCACGCTCTTCTTCGAAGACGAAGAGCATCCCCGCGTTATCACCCAGCTCTTTCCGGTACATGAGGCCGCGCATCCGATCGGCGTTTTTCTTCGCCAGCTCCACCGCGACCTCCACGCCGGCGATGTCCGGGAAGCGGACCACGCCCAGCGCGAGCTGCGGCTGAGGCCCCGGATCGTCGGGGCAAGACGGCGCGGGGACCGTGCCCGTCACCTCGCGCACCGGCTTCTCGGGCCAGGCCTCGACGCAGGCCGCGAGCTCGAGGGGCACGCTTGGCCCCGGTTGCGTCGACGCCACGCCGGCCGCGCCGCTCGGCGGCTCGGACCGCGCCGACGGTATGGGCTCGGGGGCGCGAGGCTCGCAAGCGACGAGCGCGAGGGCGACCCAGGGGGCGACGATCATCGGCGCGCATCGACCTGCCATGTCGAACCGCTCGTAGCACCCCTTCCATCCGTTCAAAAGCGCTCAAACGCGACCGGTCCCGCTCGGCACGGCAGACTCCTTCGGGCTAGACTGCCGCCCATGCAGCGCTTGCTTCTCTGCGCTCTCGGGGCGCTCGTGCTTCCGACCGCGCTCGCCGGCTTGGTCACGGCTTGCGACAACAACGTCATCGTCCCCGACGGAGATGGCGGACGCGGCGGAGAAGGAGGCGAGACGAGCTCCTCCAAATCGACGACCGGCCCGGGCGGCAAGGACGCCGGGACCGACGCGCTGTCCGAGTACACCGATCCGCCCTGCAAGGACCCGCCTCCGCCGCTCGAGCAGTTCGACTGCGACCCGTATGCCCAAGGCAACGGCGACTGCGGCCCCGGCGAGGGTTGTTACATCTTCGTCGACTACCCGCCCGAGCCCTGTGGTCAGGAGATCTACGGCTCGCTCTGCATGCCTGCGGGCGTGGGTCAGCAAGGTGATCCTTGCAACGGCGCACAAGACTGCGGCGGCGGGCTGGTGTGTGTCGTGACGGGCTCCGGCACCCAGTGTGTCCAGCTCTGCGAGCTCGACCAGATCGGGGTGTGTCCCTCGGGCCTCATCTGCGAGCCAATCGACGTGGAAGGCTTCGGCGGCTGCTTGTAGGGGTGGAAAAGATGTCGATGCGGGTCCATTCCAAAAAGCGTGTCGCTGTGGATTCACCCCCCCGTCCCCCCTCACTCCGTGAGGGGGGAGCGCTCCTCGTCGCTGCGGGCGTTGTTCTCTTTGCCGCGGCGTCGTGCCGGAGCGCGCTCGAGGAGCTCCCGCCGCAACCGCCGATCCCCGAGTGTGTGGTGAACGCGGACTGCGAGGGCTTCGACGACAAGTGCCGCAACGTGCGCTGCGTCCCCGACGACGGGGAGGGCGGCGGCGGCTCGGATCCGGGCGCGATCAGCGTGGCCCGCACGGGCGTCTGCCGCGAGGTGAACCCGGTCAACTGCGACGACGGCGACGTCTGCACCCTCGACGAGTGCGACCCGAAGGACGGCACGTGCTCCTACGAGCCCGCCTCGAAGGACCTCGACGGCGACGGCGTGAAGGGCCCGCGTGAGGGCGCCAAGGCCGGCGATCCCGACAGCTGCGGCGACGACTGCGACGACACGAACGACAACGCGTTCCCCGGCAACGCGGAGGTGTGCGACGGCGCCGACAACGACTGCAACGGCATCGTCGATGACAACGCCGTCTTCATCCCGGCGGGGCTCGAGCCCGTGCAAGTTTCGTCTCGTGCCCTCGATCTCGCCGGATCGGGCGGTCTCGCTTTCAGCGGCGAGACCTACGTGGCGACCTACTTCGGCTCCACCAACGGCGGCATCAGCGCCTACAAGAACGTCCTCGACCAGGCGGGCAACCCCACCGGGGAGACGACGCTCACCGTCACGCCCAGCGACTCGGCCGGCGGCCCCATCGTCTGGATCGGCGACCGGTACGGTGTCCTCTGGCAAGATCGGCCCAACAACGACTACGAGGTCTACTTCCGCCTGCTCGACGCTGCCGGCGGCACGGTGGTCACGGCGCCCATCCAGGTGAGCGACGGCTTTCCCCGCTTCAGCATCAACCCGGACCTCGGCTGGACCGGGAACAACTTCGTCGCCGTCTGGCAGGACGAGCGCGAGGGCATCTTCGACATCTACGGTCAGATCCTCGACATCGACGGCAACCTGGTCGGCTCCGACGTGAAAATGACCGAGGCTGGCAACCTCGCGAACGAGTCGCCGATCGTCGCCGCGAGCTCCGAGGGCATCGGCGTCGTGTGGAATCGCTCGATCCCGAACGGTCCTTCGTTCATCCAGTTCCAGACCTTCGACTTCGAGCTGCAGCCCGTGTCCGACGTGACCGAGTTCACCGATGGCACGACGGGAGCTGCCTACCCCGTCGTGGTCTGGAACGACGGTGAATACGTCGTTGCCTGGGCGAACTGGAAAGGCCCTTCGAAGGCCATCTACGCGGCGGTCGTCTCGCAAGACGGCACCCTCGTGGTCCCGCCCAAGCCCATCACCGACCCGGGCGCGAACAACTCTCGCTACGTCCAGCTCAAGGCGCTCGGCGACCGCATCCTCGCCGTCTACTCGGACGACCGCGACCAGAGCGTCGGCTACGAGGTCTACGCGCGGATGGTGTCGCGCACGCTCGATCCCATCGGGGCCGAGCTCCGCGTGACCAGCTCGCCCGGCGACAGCGTCTACCCGCGCCCGGCCTTCGGCCCCGAGGGAGACGTCGGGATCCTGTTCCGCGACGACCGGCCGACCGCGAGCGGCGTGGAGCAGCGGGTCTGGTTCACCCGACTCGGCTGCAACGCCGGCGACTGACCGACCTTGCGACGGGGTGGCGACCAAGGTGTAAGGTCGCCGAGGGTTCATCCGTTGTCACGAATCGTGGCGTCCCGCCTACCTGCGGGATGCCCGCGGATGCGTGGCGCCGCCGCCCCGATGGGCCGGCCCCGACAACGAGGACCCATGCGCAAGACCTACCTGTTCAGCCTGCTCGCCCCCTTCGCCTTCGGCTGCTCGGCGACGACCAGCTACGTCGACAGCGACACGACCCTGGGGAGGATCGTCGTGTACCGAAACGGCGTCGCCTACTACGAGCGGACGGCCGAGGTCAGCGGCGACACGCTCGAGCTGAAGGTCCCCGCCGACAAAGTCGACGATTTCCTCAAGTCTCTCACGGTGATCGACGCGGCCACCAAGAAGCCCGCGCCCATCGCCTACCCGACGCGCCCGAACGCCGTATCGAATGACGGCACCGTCACGATGAACGTGAAGCTGACGGGTGGGGACAAGCCCAAGAAGCTCTTGCTCACCTACGTGACCGAGTCACCCTCGTGGAAGCCGAGCTACCGCGTCGTGATCGGGGAGGGCGGCAAGGTGAGCCTCATGGGCTGGGCGATCGTGGACAACACGAGCGGCGAGGACTGGAAGAACGTGAAGCTCGGCGTCGGCTCGAGCTCCGCGCTTTCGTTTCGCTACGATCTGTCCTCCATCCGCAGCGTCGCACGGGAGACCCTGAGCCCCGAAGACCTCTTCGCGCAGGCCCCGCCGACCGGGGGCGCCGTGATGGCCAACGTGCCGGAGGGCAAGAAAGTCCTCACGGTCCTGGACGAGCAGACGATCCTCCAGGCGGAGCGATATCGCAACGAGGTGACGGCGGTGTCGCAGAGCCGTCACTACGACGCACCCACCGCCGGGAGCGACGGCGAGGAGACAGGGAGGGGCTCCCACGATCGCCCGCGGCCCGAGAAGCCCGCCGACAAGAAGGGCGGCAAGGGCAAGATGAAGTCGGGCGAAGCGACCGGAATGGCGGGCCTGGGCGTCGCCCACGATCCGGTGGGCCAGCTCGCGCTCCAGCTCCAGAACCAGAACAAGCCGATCGTCGTGGAGGGCTTCGCCAGCACGAAGGACGCCGACAAGAACCAGGCAGCGCTCGAGCGCGCGAACCGCCTGCGCCAGCAGCTCATCGACAACGGCGTCCCGGCGCAGCAGATCGTGGCCGTCGCGAACGCGGAGCTTCAGACCGATCAGGGCGGCGCCCGCCTGCTCGAGGATCAGAAGCCTCCGACGCCCGCGCCCACGCCTCAGGCCGGCGAGACGCTCGAGCCGATCGGTACGTCGCATTTCGAGTCCAAGTCGCCGATGACGGTCCCCGCCGGAACCAGCGCGATGGTCTCGATCCTCGACGCCTCCACGCAGGGTGAGGTCGTCTACCTCTACGATCCGGAGTCCGCACGCGGCAACAAGACCTACGCCTTCCGCTCGGTGCGGCTCGCGAACCCCACAAGCTCGACCTTGGAGACGGGTCCCGTGACCGTCTACGGCGAGGGCCGCTTCATCGGGGAGGGCTTCACCGATCCGATCCCCGGCAAGAGCACGAGCTTCGTGCCGTTTGCGCTCGACCGGCAGATCGTGGTCGAGGAGAAAGAGGAGGAGTCGGACGGGATCGCGCGCATCCTCACCGCCCAGCGCGGCGTGTTCTCGACGGAGATGCGCCACACGAAGAAGAAAAAGCTGGTCGTGCAGAACCGGCTCGGAGAGGAGGCGGTCGTCTACGTCAGGCACACCGTCCAGAAGGGGTACAAGCTCTCCGCGGCGCCGCCCGACTCGGAGAAGCTCGGCGAGGCTCATCTGTTTCGCATCAAAGTGCCCGCGCACGGCAAGGTCGACGTCGCGATCGAAGAGGAGACGCCGGTCTTCCGGACGGTCGATCTCCGATCGCACGAGGGCCTCGATCTCATCCGCGCGTTCGTCTCGTCGGCCGCGCTCGAGGGTGACGTCAAGAAGCGCGTCGAGGCGGTCGTCTCCATGCAGAAGGATCTGGGCACGCTCGAGGAGCGCATCGAGACCGCGCGCCAGCAGATGAACGAATACCGCGCGCGCATGGACGAGCTGCACGCCCAGGTCGTGACCCTCAAGGCGGTGAAGACCGGCGGGACGCTCATGCGCAGCCTGGAGAAGAAGCTGGAGGAGGTGAGCGACAAGCTCTCGAAGGCGACGGTCGATCTCGTTGCGCTGGAAGAGCAGCGGATGATCTCGCGCATCAAGCTCCAGGACGGCATCGCCGAGCTCTCCTTCGAGAACAAAGACGCCGGCAAGGTCGCTGCGGGCAACTGACGAGAGTCGCCGCGGCTTCATGGTCGAGCGGTGATGCGCGGTCGGTGATCCCGCCTCCGCACCCGCGCTCCGCGACGACGGCGCATACGCCTCGGCGCGGGCGCGTCATTCCAAGAATCTGCGTTCGGCCGAGCTCAGATCCAGGCGCGTCCTGCTGCGTACGTGGGAGGCATGAAGCTACCCACGTCGATCCTGATGTTGTCACTCCTCGTCGGCTCGTCCGCTTGCTCCGGGACCGCGCCGGCGCCGGCCTCGAGCGGGCGCGCCGACGCGGGCGCCGCTCCGGCGTCCGCGACCTCTACGCTCGCGACGGATGCGCCTGCGCTCGCTGGGCCTACCTCGCGCGGCGATCTCGCCGCTTGGGACCGACTCCCCGCGCCGACCCGAAGGGCGATCGATGCAGCAGACCTCGTCGTGACCGCGACGCTCTCCGGGTCGAAGATCGCCAGTGTGCTCGAGGTCGCGCCGCCGATCTTCGTGCATGAGTTCGACGTGGTCGTCTCGGAGCGGCTCGGCGGCGCCGCGGTGACCGGCCCGATTCACGCAGTCTGGGAGACGCTCGAGCGCGAGACGGCCTGGAGCGACGGCGTGCCGATGGTGATCGCCCTCCGGAAGATCGAGGCGACGCTGCCGGCGCAGGGGGTGCAGTGGGACGTCACGTTCATCGCGCCGAGCACCTCCGACCTCGTCCTCGGCGTACGCGCCGCGCGAAGGCCTGCCGACCCTTCGCTCGGGATCTCGATCGCGCAGGTGCCCGCCGACCGCCACGTCCAGTGGGACAACGACTACGGCGACGGGCTGTTCGACCTGACGATCACGAACCGCGGGGGCTCGCCGGTCGAGGTGCCCGGGCTGCGGGAGGTGGACGGTCGTGTCCTCTGGGACGAAGCCATCGTCGTCCGCGACGTGGCGGAGCGCACGTTGCACCTCGGCGCGGCTTCTCCTCGTCCCGCGAAGGCGGTTGTCCTCGCGCCCGGTGCGACGCTGACCAAGCGGGTGGACGTGAAGCCGCTCGGCATCGTCTTGCCGGTCGGTGGCGGTCGGCAGCACTACTCGTTTGCGATCGGCGAGCTCCGCGTCACGAGCTTCTTCTATTACACACACGGCCTCCACGGCCCGCAGATGGGACCCGTGCGCTGAGCGAGATCGTCGCGCTGCACCCTCGCCGTCGCGACTCCGCGTCAGACCCAGCCCCCGTCCACGAGGGAACGCCCGGTGTCGAGCACCGACTCGCGCGGCGGGCGAAACTCCATGCCGAGATCCCGCCGGATGAGGGTGTTGTCGAGGACGGGCGCGGCGCCGAGGTTCTGCCGCAGGAACGAGAAGGTCAGCCGAGGCTCGAAGAGCGCGGTCGCGTACATGAGCAGACCCGGCAGCGGGAGGCTCGGGACCTTCGAGCCGGGTAGCTCTTGGCGCAGCGCGGCCGCCATCGCGCGCAGGCCCATCGACCCGCTCGTCGCCAGGTAGCGCGGCGCGGGCGACGCTTTCTCGAGCGCGAGGAGGTGCGCTCGCGCGAGGTCACGGACGTCGACCACCGAGAAGACGAGGTCGGGAACGCCCGGCCACTTGCCCTTCATGATCTCGACGAGGATCGCCGGGCTCGTGCGGAGGTGCTGCTCTGTCATCACCGGGCCGAGCACGAGGGAAGGCAAGATCGCGACGAGCTCGACGGGCCTCCCGCCGGGCTCCGCCGCGAGCGCGCGCGCGGCACGCTCGGCCTGCACCTTCGAGGTCGCGTAGGCGTCCGTCTTCACGGTCGCGGTGTCGTTCCAGTCTCCCTCGCGGAAGACGTACCCGCTCGGCTTGTCTTCGCCGGTCACCGCGGACACGCTCGAGGTGAGGACGACGCGCCGGACGGTGGGGCTCGCCTTCGCGGCGCGGACCACGTTGCGCGCGCCCTCCACCGCGACCTCGACGATCTCGCGCTGGGGGTCGCGGGCGGTCAGGAGGACGGCGGATGCCGTGTGGATGACCGCGTCCACTCCCTCGAGCGCCCGCTCGAACGAGGAGGCGTCCTCGAGATCGCCGCGGACGAGCTCGAGCGCGCCGGCGTCGTGGCCGCGGCCGAGATCGCGGAGGTGTTTGGTCCGCCGCTCGTCGGCCGGGTCACGCACCGTCGCTCGGACGCGGTAGCCGCGCTCGAGCGCCTCCTTCACGACGTACGCGCCGACGTAACCCGTGGCGCCGGTGACGCAGACGAAGCCCGGCATCGTCACGGGGGCAGCTGGCTGATCCAGTCGGAGACGGCCTGCAGCCCAGCCGGATCGACGATCTCGGTGGCGAGCTGCGGCATCTGCGCGCCGGAGCCGCGCACGCTCATGCGCTGGTACACCGCGCTCGAGGCCGGGTTGCCCGGCTCGACGCGGTCGCACCCACACGGAAACATCGTCGCGGTCTGGTTGATCGTCGTCGTGTACGTGTCGGTGCTCGCCACGTCCGCGTTCTCCTGGAGGACCTTGAAATAGAGCGAAGGTACGCCCGAGGCGTCGCGGTTGTGGCAGCTCGCGCAGTTCGCGTGGAGGTAGCCGAGCGCGGCCTGTTCGACCGGGGTGCCCGGGACGACGATGCCGCCGGGCAGGGGAGTGGTGAGGCGGTCTTCGTTCGAGAGCGACGCGATCGTCAGGCCCGGCATGTCGTGCGTGAGCTGCAGCGCCGAGAAGCCGAGCACGCGCCAGTCCTTCCGGTGGCAGCCGGAGCACAGCGCCTCGGAAGGGATGTCGTGGTCGGTGCCGTTGACGTTCTCGGCCCCGTCCGCGAGGCGCGTCGCGTCCGAGCCGTCCTCCGCCCATTGGTAGGCGGCGAACTTGAAGTCCGCCTGTCCGGGTCCGGTCCGGATGATCAACCGCGTCTCGACGTGCACGCCATCCCTCACGAACTGCTTCCAGAGGCGCGTGCCGACGGGCATCTCCCAGACGTCCATGTTGGACGTGTCGATCTTCTGGCACTCCGGCAGATAGACCCAGCGGGTCTTGACCGCGCCATCCGACCAAAGCGGGTAGAGCGGCTGGAACTCCTTCACGTTGTCCGCGATCGTCTCGGTCGCGATGTCCGAGTAGAGCCCCGTCTCGCTGAGCAGGTCCGGCGGCTCGTTGAGGACGGGCAGGCTATCGACGCAGCCGCCGGCGCCGCCGGTGCCGCCACCGCCGCTCGAAGATGACGACGAGGAGGTCGTGGTCGAGGACGTCGTCGTTGGCGAGGTCGTGCCCGTGGTCGAGCTCGTCGTTGTCGCGCTCGAGCCTCCGCTCCCCTCGTCGTCCGAGCACGCGCCGACCGAGCCGACCGCGACAAGGGACACGAGCAACCAGGTGCCGGGGGAAAGCAAGACTCGCCGCATGGCCGAGCAGTCTACCGCGACTCAGGGCGCCTTGCGCAGCCGGAACGCGCCGGCCTGGTGGACCTTGCCCGGCAAGATCCGTCCCACCACCTGCTCCGCGATGGCGCCGGCCTCGATGAGCTTGTCGAGGTCGATGCCCGTCTGGAGCCCCATCCCTTCGAGCAAGAAGACCAGGTCCTCGGTGGCGAGGTTTCCGCTCGCGCCCGGCGCGTAGGGGCAGCCGCCGAGACCGCCGATCGACGCGTCGAAGTTGCGGACGCCGAGCTCGAGCCCGACGAGCACGTTGGCGAGCGCGGTGCCCCGCGTGTCGTGGAGGTGCAGCGCGATCTGCTCGACCGCCAGCTCACCGAGCGCCGCCTGGACGATCTCCTTCGTTTGCTTGGGTGTGCCGACGCCGATCGTGTCGCTCAGCGCGACCTGGTAACAGCCCATCTCCACGAGGCGGCGCGCGATGCCCACGGACTTGTCGATCGCGATGGGCCCCTCGTACGGGCAGCCCCACACGGTGGAGACGTAGGCGCGCACGCGGATGCCCATCTCGCGAGCTTGGGGCACGATGCCTGCGAACAGATCGAGCGACGCGTCGACGGATTTGTTCGTGTTGAGGCGATTGTGCGTCTCGCTCGACGAGAGAAAGACCGCGATCTCCGGGAGCGTCGACTCCCGGGCGCGCTCGAGGCCCTTTTCGTTGGGGACCAAAGCGCTGAAGGTGACGCCGTCCGGGGGAGGCAGCTGGGCGAGGAGATCTCCGGCGTCCGCGAGCTGCGGTACCCACTTCGGCGAGACGAAGCTCGTCGCCTCGATGCGCTTCAGGCCGGCGGCGGCGAGCGCCCGGATGATCCGCTTCTTGCCCTCGAGCGGCACGATGCCGGGCTCGTTTTGCAGACCATCACGCGGGCTGACCTCGTACACGCTGACGGCGTCCGGGAGAGCCGCGAAGAGGTCGGGCATGACGCGTATCCTGCCACCGTCCTCGGGCGCATGCACCTCCCACGATCGACCGAACGAGGGTCAGCCGACGAGCCGCAAGCGGTGCGCCGGAGCGCTCGGGATGGGGACCGGGTACTCGCCGGAGAAGCAGGCGTGGCAGTATTTGCTCTGGCGGGAAGGCACCCCCTGCACGGTGTCGCACGCCCCGGTGAGCGCGCCCAGGCTCAGGTAGCCCACGCTGTCGGCCTCGAGGTAAGCCGTGATCTCCGCCGTCGACTGCGAAGACGCGATGAGCTCCTCCCGTGTCGGGGTGGCGATCCCATAGAAGCAGGGCCATTTCGTGGGGGGGCTCGAGACGCGCACGTGCACCTCCTTGGCGCCGGCGTCCCGGATCATCTTGACGATCTTCCGGCTGGTCGTCCCGCGGACGACCGAGTCGTCGACCACGATGACACGTTTGTTCTGGAGGACGGCGCGGTTCGGGTTGAGCTTGAGCCGCACGCCGAAGTGCCGGATGGAGTCCTGAGGCTCGATGAAGGTCCGGCCGACGTAGTGGCTGCGGATGAGGCCCATCTGGAACGAGAGCCCGGAGGCCTCGGCGAAGCCGATCGCGGCCGGCACGCCCGAGTCGGGCACGGGGACCACGATGCCGTCGTCGGCGCCGGCGGGCAGGGGGTGCTCCTCCGCCAGGCGGCGGCCGAGCTCCTTGCGGACCTCGTAGACGCTGGCACCTTCGAGGTTGGCGTCCGGCCTCGCGAAGTAGACGTATTCGAACAGGCACATCGCGCGTGTCTTCTGCTCGAACGGGAAGAAGCTCCGCATCCCCTCGTCGTCGAAGACGAGGACCTCGCCCGGGCGCACGTCGCGGACCATCTCCCCGCCGATCAGGTCGAAGCTCGTCGGCTCGCTGGCGACGAGCGCGACCTCGCGATCCCCGCGGCGCATCTTCCCGAGCACGAGCGGTCGGATGCCCATCGGGTCGCGGACGGCGATCATCTTCCGTTCGGAGAGCAGGAGCAGCGAGTAGGCGCCCTCCACCTTGCGGAGCGCGTCGACGAGGCGGTCCTCCACGCCGGCCATCTTCGAACGGGCGAAGAGGTGGATGATTGTCTCGGTGTCGGTGCCGCTCTGGAAGATGGAGCCGGCGGCCTCGAGCTCCGCCCGCAAGGCGTCGTGGTTCGTGAGGTTGCCGTTGTGGCCGAGGGCGATGGACCCGCTCGCGTAGTCCACCGCGAGCGGCTGGGCGTTTTTCAGGTGAGAGGTCCCGGCGGTCGAGTAGCGCACGTGACCGATCGCCGCGTCCCCCTTCAGCTCTCCGAGCTCGCGCGAGCTGAACCCGGCCTGCACGAGGCCCATCACACGGTGGGCGTAGAGCCGCTCCCGGTCCGTCGAGGCGATGCCGGCCGACTCCTGCCCGCGATGTTGGAGCGCGTGCAACCCGAGGTAGGTCAGGTTGGCTGCCTCAGGGTGGCCCCACACGCCGAACACACCGCACATGCGCGCTCTCTACCACGCGTGCCCCCCCTCCGCGAACGCGGAGGGGGGGCAGGGGGAGGAAATCACGAGGAGGTGTCTTTGGCAGGGCAGCGCAGCGACGGCCTGTCTGTGGCAGGGCAGCCGCCCGCCTCCGCTACTCGAACTTGCCGGTGACCGAGAGGAACGTGAGCTTGTCGTTCGTCTCGCGGAGGCGCACCGTGAGCATGCGAACGAAGCTCCACAGCACCTCGTAGGCGAGGTCCTTGTGCAGGAAGAGAAGGTCCTCGAAGGCGTCCTTCGGGAGGGTGAGCAGGCGACAGCGCTCGTGCACCTTGGCGTCGGCCGAGCGGGGCGCCGAGTCGATCAGGGCCATCTCGCCGAAGACAGCGCCGGGCCCGAGGATGGCCAGCGCCTCTTCCCCCATGCCGGGCACGTCGCGGCTGATGCGCACGCGGCCCTCGAGGATCATGTAGAGCTTGTCGCCCACCTGGCCGTGCTGGAAGATCAGCGTCCCGAGCCCGTGGGCCTCCTCGTTCGCGACGCGCGCGATGAGCTCGAGCGCAGGCCGGGTCAGCCCCTGGAAGAGGGCCACCTTCGCCAGCCTTTCGACCCGCTCGTCTAGGTCCACGCCGCCAGTCTAGCCAAGGGAGACGCTATCTCGAGAATTTCACGCGAATCGGGGGGGTGGTCGTCGTCGTGGTCTGCCCGTCTTTGTCGAGCCCGGCCACGTAGCGCCGGCCGAGGGCGCATTTGCGGGCAGCGCGACCGAAGCCTGCGCCAGGATCCTGGACCACGCTCACGCTCTGGGGCGACCCGTCGGGCCGGACGGTCACGACGATGACGGCGACCGCGCTGTCGCGACCTTCGGCGTCCGCCTCGGGTGGGAAGGGGCAGCTCCACGAGGTGGACCCGGCGAGGGAGGCCGGCCGGGACTTGTCGACCGGGGCCACCGCGGCCGTCGTGGCGGGGCCGGTGCCGTTGCCGCCTTTCTGACCGTCGTTCCGCGTGTATTGGTTCGGATCGACGCGGTCGGTCCCGTCCCCCGCGTTCGACACCTTGCCGGTGATGGGGCCCTTGCTGCCGTCTTGGTCGACGACGTTGTAGAACTCCTCGGGCTCCTGGGAGTCCTCCTTGGCCGTGACCAGGTCGGGCGCCTGCGCGGGCTTGGCCGCGGGCTGCTCCTTGTAGATGTCTTCCTTCGGCTGGGGAAGCGGGGCCTTCTCGGGCTCCTTCTCCACCTCGGGCGGAGGCTCCTCCTCCTTCACGGGCGGAGGCTCGTCTTTCTTCTCTTCCTTCGCCGTGTCGACCTCGTAGGTCGACCAGAAGAACGAGTGCGCCTCCTCCCGAGCCTCCCGCACGAACTCGCCCATCGAGATGAGGGCGATGGCGACCCGGACGACGACGTACCCGTGCAGCAGGAAGGCGACGAACAGACCGACCGCAGCCCCGACACGAACGCCGTCGCGCCCCACGTCCAGGACCGGAGCGAGCACGTCGTGCTCGCGCGCGGTGACGCGTGTTAGACCAAGCTGAGAGGAAGCGGCGGCCGAGGTCATGTCACTTCTTGTCGACGGCTCCTGGCTCGGCCTTCGTCGGCGAGACGCCGAAGGCGATTCGCGTCACGCCGGCCTGCCGCAGCAGATCGACGATGCGCATGACCCGCCCGTGGGGCACGGTCGCGTCGGCGCGGATGGTGGCCCGCACCTCGGGGTTCTTCGAGAGGGCCTCCTTGGCCATCGGCAGAACCTTCTCCGCCTCGTCCACCTTCTTGCCATCGACGAAGGTGTCGCCGTTGGGCGCCAGGTCGACGCCGAAGAGCACTTGGGTGTCTTGTCCCTTCGCCGCCTTCGGCAGGTCCATCGGTACGCTGAGGCTCGCGATGATCCGGGCGGTGACCATCATGATGATGAGCAAGACGAGGCAGATGTCGACGAGCGGGGTGACGTTGATCCCCGAGATCATCCCGTCATCGTCGTCGCCGGCCGCGGACGCCATCAGCCCTTCTCCTCGTCGCTGTCCTCACCCTCGTCGGACTTCGTAGACGGCTCGGGCTTGGATTCGGCCTTGCCTTTCTTTCCAGCCTCGCCCTTCTTGGTCTCCTTGGTCGCGACCTCCGCGGTCACGCCTCGGTAGGCCGACGGCATGGGCGCGCCCTTGAGGTGCGAGAGCAGGACACGGGAGAGCGCCTCGGTGTTGGCGAGGGTCGCCTTCGTGATGCGCTGGAAGACGTTGTTCGCCGCGACCGCCGGAATGGCGACGCCGATACCGACCGCCGTGGCGACGAGCGCCTCGCCGATGCTGCTCATGACGGCCTGCGGCGCGAGCTGGGCGGCGCCGGCCTCCATCTTCTGCTGGCCGAGGGCGTCGAAGGCCATGACGACACCGATGACCGTGCCGAAGAGGCCGATGAACGGAGCGTTGTTGCCGAGCGTTGCCAGGTACGCGAGGCGTCGCTCGAGCTTCATCCGCTGCAGCGCCTTGGCGCCCTCCATGGCTTCCTCGGCGGCCGCAGCCCCTCGGTGCGCGACGGCGAGGCCCGCGGACACCACCGCCGCTTCTGCCGAAGGCGACTGCGACAAGCGCTTCTGCGCGGCTTCGATCGAGCTCTCGAGCGAGGACTGCAGGTCCTTCGCCAGCCGTGCCAGGTCGTCTCGGAGCGAGTTGTAGAACCACGCGCGCTCCAGGATGATGGCCACGGAAATGACGGACAGCGCGATCATGAGCCACATGACCCAGGCCGAGCCGGTGCTCACCATGACGCGCTTCAGCCATTCGACGAGATTCATAGAGGGGGGGTGCCTTTCCAGCTCGTTTTCGGGTGGGGGACGTCTTATTGCAACTCTATTGCGTGGCTGTCGAGCTGAAACCAAACGATTCCATCTCGAGGGACGGATCGGGCTCGGCAGCCGAGGCTACGCCTCAGGCCCCGCCTCGGTCGGCTCGGACGCCCTGTCGTAGCGCGTTTCCACGAGCCTGCATGCCCGGCCGAGCAGGGTCGTGGCGTACGTTCCCTTCGGGAGCACGAAACGAGCGCGCAGCCCGCCCGGGATCGGCTCGACCTCGACGTCCTCCGCGAAGACCCGGAGGGGGCGGCGCGTGCCTTCCCCCAGCGAGCGGAAGGCGTCGAACGACCGCGGCTCGAGGCCTCGGGCTTCGAGCACGGCGCGCTCGAGGGCCAGGGCTTCGGCCTCGGGCCACCGCATCGACGCGCCGAAGATGGGGCCCGTCGCCGAGACGAGGCCCTCGCGCGCCCGCCGCTCGGCGTCCTCCAGCTCGGGGCCCGAGGCCGGCACCGTGAAGAGCCCGCCCGTGTCGTGTTTCTTCGCCACGTCGCCCGGCAAGATGGTGCTCCAGGTGCCGTCGGCCACCCGCCTCGCGAGCAGCTCGTTGAAGAGGAGGGACTGCAGCGCGGAGAAGAGCATCCGGTGGTCGCGCTTGTCTCGCGGCCCGCGCTCCTTCCCGGCCAGCCACCCGAGGGCGCGCTCGGGGTTGTCGCCGTCGCGGCCGAAACGTTGCGGGCCGAACGCGTTGGGGAAGCCGTCCTTCGCGGCACGGATTGCGGCGGCGATGCCGTCCGCAGCCTCGGCGGGGACGTCGCGGAGGACGACGGTGAAGCGGTTGCCGTGGAGGTGCCCGGGCTTGAGCTTGCCGTTGTGACGCGCCCACTCGAGCACGGTGATCCGCGGATCCTCGAAGGCCGAGAGGAGCGGCGCCGGGTCGACCTTCATCGGAACCGGAAAGGTCGCGGCCTGGGTCGTGACGCCCACCTTGTCCTTCTGTCCCGCGTAGCCGCACCCGCGAGGATCGGCCCCGAGCGCGCGCGCGAGGACGCGCACGGCCTCGTCGGTGGTGCAGAGTCGCTTCCGGAAGGTGAGGTAGAGGTGCTCCCCCGAGCCGGAGGGCGGGTACGCGGGGATCTCCTCGACCACGAAGTCTTCCGGGCTCGATTTGAAGGCGGCGGGGGCGAGTGTCGTCTGATCCGGCAGCATGGACGCGGGCTCCGATTTGTCGCAATGCCCGAAGGGCTGTGCTCTTCGTCCCTAACATGACCCGCCATCGCAAGGGACCGCTGCTCGTCGCTGCCGTCGTTCTGGCGGTCGTGTGCGTCGGTATGCCGGGCCCCGGGGAGGACGGCGAGCTGGTCCGCTCGGCGGAGGCCGGCGCGTGCCCGACGGGCATGGTGTCCGTCAAGGGCGAGTTCTGCATCGATCGTTACGAGGCCGCGACCGACAAGGTCGCCGCGCCGAGGCGGGGCAAGCGAGCACCGAAGCGCCTCGGGCGCCACTCGCCGTTCGAGCCCGTGGATGACGGACCCGTCATGGCCGTGAGCGAAAAGGGGCGCGTGCCTCAGGGCTACATCAGCCGCGACGAAGCGGAGGAGGCCTGCCTCAACGCCGGCAAGCGCCTGTGCACGGACGACGAGTGGCTGACCGCGTGCAAAGGCAAGAAGCCCACTCTCTACCCGTACGGAGAGGAGCACGAGGAGGGCCGCTGCAACGACAAGGGCGTCTCCAGCTTCAACCTTCTCTTCGGGCCGGGAAACAACGAGCCGCCCGAACAAGCGGCGTACACACGCGAGAACATGAACGACCCGCGGCTCCTCAAGATGGAGGGCACGGTCGCGAGGACGGGGAAGTTCTCGAAGTGCAAGAGCTCCTTCGGCGCCTTCGACATGGTCGGCAACCTCCACGAATGGACGGCCGATCCCGACGGGACCTTCCGGGGCGGCTACTTCCTCGACACGAGCATCAACGGCAAAGGCTGCGAGTACAGGACGGGCGCGCACGACCGGCGCTACCACGACTACTCCACCGGGTTTCGTTGCTGCTTCGGGGGCAAGGAGCAGAAGAAGGCCGACGCCATCCTCGCGGCTCGCGCTGCGGGGGCAAAGAAGAAGAAGGGCACCGCAGAGGGGAAAGAGACCGCCGACGACGATCGGAAGTCGAAGAAGAAGCGCAAGGCGAGCAGCAAGCCGAAGCAGCCGTCCTGACGCGGCGGTTGCCGCGAGTCGAAGAGACAGCGGTCATCTCGGGGCTCTGAGGCAGGCCCTCCCTCCCCGCGAAAAGCGCCTCCCGAGCCGAATCGTGCCCGAGGCCTCGTTGTGGCTTGTGAGCCTCTGCGACTCAGGATACGTGTTCAATGGGCTTTTTCGGACGAGGAGGCGCTTTGGTACAGAGTAGGGCCAGAAGCTCGCTGCTGGTCTTGGCCGCGCTGACCGTCGCGACTGCTTTCGCGTGCGGCGACGATGCCGGCACGGGGGGCAGCGGCGGTACGGGCGGCAACAGCACGAGCACGAGCACGACGACGACGACCACGACCTCGACATCGTCGACAACCACGACCACCACGACCACGACCGGGACCGGGATGGGCGGCATGGGTGGCGAGGGAGGACAGGGCGGCCAAGGCGGGATGAACCCCGGCGACAACGGCGCGCAGTCCACCGAGTTCGTCAGCGCAGGCGATGTGGCGACGAGCCAGAACTACAAGCTCGTCTTCACCATGGGCCAGCCGACGCAGAACCAGGAGACCATGACCTCGCCCAACCATCGCCTGATCGGCGGGTTCGTGGGCGCCACCGGGAGTCCGTGATGAAGAAGATCGCTTCTTGGATGAAGTGGGCAACGATCGCTCTTGCTGGCCTCGCCACCGTCGGCACCGCCGCCGTCGCCGAGGCCGCGGTCCCCGGGACCATCACGCACCAGGGTCGCCTCTACGACTCGAACGACACGCCCGTCTCCGGTCAGGTCAGCGTCCAGTTCAGCTTCTTCGACGCCTCCACGGGCGGCAACGAGGTCTGGACCGAGACGCACAACATCACGTTCGACGAGGGCTACTATTCGGTCGAGCTCGGCAGCCAGACGCCGTTCGGCACCGCGTTCGACGCCTCCCAGCTCTACCTCGAGATCACCATCGACAACGACGCGCCTCTGTCGCCCCGGACCGAGGTGCGCAGCGTGCCGTACGCGCTCGTCGCGAACGACGCGGTCGGCGACATCAACCCGAGCTCGGTGAGCATCGGCGGCGTCACGGTCATCGACTCGTCCGGCGCGTGGGTCGGCGACCCGACCGGTCTCCAGGGTCCGCAAGGTCCGGCTGGTCCTGCTGGCGCGCAGGGGCCAGCTGGTCCGGCTGGCGCGACCGGCGCGCAGGGTCCGGCTGGTCCTGCTGGTCCCCAGGGTATCCAAGGCATCCAGGGTATTCAGGGCCCGGCAGGTCCGACCGGCCCCGCAGGTCCGACGGGCGCAAGCGGCGTGGTCGCGACCGCGGCGTTCAGCGGATACGCCGGCGCCACCATCGCGGCCAACGCCACCGGGTACTCATTCGTCGGAACGACCGGGACCGTCACCGTGACCTCGACCACCCAGCGCCTGACCGGCGCTGCGGAAGCCCCGCTCGGCACGACGGCGGGAACGGCAACTTTTTTCGCTGGACTCTGCTACCGGCTCGGGGCGGCGGGTACGATCACGAACTTCGTGGGCGGCGCCTACTCGGTCTTCGAGGCGGACACCACGCGCTCGGGCACGCCTGTTTCGGCGTCCGTGACCGGGCTGCCGGCGGGGACCTACACCGTTGGCTTCTGCGTCAACAACGCCGGCACCGTCGCGCTCAACGACAACGATTGGGTCAACGGCTGGGTCGCCCTGACCAACTGACAGGCTGGTTACGCTGAACCGAGAGGCCCGTGGCGAACCCACGGGCCTTTCGGTTTGGAAGTGCAGGGGAGTAGGCTCGGCGCTCGCGATGGCTGACGAAAAAAGTGGCAGAATCAGCACCCAGACCGCGATCCTGATCGCCGGGGCGCTCGTAGCCGGGGGGCTCTTCTTCGGGCTGCGTGCCATGAGGCCGTCCGAACCGGCGGCGCCGCAGACGACGGCCGTCGCGACCAATCCCGCCCCCCTGCCGGCGCCGACCGTGCTTCCGTCGCAAGCGTCGCCCCCTCTGCAGCCCGGCCAGGCCTCCTCGGCAACCCCCGACCCCACGGCTTCCACGAAGCCCGATGTCGTCGCGTCCGATGCCCGGAAGGAGCTCGAGAAGCAGCGCGCGGCGCTCGTCAAGGCCTGCTTCGAGCCGGGCGCGAAGAAGGTGAAGATCACCCTCAACTTCACGTTCGGTGCCGATGGCAAGCAGATCACGCGCGGGGTCACCGAGGACCGCGAGACGGGACGCGACGGGGCGGGCCGTTGCGTGTCCGACAAGCTCGATCCCATCGCCGTGCCTCCTCCGGGCGCGAACACCTACGTCGAGATCCCGTGGGAGCTGCCGTAGCGCGCTGAGCCGCACGCCGGGGCTGGCACCGCGTGTGCCCTTCGGGGAGGGGTGGCCAAGCTGCTCCCCGAGAAGAACGATCTGCGTGGCGCCGTCGTCGCCGCCGAGAGCGCGCGCCGGCACGCGTTCGGCCGGAGGACACGTCGCGCCGCCTGAGGGTCACTCGTGAGGCATGCGATCGCGCGCGCTTCGGAAGTGCTGGAGCGGGGAGTACGAGTAGAAGTTCGAGACGCGGGAGGTGTAGAGGCACGCGTACTCCTCCACCTGATCGCCGAAGCTCGAGCGATCGTCGGCCTCTTTCATGAGCGAGCCCCAGTACGGATGGAAACAGGCGTCGATCCTCCGCTCGAGCTCCTCGACCTGGTGGTCGATGGCGCGCATCTGCCCCCGGATGCGCTCCACGGTGCGCTTCACGCGGAGCCGCTCCGCCTCGAGCATGGGGCGGTCGGCGCCGGGGGTCGACGGATCGTCGAGGCGGCGCGAGATCTCCTTGAAGCGCTGCTGGTAGAACCTCAGCTGATCCTCGAGCTCTTCACGGGCCCCGTGGAGCTCGTGCACCTTGTCGATCTCGGCCCGACAGGCCTCGGTCGCGGTGACCTCGCCCTCCATCTCCTGCACGATCATCACCGTGCGCCAGGCGCTCTCTCGCTTCGAGCGGAGGATGTCGCCGTAGATGTGATCGCCGACGTAGAGGATCCGGTCTCCGCTCGTGCCGAGCGCGCGCTCGAGATCGAGGAGGTTGCCGCCCTCGTACACGGCGCCGCGCTCGAGCGGGAGCGTCGCGGGCCTGAGCTCGTCTCCCTGGCGGAGCATGAGCGGCCGCGGCTCCGCGAAGAAATACGGCTTCTGCGCGGCCACGACGACGACGTCGAAGAAGTGCCGGAAGCTCGGGTACTCCGGCATGGCGCCGCCTAACAAGTATGTCATCATCTTTTGCGTGAACGGCCAGCGGCTGTTCGTCAGCAGGAAGAGCCGCTTGCCGGCCGAGCGGAACTTGTGGAGCGTCGCGGCGAGCATCGGGTCGCGATCGACGAAGCGCGGGAGATCGGCCTCCACCACGTCGACGATGCTGCCGTCCCGGTGCGCCGCGTCGATCGACTCGCGGATGTCGCTGAAGAGCGCGGCGTAATCGACCGGGCGCTCGATCTGCTCGAAGTAGGCGATGGTCCTCGCGTACACGGCCGCCTCGGAGAGGGCGTAGAGCGTGTCGACCCAGTGGTACCGAGCGCTGTTCGAGCGGATGCGCTTGGCCTGGTAATGATGGCGGAGCTCGTCGCGCTCGAGCCGGCGGAGGCCGTGGTAGCCCTTCTGCACGTGCTTGAAGCGGTCCATCTTGAGGATGTGGCCGAGCTTCTTGTCGATGAGCAGACCGCGGATCGGGAAGTCGACGGGGTAGTCGAGGCCCCGTAGCTCCGCCGGGTATCCCTTCTGGATCAGCTTCTCGACGGTCGCCTCGATGCTGATCCGGTCCATCTCCTCCTGGCGGTAGATGGCCAGGGTGTAGTCCATGTCGAACCCCACCCAGTCGATCTGGCCGAGCTTGAGGGAGCGGTTCGCGAAGAGCCGCTTGGCCCGGGGGATCCGGGCGCCTTCGCCCGAAGCAGGGAAGAGGGCCAGCGGCAGCTCGAGCTGCTCGGCCGGCGGTCGATAGAGCACGAGGGCAGTGTAGCAGGCCAACCGGAGAGCGGGGTCGGGGGCGATATCGTGCTTGCCGCAGCGAAACCTTCGCTGGTCCGCACTGGAAACGCGCCCGAGAACCGTACTATCGTGCGAGCCGACCGACCATGAGCTTTGCCGAGCCCCGTGTGGCCACCCAGCGATCGACTGCCTGGTGGCTGAGCGCCCTCCGACGTCGCCGTGAACGCATGTACGACGAGGGGTTGGACCTCTCCCAGCCCGTCGCCTGGGGCTCCGAGGAGGAGCGGCAGGCGGCGATCAAGTTCTTCAACGCGGCGTTCCGCGCGGAGGAGTCTGGGCTGAGGCAGGCGCACGAGCTTGCCGAAGAGGTCGCGTCGATGGACCCCGATCTCGCCGAGACGCTCCGCCTCTACGGCGACGAGGAGGGCTGGCACCGCGAGCTCTTGACCGAGTTCCTCACGTTCATCGGGGGGGAGGTTCGCCCGATGGGCCGCGTGACGGGAACGTTTTATCGGCTCTACGGTCGCGCCAAGAAGATGGAGTCGATCGTCCTCGTGAACCTCATGTTCGAGACGATCGGGTCGACCACGTACCGCATGGCGCTCTCGCGCGTGAAGCACCCGGCGATCCGGCCGATGCTCACGATCCTCACGCGCGACGAGTCGTTCCATGTCCCGCTCAACGTCCACTTCCTCAAGCACGCGATGAAGGGCCGCACGCTGCGAGAGCGCATGCGCCTCCGCGCGCTCTACAAGGTCCTCTTCCTAGCCCTCCTCGCGAGCGCGTACGCCAGCCGCCGCCGGGCCAAGGCGTTCGACAACATCGAGTTCAAGGAGCTCGCGCGGGCCTACGCGGAGCACCTCGCCGCGCTCTTCGCGCGCGAGCCGGACCTCGGCTTCACGCCTCCTCCGTTCGTGCTCAAGCTGCTCGGCATCGACGAAGAGGGGCTGAGCCAGAGCGAGGCCGCCCGCGTGACGAGCATCGAAGAGGCGGAGCGGGCGATCGACAGGCAGCAGGCTGTCGTGTCGGCGCTGTAGGATGCCGGTGCCTCAGGTCCGGAGCGCTGCGGGCACGCGGCGCTCTGCGCTCGCGTAGAGCAGGCCGAGGGGGAGGCCGAAAAATGCGGCGTGCAACGCGAGCTCGACGAGTTGCGGCGTGCCGAGAAACCACGGGTACGCCAGGCGCGCGATGCCCTCGAGGTTCAAGAGCCAGACCAGCGCGCCGAAGCCGAGCCCGAGGGCGGCCTGCCGCGAGGAGCTGATCTGCGTCGCGTCCGAGAGCCCCGCCGTGAGCGAGCCGTAGACGAACCCGTAGAACGCCGAGAGCGCGAGGTGGACCACCGTCCCGACGACGATGGCGCCCGAGAGCGTGGTCGTGTCGAACGCCGCGCGTCCGAGGAGCACGCTCGCGACGAGCCGGAACACGAAGGTGGGCGGCCGCCCGGCGACCGCCGCGAGGAGCACCTGCGCGATCGCGAAGAGCACCCCGGCCACGAGCCCTGCGGCCGCGCCCTCCTTGCCACGTCGATTCAGCGCGGCCGTCATCCTCGCGGGGATTGCAAGCGATGCGCCGCGCGCCGAGGACCGCGCCGTCAGCCGGAGCCGGAGAGCACCCTGCCGCGCCCGATCACGGTGCGCGCCCTGGGCACGCCCCACGGCTGGACGAGCGCGGCTTCGTGCGGAAGATCCCAGAGCACGAGATCGGCGGAGGCACCAGGTACCAGCACGCCGACGTCCGTCAGGCCCAGCGAGATCGCCGCCTCGCGCGTGGCGCCGAGGAGCGCCTCGGCCACGGTGAGGCCGTACACGCGAACGGCGAGCGCGAGCGCGAGGGGCAGGCTCTCGGTCGGGGCCGTGCCGGGGTTGGCGTCGCTCGCGACCACGAGCGGGACGCCCGCGCTACGCAAGAGACCCACGGGCGGAGGCGCCTGTCCGAGCGTGAAGCTCGCGACGGGCAGGAGCGCGGCGCGAACACCGGCCGCGGCGAGCGCGTCGGCGCCGCTCGGTCCGAGGTGCTCGAGGTGGTCGGCGGATCGCGCGCCGACGGAGGCCGCGAGCTCGGCGCCGCCCACGTCGGCGAACTGACCGACGTGCGCGCGCACCCCCAGCCCCAGCTCGCGCGCGCGCCGGAACAGCGGGGCCGCGTCTGCGGTGGAGAACGCGCTTCGGTCGATGTAGGCGTCGACGAACGCGAAGAGCCCGGCGGCGGCGAGCGCGGGGAGGTCATTCTGCGTGACGTGGGCCGCGTACGCCCCGCGATCTCCGGCCTCGGGCGGCAGCGCGTGGAGCGCCAGGTAGGTCGCGACGACGCGCGGCGTGCCCGCGGCGGCGCGCGCCTGGGCCACGGCCTCGAGGAGCTTCTCTTCGCTCGCGAGGTCGAGCCCGTAGCCGCTCTTGACCTCGACGGTCGTCACGCCCGCGCGCACCATCCGGCCGAGGCGCTGCGTGAGCTCTGCCGCGATCTCGTCGCGAGACGCGGCGCGCACCGCCCGCATGGTCGACGCGATGCCGCCGCCGGCCTTCGCGATCGCCTCGTAGTCGGCGCCCTGCATCCGGAGCGCGTATTCGGCGTGGCGGGAGCCGACCCAAGCCGCGTGCGTGTGCGCGTCGACGAGGCCCGGCGTGACGAGGGGCGCCGCCCGCTCGGTGATCGCGGCGCCAGCCGGGACCGCGGCGCGGGCCGCCTCGACGCGCCCCGCGAAGACGACGCGTCCGCCTTCGAGCAGGACCGCGCCCGGCGTCAGCACGCCGAGCGGGTCGGCAGCGGTCGCGAGGGCCGGATCGCAGGTGACCAGGCGATCGGCCGTGACCAGATCGAACGCGGCGCTCACGAGGCGCCTCTCGCTCGTTCCGCCTCTTCGATCTCGAGGACGACGTCCGCGATCGAGGGCGCGCGCTCCGCCCGGGCCTCGTGGAGGGAAGCGGCACGTCTTCGGAGGGCGGCCATCCGGGAGGCCGCCTCGCGACAGCGCGCAGCGAACGCGGCGCTCGACTCGATCTCCGCGGTGAGCGCGGCGTGTGCGGCGTCCGCGAGGTCCTCGTCGCTGCAGATCAAGAGCGCGTCGCAGCCGGCCGTGACGGCACCGATCGCGCGCTCGTCGATCGGGTATCGATCGGCGACGGCGCGCATCTCGAGATCGTCGCTGACGAGGACACCGTCGAAGCCGATCTCCGTTCGCAACAGATCTGTCATGACGCGACGTGAGAGCGTGGCAGGCCGGCCCTCGTCCAGGGCGCGGATGACCACGTGTGCGCTCATGATGGTCTCCAGGCCGGCGCGGGCGGCTTCGCGGAACGGCGCGAGCTCGACGGCGTCGAGCCGCGCGCGATCGTGTGAGAGGACGGGCAGGTCATGGTGGCTGTCCTTGTCGGTGTCGCCGTGGCCGGGGAAGTGTTTGCCGCAGGGGAGGACGCCGCCCGCGCGAAGTCCGTCGGCGAAGGCGAGTCCCAGGCGCGCACAAGCCTCCGGCTCGGAGGAGAACGAGCGGTCTCCGATGACGGGGTTCATCGGGTTCGAGTCCACGTCGAGCACGGGAGCGAAGTCGAGGTTCACGCCGAGCGCCGCGAGCCGCGCGCCGACGGCGAGCCCGGCGCGGCGCGCGAGATCGGCGCTCCCCAGCGTGCCGACCCGGCGCATGGGCGGCAGCTTGACCTCCGGAGCCGGGAGGCGGCTCACGCGGCCGCCTTCTTCGTCGATGGCGACGAGCGGGACGGCGCTCCCGTGTAGGAGCGACGCGGCGCGGGTCTGCTCGGCGATGCGCGCGAGCGCGGCCAAGTCGGGGAGGTTGCGGCGAAAGAGGACGACCCCGGCTCGCTCTCCGCGCTCGAGCGCGACCGCCGTGCGTGGCGCCAGCGACGTGCCGGAGAAGCCTGCGACGAGGAGCGCGCCCGCGAGCTCGCGAGGGGTCATGGTGCGTCCTTATCGGCTGCTTTCGAGGCGGTGTCGACGATCGCGACGTGGGCTTTTTCGGCAGCCGCGCGCGTCGCGGCCGCGTCGGGGTCGGGCCGGCCGTTGTCGCGATCCATCTCCGCGACGCGGACCGCGTCGGCCTGGATGGCCAGGGCCCCGGCGAGCTCGGGCGCGCTCCGCACCTCGACCGAGACCGAGAGGCCCTGCGCGCGGGCGGCCGCCGCGAGCTCGGCCAGGCGGTCCTGCGGCAGGACGCGCGCGACGAGGACGACCCCGTCCGCGCCGGCCTGGCGCGCTCGCCGGATCTGCGCCTCGTCGACGAAGAGGTCGAGCGCGAGGAGCAACACGTGGGGCGCGGCGGCGCGGGCCTCCTCGAGCGCCTCGTAGCCGCGGCCTTCGCTCGCGTCGCAGCTCACGACGAGGACGGGGCCCGCGCCTGAACGAACCCGCGCCGCGGCGTGGGGATCGGCGGGGGCGCGCGGCGGCAGGGGTGGCGACGACGCGAGCCGGGCGGCGCGGGCGCGCGCGAGGCCGAGCGCCTTGTCGAGCGCGCCGCGCTTTCGCGATCGTCTGGCGAGCCGCATCCCGGTCATGTCACTCCGCGTCCGCCTGCGCCGCCGCGGGGGCTCGACTTCGAGCGCGCGCGAGGCCGAGCGAGGCCAGCCAACGGGCCACGAGGCGCGGCCCCTCGGTGGTGAGGAACGACTCCGGGTGAAACTGAACCGCCTCGACCGGGTGGGTGACATGGGCGAGGGCCATGACCTCGGCCTCGGCCGTCCACGCGGTGACCTCGAGATCCGGAGGCAGCGTCGAGCGGTCCGCCAGGAGCGAGTTGTAGCGCGCAGCCGCGAAGGGCTGGCTGACCTCGGCGAACATCCCGCGGCCGTCGTGGTACACGAGCGACGTCTTGCCGTGGAGCGGCCGCGCCGCGCGGACGATCGCGCCGCCCGCTGCGGCCGCGATCGCCTGTAGACCCAGGCACACGCCGAAGAGCGGGGCAGGGAGGGCGCCGGTGACGCCGGCTCGCGCGAGCTCGAGGGAGACCCCGGACTCGGCCGGCGTGCACGGCCCCGGCGAGATCACGAACGCGGCCGGCGCGCGATCGACGAGACTCGGCAGGTCCGCTTCGTCGTTCATCACGACCTCGCAGCTTGCGCCCAGTCGCTCGAGCAGATCGACGAGGTTGTGCGTGAACGAATCGTAGTTGTCGACGACGACGAGCCGCACGAGTGCTCCCGCTTCGGACGAGTTGGCCGTTTCCTTGTCGTTGAGACGAACGAAGGACTACCGTCTTTTTGCCATGAAAACGACAGCGCTCGAAAGGCGAAGCGCGCCGCGCCGCCGCGTGCAGGTCTTCTGCAATCAATACATCGACGGCGTGCCGTACCTCACGGACACCCTCGAGCTCTCGATGACGGGGGCGCTCGTGCGCCGCGTCCTCATGCCGAGCGCCGAACGCGCCTGCTACACGGTCGAGATCGGCCTCCCGGAGCAGCCCGACCAGCGCGTGTTTCTCTGCGCCTCGCCGGTCTGGCGCGAGGGGCCGTTCGAAGCCCTGCGGTTCGTGGCGCAGAGCCTGTCCGACAAGCTTCGGCTGGCGAGCTGCATCAAGGCCGCCACGGTCTGAGACGCGGCGGCGGTCAGAGCCCATTTTCGTGGAAGAACCGCTCGATGCGGAGCCCCACGAGCTCGGGAAACTCGACCGCCGTGTAGTGGGTCCCGCCGCGCACCACGAGGATCTCCGCCCGGGGGATCCTCCGGACCATCTGCTGGGACAGCCCGCGCGGTGTCATCCGGTCGCGGTCACCGGTGATGACGAGGGTGGGGATGTCGATGCTCGCGAGCTGGCGCTCGGCGTCGTGCCGCCCGAGCGCGCGCAGGTTCTTGGCGAACGCCTCGATATCGAGCGTCGCGAACAGGCCGACGACCTCGGCGAACTCGGCTTCGTCCACGGTCTCGGCCATGAGGCCGGCCCGCTTGAGCCAGCCGACGAACTCGGGCTGTCTGGCCACGGTCCGAACCGCGCTCGTGAGGGGGAGCGCGTAACGCTCCGCGACCTCGAGCGCGCGGTCCGCGAGCTTGCGCCCGAGCGGGATGGGGACGGCGGTGTCGAGCGGGCGCCCGAACGTGCCGCTCAGCAGCACGAGGGCCCGCGGCACGCCCGGCAGCTGCCGGCAGGCTTCGATGCAGACCTGCACGCCCATGCTCCAGCCCACGAGGGCGGCGTGCTCGATCCCCTCGGCCTCGAGGACGGCGGCGAGGTCTTCCACGTGGCGCGGGACCGCGTAAGCGTCGGGCTCGTCGCGCGGCGGCCGCGCCGAGGCGTAGAGGCCGCGGTAGTCCCACGTGACGAACCGATAGCGATCGCCCAGGTATTCCACGAGCGCGCGCCACGCGAGCCGAGGACCGCCGAGCCCGTTCGCGAGGACGACGACCGGGGCGTTCGGCCCCGGCCCGGGCGCGACGTAGTACGCGATCCGTGTGCCGTCTCGGCTCACCGTCTCCTTCGAGTCGGTGAGGAGCCCTCGACGCCGAGGCTCGGCGGCGACGGACGATGCGGAGCGAGCAGCAGCCATGACTGGAGCGGACCGTAGTACGCGCATCCTCCGCATTCCAGGTTGCTCCGCGCTTGACCCAACGCCGCGGGCCGGCATGCTCCGAGCTGCCCGCTGGCAAGCCGGGTGAAATTCTGCAACGAGACCGGAGGCGTTACGTTGACAGGCCGGAGGTCAGGCCGTTAACGTGCGCCAGCGGTCGCGTTCTGTGGTGCGCCCGTTTGCCCTCTCGAACTGCGCAAAAGGCTGCTGAGGACAGATGGCCGAAGAGAAGTCGAAGAAGCCGAAGATCGACCTGAAGGCCCGCTTGGGCAAGACCGCTGCGGTTCCCTCCGCGATGCCGTCAGGTCCGGGTTTGCCGACCCCGTCGACGGACGGGCTCGGGCGTGTGAGCGCCCCCCCGCCGATCAGCAGCAGCGGCGGCGGCATCGCGCCGCCACCCGGCATCGCGCCGCCGCCCGGCCTCACGCCGAGCCTGAGCCCGTTCGCGCCCAAGCCGCAGCCGAAGCCGCAGCCGGTCAGCGCGGAAGCCCAGACCATCAAGGTCGAGGTCAGCGAAGAGATTCACGACGAGCGCAAGCGGGCCGGTCGGCGCGCGGTGCTCTACTCCGCCATCGCGGCGGTCGTGTTCGCGGGCATCGGCTTCGTGGCCGGCGGCATGCGGGAGCGCAGCCAGCGCGACACCCGCGCGGTCGAGGGGCTCAAGAAGCTCGAGCCCGAGGTGACCGACTCGACGAAGAAGGCGGAGGAGCTCCTGCCCATCCTCGATGAGGTCGAGAAGGGCCTGCGGGACAAGAAGTACCCGGACAGCGCCATCGAGAAGCTCTCGATGACCGTCCCGCCGCTCAACCTCGAGGACAAGTCGTTCGGCACCATGCCGACGGACGTGCAGAAGTCGACGCTCGCCTTCATCAAGAAGGTCGACAGCGTGAACGACAAGAAGGACCGCCTGAAGAACCTCCTCGGCGGTCAGAAGAAAAATATCGAGAAGGCGTGGGCGGAGGAGCAGAAGCCCGTCCTCGAGCTCGCGGTCATCTTCAAGCAGGCCGGCAGCAACATGATGGCCGAGATGGTCCAGATCAAGGAGCCCTGGGAGGTCGCGAAGGAGTGGCCGAAGGAGACGAAGATCGTCGTCTCCGCCATGCAGGAAGGGAAACGCGTCCCGGCCGAGAAGACGGCCAAGCGCTGGGAGAAAGACGCCCTCACCGGCGAGACGCCGCTCTTCATTCCGGTCGATCCGGTCAGCGTCTCCGGCTTCACGGACGAGCGCCTCGTTCTCCAGCTGGTCGGCGCCGTGAACGATGTGCGCATCCTCCTCCAGGGCGACGAGACGCCGGGGCGCGAGGTCGTGGGCCTGCTCAAAGAGGGCGAAGGCCTCGCCAAGTCGATCGACAGCAAGGTCGCGAAGGCCGCGCGTTAGGGGCCTAGTCGCTGCCCGTCGCAGCATCCGCGGCCGCCGGGGTCTCCTCGGCGGCCGTTTGTTTCGTGCCGCTCTCCGGCGCGGGCGGTCTGAGGCTCGTGTCGAGGCGGCGTGAGATCTCGACGAGCTTCACGCGCCCGTTTGCGACCTCCCGCGCGATCAATTGGATGCCGTGCCGCTCGGCGGCTGCGCCCGCGTCGATGGCCTCCTCGAAGCAGTCCGCCAGGGTGAGCTCTCGGCTCTCGGCGGGCACCTCGATGGCGAGGTAAGCCGAGAGGTCGGCGAGGCAGAGCGAGCCGTTCGCGAGCAGGCGGCCGTCACCGATCTCCTGGATGGGGGCCGCTTCCGCCTCGTCGTGCTCGTCGCGGATGTCACCGACGATCTCTTCGATGATGTCCTCGAGGGTCACGATGCCGCTCGTGCCGCCGAACTCGTCGACCACCACCGCGAGGTGCTGGCGCTTCTGGCGCATCTCCTTGAGCAGGCTCGAGAGCTTCTGGTGCTCGTGCACGAAGATGACGTCACGACGAACGATCTCGGCGAGCGACTTGTGCTCGTCTGCCGGGTCGGGGTCGCCCACCTTGAACACGTCCTTCGCGACGAGGAGGCCCACGACGTTGTCGAGCTGGTCCTCGTAGACCGGGTAACGGGAGTGGCCGCTCTCCGCCACGAGCCTGCGCACGAGGGCGAGGGGAGTGGCGAGATCGATCGCCTCGACCCGTGTCCGGGGGATCATCGCGTCGCGAGCTCGGAGGTCCTCGAACTCGAGCACGTTGCGGATCATCTCCGCGGGCTCCGCCCCCACGACGCCGCTGCGCTCGACCTCGTCCACCAGGTATTCGACCTCGGCGCTCGCGACCTCCGGGGCGGTGGGGGCGGGCTCGGCGAGCTTGTCGGTCACGAGCGACGTGACGCGGGCGAGCAGCGTGGCAAGAGGCCAGAGCGCCAGCTCGAACGGTCGCAAGAAGGTCGCGGTCCGCGGGCCCCAGGAGTCGGCGCGGGCGCGGGCCACCGCGACCGCGAAATCCGTGAGGGGAGCGAAGAGCGCGACGGTGGCGACGACGGCGAGCAACAACCCAGCGATGCCCGGCATCGTGGGCTCGACCATGTCCGCCATGATCACGGCCGCGAGCGCGGCGCAGACGACCCGGCCCACGGTGTAGGTCGAGTGCATCGCCGCGGCGTTCTGCTGGTAGCGCTCGAGCGCCGGCCGATGCGGGAGGTCGGGTTGCTCGAGCAGCGCCGAGAGCCTGGCGCTCGACAAGCTCCCGAGCGCGGCGTCGGTCGACACGAACGCGGCGCCGAGGACCGCGGAGGCCACGACCGCGAGGAGACTTGGAAGTGGAACCGGCATGGGTTTTTGTAGGTCTTGTGAGGGTAACCGGCCTCGCCCGTTCAGGCAACGCGCCCGGAGAACCCCCGAACGACCCGGAAGACGCCGTCTTCCGACTCGGCGACGGCGATGAGGCCGCCCGTCTCGGCGGACAGGACGGCGACGTGTCCTTCGGGATCGGATGGGGCGCGGGGGACCGGCTTCCCATGGCGGAAGGTGCGCTCGGTCTCGGGGGAGACGGACAAGACAGGCATCGCGCGGGCGATCGCGGTCTCCATCGAGATCAGCCTCGCGGTCGACGCCTCCTCGATCGGGATCGCCTCCTCGACCTGAAAGGCGCCGCTGCGCAGGCGCCTCAGCGACGACAGGTGCGCCGGGAGCCCCAGGGAGCTGCCGAGATCGCGCGCGAAGGACCTCACGTAGTAGCCCTTCTCGACCTCGACCTCGACGTCCAGCGTGGTCCGCTCCGCGTGGGCGCCCACGACACGCGCCTCGAACAGGCGGACCTTCCGCGGGGCGAGCTCCGGCGCGGCGCCGGACCGAGCCAGGGCGTGGCTGCGCACGCCGTCGACGTGGATCGCGGAGAACGCGGGCGGGACCTGCTCCTCTCGCGCCTTCTCGGCATCGAGCGCGCCGGCGATCCGCGGCCAGGCGTCGCGTGCCTCGCCGCGCGACGCGGCCTCGATCTCGCGGACGAGCGGCTCGGGCACGGGGGCGGTCGCCACCGTCGTTCCGTCGGCGTCGAGCGTGTCGGTCGCCCGCCCGAAGGTCACGCCGGCGACGTAGGCCTTGTCCGCCGCCGTGAGGAACGGCGCGAGCTTCGTCGCCTCCTCCACGAGCACGACGAGCAGCCCCGTCGCGGAAGGGTCGAGGGTGCCCGCGTGACCGACGCGGCGTGTCCCCAGCCGCCGGCGCGCGCGCGCGACGACGTCGTGGCTGGTGAGCCCGGCCGCCTTGTCCACCAGGAGCACGCCCGACGTCGCGCTCACCGCGGCTCCGCAGCGACCAAGGAGGCGCGGAGGACGGGGTAGTTGTCGTCGCCGCCCACGCGCAGGAAGCCTTCGCTCTCGAGCGCGCCGATGGTCCCGGTCCACAGCTCTTCGTCGCGCGCAGGTGGAGGCAGCGCGCGCGGCAGCGCCTCGACGGCGCGCGCGCCGCGGCGCGCCGCTTCCGCCAGGGCGCCGCGCACGAGCGCCCGGCTCACGCCCTTCCGGCGAAACGCCGGGTCGACGAGGAAGCAGCCGAGCAACAAAGTGCCCTCGCGGTCCTCGCGCAACACGGGGAGCCCGACGTAATACCGCTGCGCATAAGCCTTCGGGACCTCCGTCGAGCGGGTGAGCTTGGCCCAGCCCACGATGCGGCCGCCTTCTTCGGCGACGAGGCCGCGGACGTCTTCCGTGCCGGTCGCGAGGCCGTCCTCGAGCTCGCGCCGGTTCTGCTCCGGCTCGAGCGCCGTCCGGGCGAGCCAGTCGTTTTTGTCCCCCGCGAAGTGGAGGTACCGGCAGTAGCAGGTCGAGCCCACGGCCTCGAAGAGGCCCACGAGCCGAGGCGCGTCCGCCGCGGTGATCGGCCGCACGACGAGGCTCATGACAGCGAGCGCTCGACCGCCGCCGCGGCGGTGAAGAGCCGCGCCTCTTGCCACGCGGGGGCGATGAGCTGCAGACCGACGGGCAAGGGGGGGCCTCCGCCGGGGGGCTCGGCCGCGCCACACGGAACGCTGATGGCGGGCAGGCCGGCGAGGCTCGCGGGCAAGGTGCAGACGTCCGCCAGGTACATCGAGAGCGGGTCGGCCGTGCGCTCGCCGAGCTTGAAGGCGACCGTGGGGCTCGTGGGCGTAGCCAGGACGTCGACGGCCTCGAAGACGCGGTCGAAGTCTCGCCGGATGACGGTGCGTGCGCGCTGCGCACGCAGGTAATACGCGTCGTAGTAGCCGGACGAGAGCACGAACGTGCCGAGGACGATGCGGCGCTTCACCTCGGCGCCGAAGCCGGCGCCGCGCGTGCGCTCGTACATCGTCTCGAGCGAGTCTCCGGGCTTCTCGACCCGCAGCCCGAAGCGGACGCCGTCGAAGCGGGAGAGGTTGCTCGAGGCCTCGGCCGTCGCGAGGATGTAATAGGTCGCGACCGCGAAGCGCGTCGCCGGGAGCGACACCGGCACGACCGTCGCCCCCTCTTCGCCGAGCGCCGCGATCGCCGCCTCGACGCGCGCCCGCACGGCGGGCTCGACGCCGTCCGCGAAATATTCGGAGGGCACCCCGACGCGCAGCCCCGCGACGCTCTCCTCGCAAGACCGAGCCCAGCCCGGCACGTCGCGCGCGACGCTCGTCGCGTCCGCCGGATCGTGGCCCGCGATGACACCGAGCGCGAGCGCCGCGCCGCGTGTGTCCCGGGAAAATACGCCGATCTGGTCCAGGCTCGAGGCGAACGCGATGAGCCCGTAGCGCGACACGCGTCCGTAGGTGGGCTTGACCCCGACGACGCCGCAGAGCGAGGCGGGCTGCCGGATCGAGCCACCGGTGTCCGAGCCCAATGACAAAGTTGTCATGTTGGCTGCGACGGCGACGGCGCTGCCGCCGGACGAGCCACCCGGGATCCGCGCTTCGTCGTGGGGGTTCTTCGTGGGGAAGAAGCCGCTGTTCTCCGTCGAGGAGCCCATCGCGAGCTCGTCCATGTTCGTCTTGCCGACGAGGACGGCGTCGGCCGCGCGGAGGCGCGCGACCGAGGTTGCCTCGTAGGGCGCGCAGAAGCCCTCGTTCGGGTCTGCGCCGCCACGCCTGGTCAAGACGCGCGAGGCCGCGGTGGCCGGCGCACCCTCGACGAGGATGGCGTCTTTGATGCCGATGGGCACGCCGGCGAGCGGCCCCAGACGCTCGCCGCGGCGGCGTTTGTCGTCGACCGCGCGTGCCGCGGCGAGGGCCGCGTCCGCCTGGACGGTGAGGAAGGCGCCGAGCCGCCCATCTCGCGAGGCGATCGCGTCGAGCGACGCGCGCGTGAGCTCCTCCGCGCCCACCGCGCCCTTTGCGACCTCCGACGCCAGCTCGCCTGCGCTCCGGGTGAGAAGCTCGCGCATCGGTCAGCCCTCGTCCACGAACTTGGGGACGGCGAAGCCTTGCTCCGCGGTTCGCGGCGCCTCGCGCAGCGCGAGCTCTGGCGAGAGCGACGGGCGCGGCTCGTCCGGCCGCAGGCCGCTGGCCGCGCCGGCGCCTGCGACCGAGGCGAGCGGGGGGGCGTCCTGCAAATCGAGCTCGTCGAGGATGGCCACGTACCCCAGCACCCGGTCCAGGTCCGAGGCGATGTGCGCCTGCTCGTCCTCCGTGAGCTCGAGCCGGACCAGGGAGGCGAGCCGCCGGACCAGCGCCTGATCGACGATCATGGCGTGCTCATACCGGAAGAAGCGCCCAAAAGGTAGGCGGCCACCAAAAGCGATGCTAGGCGGGACGGGCATCCGGCACCGCGCTGGCGCGTTTGTCGGGTCGCTACCGATGGAAGGCAAAGGCTCCTCCCGATCGCCCCAGGCGCACGCCCCCGAGCGGCGTCGAGCGCTCGCAGCGCGCGCCAGCCTCTTGGTCATCGGCGCGGCAGGCGCGCTCTTCGCGTCCCGTGGCAGCCCGCCGGCGACGGGCGACCGGCGAGCCGCCATCGCCGCCCACCTGACCGCCAAGGGCCTCCGGACCGAGGCGGAGGACGTGGTCTTCCTCGACGCCCCCGCAGGAGCGGCCGGCTGGGGCCTGACGAGCTCCGCGTTCCTGCGCGCGCGTGTGGTGGTGCGGGCGCAGGCCTCGGAGTCGGACCCGCGAGACATCTACCTGGTTCAGGCCAAGCTCTCGCCCGCGGGCGCCCTCCTCGACGTGTCGCACCCGCGCAACTTGAGCGAGACGATCGGCGCCGACGAGACGCGGCCGGTCGTGCTCGGCCAGCGCGTCGCCTTCGCCTCGTTGAGCGGCGTCGAGGGCGCGCCCAGCGTCGTGAACGTCCTCGATTTTGCCGGCCAGGGCGCGACCGATTGGCCGCTCCTCGAGCGCGCGCAGCGCGCCGTGCAGAACTGGCAAGCCACCGGTCAGCTCCGCGGCGTCGCCAAGAAGGCGTACGTGGTCGACGGCAAGGGTGAGGTGGGCGTGCGCATCGAGGACGGCCACCTCGTGGTCGACAGCGACGGCCGGACCGCCTCGCTCCTCGCGGTGGACGCCGCGCTGCCGAGCTGGATCGTCGCCGAGCCCGAGCAGATCGCCCGGCCCGGCAACCTCGTGACCTGGTCCGTCGACCGCGTCCGCGCCGAGATCGGCGACGAGAACATGCAGGCTGTCAAGCAGGCCGCGTTCACCGTGAAAGACTTCTTCGAGCGCAACAAGGAGGAGCTCACCGGCGACACGGGCGCGGAGTCGATCGCCGCCGATCTCGGTCAGGAGGACGGCATCGTCGTCCACGAGATCCCGACCGATCCCGATCTCGGGTGGCCGCCGCCGCCGCTCGTCCCCTGGGTGGAGCCGCCGCTCGAAGGGGAGGGGCAGTGGAACGCGAAGGACGACCCGGCCTTCTTCCGCAACCAGCCTGGTCTGCCGCCCGTGTTCCTGACCACGTTCATCCGGAGCGATCGCACCCGCAAGGCGACGCGCGTCTACGTCGCGCTCTGGGATCCTCGGCGCGTCGAGCTGCACATGATGGCCGGCACGGTCGAGCCGAAGGGCGCGACGGGCAAGGCTGGCCCGGGCCTCATCCCGCGGACGCCCGACGTGATGAAGCGCCTCGTTGCCGCCACGAACGCGGGCTTCCAGGCGCTGCACGGCGAATACGGCATGATGGCTGACGGTATCGTCTACTTGCCGCCGAAACCTTACGGCGCGACCGTCGCCAAGACACGCGACGGCTCCACCGCGTTCGGCACCTGGCCCCAGGACGCGACCGTGCCGGATCTCGTCGTCTCTTATCGGCAGAACATGACCGTCATGGTCCAGGACGAGAAGTTCAACCCCTACGAGCGGACCTGGTGGGGCGGCACGGTGCCCGGCGCGGAGGACAAGACCCACACGGTCCGCACGGGGATCTGCCTCACGCGAGAGAAGTTCGTCGCCTATTTCTACGGGGCCGACCTGAGCCCCGAGGCGCTCGCCCAGGCGATGATCCAGACCCGATGCTCCTACGGCATCGCGCTCGACATGAACGCCGGCCACTCCGGGATGGAGTTCTACAACGTCGCACCGGAGGCCGAGCTGCCGCCCGTCTCGCGCGCGCTCTCCACCAAGTGGGAAGACGAGGGTGACGTGCCCGATCTGCCGGGCTGGAAGTTCCGCGCCAAGACGCTCATCAACGGCATGGGGCTCATGAACTTCCCGCGCTACATCAAGCGCGAGTCGCGGGATTTCTTCTTCCTCACGCTGCGCCACGTCTTGCCGGGCCCAGCGCTCCCTTCCGTCGTCTCGCCGCCGCAGGAAGGCGAGGGCGTGTTCCGCACGAAGGGGCTGCCCCAGCAGGGCTTCCCGTACGCGCTCGCGGTGACCGACGTGCGACCCGACGCGTCGGACCCGCAGACGGCCTTCCGCGTCCTCGCCTTCGATCCGCGCACGCTCGCGGTGGGCCCCGCGAACGACACGCGCAAGCCTGTCGCGTTCGTCGCGCCGCCGAAGGAGGGCGCGGGCAAGTCGCTCTGGCTGAGCTCCCACGCGTTCGTGATCGACGAGGCGTCTCCGGGAAAAACCGCCGCGCTCCTCGCCGTGGGGTCGCCCGAGCTCGACCGCGGCGCCGGGGTGCTCTGCGTCCACGAGGAGTCCGGCATGCTCTACTACGCGGAGGTCGCCGACGCGGCGCAAGGCAAGCGCGCCGCGCTCAAGCCCATGGCGCAGCTCTTCGAGAAGATCGGCTGCCACACGACGCTCGGCTTGGCCGAGCCGATGGGCCTCGTGTTGGGCGACGGCAACGATCTCACCGGCAAGCCGGCGACCGTGGCCCGGAGCAGCGTCCGGCTCGTGCGCGACGCCGCCCCGGGCGGGACACGTTTCTTCGAGGACACACCCGTCGTCCCGCGGAGCACCTGGTACCCGCTCCAGCAACACCGCGTGCGCTACTTCAAGAAGCAGGAGTAGCGCCGTGGAAAAGGCGCTGGGCGGGCGCGAGCCTGTGCTACGAGCCTCGCTCGGACGTGGCAGCACCGATCGCCTTTGGTCAGTACTTGCTCCTCGAGCGAATCGGCATCGGTGCCCGGTCGGAGGTGTTCCGGGCGCGCCTGCGAGAGGGCGGCCCCGACGTCGCGCTCAAGCGGGTGCTCGCCGGCGCGGCCGGGGACGCGCACACGGCGGCCGTTCTCTTCGCGGAGGCCGAGCTCCTCGGCAAGCTCGACCACCCGGGGATCGTTCGCGCCCGGGACCGCGGCACCGTAGGTGGTGTCACGTTCGCCACCTACGATCTCGTCGCGGGCCGCGACCTCGAGCGCGTGGTTGCAGCGCTCCGATCACGTGGCCAGAAGATGCCGCTCGAGATCGCCCTGGCCTTGGTCGAGCGCATCGCGGAGGCCCTCGCCTACATCCACGCGTACGCCGAAGACGGCAAGCCCAAGCCGATCTTGCACCGCGACGTCACCACGTCGAACGTGCTCGTCGCGTTCGACGGCTCGGCCAAGCTCATCGACTTCGGCATCGCCAAGGTGGAGGGTCGCAACACCACGACCGGCATCGGCGAGATCAAGGGGACCGTTCGCTACATGGCCCCCGAGCAGATGCTCGCGGAGGAGCTCGACGCGCGGAGCGACCTCTATTCGGTCGGTGTCATCCTCTTCGAGCTGGCCTCGGGCAAGACCCTGTTCGAGGGCAGGCGGCCAGTCCAGATCCTGGAGGAGGTGAGCCGGTCGGGCATCCCCGAGGTGGCCGACCCGGCGCTGTCACCCGAGCTGACAGCTTTGCTGAGGAAGGTGCTCGCGCATCGCCGCGCAGAGCGGTACGATACGGCCGCACACCTTCTCGAGGCGCTTCGTGCGCTCCCGGGGAGACTGGGCGGCCTCCGCGGCGTCGAGAGCACCGCGAGGTTGATGGCGGAGTTGTTTCCTGAACCACGTCGCAATCAGAGCGGCGAGTTCCACCTTCACGAGAGCGCGTCACAGAGCGGCGCGACGCTTGAGGAGCCCTCGATCATGGCTGAAGAAAAAGGCGGCAGCGATCTGGACGTGTTCGAGGGGCTGGCGAAGAAGTCCCAGCGCTCTCCGAGCCTGCCTGGACCTCCGCCCCCTCCCGGACCCGCGAGCACCGCGCGGCCCATGCCGCCACCTGGCCCGTCCTCCAAAGCGCCGCCCGCGTTGCCGCCGCCCTCCGCTGCGCGCCCGCCGACGAGCAACAAGAACACCTTGCTCGGCGTGCCCGCGCCCCTGCCGCCGCCCGCCAGCGCTGCGACGGCCACGCCGTTGCCGCCTCCGCCCCCGCCGGCCTCGAAGGCCGTGCCGCCGTTGCCACCGCCCGCGTCGAAGGCGCCGAGCGCTCCTCCCGCTGCAGCCGCTTCCGCGCCGCCTCCGCCGCCGAAGCCTCCCGCCACGCTCGTCGCGGCCGTGGCGCCTCCGCCTCCCGCTGCGCCGAGTCTCGGCAGCGCGCTCGGTCTGCCCTCGAGCGAAGCGAAGGCCGAGGCCGCGCCGCCCGCGCCGGAGAGCGCGGACGAGCACACGCCCCCCAAGGGCACCAAGGGCGGCGCAAACGTCGACATGGACTGGGAGGACGACGAAGAGTCCACCCACGTCTTCGAGAAGAAACGCCACGCGATGCTCCAGAAGGCGAGCGGCCCGCGACCCGCGGCCGGCGCGCCCGCAACGCCTGCCGCGTCGGCGCCGCCCGCCGCGGTGGCTCCGCCGCCCGTCTCCATGCCTCCGGCCTCGTTGCCGCCGCCCGTCTCGAAGGTCGGCGGCGCCGCCGCCGCGCTGCTCGCGTCGTCGGGCGGAACGGCGAGCGCGCGTCCGGCGCCGATTGCTGTCCCGCCGCCCGCGCCCATCCCGCCACCCGCCATGCCGGCTCCGCCGCCGGCCGTTCCGGTGTCGGCTCCCCCCGTCGCGCCGGCGCCCGTCGTCGCGGCTCCCGCCGCGCCGTCGCGCATGGAGGAGCCCACGGTCGTCCGCTCGCGCGGGGAATCGTCGAGCAAGCTCGGCGTCATCCTCGGCGGTCTCGCGCTCGTCGCCGTCGTCGCGCTCGGCGTTTTCATGCTGTTGCCGCGCACGGGTGATCTGAAGATCGAGCTCAAGGCGAAGAGCGGCAACCCGATCGCGAAGGCGGAGATCTTCGTCGACGGCCAGAAGAAGTGCGACACGACGCCCTGCAAGGTCGGCGATCTGCAGACCGGCAAGACCACGATCAAGGTCATCGTGGACGGCGCGCCGATAGTGGAAGAGACCGCCACGGTCGAGGCCGGCAAGGAACGTGTCGTCAACATCACGGTGAACGACGCCGAGCCGAAGAAGACGGAGGAGCCGGTGGCCTCCGCGTCCGCGTCGTCCGCGCCCGCGCTCCCCGAAGGCACGGGCGTGAAGGTGGCCGGTCCGAGCGGGGTGAAGATCTACGTCGACGGCAAGGAGCGCGGCTCGCTCCCCGCGACCCTGACGGATCTGTCGCCTGGTGAGCACACGATCAAGCTCGACGGCGGAGAGCGCTACGCGAGCGAAGAGAAGAAGATCACCGTCACCAAGGGCAAGCTCGAGGATCTCGGCGAGCACAAGCCGAAGGTCATCCGCGGCAAGCTCACGCTCGAGCTGAAGACCGACGGCGCGCAGGTCGTGCTCTCGAGCATGGTCGACGGCAAGAAGGTCGAGAAGAAGCTCGCGGACTCCATCTGGAAGAGCCCGCCGGTGTCGATCAACATCGACACGAAGGACCAGTGGAAGCTCGTCGCCACCAAGAAGGGCTTCGAGGACTTCGAGAAGGAGATCACCTTCGAGGACGGCCAGGCCGAGACCACGCTCGCCATCGAGCTCGTCGAGAAGGGGCAGACGCCGCCGCCGGCCGCGACGGGCCCCGGCCCGGTTGCGACCGGTCCGAAGGAGCAGCCCAAGGAGCAACCGAAGGAGCAGCCGAAGGAGCAGCCGGCCGCGGGAGGCACGGGCACGATCCGCATCAACTCGATCCCTGTCTCCAAGGTCGTCCTCGACGGCCGTCCCATCGGCAGCACGCCCCAGGTCGTCACGGTCCCCCCGGGGCCGCACTCGGTCACCTTCATCGCGGACGGCAAGCGCAAGAGCGTGACCGTCAACGTCGTGGCCGGGAAGCCCGCTACAGCTTCGGTGAAGTTCGAGTGACGGGAGACCTCCGCGCCCTCGCCGCGGAGGTCGGAACCGCGATCGGCTCGAACGACACGCTCGCTCGTGCCCTCGGAGATCACCCCGAGGACGCGAGCGACGCGTGGAATGAGCTCGGGGGCGCTCTCGCTCGCCAGGGCAACAAGGGCCTCGCGCAGCGCTGCTTCGAGGTGAGCGCGCAAGCGAACCCGGCGTCGCACAAGCCGCTCGCCAACCTGGGCTCGCTGGCCCTCGAGCGAGGCGACGCGGAGGAGGCGGCGGCGCGGCTCGTAGCCGCCTCCGAGCTTGCGCCCGACAACGCCCGAATTCTCTCGAAGCTCGGTGCGGCGCTGCACAGGCTCGGCGATCTCACGGGCGCTGCACAGCGCTTCGATCGCTCGGCGCGGCTGCAGCCTTCGTGGGAAGCGCTTCACAACCTCGGGCTCTGTCGAGCGGAGGCGGGCGATCCCTCAGGCGCGCTCGAGGCGTTCGAGGCTGCGCTGGTGATCGATCCCGACGCGTACCCGACGGCGCTCGCGCGCGCCCGCGCGCTCCTGTCGGTGGGGGCGGCCGAAGAGGGGAGGGCGGCGCTCCTCGTGTGTTGTGGCAAGGTCCCGCCCCATCACGCGGCCGTCGTCGAGTTGCTCGAGCTGCTCGTCCAAAATGGCCTGTTTTCCCCCGCAGCTTCGCTGTCGCAGGCGGCGCTCGAACGTTGGCCTGCGGACGAAGCGCTCCTCCTCGTGCTCGTGAGCGCGCTCGGCGCCCTCGGCGACCTCACGAGGGCGGAGCCCGCGTTGCGTCGCGCCGCACCGCTCGCCGAGGGCCCCGGCCCGCTCCTGCACCTGGCGCGCCTCCATGCCGAGCGCGGCGAGCGCGACAAAGAGATCGAGCTCTTGCGCCAGGTTGCCGAGCGGTTCCCGGAGCGGCCCGAGCCGCGCATTCAGCTCGCCATCGCGCTCTCGGCGAGCGGACGAGCGGAGGCGGCGCTTGCGATCTTGCGGCCCCTCGCCGACGCGCCGGACGCGCCTCTCAGCGTGCTCGGCGCCGTCCCCATGGCCGAGCTGGCGATCGGCGACGCGGCCCGCGCGATGCGCGCGATACGCCAGGCCGAGGCGCTCGGGGCCGGGCCCGAATCGTTCCAGACGTCGATCGCGGTGCTGACCACCAACTACGTCGACGACATGACCGCCGACGAGGTTGCCGACGCACACCGCCGCTGGGCCGCGCGCGCCTTCCCGCCGGTCTCCCCGCGCCCTTCGGCTCGCCGGCGACCGGGAGGCCGCGTGCGAATCGGCTTCGCGTCGCCGGACCTGCGCGAGCACTCGGTGGGTCGATTCATCGCGCCCGTCCTCCGCTCGCTCGACCGCGAGAGATTCGAGGTCTTCTGTTACTCCATCACCGCGCGGCCCCTCGACGCGTTCACGGACCGGATCCGGAGCCTGCCGCTCGTGTTCCGCGATCTCCGGGCTCAGAGCATCCCGCAGATGCTCGAGTTGATCGACGCGGACGGCGTGGACGTCCTCTTCGATCTCAACGGCTGGATGGCGGAGCACAAGCTCGAGCTCTTTCACCGCCGCGCCGCGCCGGTCCAAATCGGGTACCTCGGGTACCCACACACGACGGGCATCGCCGCGATGGACTACCGGATCAGCGACGCCGTCGCGGACCCGCCAGGGAGCGATCGGTTCTACTCCGAGAAGCTCGTTCGGCTGCCCCGATCGGCTTGGGCCTTCGAGACCGACGCGCCGGTGCCGCGTCCGGTGGGCGCGTCGCGTGCGCCGACCTTCGGCTGCTTCAACAACCTCTGCAAGGTCACGCCCACCACGCTCGCGACCTGGGCCGCCGTGCTCGCGGCCGTGCCGGACGCGCGCCTCCTCCTCAAGTCACACGGCCTGGAGTACGAGACCGCGCGATCACGCGTGATCGAGGCGCTCGGCTCGCGCGGCGTCGATCCGGCGCGCGTCGAGCTGCGCGGCGCCGTCGCGACCACGGCGGAGCACCTCCAGATGTACGCCGAGGTCGACGTGGCGCTCGACACCTTCCCGTACAACGGGACGACCACCACCTGCGAGGCGCTCTTCGCCGGCGTGCCCGTCGTGTCGATGGTGGGGGAGGCCCCGGCCTCCCGCGTGGGCGCGAGCCTGCTCGGCGCGGCGGGCCTCGAGGAAGTGATCGCGCCTGGAGCGCAGGCCTACGTGGAGGCAGCGGCGAAGCTTGCGACTGTGCGCGACGTCCAATCCAGGATGGCGCTCCGGGAGCACGTCGAGCGCTCGCCGCTCGGCGACGTCCGCGCGCTGACTCGGGCGATCGAGGCCGCGATCACCGAGATCCTGGGAGGACGCCTGCCGTCTCCGGTGTGAGGCGCCCCGCCCAGCTCGCCCAATCCGGCGAGCAGGCGGGCTCGGCGGCGTTCTCCGAGTGAGCGCCGCCGGCGCAGAGAGCGGGCCGCTGCGGCGGGCCCGCGACGAGCACGAAGCTCTCGCTCCTGCCGGGGAAATGCTCTCGCCAGATGCGCGCGAACGCAGCCTTCCGAGCCTCCCACCGCTCGACCATGCGGTCCTCTTTGTAGGCGTTCAGCTGGGCGTGCAGCTTCTGGCGGAGCTCTTCGTCTTGGGTCGTCGCGAGCGTCCGCTCGAGAAAGGAGATCGCGGCCTCCCGCTGGCCGGAGCGGCGCAAGATGCCGAAGCCGCCGAGGGCCTGCCACTGGATGTTCGGGTCGTTTGCGCCGAGCTCCGCCGCCCGCGCGAGGTAACGCGCTCCCTCGATGCGCCACCGCTCCTGCTCGGCGGGATCTTTCAGGTACGACGGCGCGGCAATGAACGCGACAAACTGCCCGAGCTGCAGCCACAGCTCGGGATCGTTCGGCAGCTCCTCCACGGCTCGCTCGAGCACGCTTCGAGCTTTGTAGACCTCCGAGAGCGGGACCTCGACGGCCTGGAAGGTGAGGAGGGTGTCGCTGAGTCGGTAAGGCTCACGGAACTTGGGGTCGAGGTGGATGATGGCGTCGAGGTAAGCCCCGACCGTCTCGAAGCGACGCTTCTGCTCGACGCGGAGGCCCTGGGTGACGAGCACCTTGGCCCACAAGAGGTCCGCCAGGGCGGCGCGGTGACCGAGGCTCGCGAGCTCGAGCTGCTCGGGCGGGGGCAGGAGATAGACCTCCGAATCCTCCCTCAGCTGGAGCGAGACCTCTCGAACGGGGAGCTGGGCGCCCGCGACCATGACGAGGCCGAACACGAGCCCCAGGATCAGGGCGACGTCCCCGCGGCTCATCACTCGTATTCCCTGTTGATCAACATACCGGGCAAGACGCGAGCGGGCTCTCCCGGTCGTCGCTCGCCCTGCACCTGAAACGTCGAAGTCTGCCCATCGCCGTCGAGGTCGCCGTGGGCCGTCGCGGAGAACCGCGCGGTGAGCGAGACCGGATCCATCGCGGAGTCGAACTGGAAGGAGAACGCGTGGGACCGATCGACCTTGAAGTCGAGCGCCCGCCACGTGAGGTGATCCCACGTCCCCGGCGGGTCGAGCGCCGCGACGCCGCGTGGGACCTGCTCGGGGGTTCGACCGACGCTCGGCGGGAACGACTCCTCGTGGCGGTGCGTCTCCGCCTTCGAGACGGCCGCGGCGCTGATCCCGTGCAGGCCTTCGAGCGCCTCGGTCAGCTTGGAGGCGGAGAGGCCGCGCACAAAAGCAGGAACGGCGACAGCCAGGAGGCTGCCGCCGACCCCGATGAACGCCGCGATCCGTACGAGCGAGAGCTCCGCCACGGACCGGAGGCTACTCCATCATTCGTACTCTTGCGACACGAAGACCTGCGTCGACGTGATGACCGTGCGGGTCGCCGCGTTCACGCGGCCGGTGCGCGAGAAGTAGCTGTGGATGGTGTCGTCGTCGAGATCGCCGCGGGTGTAGGCGATGAAGTTACCGTCCGCGACGGTGTACGTCGTGTCGGTGATGGCGTTGTTGCTGGGCGCAACGACCGTCGCCTGCGGCGACGAATAGGCGGCGTCACCCGTGCCGGCGCCGTTCACGCGGTTCCCGACGTAGTGGTACTGATAATAGATCGGGTTCGTGATCGTGAACTTCAGGCACTTCCAGCCGGAGAGCGCCGAGCCCGTCTCGAAGTCGCACCCGGAGGAGGAGGCCGGCTGGTACTTGTTGCCGGCCGGCGGGTTGCCGACCGGAACCTGCTGCGCGGAGCCGCAGACGTCGTGGTTGAACGCCGCCGAGACGCCACCTTCCGTGACCGACTCGTTGGCCGTCGTCTCTCGCTCGTAAGCGCCGACGGCACCACGGATGATGGCACCGATGCCGTTCTTCGCCTCGCTCGTCTTGGCGCTCTGCAGGTAGCGGCGAACACCGTAGATGGCGAGGGCCGCGAGGACGCCGATGATCGCGACGACGATCATGAGCTCGACGAGCGTGAAGCCACCGCGTGAGTATCTCTTGAATGCTCTCATTGTTGATTCTCCTGCCGTGCGATCTGAAGTCCGTCGCCGAAAGAAGATCGACGCCGTCGCTCAACCCCCACCAAAGACCTACTCCGTGTCGTCCTCCATGTGGACCTCGTTGTAGAGCGAGTTCGTATGGAGCCTTGCCCGGATGCCGTCGTTGTCCCGGTCGCCGGCGGCGACGAGGATGTACCAGGGCTCCGTTGGCGCGTTCACGTTCTGCATCGCCATCGAGAACAGGCCGGCCGGGTTGGTCGGCAACGCGGTGCCCGGCGGGCCGGCGATCGCGGCGTAGACAAACCGAACCGGGCCGTCCGAGCGGAACCCGACCGCCCGGAAGCACTGCTCGATGGCAGGCGTGCCCGCCATGTCGAAGGCCGCCTTGCGGTCGTTCAGGGCGCCGAGCGCGCGCGGGTAGAAGTCCGCTGCGACCGCGTTGGTCCCGTTGTTGACGAACCCGGCCGCGTTGCAGCCACCGTACGTGAGGTTCTCGGCCCGGAAGTTCTCCTCAGCGCCGCGCATGCCTTGCAGCATCGAGGTCGCTTCGCCGGTGCCAGCTGCTTGCTGGTAGCGGCGAAGCCCGTAGATGGCGAGCGCAGCCAGGATGCCGACGATCGCCACCACGATCATCAGCTCCGTCAGCGTGAAGCCTCGCCTGGGCTTTTTCATCTCGGTCGACGCCCTGAGCATGGGGTGTGCCATGGCCTGTAACCTCCTCTTGGCCCGCGAGACGCCGCAGTCCTGCGCGTATTGTCCGCTCGTCACGCGAGCCCGGTGACGAAAATCGTCACTTCGAGTCGGACTCGGGTGACGAATTTGGTCCGTTGTCGTCGTCACCACCATCGCCCACATCGAGCGCGTGTTTCTCCAGTCGATAGCGTAGCGACCGGAACGTGATGTGGAGCAACTTCGCCGCACGTTTGCGTACACCGTGGGCTTTCTCGAGCGCTTGCAGGATGAGCCGTCGCTCGAGCTCGCCGAGCACGTCGTCGAGGGCGAGACCGTCGTCGGGCAGCGTGGACAGGAAAAGCGGCGTCGGCAGTCCGGCGACCCCGCTGATCTCGGGCGGGAGATCGCCGACGCCGATCACGGGCGCGCTCGCGAGGGCGACCGCGCGCTCCATGACGTTCTCGAGCTCGCGGACGTTGCCGGGGAACGGGTAGAGGCAGAGCACACGCAGCGCGTCGGCCGACAGACCGCGGACCTCCTTGCCCATCTCTTCCGCGTATCGCCGGAGGAAGCGCTCCGCCAGGCGCCCGATGTCCTCGGAGCGCTCCCGCAGCGGGGGGATCTGCATGCGGATGACGTTCAGCCGATAGTAGAGATCCTGACGAAACTGTCCTGATTTGACGTCGGCCTCGACGTCACGGTTCGTCGCCGCCAGGACGCGCACGTCCACGGGGACCTCGACCGCCCCGCCGACCGGCCGGATGCGCCGCTCTTGCAGAACGCGGAGCAGCTTGACCTGCAGTGAGGGAGGCAGCTCGCCGATCTCGTCGAGCAGCAGGGTGCCGCCGTCCGCCTCGCGGAAGAGCCCCGTCGCGGTGGAGACAGCGCCGGTGAAGGCGCCCTTCACGTGTCCGAAGAGCTCGCTCTCCATCAGCGCCTCCGGGAGCGCGCCGCAGTTCACCACGCGGAACGGGCCCTGGCTCCTGTCGCTGCGGTCGTGCAGGTACTTCGCGATTCGCTCCTTTCCGGTGCCGCTCTCGCCCGTGATGAGGACGGTCGTCTTCGTGGGCGCGATCTTGTCGATCGTCGCCTTCAGCTCGCGCATTTTGGCGCTCGCCCCGAACTCGATGTCTTGTGGCTCGAGCCGCCCGAGGTGCGCTCGAAGGCGCTCGTTTTCCGCCTGGAGCGAGTGCTTCTCGAGGGCCTTTTCCGCCTGCGCGAGCATGTGCGCCGGAGAAAACGGCTTGACGATGAAGTCGTATGCGCCCCGTCGCATCGCTTCGATCGCGGTGTCGACCGCGCCGTGTGCGGTCATCATGATGACCTCGCTCGCGGCAGAGCGCGCCTTGGCCGCGGAGAGGACCTCCATGCCGGAGCCGTCGGGCATCACCAGATCCGTGATGATGAGCGGGAAGGGTTGTGGGCTCTGGGCGATCGCGGTCGTCGCGGACTTCACCCCCGAAGCCGACTCGACGATCGCGCCGGTGCGCTTCAGGGCGATCGCCAACATCTCGCGCAGGCTGGGCTCGTCGTCGACGACGAGCACCGGCGTCCTGGACCGCGCCTCCGGCATGACTCGCTCTTATAGCCGCGCGCCCCCTCGCTTGCGAGCGACCTGCGCGAGAGGCTCGACCAGCTGCGCCCGAAGCGCCGTACAATCAGGGCGCGCAGGCCGCCGGATCGACCGGCAGGCCGTCCACCGTCTCGCGCAAGACGAAGCGGACCGCGCCGCTCTCTTCGTTCGCGAGCGACTGTGTGGCCTCGACCACGTCGCAGGCGTTGCCGTCGATCTTCACGACCCAGCGCCCGAGCGACTCTCGATCGAGGTACACTCCGCCGCGGCCCGTGCGCTCGTTCACGACGACGACCTGGGCGCCTTCCAGGCAGGTCCCCCGCACCTCCCACGTCCCGTCGGCGCCGGCGGTCATCGAGCTCGGCTCTTCGGGGGGAGGCAGAGGCAACGTCGGGCTCAGGCATGACGCGGCGGCCAGCGCGAACAACGCCGCGCCCATGCCGAATCGCAGCCATTGCGGGAGCCGAGCCATGGTGGATCTATCCACCAAAAGCATGCCGCGTGCCACTCGCGTTGACGCTGAGGACCGCGAAAACGGGGTGGGCAGGCCGGCGGCTCGCCAACCTAGTTGCCAGCGCGACCGTCCGACTGCAGGACCCGAAGCTTCACCGGCCCCTTCGACGTGGGGGCGCGCTTGGCCGGTGGCTCGGTGGGCTCGAGGTCGTCCACCAGCTCGCCGACCACGTCGTAGTCGCTGGACTGCGAGATGCGCACGCGGCGCATTTGACCGGGTGAAGCTTCTCCGCCGGAGAGAAACACGACGCCGTCGATGTCGGGCGCCTGGCCGCCATGGCGCGCGGTCATGACGAGCTCGTGCTCTTCGCTTGGACCTTCGACGAGCACGTCGAGCTCGCGCCCCACGAGGGCGGCGGTCTTCTTCTTGGAGATCCGCCGCTGGATCGTCGCGAGCTTGCGCAGGCGCGACTCCGCCGTCTTCGGGCTCACCTTGCCGTCGAGTTGGAAGCTCCGCGCGCTCTCCTCGTCCGAGTAGCGGAAGAAGCCGACCCGATCGAACTCGGCCCATTTCACGAACTCGACGAGCTCCGTGTATTCCTCCGCCGTCTCGCCGGGGTGGCCCACGATGAACGCGGTGCGGAACGTGAGCTCCGGCACTTCCCTTCGCAGGCGCTCGACGACGCGCCGGAGCCGCGAGCCGCCGTGGCCCCTGCGCATGCGTCGGAGCATGCCGTCGGCCGCGTGCTGGAGGGGCATGTCGATGTACGGCAGCACCTTCGGGTGGTGGCCGAGGAGCTCGACGAGCTCGTCGGAGAGTGTCTCGGGGTAGAGGTAGAAGACTCGCGTCCACACCACGCCGGGCACGTCCGCCACGGCCCGAACTAGCGCCGGCAGCGCGGCGCCGTCCGACCGGTCGCGGCCGTACGCGACCGTGTCCTGGGAGACGAGATTGATCTCCTTCACCCCGGCTGCGACGAGCCTCTCCACCTCGCGGACGACGTCCGCGATCGGACGTGATCGCTGCTTGCCTCGAAGCTGCGGGATGACACAGAACGAACACGTCCGGTTGCACCCCTCGGCGATCTTCACGTACGCGCTGCCTGGCCGGGTCGACAGGACACGCGGCGAGTCGGCGCTCACCAGCCAGTCGCTCGGAGCTCCGACGAGGAGGCGGTCCGAAGGCCCGCTCAGCACCTCGCGCAACTTGGTCATGTCGCTCGAGCCGAGGAGGTGGTCGATCTCGGGGATCTCCCGCGCGAGCTCGTCCGGGTGGCGCTGGGCGAGGCAGCCGGTCACGACGAGCTGCTCGCAGCGGCCGGCCTCCTTTTGCCGCGCCATCTCGAAGATGACGTCGATCGACTCGCGTTTGGCGTCCTCGATGAAGCCGCACGTGCTGACGACGATGACCTCGGCCTCGGAGGGATCATCGACGTGTCGAAAACCCGAGTCCATCGAGACGCCGAGCATGACCTCGGCGTCCACGCGGTTCTTGGGGCAGCCCAGGCTGACGAAGTGGACCGTCTTCATGACGGGGCCATCATGGCGGTGAAGCGACCGAAGAGGTGGAGCGTGTCGTGGGGCCCGGCGGCGGCCTCCGGGTGGAATTGCACCGAGAAGGCGCGCGCGTCGGCCACCTCGAGGCCTTCGCTCGTGCCGTCGTTCAGGTGTGTATGCGTCGCGCGCGCGCCGCTCGGCAGCGTAGCCAGGTCGACGGCGAAGCCGTGGTTCTGGGACGTGATCTCGACGCGCCCGCTCGTCAGGTCCAGGACGGGCTGGTTGAGGCCGCGGTGGCCGAACTTGAGCTTGTAGGTCTTGGCGCCGAGCGCGAGGGCCAGCAGCTGGTGTCCGAGGCAGATGCCGAAGAGCGGTCGCTTGCCCACAAGCCCACGCACCGTCTCGATGGCGTAGGTGACGCTCGCGGGGTCGCCGGGGCCGTTCGAGACGAACACGCCGTCGGGCGAGAGCGCCAGCACCTGCTCCGCCGTGGTCGTCGCGGGCACGACCGTCACGCGGCAGCCGAGATCGACGAAGCTCCGGAGGATGTTGGTCTTCATGCCGAGGTCGAGCGCGACCACGTGTGCGCCGCGCGCCTGCCCACCCAGGACGCGGAACGCGGTCGGGGAGGGCGCTTCGAACGCGTAAGCGGCGGGGCAGGTCACGCCGCGGACGAGGTCGAGCCCCACCATGTTCGGCGCCGCGCGAGCGTGATCGGTCAAGGTCGCCGCGTCGAGATCGCCGATAGCGCCGTTCTGCGAGCCGTGCTCGCGCAGGTGGCGCGTGAGCCGGCGCGTGTCCACCCCGTCGAGCGCGACGACGCCCTGGCGGGCCAGGTACTCGTCCAGGTCTTGCGCCGCGCGCCAGCTCGAGGTGCGGAGGCTCGCCTCCCGCACGACGAAGCCGGCCACGTGGGGGGTCGTCGTCCGGCTCTCGGGGTCTTCGGGGTTGACGCCCGTGTTCCCGATCTGTGGGGCGGTCATCGTCACGATCTGGCCGGCATACGAGGGGTCTGTCAGGACCTCTTGGTAGCCCGTCATCCCGGTCGTGAAGACGACCTCGCCCGTGACGGCGCGGCCGCCGAGATCGGCGCCAAACGCGCGGCCGTCGAAGACCGTGCCGTCTGCCAGGCAGAGTCGCGCGGGGCGGATCATGCGCGCTCCTTAGCATGTCTCGCGGCGCCAGCCGAGCAGGCGAACAGGTGAGGCGCGCTTTCGTGCTCTGGACTGCGCGGAGGAAGCCGGTAACGTCGCTGACGATGGAAAACGGCCCGGATGAGCTCGCGGACGCGGCGAGGTCGATCCTCCGCGAGCAGGCGAACGAGGCGCTGCAGACCGCGCTGACGACGTGGCTCCAGACCGGAGCGGGGGAGGCGGCGAACGACCTGGGGACGGCCTTCGTCAAGCTCGGGCGCAAGGACCTCGCCGAGCGCGCCTACGAGCGCGCCCTCTCGCTCGCGCCTGGCCTTTACAAGCCGCACAACAACCTGGGCAACCTGCTCCTCGAGCGCGGCGAGGCGGCGCGTGCGGTGGAGCACCTCGAGCGCGCTGCCGAGATCGCGCCCGAACGTGCGCCCGTCTGGTTGAACCTGGGCAACGCCATCGTCGCGGCGGGCCTCGACCCCACCCGGGCCGTGGAGGCGTACGAACGATCCGTGGCGATCTCGCCGACTTGGAAGGCTCTGCACAACCTCGGCGCCATTCACGCGAAGATGGGTGAGCCGGCCGCCGCGGTGACCGCGTTCGAGCGTGCCCTCGAGATCGACGGGGCCGCGCTCGGGACCTCGATTAGCCTGGCGGAGGTCCTCACGGCCAGCGGTCGCCGGACCGAGGCGGAGGCGAGGTACCGCGCGGTCGCGAAGCTCTTGCCCCGCGAGCCCGTGATCGTGGCGAACTTCCTGGCATCTCTGGAGGTGAGCTTCCACGACGAGGTGGGGATGGAGGTCGCGGAGCAGGCGCTCGACGCGTGGCCCCACGACGAGACCATCCTCCTCATGTACGTCTTCTTGCTCGAGCGAAACGGCGTGCTCGAGCGCGGCGAGAAGCGGTTCGCCGCCATGGCGGAGCAGTGCACGGTGCCGGCGCCGCTCCTGCATCTGGCGCGGCTTCGAGCGCGTCAGTTCCACTATGATCAAGAGGCCGCGTTGATCTCGGAGGCCGAGCGACGGTTCCCCGGCCACCCCGCCGTGCTGGCGCAGAAGGCGCGCCTGCTGCGCCATGAGCTGAAGCTCGACGAAGCGATCGCCACGCTCGAGCAGCTCGCAGCCGCGCCGGACTGCTCGACGGACGCGCTCGAGACCCTGGGCGCCACGTTCCTCGACGTCGGCGACGCGCGGGCGGCGTTCGATGTGCTCCGCCGGGCCGAGGCGGCGGTCACCAACAAGAAGCTCTTCAGCCGCTCGATGCTGGCGTTCGTGAGCAACGCGGTCGACGGGCTCACGCCCGAGGAGGTCGCCGAGATCCACCGCGGGTTCCCGACGGCGAGGCAAGCCGCGCTACCGCAGATGGAGCTCGCGCCGCGTTCGCTCGATCCGGAGCGCCGCCTCCGGGTCGGCTACGTGTCGCCCGACTTCCGCGCGCACGCCGTGGGCATGTTCATGGAGCCCGTCCTCGTCGCGCACGATCGCAGCCAGGTCGAGATCTTTTGCTACTCGACGACGACGCTCCGGCTCGACGAGACCTCGGCGCGTATCCAGTCTCTCGACCTCACGTGGCGAGACGTCAAGAACATCTCGGACTTTGCGCTCGCCGAGAAGATCGTCGCCGACGGGATCGATATCCTCGTCGACCTCGCGGGTTGGACGTCGGAGCAGCGGATGAACGTGTTCCAAATGCGAGCCGCTCCCATCCGCGTGACCTACCTCGGCTACCCCAACACGACGGGCCTCGCCGAGATGCAATACCGGCTCACCGACGAGTGGGCGGATCCTCCCGGCACGGAGCGGCACTTCGTCGAGGAGCTCGTGCGGCTCCCCCGCTGCGCCTGGGCGTTCGATCTCGTCGAGGCGCCTCCGCCCGTCTTGCCGCGTCCGCGCGACCTGCCGATCGTGTTCGGCTCGTTCAACAACCTGCAGAAGACGACCGCGACCACACTCGATCTCTGGGCCGAGATCCTCGGCCGCGTGCCGGGCTCGCGGCTCTTGCTCAAGTCGAAGCAGCTAACTTACCGCCGCGCGCACGAGCGCATCCTCGGGGAGCTGTCGAAGCGGGGGGTCGACCCGGCGCGCGTCGAGCTGCGCGCCCGGACCACGAGCCGCTACGAGCACCTGGAGATGTACGGCGATCTCGACATCGGCCTCGACCCGTTCCCCTACAACGGGACAACGACGACCTGCGAGGCGCTCACGATGGGCGTGCCCGTCGTCTCGCTGCGGGGCACGACGCCGGCGTCACGCGTGGGCTACAGCTTGCTTCGCGCCATCGGGATGCCCGAGCTCGCGACGGACGACCCCGCGGTGTACGTGGAGACGGCCGTCGGGCTCGCGACCGACCGCGCGAGGCTTCGCAACCTCCGAAAGACCCTGCGGTCGCGCCTCACGACGTCGGAGCTGGGCGACACCGCCGCCCTGACGAGGGCGATGGAGGCGGCGTATCGCTCGATCTGGCGGGCCTTCGTCGAGACCCACCCGCGCGGCTGACCCCGGCGGCGCGCCGCCGGTTTGCGAGGCGAGCCAGGAGTGGGGGACCCGGCGCTCGCCGGGTGGGACCCCGAAGCAACAGAAGGTCCGCACGAACCATTGCAGAGCCGGGGCCAGGTGAGCTAGAACCCCTCCACCTCGCGATTCCGGAGCTCGCCAAGCTCTCGGGGTGCGGGGGCGGGCCGGACCCGGAGCCGAAAAGGCACGGGAAAGGCACGGCAGGTCAGGCGAAGCTGGCGGAATTGGCAGACGCGCTGGATTCAGGTTCCAGTGGGGTAACTCCCGTGGAGGTTCAAGTCCTCTGCTTCGCACCATGGGTCACCCGTTGGTCGATAGGGCCTCGGAGCTCCTGAAGAACGGGAAAGCCTCCGAGGCCGCCGCGTTGGCCCGACAAGCGGTCGACGCGGAGCCCGACAACGCGGAGGCCCACAACACCCTGGGCACCGCGCTCGCGCAGCTCGGGGACAAGGCGGGTGCCGAGCGCGCCTACCTGGGCGCTGCGAAGGCCGACCCGAACCTCTACAAGCCGCACGCGAACCTCGCGACGCTCTACCTCAACGCGGGGCAGCTCGAGATGGCGGTCGCGCGGCTCCGTCACGCGCTCGCGCTGGCTCCGGAGCTGACCCGGCTCTGGCTCCGGCTCGGCAGCGTCCTCGTCCAGGCTGGTGTGTTGCCGGAGGCCGAGCAGGTCTACAAACGCGCCATCGCCCAGGAGGACAACGTGGCGGCGCGCGGCGCCCTCGCGAGCCTCTACCTCCGTATCGGCTCCCCGTCGTCGGCCCTCGGCCTCCTGGTCGACCGCGATCTGGGCGCCGACGCCACGGCACACGCAGCGCTGGTGGAGGCCTGCGTCGCTTGCAACGACGAGCGGCTCGGCGCGGCCATCGATCGCGCGGCTGCGGTCGCGTTTCGACATGACGAAGCCGTCATGATTGCTCGTCTGGCCCTCGAACATGCTCGGTTCGAGAGCGCCACGGCGCTCGCTCGGACGGGGCGCGCCGCGGCCGACGATCCGTGGAATGACGAAGACGTCCTGCTCGAGAGCGCGTGCCTCGAGGCCGTCGGCCTGCGCGAAGAGGCCCTCGATCTGCTGGAGTCCGCGTTCAGCGTGCGCCCGTCGGTGGTGAAGGCGGTCACGATCGGCGACACCGCGCAGCGATCCGCGGACGTCGAGCGCGCGGTCGCGCCCCTGCAGGCGGCGCGCGTGCTCTTCCCGGACGCGGCCGACATCCTCGTGGCCTGGGGGCGGCTGTGCCGGGCGCGCCGCGACTTCGACGGCGCCAAGAAAAGCTTCGAGGCGGCGCTGCGGCTCGATCCCGACCACGCGGACGCGGTGTTCGGGCTCGGCGTGGCCGAGGCGACCCTGCTGCCGAGCGAAGAGGCCGTCCGCCTGCTCGACAAAGCCTCGCGCCTTTCGCCCGCCAACCCGGCGCCTCTCGCGGCGCTGCTCTTCGCCGAGCTCCACGCGGGCGTGTGGTCACCCGCCGAGCGCCTCGAACGGCACCGGAGCTTCGCCCGGCGGTTCTGTCAGGTCGTGCAGACGGCCGGGCCCCACGAGGCCCACAGCGGCGACCGGAAGCTCCGCGTGGGCTACCTCTCGGCGGACTTTCGCGATCACGCGATCATCCGCTTCCTCGAAGGCATGCTCGGCGCACACGACACGTCGCGGTTCGAGGTGTTCGTGTACGCCTCCGTGGCGAGCCCGGACGGGGGCACCCGCCGCATCGCGGGGCTCCCGCTGACCTTCCGTGACATCCACGCGCTCGCGGACTCGGCCGCCGCGCGGTTGATCGCCGGCGATCGGATCGATGTGCTCGTCGTGCTCGACGGGCACACCTCGGGCGCGCGGCTCCGAGTCGCCGCGTACCGTCCCGCGCCCGTTCTCGTCTCGTACCTCGGCTACCCGGGCACGCTCGGACTCGACGCGGTCGATTACCGAATCACCGACGCCGTCGCCGATCCGCCCGGGGCCGAGGAGCACTACTCCGAGAGCCTCATCCGGCTCGAGCACTCCGCGTGGTGTTTTGCGCCGGCGCCGGATCTGCCGACGGACCGGGTGGGGGATGAGACGATCCGCTTCGCGACCTTCAACCGATCGGCCAAGCTCAGCCCCCAGCTCGTCGCCTGCTTCGGCGAGATCCTGCGTCGGCTTCCGGGCTCCCGGTTGGCGCTGAAGGCACCGACCAGCGAGAGCGCCGAGCTCCGCGCGCGTATCCTCTCCATGCTCGGGGACGACGTCGCCTCGCGGGTGGAGCTCGTCCCCTTCACGCCCGGCAACGAAGAGCACCTCCGGGGCTACCAGCGCGTGGACGTCGCGCTCGACACCTTCCCGTACGCCGGAACGACCACCACGTGTGAGGCCCTCTGGATGGGCGTCCCGGTCGTCACGCTCGCCGGCGCGACACACGTGGAGCGCGTCGGCGCCAGCTTGCTCCGCGAGGTCGGCCTCGATCGGTGCGTCGCCTCGACGCCGGAGGAATACGTCGCTCGAGCCGTGGAGATCGCGAACGATCAGGCCCTCCGACAGCGGCTCCGCCGCGAGCTGCGCGCCGCCATGAAGTCGCGGCCGCTCGCCGATCCCGCCGCCTTCACACGGAGCTTCGAGCGAGCCCTGGTCGATCTCGCGACGCGGCCTCGATCCCCCGAGCCCCCCGCGGGCACGCGGCTCGTTTCCACCGACATCGGTGCGAAGATCGTGGTCCCTGACAACCTGACCACCGCGACGACGTTTGTGCTGATCGAGCAGCAACGTTGGTTCGAGGACGAGGTCCCCTTCGTTCGGGCGCTCGTCCAGCCGGGCGACCTCTTCGTGGACATCGGCGCGAACCTCGGCGTCTACACGATCGAAGCCGCGCGGCTCGGCGCGCGCGTGGTGGCGTTCGAGCCCGCCGAGCGGACAGCGTCGATGCTCCGCGCCTCCATCTCCCTGAACGGCCTCACCGATGTCACGGTACACCAGGTCGCGCTCGGGGGCCGCGAGGGGACGGCGCAGCTCGTCCACTCCTCCGGGCCGGAGCTGTCTCGCCTGGGGGGCGGCCCCGGCCCGAGCGAGGAGGTCTTCGTCAAGACGCTCGACGCGTTCTCGGAGGGGCTCCGCGGGATGAAGATCGTGAAGCTCGACGCGGAGGGGTCGGAGCAAGCCATCGTCGAGGCCTCGGCCGAGCTGTTCCGGGCCAACGCGCCGGTCGTGATGTTCGAGCTCCGGCACGGCAACAACCTCAACCTCGGTCTGCTGGACGCGTTCGGGCAGCTCGGGTTCGGCCTCTATCGGCTCTTCCCGGGGCTCGGCATGCTCGGCCCGTTCGACCGCAACGGCGAGCTCGACTCGTTCCAGCTCAATCTCTTTGCGCTGCGGCCCGAGCGGGTGGCCGAGCTTTCGGGTCGTGGGCTCCTCGCTCCGTCACCCGCGCCGACGGCGCCGAGCGCCACCGACGCGGACATCGAAGCTTGGGTCGCGGCGCGGCCGCTCCTTCGGCAGCTCGGCAAGGGGCTCGCGGCGCCGGCGGCGCTCCGCCATCATGTCGCCGCTCACGATGGCAGGCTGCCGGCGCCGGAACGATACGCGGCCGCGGTCGCCGCCGAGCGCGAGGCGCTCGCCGAGCTCGCGAGGACGGGCGCCCCGGAGGCGCGCCTCACGGCGTCCCGGACCCTCCGGGACCTCGGCTGGCGCGTCCGCGCGCGGGAGATGCTCCTGCCCCTCGACAGCCCCGGCGCGGCGCGACTGCACGAGCCGGCGAGCCTCTTCTGCTGCGCCCTGGCGGAGTACGAGGAGCTCGACACGTTCGATCCCTCCGTGCTCTACCGCGCACAGGCAATCGAGGCGCAGATCCGGCTCGGCGCGTATTCGAGCATCTACCAGAAGCCGACGGTGCTGAGCCTCGTCGCCGACTTCTACCGCGCTGGCGGTCGCTCCGCGCAGATGGACCGCCGACTGGGCCTGCTCATCGCCAAGTCGCGGGCCCTGACCTGAGCCCCCTCACGGAGGCGGCGTTGGGCGGGGGCGCTCAGTAGAGCGGCGGGCGCTTGATGACCCTTCCGGTCATGGCGGACGAGTAGCGATCCCAGAGCACGTCGCCGGTCTTTTCGTCGTAGTGCTGGAGCGCCAGCAACGACAGGTCTCGGCTGCCGTAGAGGCGCTCGACCATGATGGCCAGCTTGAGCAGCTCGTCGGGCTCCAACGCCTTCAGGTTCAGAAAGCTGCGGACATAGATCGCGTCGGTCCAGAGGATCTGGCCTTGGGGCGCAGAGCCGGGGCTGAGCATGAGGGGAGCGAACGTTCCGCGGGCGAGGGTGGAAAACTCGTGGAGCAAGAAACCGAGCCGGCGCATCTCCGCGTCGACCTCGCCGAACAGCGGCTCGCCCTCGTACAGCGGCACGAACTCGACCTCGCAGTGAACGACCAGCGCGCGGCTGATTGTCTCCGGGCCGCCCCGGAGGACGTCGAGGGTCGCGCCTTGGACGTCGATGTTCACGAAGTCGGCGCCCCGACACCCTGGGATGTCGTCGAGCCGGGTCGTCTGGACCTCGACCGTCTCCTTGACCTTGACGAGATCGGTCAGCTCGGAGAACCGCTCGAGCACGGGGCGGTTGGGCGGATAGAGCGACGAGGTAGCCGCCCACTCGCACCAATGAAACGGCCGCTTCCGTCCGTCACCCACGAAGCAAGGCTCGAACGTATGCAGCGGGTTCGCCTTGGCGTTCAGGCGGGCGCACTCTTCGGGGTTGGGCTCGAAGCCGACGATCCTCGTCCCCGGCAGCTGGAGCAGCGGGGCATACGGCGGTGCGCCGACATCCATCGCGCCGATGTCGACGACCTTCAGCGTCGGAGCAGGGCGGTCGAGCATCTCGTTCAGAAAGGGCATGGGAGCTGGGCCGAGTATACCCGTATCCTCTCCGCACGATGGAGCGCGTCCTTCGCCGCAGCCTGCTCGTGGGAGCCCCGCTCTTTGTCTGCGCACGCGCAGCGCCCGGCGCGACGCCGCTTCCGCCGGTCCCCATCTTCATCCGCGTGGTCGACGACGGCGGGCCCGTGGCGTCGGGCGACTTCGTCGACGAGCTCGTCGGCCAGACGAGCAGCATCTTCGCCGAGCACGAGATCGCGTTCACCGAGGCGAAGGCGCGCGCGACGATCGACGCCAAGTGGGCCGCGCTCGAGACACGCGCCGACCGCGACGGCCTGGCGGATCTGCTCGAGCCAGGCGTCGCGAACGTGTTCCTCGTCCGCTCGCTCCGCGACGTGGACGACCCCAAGCGCTTCCGCATGGGCGTGATGTGGCGGTGCCTGAAGAACCTGAAGAAGCGCTACGTCATCGTCGCGGCCAGCGCGATGCCGACCACGCTCGCGCACGAGCTCGGCCACTTCTTGGGGCTGCCGCACGCGTACGTGAAGAACAACCTCATGAGCTACGACCGAGACGAGGGCGCGAAGGTCTTCCTCGACAAGGGGCAGGGCGAGACGTGCCGCCGCACGGCGCGAGGACTCTTCGCCAAGAAGGAGCTCGTGGCTGCCGCCTCCTGAGCCGCGGTGGCCGCGGAGTTGGCCCTGCGCCGCAGCGCGTGCTACCCGCCGCACATGCGGCTCAGCCATGCCTCGTCCGCGCTCGTCTGCGGCGCCTTCCTCGCAATCAGCTTCGGCGCCTGCGAGATCAAGCGCGTCAACGACGGCGGCGAGGGCGGCTCGTCGTCGTCGGACGACGGCGACGGCGGCCAAGGCGGCGAGGCGGGGCAGGGGGGCGAGGGTGGCAAGGGTTCGACCTGCCAGGACAAATCACCCGATTGCCGCGAGTGCCGCGCATGCGCCGCCGCCGGGCCCTGCAAGGCCGCGGTGAACGCCTGCCTCGACGACGCGATCTGCGCGCTGCTCGACCAGTGCCTCACCACCTGCGGGCTCGATCCCGACTGCGAGGAGAGCTGCGACGCCCAGTTCGCGAGCGGGGTCGAGCTCTACGACGAAGCCATTTCCTGCCTCGACTGCGCGGCGTGTGTGGAGCTCTGCTCCGGCTTCACGGCCTGCGGCACGATGTGATCTCGGTCCGCCGCCACTCGGTCAGAAGAGCTCGGCCGCGATCCCGTCGGTCAGGTGGCGCGCCTCGGGGGCGACGCGGAGGCGCGTGCCCTCGACCTCCAGAGCGCGGCGGCGGACGAGCTTGTCGATCGCGCGGCGGCGATCCGGCCCGAGCGGATCGACGCCCAGGTCCGACGCCGCCTGCGCGATGTCGAACCCGGCCGTGAGGCGCAGACCGAGCATGATCCTCTCGCGCAAGCGTGTCTCGGGGTCGAGCGCCTCGACCTCCGCCTCGGTCGCCGCGCCCTCGAGCGCGAGCCGCATGTATTGCCGCGGATCGCGCGCGTTCTTGTAGCGCGTCGCCTGGATCCCGGCCGCGAGGGTTCCCACGGCTGCGCAGCCGAGGCCCAGGTACTCGTGGCCTTGCCAATAGCGGAGGTTGTGGCGCGCCTCCGCGCCGGGCTTCGCGTAGTTCGAGACCTCGTACCGCCGGAGGCCCCGCGCGGCGAGCGCCGCGCCGACCGCGTCGAACGCGCTCATGATCAGCTCGTCCGGTGCGACGGGCAGCCGCCCCTTGCGGTGGAGGTCGCCGAAGCGGGTCCCCGGCTCGATCGTGAGCCCGTACGCGGAGACGTGCGACAGGCCGAGGTCCACCACGCGCCCGGCCTCGTCGGCGGCCGCCTCGGCCGACTGCGGGGCCCCGCCCTGGACGCCGAAGATGAGATCGGCGCTCACGCGCGCGCCGCTGGCGAGCGCCGCCTCCACCGCCCGGAGCGCGCCCGGGGGGTCGTGCAGCCGCCCGAGGAAGGAGAGCCGTTGGCGGTCCAGCGATTGAACGCCGACGCTCAGCCGGTTCACACCCGCCGCCACCAGGGCGCGCGCCCGCGCCTCGTCCAGCGAGCTCGGGTTGCACTCGGCCGTGATCTCCACGTCGGGGACCGGCGGGAAGCGCGCCAGGATCGCGGCGAGGACGCGGCCCAGCTCCGCCGGGTCCCACAGGGAAGGGGTGCCGCCGCCGAAGAAGACCGTCGCCGTCTGCCGGCCCGCGAGGCCGGCCGCGCGACGGTGGAGCTCCGCGATGACCGCGTCGGCGTAGCCCGCGTGCGGGATCTCCTCGCGCGGCGTCGCGAACGAGGTGAAGTCGCAGTACGGACACTTGGCCAGACAATACGGGAAATGCACGTAGATCCCGAGCTCGGCGGCGCCGTCGGCGACAGGCCCGAAATTGCGGGGCGACGAGCCGAGTGTTAACTTGCCGTCAGGGTCTGGCCCTCTACGCATGATTTCACTGCCCGAGCTCGTAGGTCGCGTTCGCACGTATCACCCCAACGCGGATGTAGGGCTCATCGAGCGTGCGTACGAATTCGCCGACAAGGCGCACGTCGGCCAAACCCGGAAGAGCGGCGATCCCTACTTCGTCCACCCGCTCAACGTGGCCGAGATCATCGCGGATCTCAAGCTCGACACGGCGAGCGTCTGCGCGGGCCTCCTCCACGACTGCGTCGAGGACACCACCGCGACCACGACGGACATCGAGCGGGAGTTCGGCGACGAGGTCGCGTTCCTCGTCGACGGGGTGACGAAGCTCTCCAAGATCAACTTCATCTCCCGGGAGGACCGCCAGGCGGAGAACTTCCGGAAGATGGTCGTCGCCATGGCGCGGGACATCCGCGTCCTCCTCGTGAAGCTCTGCGACCGCCTCGACAACATGCGGACGCTCGACTTCATGAAGCCGGAGGCGCAGGACCGCATCGCCCGCGAGACGATGGAGATCTACGCGCCCCTGGCGAACCGGCTCGGTATCGCGAAGATCAAGAGCGAGCTCGAGGACCTCGCGTTCAAGTACCTCGAGCCGGACGCACACGTTTCGCTCCTCGAGCACGTGAAGCAGTCGGCCCCCGAGCGGCAGAAGTACATCACGGAGGTCTGCAAGGTCCTCTCGACCAAGCTCGCGAAGCAGGGCTTCGCGGCGGACGTGACCGGCCGCGCGAAGCACCTCTACTCGATCTGGCGCAAGATGCAGGCGCAGCAGGTGGACTTCGACAAGGTCTACGACGTCATCGCGTTCCGCTGCATCGTCGAGTCCGTCGCGGACTGTTACGCGGTGCTGGGGGTCATCCACTCGCAGTGGACGCCCGTGCCCGGCCGCTTCAAGGACTACGTCGCTCTGCCGAAGCCGAACATGTACCAGTCGCTCCATACGACGGTCATCGGCCCGCAGCACGAGCGCATCGAGATCCAGATCCGGACACACGAGATGCACCGCGTGGCGGAGCAAGGCATCGCGGCCCACTGGAAGTACAAGGAGCGGTCGGGCGGCATCGACCCCCGCGACGCCGCGCGCTTCGGCTGGCTCCGCCAGCTCATGGAGTTCCAGAAGGAGCTGAAGGACCCGGCGGAGTTCCTCGAGAGCGTGAAGGTCGACCTCTTCCAGGACGAGGTCTACGTCTTCACCCCGAAGGGCGACGTGCGCGTCTTCCCGCGCGGCTCGACGCCGATCGATTTCGCCTACGCCATCCACTCCGAGGTCGGGCATCACTGCTCCGGCGCCCGCGTGAACGGCGGCATCGTCCCGCTCCGCTACAAGCTCCGCAACGGCGACGTGGTGGAGGTCATGACGAGCCCCAACCAGACGCCCTCGAAGGACTGGCTGGATTTCGTGGTGTCCGGGCGCGCTCGCTCGCGCATCCGCGCGTACCTCCGGACGGAGCAGCGCGACAAGTCGCTCAAGCTCGGGCGCAGCCTGCTCGAGAAGGAGATGCACGGCGCATCGCTCAGCCTCACGAAGCTGTCGAAGAACGACGACGAGCTGAGGAAGCTCATCGAAGAGTTCAAGGTGGCGAACTTCGAGGAGCTCTGCGTGCAGGTCGGCTACGGCAAGATCGCCGCGAAGGGAGTGGTCGACTTCCTCGCTCCGCACCAGGGCGACGCGCCGCCGAGCGTCCCGCCGAGCCTCAAGGAAGGCAAGATCGAGCAGTTCGTCCGGAAGCTCACCGGCAAGAGCGGCCCGGGCATCCGCTTGAACGGGGTGGACGACATCCTCGTCCGCTACACGAAGTGCTGCAACCCGCTGCCGGGCGACGAGATCGTCGGGTTCATCACGCGCGGGCGCGGCGTGACCGTCCACCGCCGCAACTGTCCGAAGGCGTTCGACACCGACCCGGACCGCCGCGTCGAGATCACGTGGGACGCGAAGGCGCGCATCAACCGGCCCGTGCAGGTGAAGGTGACGACGCAGAACCGGCTCGGCATCCTCGCGACCATCGGGACGACCTTCCACGAGCAAGGCATCAACATCAGCGAGGCCTCGTGCCGCGCGACGGACGACGGCCGCGCGACGAACGTCTTCACGTTCCTCTGCTCGGACCTGAATCAGCTCAAGAACGTCATGCGTCGCCTCCAGAAGATCCCCGGCGTGGTGGGAGTCGAGCGCGTCTGATGGCGAGGTAGTCGTCGTGCGACCCGCGCTTCGCCCCGTCGAGATCATTCGAGTCCCGAACGGGCAGGGGTCGCTCGTGACGGTCCTGCGTGATCCGGAGGCGATCGCGCCGCACGCGGTGGAGGTGCGGGCGCCGCTCGACGCGGCGCTCGGGCTGTTCGACGGTCGGCGGGAGACGGCGGAGATCGGCAAGCTCCTGCGCGGGCGAGGGATCCGCGTGACCGACTCGGAGGTCGAGCGGCTCGCGCTCGACCTGGAGGAAGCGGCTTACCTGGTCGGACCGACTGCGCGCGCGCGCAAGGCGGCGATCGCTCGAGCGTACGCCGCCGCCCCGGTGCGCGAGGCGACCCACGCCGGCGGCGCGTACCACGGCGATCCCCAGGCGCTCGCGCGGTTCGTCGAGACGAGCTGCCTCGGACGCGCGGGCGGCGCAAAGCTCGACGGCGAGATCGTCGGGCTCGTCGCGCCGCACATGGATCTCTGGCGCGCGGCGGTGGGCTACGGCCACGCGTACGCCGCGCTCCGCGACCGCATGCCGAAGCAACTCGAGACCGTGGTGGTCCTCGGGACATGCCACGCCGGGCTGCGGAGCGCGTTCTGCATGACGCGAAAGGGCTTCGCCACGCCGCTCGGCGAGCTCGGCGTGGACGGGCAGATGGCAGACGAGCTCGCGGCCGGCGCCGCGGAGGACGTCTACGAGGAGGAGCTCAAGCACAAGGGCGAGCACTCAATCGAGTTCCAGTGTGTGTTCCTGCGGCACCTGCTCGGGGAGGAGCGCGCCGCGCGCGTCCGCATCGTGCCGATCCTCTGTGGGCTCGGGCGGCCGCAGGTGGAGCGGCGCGATCCGGCCCGCGACCGCCTCGCGTCGCGTTTCCTCGGCACGCTCGGCGAGGCGCTCGCGCGTCGCGCCGGTCGCGTGCTGGTCGTCGCCGGCGCGGATCTGGCGCACGTGGGCCCGCGGTTCGGCGACGCGGCCCCGCTCGATGAGGCCGGTCGCCACGCGCTCGAGAGGCGCGATCGCGCGTCGCTCGATCTCGCGGTCGCGCTGGAGGCGGCGCCTTTCTTCGATCACGTCACCGAAGACCTCTACGAGCGCCGCGTCTGCGGCATCGGCCCGCTCTACACGCTCCTTCGCTCGATGGACGCGCTCGGCGCGCAGCGAGGGCGGCTCCTGTCTTACGAGCAGAACGTCGATCCGGAGGAAGGCTCCATCGTCAGCCACGCGAGCGTGGCCTACGTCGGAAAAGCTTGACGAAGCCGGCGGCCTGAGTAGTATGCGCCACCTGTCACCGCGGGAGTAACTCAGTGGTAGAGTGCAACCTTGCCAAGGTTGACGTCGCGAGTTCGAATCTCGTCTCCCGCTCTACGTTTCTCGAGCCGTTTCGCATGGGGCCCCAACCCCATGCGAATCACGCCGAGCCAGTCTGAGCCGTAGCGACCTCCGGGCGATTTCGTTTCGGGGTCTTGCGCGCTCACCCCATGCGAATCACGCCGAGCCAGTCTGAGCCGTAGCGACCTCCGGGCGATTTCGTTTCGAGGTCAGCTGCTTGTTTCTCGATGGCACCCCCCTCGCGCGGCGAGGGGGGCTGGGGGGTGAAAGTGCAGCCCCGACGTCATCGAGCACCCCAACGTCGCCTCTTTCAGCAAACTGCTACAGAAACGCGAGCAGGTCGGGCCGCTCGAGCAGCTTTCGGCAGTGGGGCGCGAAGACGCCGCCGGCGACCTCGTCCTTCAAGCGCTTGAGGGCCTCGACGTCTTCGATGCGGAAGCTCGGGGGGAGCTCCTGGACCTCGAGCCCGCTCGCCTGGGCGACCTCGGTGAGGCGCGCGGAGGCGTTTGCGGCCGGGGCCTCCTCCCCGGCGCCCGCGAGGCCGAGCGCGACGCCGATCGAGCTCAGGAAGGCTGGGCGCTCGGCCACGCCCAGGGCGAAGACGCCGCCGCCTTCCGTGGCGCCGACGAGGACGCGCCGCTTGGGCAGGAGCCACATGAGCCCATCGAACATCGGACCGAGCGGCAACATGGGGCCGTCCGCCGAGACGAGCAACATGGCCTCGGAGCCCAGGGCCATCAGGTCCTCGAAAGCTGCGCCGATGCGCTCCTCGGTCGTGGTCCCGCGCTGGGCCATCTCCCGCCAGGTGGCGGGGAGCCTCGTGTGCCGGGTGACCGCGTCATCGCCGTGCGCGAAGACGACGCGGTGCCGGACCGGAAAGGTGGAGAGTGCGCCCAGTGTGTCGAGCAGGAGCGCGCTCGCCACGTCCTGCGCGAGCGCGGGGCCGAGGAACGACAAGCGCTCGACGACGCCGCGTCGCGGGACGACGCCCAGGGCGAGAGCATAAGGACGGACGGTCGGATGCGCGCGCTGGTTCACGAAGCGTGCCCCCTTCGAGAGCTAGGTCTAGGGGAACATAGCCGATCAGGACCCGGCGCGCCTCCATCGACAAAAGATGTGATACGCCTCGGACCTCCGGAGACAGACACCACAGATGAGTCAGGCGATGAGCGAGCGGCTCAGGCAGGTGGCCGCGACCCTGGAAGGCCAGTTCCTGGGCAAGGACGAGATCATCCGGCTTCTCTTGATCGCGACGGTCGCGGGCGAGCACTGCGTCTTGCTCGGGCCTCCCGGCACGGCCAAGAGCGCGCTCATCCGTTCGCTGGCGGAGCTCATGCAGGCCCGCTACTTCGAGTACTTGCTGACGCGGTTCACGGAGCCGAACGAGATCTTCGGCCCGGTCGACATCGCCGCGTTCCGCGAGGGGCAATACCGCCGCAACACGGCCGGTATGTTGCCGGAGGCCGAGATCGTCTTCTTGGACGAGGTCTTCAAGTCGAACAGCGCCATCCTCAACGCGCTGCTCACGCTCCTCAACGAGCGGCGGTTCACGAGCGGCGGCCAGGTCATGCGCTGCCCGCTCATCAGCGTCTTCGCCGCCTCGAACGAGGTCCCCTCGGACGAGACGCTCAACGCGATCTTCGACCGCTTCCTGCTCCGCGTCCGCTCCGACAACCTCGACGCCTACCACTTCAACGAGCTGCTCCAGAAGGGCATCGGGCTCGAGGTAAGGCAGATGGCCGGGCAGAAGCCGCAGCCGCTCCTCAGCGCGCGTGAGCTCTCCGACATGGGCAAGGAGTTCGGCCGCCGGATGTCCTTCACCGATGCGTTCTTGTCCGCCTACAAGGGTCTCGTCTTCCAGATCCGCGCCGAGGGCGTCTCTCTCAGCGATCGTCGCGTCGTGAAGATGCTCAAGCTCTTCGCGGCGAGCGCCTTCCTGGACGGACGGCAATCGGCTGATGCCTCCGACTTCTTCATCCTGAAGCACATCTGGAACAGCGAGGACCAGGCGGACATCCTCGACGGTATCGTCCAGCCCGTGCTCGAGGCGTTCTACCGCGAGCACCCCGATCGTCGCCGCGTCGGCGCGCTCGGGATCGGCATCGAGGCGCTGGCCGGCGAGGTCGATCGCATCCGGCAGATCCTCACGGGAGCCGCCGCCCTCGGGGACGTCCAGCTCTTCAGTCAGCTCAAGGCGCTTGGGGAGATCAAGAGCGCTCTCGCGACCCTGAACGACCCGCGGGCCCGCGAGCTCGAGGGCCGCGTGAACCAGCTCCTCGAGGCTTCGTTCCGGAGCGGTCGGTTCGCGCAGATCTAGCGTCGTCTCGAGCAGCCGAGCCGCGAGCGGACGACGATTCGCTTCGGGCGGGCGACGACTGGCCTCGCTTGGACGTTTGCTCCCGCCGTTGCCTCCCCCCGGGCCCGCCTCCACGCGCGGGGGAGGGAAGCACCGCGGCAGCGGTTCGGCGGACCTTCTTCGGCACGCCGTAGCTCTCGCGTAGCGCCATCAGCTCATCGCTGGTGAGGGGACGGAGCTGGCCGGGCTTGAGTCCGTCGTGGGTGATGCCTGCGAAGGAGGTGCGCGCGAGGCGCATGACCCGGAAGCCGGTCGCGTCCCCCATTCGCCGGATCTGGTGGTTGCGGCCTTCGGTGATCGTGACCTCGAACCAGGTCTTGTCTTCTTCGTGGCGGATGAGGCGCGCGGTCGCGGGGAGCGTCGGCCCGTCGTCGAGCTCGACTCCCTCGCGCCAGCGGTCGAGGTCCTCGGCCGACATCAGGCCCTGGACCTTCACGACGTATGTCTTCGGGACGGCGCGGCGCGGGTGGAGCAAGCCATTGGCGAACGCGCCGTCGTTCGTGGCGAGGATCACGCCGCTCGTCGGGAAGTCGAGCCGGCCGACCGGGTACACTCGGCCGCCGAGCCGGCCGAGCATCTCGCCGACCGTGGGACGCCCTTCGGGATCGCTCAGGGTGGAGACGACGTTCTTCGGCTTGTGGAGGACGTAGTAGACGAGGTCTTCGGCGACGAGGCGCTTGCCGTCGACCTCGATCTTGTCCTCTCGCGGGTCGGCTTTGGCGCCGAGCTCGGTCACGATCCGACCGTTGACCCGGACTCGGCCGGCGAGGATGAGCTCCTCCGCGGCGCGCCGCGAGCTGATCCCGGCGCCCGCGATGATCTTCTGCAGACGATCCTCGTGCCGGGGACCAGCATCGCGAGGTGCGGCACCGTGCCGACCAGCATCGCGAGGCGCGGCGCCACGAACGGGCTTGCGGGGTGAGCGCGACTCTCCCCCCTCACCGCGTGAGGGGGGCCTGGGGGGTGAATGGGCAGCCATGGTTTCTTTTGCGAAGGAGGCGCAGGGACCGGCTACTGCTTCGGCTTCTCGGCCGCCTTCTTCGCGGCCGGCTGCTTCTCTTTTTTCTTCTTCTTTGCGTCTGTCGTGTCTTTGTCCGCGTCCTTCGCGTCTTTGTCGGCGTTCTCGGAGTCCTCGGCGGCGGCGTACTCGCCCGCCTTGCGCTCGGCGGCCGCCTTCTCGGCGGCTGCCTCCTCTTCCTTGCGCTCCTTGTCCTCGCGCACGCGCTTGATGTCGGTGTCGTAGTCCCACCGATCGACGCGCTCGTCGTTGTCGATGTCGACGCCCATCCGCTCGAGGCGACCGTCGGTCCCGTACATCTCCCAGATGTCCGGCTTCGAGTCGTTGTTCGTGTCGCGCTTCGCCCGGATCAGGCGGCCGCCGGAGTAGAACTTCCACTCGTCGGGGTTGCCGTCGTAGTTCGAGTCGAGCTTCATCTCGGCGATGCGGCCCTTCGAGAAGGTGATCCAGGTGTCGATCTTGCCGTCGTAGTTCGTGTCGGCTTCCTCGAAGAGGCTCTCGCCCTTGTCGTTGTACTTGCGGACGACGTCCTTCGTGCCGTCGAGGTTCGTGTCGGTCTCGCGGCAGACCAGGATGCGTTGACGATCGGGGCCCTGGCCCACGATCGCGAAGACGCGTCGGACGTTCGGGAGCACGGCGCCGGGCCCCGCGGTCTCGATGACGTCACGGTCCTTGCGGTTGCGGAAGTCGCATTTCGACTGGTCGTCGATCGAGCCGTCGGCGAGGCGCTTCTTCGGGGTGACCGTCGCGGGGCTGTTGAAGGCCTCCTGCGCGCTTTTCTTGCAGCCGGTGCCGAACGCCAGCGTGACGGCGAGCGGAGCGAGAGCCAAAAGCCGAGTCGAGCTCATGTTCGTCCTTCTCATTTAGCAGGCGGGGTGGCTTTCGCTGCCGACGCGCTCGGGGCGGGGGGCGCGCTGGCGCTCGGGGCGGGGGGCGCGCTGGCGCTCGGGGCGGTCGAGGCCGGCCCGAAGCTGCCGGGCGCAGTTCCGCTCGCGGCGGGCGCGACCGCGGAGGCAACGGGGCTCGGAGGCGCCTTGTAGCTCTCGCCGCAGGTGTCGACCGCGCTGTCCGGGTCGGGCTTGCCGTCCGCGTTGTGGTCCTTCACGACCACGGCGCAGTCGGGGTTGTCGGGTCGGTTGAAGTCCCACCACTCGTCGACGATGCCGTCGGCGTCACTGTCGCGCTCGGCCTTGGCGAGGCGACCGCCTTCGTACGTCTCCCACGTGTCGAGCTTCGAGTCGAAGTTGGTCTCCCGCTCCTTCGCGGTGACGACGCCGTTCACCAGCGTCTGCACTTCGTCCGGGCGACCGTCTCGATCGAAGTCCGACTCGCGACGCCGCTCGCGGCCCGCTTCGTCGTAGTAGATGAACGCGTCCTTCACGCCGTCGAAGTTCGGATCGATCGCGCGGCAGACCTCTTTGCCACCGGACATCACGCGCCACAGGTCGGGGCGGCCGTCCCCGTTGACGTCCGTTCGCTTCGCGCTGCCGCCGTCGATGTCGCAGGGCTCATGCTCGATGTCGAGCTTGTGCTGGTCGCTGGCGGTCTTGGCTCCGTCTTGCCCACTGGCGCAGCTGGCCGACGCGGCCACAAAAGACAGCAACATCAGTCCGTTAGCCGCCGATGTGCGAAGGCGACGAGCCAGCCCGAACGCACACCGATGCTGCGGCCCGGCCGGGCCATGGAAAGAAGGCATCGCGGGCGAGTCTACTCTGCCCCGTTCGAAGCCGGCAATGGGCACGGGGTCGATTGACAACATACGTACCAGCATCTAGGGTAACGCCTTGTCAGTGGTGCCGCGGCCGGGCTTGGTCGAGGTCGCCCCTGGCACCACCCAGGCGGTCCGTGAGCACGGGCGTATGTCGCGGAAGAAAGTTTCGACGACCATCTACATCACGCCCGAGCAGGCCGATCGGCTGAAGCTCCTGCACGACCGGACCAAGGTGCCCATCGCGGTCTACATCCGGGAAGGCATCGACATGGTGCTCAAGCATTACGAGCACATGCTCCCGGGGCAGATGTCGCTCGACGCCGAGCGTCCCTCGGTGCCGCCGCCCGCCGTCACGCCGATCCCTTCGGCCGTGACGAAGAAGTAGGCGCGAGCGACCCCGAAGCTGGGTACCCCGCAAGCTGGGTTCTCGAGCTGGACGACGTGGCGATCTCGTCGCCACGCCTCGCCTCACGACGCGGGCGCGCGCTGCCTCCGGGGTTTTGGCGCCGCTCACCACGGATTCTCTGCTAAGTCACCGGCGCCGCTCCGATGTCCACTCCGCCCCGCCTCATCCGGAACTTCTCGATCATCGCCCACATCGACCACGGGAAGTCGACGCTCGCCGACCGCATCCTGGAGTTCACGGGCGCGCTCTCGGACCGAGAGAAGCAGGCGCAGTTCCTCGACAAGATGGACATCGAGCGAGAGCGCGGCATCACGATCAAGGCGCAGACCGTCCGCCTCAAATACAAGGCGAAGGACGGCGAGACCTACACGCTGCACCTCATCGACACGCCAGGCCACGTGGACTTCGGCTACGAGGTGTCACGCAGCCTCCAGGCCTGCGAGGGGGCGCTCCTCGTCGTGGACGCGTCCCAAGGGGTCGAGGCGCAGACGCTCGCGAACGTCTTCTTGGCGCTCGACAACAACCTCGAGATCATCCCGGTCCTCAACAAGATCGACCTGCCGAGCGCGGACATCGACCGGACCACGCGCGAGATCGAGGACGTCGTCGGGCTCGACTGCTCGGGGGCCATCCCGGCGTCCGCCAAGACCGGCCAGGGCATCGGCGAGATCCTGGAGGCGGTCGTCGCACGCGTCCCGCCCCCGAAAGGAAACGCAGACATCGCGCCGCGCGCGCTCATCTTCGACAGCTGGTACGACAGCTACCGCGGCGCGGTTTGTATGGTGCGCGTGGTCGACGGAACCCTGCGCAAGGGTCAGAAGGTGCGCTTCCTCGCCACGGGCCGCGACTACGAGATCACCGAGATGGGGATCTTCACGCCGCACGCGACGGCCATCACCGAGATCGGCCCCGGGGAGGTCGGCTTCATCGCCGGCAACATCAAGACCGTCCACGACACGCGCATCGGCGACACCGTGACGGACGCGGTGCACCCCGCGACGGATCCGCTGCCCGGCTTCAAGGACGTGAAGCCCATGGTCTTCGCGGGCATCTTCCCGACCGACTCGGCCCAGTACGACGACCTCCGCGACGCGCTCTCGAAGCTCCGCATGAACGACGCGTCGTTCGTCTACGAGCCGGACACGTCGGAGGCGCTCGGCTTCGGCTTCCGCTGCGGCTTCCTCGGCCTCCTCCACATGGAGATCATCCAGGAGAGGCTCGAGCGCGAGTACAACCTGGACCTCATCACGACCGCCCCCAGTGTCGTCTACCACGTGTTCCTGAAGGACTCGCTGGAGATGAAGACGGTGGAGAACCCGGCCAAGCTCCCGCCGGTCGGCAGCATCGACCACATCGAGGAGCCCATCATCCGGCTCACCGTACACGTGCCGACGACCTACGTCGGCGCGGTGCTCGCCCTCTGCCAGGAGCGGCGCGGCGACCAGAAGAGCATCCAATACGCGTCGGCCGACCGCGTGATCATCACGTACGACATCCCGCTCGGCGAGGTGCTCTTCGACTTCCACGACAAGCTGAAGAGCATCTCCCGCGGCTACGCCTCGATGGACTACGAGGTCACGGGCTACGAGCGCGGCGATCTCGTGCGCGTCGACATGCTCGTGAACGGCGACGCGCTCGACGCGCTCAGCGTCATCGTCCACCGCGAGAAGGCCTACACGCGCGGGCGCGACCTCGCCGAGAAGCTGAAGGAGCTCGTGCCGCGCCAGCAATACGAGGTGGCCATCCAGGCCGCCATCGGCGCCAAGGTCATCGCGCGGACGACCGTGAAGGCCATGCGCAAGGACGTGACGGCCAAGTGTTACGGCGGCGACATCAGCCGCAAGCGCAAGCTCCTCGAGAAGCAGAAAGAGGGCAAGAAGCGCATGAAGATGGTCGGCAGCGTCGAGATCCCCCAAGAGGCCTTCCTCGCCATCCTGAAGGTCGACTGAGCCCATGGGGTGGGAGGGTTCGGTGGCGTCGATCCCCATGGACTCACCCCCCCAACCCCCCTCACGGGGTGAGGGGGGAGCGCGCTGGACCGGAGCCGCTTGTGCGGTGGCTGGTTTCCTCACCGCAGGCAGTGCGGCGGCCGACGAGGTGCTGACGTTCTCGGGCACGGTGGACGCCTCGGCGCCCGCTCACTTCACGATCCCGTTCGAGGTGCCGGCGGGAACGAACGAGATCCAGATCGACCACGACGACGGCGATCCGGACGACATCCTCGACTGGGGGCTCTCGTCGCCCTCCGGCTTTCGCGGCTGGGGCGGCGGCAACGACGAGCCGGCCATCGTGTCCGAGCTCGCCGCCAGCCGCAGCTACCTCACCGGGCCGATCGAGGCGGGCACGTGGGCGGTCGACGTCGGCAAGGCGAAGGTCGTCGGCGGGACGGCGAGCTATTCGGTCACGGTCACGCTCCGCGACGCGCCGACGCTCGCGCCCCAACCAACGCGCAGGCCTTACGCGCCGGCCGCGGCGCTCCGCACCGAGGCGCGCTGGTACGCGGGTGACTTCCACGTCCACTCCGCCGAGAGCGGGGACGCGGCCGCCACCTTCGACGAGATCGTGGCGCTCGCGAAGTCCCGAGGCCTCGACTTCGTCGAGCTCTCCGACCACAACACGACCTCGCAGCTCGACTTCGTGACCGACGTGCAGAGCCACGCCGGCTCTCTCTTGATCCTCCCGGGGGTGGAGTTCACGACCTACGCGGGGCACGCAAACGGCATCGGCGCGACCGCCTTCGTGGATCACAAGTTCGATCCGTCCGCGCCAGCGATCCGCGCGGCGGCGGACGCCTTCCACGCGCAGGGCGCGCTCTTCGCGCTGAACCACCCCGCGCTCGACATCGGCGACGCGTGCATCGGGTGCGCCTGGAAACACGATCTTCCGTCCTCGGAGATCGACGCGATCGAGATCGTGACCGCCGGCTCGGCGCAGATCTTCTACGAGCCGGCCTCCCGCATCTGGGAGGAGCTCGCGTCGCAGGGCGCACACGTGGCCGCGATCGGCGGGAGCGACGACCACCGAGCGGGCCAGGACCCAGGGGCCTTCGGCACGCCGATCGGATCCCCCACCACCATGGTGTTCGCGACGGAGCTCAGCGCCGAGGGCATCCTGACGGGGATCCGCAACGGTCGCACGGTCGTGAAGGTCCGCGGCCCCGGCGACCCCATGGTGGAGCTCTCCGAGCTCTCCCAGGACGAACCAGGGACTCCGCCGCAGATCGTCGCGCGGATCACCGGCGGCGTGGGCCTCGACGTGCGCTTCGTCGTCGACGGCGAGCTCGGGGACGTGGTGACGATCGACAGCGACCCGTTCGAGCTCACCATGGAGGCCGCGGGCGCGCCGGGCGAGACACACCGCTACCGGGTCGAGGTGCTCGAAGGCGTGACGCCCGTGACCCTGACGAGCCATCTCTGGGTGACGACGCCGGAGCCCGCTTCGGGCTCGAACGACACGTACGCGGCGGGTGGCGGGTGCTCCGCGGCGGCGGAAGCCGGGCCATCCTGGGGTGGCTTCGCCCTGGCGCTCGGCGTGCTCGCGGGCGCCGGTGGGCTCATGAAGAGGAGACGGACATGACGGAGATCGAGCGGGTGAAGGCGGCGGCCGAACGAGCCGGCCGCCGTCCGGACACGAAGATCCGCTACCTCGGGCCCGAGCGGTTCGGCCCCGCGATCACGCTGCATCGGTTCGAGCTCGACAACGGGCTCACGGTGCTGCTGGAGATCGACCCCTCGGCGCCGGTCGTGTCGCTGCAGACGTGGATGAAGGTCGGCTCCCGCTGCGAGAAGCCCGGCAAGACCGGTATCTCGCACCTCTTCGAGCACCTCATGTTCGGCGAGACGGAGACCACGCCTCACGGCGCCTTCGACAGGAAGATCGAAGAAGCCGGGGGTGAGACGAACGCCGGCACCTTCCTCGACTGGACCTACTACCACCAGAACCTCCCGAAGGACGCGCTCGAGCTCGGGCTCAGGCTCGAGGCGGAGCGGCTGCGTACGCTGGTCCTCCGCGAGCCGCAGGTCGCGAGCGAAAAGGAGGTGGTCGCGAACGAGCGCCGACAGCGGGTCGACGACGACATCGACGGCTTCGCGAGCGAGGTGCTCTATCGCGAGGCCTTCCAGCGGCACAGCTACGGCATCCCCACCATCGGCTCGATGGAAGACATCCTCTCGTTCACCCCGGACGACTGCACCTCGTTTTACCGGACGTATTACGCGCCCAACAACGCGACCCTGGTGATCGTCGGGGACGTGGACATCGAGCCGACGCTCGGGGCCATCGCCGAGCACTTCGGCAAGCTCGAGAGGAGCGAGATCCCGGTGGAGGACATCCGCCCGGAGCCGCCGCAGCTCGAGGAGAGGAAGGTGGCGTTCGAGAAGCCGACCCCGACCGACAAGGTCTCGATCGGCTACAAGGCGCCGGCGCTCGGCGATCACGATCACGCGCCGCTCGTCGCCCTCTGCGAGATCCTCTTCGGCGGCCGCGCGAGCCGCATCCACCGCAAGCTCGTCCACGAGATGGAGATCGCGAGCGAGGTGCGAGGGTGGGTAGGCACCTTCCGGGATCCGGGCCTCTTCGACATCGGCCTCGTCGCACGCGAAGGCACCACCGCGGACGACCTGCTCGCCGCGTTCGACGCCGAGCTCGAACGAGTCATCGAGGAGCCGGTCACCGAGGCGGAGGTCGAGCGCGCGCGGGCCAAGCTCGAGCTCTCGGCGCTGCAAGGCCTGGAGACGGTGAGCGGTCGCGCCGAGACAATCGGTTTCTACGAGACCGTGCTCGGCTCGCCGCAGAGCTACTTCGACAAGGTCGCGGCCTACCGCCGCGTGACGCGCTCCGACGTGCTCCGCGTGGCGCGCCGCTTCTTGGTGAAAGAAGCTCGCACGATCGTCATCGTCCGGCCGAGCGGCGAGCTTGACGAGAGCGAAGACCCCGAGCTCCGCGAGGAAGATCCGGAATGACGTCCCCCGTCTTCGTCGAACATTCGGCGGCGTTGCCGCTCGTGACAATCAGCATCGGGTTCTTGACCGGCAGTGCGGCCGACCCGCCCGGCAAGGAGGGCCTGGCCCGCGTGGCCGCGCGGATGCTCCGCCGCGGCGCGGACGGGCTGACGAACGAGCAGATCGAGGACCTCGTCGATCGGCTCGGGGGTGAGCTGGGCATCGAGGCCGGCCCCAGCTCGGTGTCGCTCTCCTCGGAGGTGATCTCGCGCAACCTCGAGCCCTTCGTGGGCCTCGTGGAGAAGCTCCTCGCGAGCTCCACGCTCCCCGAAGAAGAGGTGGGCCGCGTCGTCCGGGAGATGCAGGCCGAGATCGTCGATTCCCGCGACAGCGATCGATCGCTCGCGAGCCGCGCCCTTCGCCGCACGCTCTTCGCGGGCCACCCCTACGCGCGGCGGGTCTCCGGCAGCATCGACTCGCTCGAGACCATCACGCGCGCGGACGTGGTCCGGTGGATCGAGACCCACCTCACGCGCAAGAACGCGGTCGTCGCGTTCTCGGGTGACATCGACGAGGCCCGCGCGAGAGAGATCGCCGAGCGGATCCTCGCGCGCCTCCCCGAAGGCCGCGCCTTCGTCGACGAGACGCCCGAGCCCGCGGGGGTCCGCGGCCGGCACCTGGTCCTGGTCGACAAGCCCGATCGCACGCAGGTTCAGCTCGTGGTCGGCTCGCTGGGGTCGACCCCACACGATCCGGACCACGTGCCGTGGTCGGTCGGGAACACCGCGTTCGGCGGCACGTTCACCTCGCGCCTCATGCAGGAGGTGCGCGCCAAGCGAGGCTGGTCCTACGGCGCGTCCTCGCGCATCGGCTACGACCGGCGGCGGGACGCGTTCACCATGTGGACGGCCCCGAGCTCGACCGACGCCGCGGCGTGCCTCGCGCTCGAGCTCGGTCTGGTCTCGGAGGTGAAAGAGGGCGGGCTCACGGAGGAGGAGGTCGGCTTCGTGAAGAACTACCTCGTCCGGTCACACGCGTTCGACGTCGACACCGCCCGCAAGCGCGTGGCGCTCCCGCTCGAGGAGGCCCTGCTCGGCCTGCCGGCCGGCTACCACGCCGGATGGCTCGATCGCGTTCGGGCGTGCCAGCGCGCGGAGATCAACGAGGCGCTCGCTCGGCGCATGCCGCGAGAGGACCTGGTCGTGGCGGCGGTCGTCACGCGCGCGGACACGGGTGAGGCCCTCGAGAAGGCCATGGGCGACGTCGCCAGCGTGACGGTGCTGGAGCCCGACTTCGAGTAGCCGACGATGTCCCTTGATTTGCTCGGCTGTCCGGGCGAAGAACGCACCCCGTGAGCGACGTGCTCCTCGATCCTTCTGCGGTCGCGATCTCGCTGACACGAATCGCGGCGGAGATCGTGGAGCGTGGTCGTCGGCTGCCGGGCGGCCTGGTTCTCGTGGGCATCCGACGCGGCGGCGATCCGCTGGCCAAGCGCATCGCCGCGCAGATCGGCGGGCTGGGCCAGCCCCAGCCGCCCATCGGCGCGGTCGACATCACGCTCTACCGCGACGACGCCGCGACGGCGTTGCCCAGCCCGAAGATCGGCCCGAGCAAGCTGCCGACATCCATCGAAGGCAAGCGCGTCGTGCTCGTCGACGACGTGCTCCACACGGGCCGAACCATCCGGGCGGCGCTCGACGCCTTGCTCGACTTCGGCCGGCCTCGCACGGTGGAGCTCGCGGTCCTGATCGACCGCGGCGGGCGCGAGCTCCCGATCCAGCCCGACTACACCGGCCTCAAGGTGGAGGTCACGGCGAACGAGCGGATCGAGGTGGTCTGGAAGCGCATCGGCCCGGCCCCTGATGACGAAGAGCCGTGGGCCATTCGGGTGCCGCGCGGCGCGAAGGAGGGCACATGACTGCTCCGGTAGACGAGTCATTCGGCGGTCCGCCTTCTGCGCCGGCCCCGTGGGCGCATCGATCTCTGCTGACCGCCGGCGCGCTCGCCGCCAAGGACGCGCTCCGCATCTTCGACGCGGCAGACAGCTTCTTCGAGGTCTCGCGGCGCAGCGTCCGCAAGGTCCCCGCGCTCCGCGGCAAGACCCTCCTCAACGTCTTCTTCGAGGCCTCGACGCGCACGCGCACCTCGTTCGAGCTCGCGGGCAAGCGCCTCAGCATGGACGTGGTGAACCTGAGCGGCTCGTCGTCGAGCACGACAAAAGGCGAGACGCTGCTCGACACGATCAAGACGCTCGAGGCGATGCAGCCCGATCTCGTCGTGATCCGCCACGCCGCCTCCGGCGCAGCCGAGTACGTCGCCAGGCGGAGCAACGTCGCCGTGATCAACGGCGGGGACGGCACACACGAGCACCCCACCCAGGCCCTTCTCGACGCGTTCACCATCCGCCGCCACAAGCTCGGCCAAGGGCAGGGGAGCTTCGCCGGCCTGAAGGTGGCCATCTGCGGCGACATCCTGCACAGCCGCGTCGCGCGATCGAACGCCTCCCTGCTCCGCACCCTCGGCGCCGACGTGCATTTCGCCGGCCCGCGGACGCTCGTCCCGGTCGGCGCCGAGACGCTGGGCGTCACCGTCCACCACCGGCTCGAGCCCGCGCTCGAGGGGGCAGACGTGGTGATGATGCTCCGCGTCCAGCGCGAGCGCTTGCAGGGCGTCTTCCTCCCCACGACGCGCGAATACTCGAGGACCTTCGGGCTCAACAAACGCCGCCTCGCGCTGGCCAAGCCTGACGCCATCGTCATGCATCCCGGGCCGATGAACCGCGGGGTGGAGATCGACCCGGAGGTCGCCGACGGTCCCCGCAGCGTGATCCTCGATCAGGTCGAGGCTGGCGTCGCCGTGCGGATGGCCGTCCTCTGGCTGAGCTGCCAGGCCCAGGGCCCGGAAGACGCCGGCTGACCGCGTCTCGGCCGGCCCCGGCTCCGTGGCTCGCGCTCCTCAGCGGGGCTTCTTCAAGCTGCCGCCGAGGAACGCAGTCGGCGTCGACTCGCCCAGGCCCTGGCTCACCTCGAGGCGGACGCGGTTGAAGCAAAACGCCTCGTCCTGCCGGCACTGCGTCTCCACGAGCTCGTACCAGCTTGGCAGACCCCAGCCGCCCGCGCTCTGCGAGATCGGGCCCAAGCTCACCTCGAAAGCGCCGCTCTTGCCCGGCTCGAGCGGAAAGACGCGGCGTTCGAAGGGGACGAAGACATCGAACTTTCGCGCCTGCTCCTGCGGCAGCAGCACGTGGAGCGCCCGATCGAGCGTGCCGGCGGAGGTCGACTGCTCGGTACGGAACGCGTAGACGAGGCCGCCGCCCAGGTGTCGCGGCCGTACGGCGTGGCGCGCGACGACGCTGAGCTTGCACGAGCTCGCGTCGAGGTAGCCTCGCCCGAACACGAGCTCGATGGCGCCCATCTCGTCGACGCGGCGGAGCGCGTCGAACCTCACCGGGACGATCCCGGCGAAGCTCGAGCCCTTGCCGCACGCGTTCGGGATCCCGCCCTGAGACTGCCTGCCGGTCGCCTGGGGCTCGGCCTTTCCGACGCGGAGCACGCCGGCTTCGAAGCCGCGGATGCTGAGCCGCGACGAGCCGCCCACCTTGAGCACGACGAGATCACCCTCGGTCCCGGGAGGGAGCGCGTCCAGCTTCTCGTCCTT
>JAEUKE010000039.1 GCA_016794345.1 Myxococcales bacterium
GTCGATTCCGTCACGCTGCCCCTCTCCCTCGGGGAGAGGGGCCACGGGGTGAGGGTTCACACCCGCGGCTCTTTCACCGTGACCAAACTCCGATCCCCACGACGCTCTTCACCTGAAGTCCGTGCGCGCATGCCACGAAGACTTTACATCTCGGATAGATGCGCGATCCCGCGCTAGATCAGGGACTAGCTCTGGTACCCATGATGAAGATGTTCCCACGTCACTCGGCGGCGCGCAGCCCCTCCTCGACGGCGCGCGCGAGCGCCGGATCGGAAGCGCGCCCGGGCGCCGTGAACACGAGCGCCGCCATGTAGCCGACGGCGACGAGCGCGAGCGGCCCGCGTCGGTCGCCGAGCAGCACCAGGTCGGCGATCGCGCCCCCCACCTCGACCGGCCGGGTCGAAGCCTGTGCGGCGAGGCCACACGGCGTCCCGGCGGCAGGCTTCAGCGAGTCGCCTATCCAGACGCCGACGAGACGGCCGGGGCGAGCCTTCTCGCGCCTGCGCGCAGCCGGTGGTTGCGGAAACGCGAGCCCCACCCAGCACTCGTCGGCGCCACGCCCCATTTGGTGCCCGACGAGCAGCGGGCCATGGGCTTGGAGAAAGCCTGGGCTCGGCGCCGTCGCGTCGAGCTTCGTGCCAGGTGCGAGCAGCGCGAGCTCCTCGGCCCGGTCGCGCACCCCACGCCGCGCCGCGGAGCCACCGCGCTCCTCGACGAGCGCGCCGCCCTCGACGCGAAAGCGAGCCCCCTCGAGCGCGCCGGGCAGCACGACGCCGGCCGCGGCTTCGAGGCGGAGACCGCTCGGACCCTCGGATGCGCTGACCACGAAACCCAGCCAGTCGCGGTCGACTCGGCGGAACATCCACGCCCGCCCGACCTCGTCGAGCGCGAGCGCTGCCATTCCGTCGCGTTGCTCCTCGGGCTCCTTCGACTCGGGCCAATACACACCCACCACGCGCGCGAACGCCGCGGGCGCCCGAGGCCACGCGTCGGGCACGCTTGCTATCGTGGCCGATCCGGAAGCGGACGCCAGCGCGGAGGGCGCCGCCGCTGATCCCGAGGAGACCGCGGGCGTCGCGCTCGCGACGACCGAAGGGACCGGGGTCGCGCGAGCCGGGGCGTCACGAGCCGGCGCAGGGCAGCCCGTAAAGAGGAGCGGCACGGCCGTGAGCAGAAGGAGCGAGCGCAAAGGCAGGGCGAGCCGACTCGCGGGCGCGCGCACCCTCAATCCAGACAACCCACTTGCTCCGTCGAGATGACGAAGTTGTCGTAATACACGCGATTCGGCTGGGCCGCGGGGATGGGGCCGTTGTTCATGTGGTTGTAGCTGTCGAGCGCGAAGGTGCTGATGCGCAGGCTGGGGTCGACGCGCCACTCGAGGTTGGCGTAGGTGCCCTGGTGCACACCCTCGATCCAGAAATCGGCGCTGCCGTTCTGGCTGCCCGGGTCGTTGAGGGTGAGGCTGTATTCAGCGCATTGCCACGCACCCGGGGTCACGGTCGCCCCTCCCTGCGTGGACTCGAAGACGTTGCCCCAATAGTCGCCGTTGCCGTCCGGCTGCATGTTCACGAAATACGCGTAGAACGCAAACGCGCCGTCCTGGCCGACGGTGCCCCAGGGCTCGAAGTTCAAGACGAAGAAGTCGCTGCCATTGGGGTGCAGGCCGGCCGTCCCGAACATCCCCCAGGGGGGCGAGTCCGAGCCGCCGAGGATGGGGCCGTGGCTTCCGCCCGAGTTGTCGTAGGCGGCGTCGTATTGGACGTCGAACCGGATGAAGACGCGGTCGGCGTCGGGGAACGTCCGGAGCAGCTTCGAGCTCTGGATGTTCTCGTACGTCGAGAGCTGGATGACGCTCGTGCCCTCGTTCGGCACGGCGGCGCCGGGGATGATCGCGACGTCACCGCCGTCCTCCATCCAGGTCGGGTCCCACGCACCCTCGAAGCCGTCGCAGAAGATGACGCCCGGCTGCGCGCACATCTCCGCGAAAGACGCCGCCTGCATCCCGGTGCTCGTCGACGACGTGGTCGACGGCCCGCTGGACGTGCTCATCGTGCCGGTCGTGCCGCCCGGGCCCGTCGTCGGCCCCGACGTCGCACCTGCTCCGCTTCCGCCGGTGCCGGTCGCGTCGTCACCGCAGCCGAGGAGCGACAGGAGCACCAAGAGTCCGAGAGGCGCGAGCTTGAAGGGCAGCGGCATAGGGCGCCATTGTACCCCGAAGCGCCCGCTTCCCTCACCCTCCGGTCAGGGCAGACGCAGCGGCGCCCCCGTGTAGTCCTCGCCGAGCACGGTCTTCGCGCCGACCGAGCGCTCCACCAGCATCCAGCGGAGCTTCTCTGCGGTGACCTGATCGAAAGGGCCCGCGGCGAGGGCGAAGTGTCGCTCACCCGCCGCAGTGGTCTCGACCACAAACGGCTCGACGTCCGCAAACGCGATGCGAGCGCGGAGCGCCTTGAGCGCGCCGACGTCTGCCGCGCGCGCGATCTCGACGCGGTACGGGTCCTCGAGCGTGACGGCGAGGCTGCCGACGTTTTCGGATTTGTCGTTCGTGACCAGCGCGCCGAGCCCGCGGCAGAGCACCGTGGGCCCCAGCCGAACGGAGTCGCGCCATCGGCCGAGCACCGTCTTGGTCCCGCGCGGCCGCAGCTCGACCTCGAGGCCGTAGGCGAGATCGGCGGTCGTGACCGGCTTGGCCAGCGTACGCGGAGCCGGGGTAGCGGCTGGCGCGGCGTACGCGGGCAGACACGACCACTCCCCGCCGAGGACACGCCCGCAGAGGTCGAGCGACTCGAGCGGCACCTCTTTCAAGACGTCGGTCGGGACGAGGCTCGCGAGGCGCACGTGGTACGCGCTGCCGGACGGCGGAGCGTCACACGCGATGCAGGTGCGCCCCGAAGCACAGGCGGCGAGCTCCCCCTTCGCGTCCGCGCAGGCGGAGCCGGCGCAGCAGCCTTGCCCACAGGACCGAGCAGACTCGATGACGATATTGTCTTCTTGTTGAGACGAGGCGCTCGTGCTCGCGCTCGGCACGGGGCCCGCGCCCTGCTCGGGCGACACCGGCATCGGACCGGACGGCCTCACGACCAGCGCCACGCCCGCTGCGACCGCGGCCCCGGCGAGGAACGTCGCCGCGAACGCGAAGGGCGAGCTCGTTCGCGCGGTGCGCGCGCGACGCACCTCCTCCAGGGAGACCACCCGCTGGGAGGCCGCCTGCTCCGGCGCCTCGGCCACCGTCTTGCCCACGCGAGAGACGGGCGAGAGCTCGGGGGCCTCGCGCAGCGAGCCCGGCAGCTCGCCTTCGTAGTCGACGCCTGCCTCCTCGGCCGCGCGGACCTCGTCCACGCTCGTCGGGATGAGCTCCCCCTTCGCGGTGAGCGCCGCAGCGACGAGCGCGTCCATCTCCTCGTCGGTCGGCTCGCGGCCCTGGCTCATGACTCTCCTCCTCCGGTCTCCCCGCGCGAGGCCAAGAACGCCTTCAGCTTCTTCATCGCGCGCACCCGGATGGCGCGGATGTTCTCGTTGGTCGTCTCCCAGCGGCCCGCGAGCTCCGCGGAGACGTCGTTCGGCAGGCGCTGATGATCACCCGCCTTGTAGTGGAGCGCGGAGACGCGGAGCACGTCGCGCTCGCGCTCGGTGAGCTGCTCGAGCCCCTCCGCGACGAGCCTCGCTCGCGGCGACTGGGAGGGTGGCTGGTCGTCGTCGAGCCCGCTCGTGGTGACGCGGTCCAGGTAGGGGCTCGCCGACACCTCGCGGAGACGGTGCAGGTGATCGGTGAGCAGGTTCGTCGCGATGCGGCCGAGCCAGGCGCGCGCGCGCATGCGCTGGTGATCGGCGTCGAGATCGTCGGCGGCCTCGAACGTGTGGGCGCGCTCGAATGCGCGCTGGAAGGTCTCCTGCGTGAGGTCCTCGGCGCTGAGCCCGGCGAGCGGCAGGAGGTTCTTCTTGTGACGCAGGAGCACGCCGTAGAGGTAGCGAACGTGGCGACGGTAGAAGACGCCTTGGGCCTCACGGGCGGCCTCGGGGGCTCCTGCCCGCCCGGCCACCCGACCCAGGAGGTCGGCGTCGCTCTCCTCTTCCGCATCGGGGCTCCTCTCGGGCCGCATCTCGCCCACCCCCTCTACGCCAAACCGTGACAGCGCGAACCTCTCGACGAGGGGTCGAAAAAAAATCGCGGGAAAGATCGACCCGCCCCTGTGTCGCGGCAGCCACGCCGCGTCCGCCGCTCCACGGGGACATCACGCGGACGTGCGTCCGGGCGGACACGCCACTCGCCTCCAAGTAGGCGAAATTAGGAAATTTTCGAGGCTCGGGGCCGTCACGCTTCTCGGTCTTCCTGTTCGTGAAGACCACGACGCTCCTCGTTGCCACCCTCCTCGCCGCTTCGACTGGATGCCAGGGCCTCGCGACCCCGACCGGCGCCGAAGCGCCCCTCCAGACGCGCGCGCCGGCAGCGGCCACGGTCTCCAGCGAGCGCGACGAGGCCGCGGCCTCGACCTCGGTCGCGGTCCTCGACGGTGCGCCGCTCGCCACGACGGCTGCGCCCCCCGTCCCGGTCTGCGACGCCCAGCCGGCAGCGCGCGGCTACTACGGCCTCTACGCAAACGACGCCGCCGAGCAGGGCAACGTGGTGCTCACCTTCGACGACGGCCCGCACCCGAAGTTCACGCCTCGCGTGCTCGACCTCCTCGCCGACAAGAAGATGCCCGCGACGTTTTTCGTCGTCGGTCGCAACATCTCGCGCGACACCTACCCGCTCATTCAGCGCATCGTCGCGGAGGGGCACACGCTCGGCTCTCACTCGTACAGCCACGACGTCCGCATGACGAACGTCGCGACGCCCGACGAGACGGTGGAGACGATCCGCTCGCAGCACGAGGTCACGACCATCCTCATCGACATCGCGCTCCTCGCCGAGTCGGCCGACGACTTCGACGCCATGTACCGCCGCGACTTCCAGCGCGAGCCCATGACATGGATGACAGGCTCGGAGGTCCGCAAGGCCTGGCGTGGCACAGCCGAACGGCACGAGGCGCTGCTCGCCGAGCGCGGATTCGCGCCGGGCACGCGCCCGTACGCCGTCCTCTACTCGCGTCCGCCGGGCGGCGGCCCGTACGTGGAGCACGACGGGGCCGCAGGCATTGCGCTCTACGACAAGGCCCTCACCGAGCTCGGCATGATGAACGTGCTCTGGCACGGCGCTTCGGGCGATACGGTCCCCGGCCAGCGCAACGATTTCGCCTTCCTCACGAAAAACATGGAGCAGTACGCCAAGAAGGGCGGCGTGCTCCTGATCCACGACTACATGCGCCCGGACGCGCTCGAGGAGAGCCTCACGAAGATCGGCCAGGACGGCTCGCTCCGCGTCCGCACCATGGAGGACGCCGTCCAGAAGAAATACGCGTGCAGCGCCGGCACGCTGGGCAGCGCGCTCACGAAGAACCAGATCGAGGACGTGCTCTTCCGCGGCTTCGTGCCCGCGCCGGAGCTCGAGCCTCGCCTCGCCTTGCAGTGACGCCCGGCGCACCGCTTGGCCCGTCTCTTGTATGAGCACGGGCATGCGCTTGGAACGACTGCTCGGTTTCGCTTCCGGTCTCGGTCTCGTCGGCATCGCGGGGGTCCTGTCCTTCGCCGCGCTCGCTTCCCAGGGCTGCGGTGACTGCGACGCGGTGCCTCTCTGCAACGACACCGAGGAGGAGGTCGAGGAAGAGGCCTGCAACCAGGAGGCGAGCTGTCGTGAAGTAGAAGCTTGCGGTACCGTCATCTTCTGCAAGGAGACCGCGAACTGCCTCGCGATCCCGGTGTGCAACGAGGACGAGCTCGAGGTCACGACATGCCCCGCCGGCGTCACCTGCGAGACGCGTACGCTCTGCGGCACGAGCATCCTCTGTGCGCCGAAGGGGCCGTGCCTGACGGCGGCTGACTGCAAGGCGGACGAGTTCTGTGACTTCCGCGACGGCCAGTGCGGCGCCGGAGTCGACGGCGAGTGCAAGCCGCGGCCGATGGTCTGCACCGACGGCCCGCCCGTCTGCTTCTGCGACGGCACCCTGACGATGGACGGAGACTTCGGCTGCGAGGGCTTCACCGGCAAGGACCTCGACTCCACCGGGACCGCCTGCACGCTCCCGGCCACCGCGTTCTCTTGCGGGCACCTCGTCTGCGACTACGGGAGCGACGACTACTGCCTCTACACGGCCGACGACACGGGCGGCGCGCCCTATGTGAGCTGCAGCATCGCGCCCCAGGGCTGCGACCCGGCAGCCTGCGCCTGCCTCACGGCCGAGACGGAGGCCTGCGGCGGCACCTGCGTCGACGGACCCAACGGACCGAAGATCACCTGCCCCGGCGGCTGACAGCGCTACGCTGCACGCGTGCGGCTCGACGAGCTCGTCGGCGTTTCGAACCAGGTCGCGCGGACGCGCGGCCGCAACGCGAAGACCGAGCTCGTCGCCGGGCTTCTCGCCAGGCTCTCGCCCGAAGAGGTCCGCGTGGGCGCGGCTTACATCGCGGGAGAGCTTCCGCAGGGACGCATCGGCGTCGGCTACGCCACGGTGCGCGAGGTCCAGACGACGCCGGGCGACGTGACCTCGAGCCCGTCGCTCCTCGAGCTCGACGCCGTGCTCGGGCAGATCGCCGAGGCGAGCGGCCCCGGAAGCGCCGGCCGCAAGAAGGCGCTCCTCGCCTCGACCTTCGCGAGGCTCACCGAGCCCGAGCGCCGCTTCTTCGCCGCGCTGCTCGTCTCCGAGCTCAGGCAGGGCGCGCTCGCGGCGCTCCTGATCGAGGCCGCCGCGCGTCACACGGGAATCGCGGCGGGCCGGCTCCGGCGCGCGGCGATGATCGCCGGCTCCGAGGTGGAGGCCACCTCGGTTGCGTTGCTCGAAGGCGCCGCCGGTCTCGATCGCTTCGCGCTCGCCCCCTTCCGGCCGCTCCTCCCGATGCTCGCGTCCCCCGCGGCGGACGCCTCGAGCGCGCTCGAGTCGCTCGGCCGCGCGCGCTTCGAGATCAAGCTCGACGGCGCGCGCGTGCAGGCCCACAAAGACGGCGACGAGGTGCGCTTGTACAGCCGCTCACTGCACGATGTGACCACGCGCGCCCCCGAGCTTGTCGAGCTCGTGCGCGCGCTCCCCGTCCGCCGCGCCATCCTCGACGGCGAGGCCATCGCGCTCCGCCCCGACGGTTCGCCACATCCGTTCCAGGTTTCGATGCGGCGCTTCGGTCGCAGCAAAGACGTCGAGCGCATGCGTGAGGAGCTGCCGCTCGTGCCGCAGTTCTTCGACGCCGTTCTGCTCGACGACGAGGTGCTGCTCGACGCGCCGCTCTCCGACCGCCTCGAGCGCGTCGACGCGGTGCTCCCCGCGGTGGCCCGCGTTCCGTCCCTCGTCACGGCAGACCCCGACGAGCTCGAGGCGTTCTACACGTCCACCGTGGGCGGAGGCCACGAGGGCTTGATGGGGAAGAGCCTCACCTCGATCTACCAGGCCGGGCACCGCGGCCAGGAGTGGCTGAAGATCAAGCCGGCCCACACGCTCGATCTCGTCGTCCTGGCGGTCGAGCGCGGCAGCGGCCGTCGTAGCAGCTGGCTCTCCAACATCCACCTCGGCGCGCGCGATCCGAAGAGTGGCGGTTTCGTCATGATCGGCAAGACCTTCAAGGGCATGACCGACGCGATGCTCACGTGGCAGACCCAACGCTTCACCGAGCTCGCCACCGGCGAGGCCGGCGGCTGGGTGGTGCCCGTGCGTCCCGAGCAGGTCGTCGAGATCGCCTTCAACGACGTCCAGTCGTCGAGCGAATACCCCTCCGGGCTCGCGCTCCGCTTCGCGCGGGTCCGCCGGTACAGGGACGACAAGCCTGCCGCCGAAGCGAGCACGATCGACGAGGTGCGCGCCCTGCTCCCGAAGGGCCTCCGCTGAAGGAGGCCTTTGCGGCGCGCCGCCCGACCGTCAGGGCCTCACGCCGAAGAGCGGCCGGAGCGTGTCCATGTCGATCGGCACCGACACGTGCTCGTGTACGACGAGCCAGCGCCCCTGCTCACGCCGCAAGCCGACGGTCGCGCGGAGGTACATGTCGGTGTGCTCCCCGTTCCTCCGCCGACCCGTGATGTGGTTGATGCTGTGGACGAACGCCGCGTCACCTGCGACGCGGAGGCACAGGCGGTCCATTCGGTAACCAATCGGGCCATCGAACGAGGCTGACCAGATCTCCCATCGCTTCTTGATCGCGTCGCGCCCCCGGCTCTCGAACGGAGGGGCGATATCGAACGTGATCACGTCCGGCGCGTAATGGGCGAGGACGCGCGGCGTGTCCTTCGCGCGCACCGCAGCCAGCCAGTCTTCGATCGCGGCGCGGACCTCCTTCTCGTCGGCGTCTTCCGTGCGTGAGCTACTCGTGTTTTCGGGCGTGATCGCTTGCATGGCGTCCTCCTGCCGGGACCCAACATGCGACACGGATGCCAGGTGGCACCGTGTTCTCGAAAATTCGGTAGATTGCCGCCGTTGCTGAAGCGCCTCTTCCCCGGCCTCTCCGTCTTTCTCTGCTACGAACGGAGCTTCCTTCGCCCCGATCTCGTCGCCGGCCTCACCGTCGGCGCGATGTTGATCCCGCAGTCGATGGCCTACGCCGAGCTCGCGGGGCTCCCGCCGAACGCCGGCTTCGACGCCGTCCTCTTCGGGCTCCTCGCCTACGCGCTCGTCGGGTCGTCGCGACACCTGGGCGTCGGTCCGGAGCCGGGCACCGCCATCCTCGCTGCGACCGGGGTCGGCGCCATCGCGGCGGGCGATCCGGCTCGCTACGGGTCGCTCATGGCCACGCTCGCCGGCCTCGTTGCGGTCATCTGTCTCGCCGGCGCGCTGCTCCGGCTGGGGTTCCTCGCCGAGCTGCTCTCCAAGCCCGTCCTCGTCGGCTACATCACCGGCGTCGGGCTCACGCTCATCTCGAGCCAGCTCGGCAAGTCGACCGGCATCGCGATCCGCTCCGATGCCTTCTTCGGGCGGGTGAGCGAGCTCGTCCAGCGGGCCGGCGAGATCAAGCCGACGACGGTCGCCGTGTCCGGCGGCACGCTCGCGCTCCTGATGCTCCTCCGCCGATACGCGCCGAAGCTCCCGGGCGCGCTCATCGGGGTGGGCCTCGCGACCTTGGCGAGCGTCGTGCTCGATCTGCCGGCCTCCGGCGTGCGCGTCGTCGGGCACGTCTCCGCCGAGCTGCCCACCCCTCACCTCCCCGCGCTCAGCTTGGGAGATCTGTCGAAGCTCCTGCCGACCGCGCTCGGGATCGCGCTCGTCGGGTACACCGACAACGTGCTGACAGCCCGGTCAGTCGGCGCCAAGATGGGCTACCGCGTCGACGCGAACCAGGAGCTGGGCGCCCTGGGCGTCATCAACCTGTGCTCCTCCATCTCCGGCGGGTTCCCGGTCTCCTCGAGCGCGAGCCGAACGGCGGTTCCCGCCGCGCTCGGCAGCAAGACCCAGCTCACCAGCCTGGTCGCGATGGCGTTCGTGGTCCTCGGCCTGGTGGCGCTCGGCCCCGTGCTCGCGCGCATGCCGGAGCCCGCGCTCGCTGCGGTCGTCCTCTCGGCCGGCATCGCCATCATCGACGTCGGCGGGCTGCGCCGGCTGTGGGACGTGAGCAAGGTGGAGCTGGCGATCGCCGCCGGCGGCGCGCTCGGCGTCATGGTGTTCGACGTGCTGAACGGCGTGCTGATCGCGGTCGGCGCCTCGGTGCTGCTCGCCTTCGCGCGAATCGCGCTTCCCCACGACGCCATTCTCGCACACGCAGAGAAGCTCGACGGCTGGGTCGACGCCGACCAATACGGCCTCCAGCCGACGGAGGGGCTGCTCATCTACCGCTTCGACGCGCCGCTCTTCTTCGCAAACGCCAATCGCTTCCGCGAGAGGCTCCGCCTGATGCTCGAGAAGAACCCCGGCCGCGAGGAGTGGGTGGTCCTCGATTTCGAGGGAATCGGCGAGGTCGACGCCTCCGCGCTCGAGATGCTCGAAGACCTGGTGACCGAGCTCTCCGCGTTGAGCCTCGTCCTGGCGGTCGCGCGCGCCAACGAGAGGGCCTTGCTGCGGCTCGCGCGCGGCGGGCTCCTCGAGCCCCACGGCAAGCTGCGCTCGTTCCCGACCATCAACGCCGCGGTGCGCGCGTTCCGCGACCGCCCGCGCTGACCAGTGGCGAGGGCGTCTCGCGTCGCGAAACGCGAACTTCGGCGGGACATCCGGGGGGTATCGCCCGCTGAAGCTCACCTTTCGCGCACTTCACGCGGCCCGTCTACGCGCGCCAATGGATCGGGCGACGCCTGGATCAAACGCGCGCGCCTGCGTGCCTGGCGGATGTCGTCGTCGGGCGGGCTCGCCGCGAGGTCCTTGTCGATCGACGGGTCGCGGATCATGGCCAGGTGCTCGAGCGCCATTCCGCGCACCACCTTGGGGGTCTTCGGATCTCGAGCCAGGGCGAGCATCGGGCGCTGGCAAGCGCCCCCCAGCACGGAGAGCGCCCAGAACGCGTCCTGGATGCTCTTCTCGTCGGAGCCGGCTGCGGCCTCGGTCACGATGGGGCAGGTCAGGGAGCCGACAGTGGCGGTGCGCAGGCGCTCGAAGGCGGCCTGACGAGCGAACGGCTGCAGGTCGAGCAAGCCGAGCGCGAATCGTGGATCTTGTCGCATCGCGAGCCGGTCGATCACCTCGACGTGCTCCGTCACCGTGACGCGCCCGCGCCTGGGCCAGTCTCCGTGCGCGACGCTCGAGGTGGGAACCGAACGCGCGAGCCGAAGCCGGGTGCTCGCGAGATCGGCGGCCCCGTCGAGCTCCAGATCGAGCGCGACGCGCGCGGCGACCCAGGGGACCACGGTGTCGTCCTTCGGATCTTCGATGAGCGCGCGCAGGTCACGCTCGGCGCGGCTGTCGCCCAGCGCCGCACCGAGCGCGAGGTGCAGCGCTCTCGTCCGGCGCGCCGGGATCCCGCGCGACGCCGCGTCGGCGATCTCCGGCTCCTTTGCGCGACTGGCGAGCCACGCCCGGATCTTCCCAACGGCTTCGCGGTCAACCGCGTCCGCACCGCCGTGCCGCTCGACTCGGATGCGCCTGACGAGCCGGACGAGCTCTTCATACCGATGACGAAAGAGGAGCGTGTCGACCTCCGACGGATCCTCACCCGGGAAGGCCACCGGCATGAGCTCGCTGTAACACTGGACCGCGCGCTGCGTCCGGAGGTCCGTCGCGAGCTCCGGCCGTACGGCCTTGGCGAGCGCCTCGTCGCCGGCGCGGATGCGCGCCGCGAGCACCAGGCACGTGAGGTGTTTGCCCGGGCTGTCGGGATCGTCGTCGATGGCGCTGGAGAGCCTCGTGAGCACGCCGACCGCGTCCGCCGAGCGGTCCGAAAGGAGCGGCAGCGCTCGCCTGACGCGGTTCTGCTCCGCGACGTCGAAGCCCGGCGAGCGCGCCGCGCGGTCCAGGAGGTCGCGCGCATAGGAATCGGTGAGCCTTCGATCCAGGCGGCTGAGCGCCTCGAGCGCGTCTTCCCAGTAGCCGGGGAAGTCTTGTTCCTCTCGCTCCTTCACCAGCTGGAACACGGGACCGATACCGTCGAAGTCGCCCAGATCGGCGAGCGCCTGCGCGGCCGCGACCTTGAGCCGGAGCCTGTCCAGCCGGACATGGGCCGGCGCCGTCTCCGGGATGATTCGACCGAGCTCTCGCCGCAGGTAGGGCGCGGCGGACGATAGGCGCGCCGAGCCCGCCGCCTCCATGTTGTCGATGATCCACGACGTCGTGTGCGGGTGCTCGGCGAACCTGGTCCCAGGCGGCGCCGAGAGCACAGCGAGGATACCGAGCTGACCCCGAACGAACCCGGTGCAGCGAAAGTCCTGCCGCGCGGGCGTGTGAATCGTCGCGAGGCGAACCGGCTCACGGCCAGGCTCGGGCCGTGAGGGGAGCGGGTCGCTCATCGGCACGTCGATGACGGGTGTCGGTGCGGGCGCGAGCAACGGCGGCGGCGCGCGCCGCTTCACGCGACGGCGCGAGCTCGACTGCCCCTTCTCCGGCGCGGGCGCGCTCACGGTCTCGCGGTCTTCTCGGCAGACGAGGTAACGCTCGCCGTTGATGGCCTGCGCCTCGATCGGCACGAGCCCGATCGCCAACGCCAATGCGAGCCCTAGACCTCGCACACGACGGAGCTCAGGGCGATTGAACGAATGCATCCTCGGCGCGCTCCTTCGCGTCGCAATGGTAATGGCCGTACCGCCCCGGTCCATAGAGGACGCTCGCCCAGACCTCCTCGGTGGCCTGGCCCTCTGCCGCTCGGCGGCTCACCTTGAGCGAAGCCTCCGCCCACAGCTCGTCGCCGGCGACGTGCACCGTGTGAAAGTGGAGCTTGGCCCCAGCGCGCACGAACGTGGGAGCCGGAAGGGCGAGGCGGTTCACAGTACCGTCGACGTCGCGCTCGTAGACCCCTTCGCCCGTCGCCAGGTAGAGCCTGCCGTCTCGTGTCCCCGCGATCGACATGATCCCCGCCTCCACACCTGCGTCGATCTCGGTCCAGCGAGATCCATCCCAGTGAGCAAGAAAGGCCTGCCTGCCGGCGACCGCCTCGAAGGGCTCGTACGCAGCCAGGTACACGTCGTCATCCCCGCGCGCAAAGAGGGCTGCGTTGACGTGCCCCTCCAACCGCGCGCGAGGCGTCGTTCGCTCCACGGTCCAGGCCTTGTCGCCCGGACGCCCGTGCGCCACGAGCAACGTCGTGTCGGAGGTCGGCGTGATCGACTCGCCCTGGCATCGCCCAGCAACCAGCAGGCCGCCGGCAGGCGAGAGCGTGTGCGCCAGCGGGAGGAAGCGAAGCCCGGCGCCACACGCGGAGTCGAACGGCGGCGGCGGCAGCCCCTGCGCGGCAGGCGGGAGCCCCACGCCGGATGCGTCGGCGAGCGGCTCCCAGTGGTCGGCACCGCGCGCGTACGCCGTCGACTCGCGGACGAAGAGCTTGCCGGTCCCGTGGGGCGCGTAGCGCGTGCGGGTCAGCCGGAGCCAGCCGGCCCGCTCGGATGAGCCACCCAGCTGGACCGTCGCCGGCAGGTAGCCGCGACCATCCACGTCGAGCCCCGCCGTCCACCGGTCGTCGAGGTACGCGGTCCCGTCGGCGAGCTCCGCGATGGCCTGCGCCGCGCCGACCTCTTCCCCGGCGGTCCAGAGCTCGAGATCGTAGCCGGTGTCGCCGAACACGACGAAGCGCCGGTCCCCCATCGCCTGCAGCGAGAGCCGAGCGCAGGGACCTTCCGCAACGATACCGAGCGAGCCATCCGCCGCCGAGGAGGACGAAGCGCGCGCGTTCGCGCCGCAGGCCGCAACGCCGACCGCCGTCACCAGCGCCCCAACGCGCACGAGCCTCGCCGCTCCAGACATGAAGAGGAGACTACCTCGGATGCGTGCGTCGTCTTCGGACCCCTGTCAGGCTCGCGCGCGACGGGCGTCTCTCCGCTCAGACCGACCCGCCGCGAATCGCGAGGGTACGTCGAAGATTTCAGCGCCCATCCGAAGAGGCCCTACACGCAATAGTTGTTGCTGGTTCGATTCCAGTCCGCCGCTCTTCTTATGCGGCGGTAGCTCAACGGTAGAGCACTACCCTCTCAAGGTAGGGGTCGAAAGACCTCCATGGCTTCCTCACTCGGGCGCTGAGCCTATTTCCTCCGAGACCTTCCGAGCGGGGCCCCAACCCCGCTCGGTTTCTTTATCCTTCGGGCGCCATGACCCAGCGCACGCCCCTGCCGATCCCCGAGGCGCAGCTCGGCCCCGCCGAGCGCTTGCTCGACCTCGTGCTCAACTCGTCGGCCCACCTCTGGCACAACCGGCCCGGCCTCGACGTCGGCGGCGTCTGGCACGCGAAGAAGAGCGCGAAGAAGTCACTGCGGGGTACCCCCGTCGCGCCCGGGCTCTTCGTTCCCGCGGCTGCCGTGCTCTACGGCAAGCTCCTCGACATCTACCTGCTCAATCCCCTCCTCATGGCGCACTTCGCGAGCTACGCGCTCCGCGAGACGGAGTGGCGCGACCTGAAGGTCGCCGCCGCCGCGCTCATGCTGGTCCAGCCGAAGAGCGGCGCGCCCATCCACGACAGTGACGGGACCGTCGCCCTCTACGACGACGACTACCGCGCGGTCGGCGAGGCGATGGCGCTCTTCTACGACAAGAAGTCGACGCGCATGCTGACGCCCAAGGCCATCCTCCGCATCGCGGAGCTCCTGGAGACGCCGGCCATCGTCGAGCTCAACCGCGCCGCCGGCTTCGGTGACGCGGCCGGCGCGGGGCCCATCCTCGGCCGCTGGCCCAAGGCGGCGGCGAAGTGGCTCGCCATCCGCGAGAAGAACCCGCGTCTGCTCGCCGGCCTGGTGAAGGCCGGCTTCCAGTCCACCATCAAGAAGATCGCCCGCAAGGTCGGCTACAAGCCGGAGACCCAGGCCTTCTTCGAGATCCTCGGCTGGAAGCAGAAACAAGCCGCCGGCGGCCACCGCACCCTCGGCCTGAGCGACTTGAAGGTGGAGAAACGCGGACGGTTCGACGACCTGTCGGAGGGCGAGATCTGCGAGGCCATCGTGGAGCAGAAGCTCTCCTACAAGGAGGTCGTCGGTCGCCTCCCGAAGGAGCTCGGCCTGACGCCCGCCATCATGGCGGCGCTCTTGCCGTCGCTCTCCGATCGGGATCTGCGCGTCATGACCCCCACCCTGGAGGAGCTCGGCCTCTTGGCCGACGCCGACATCTACGCGCGCTGGAACGAGGCCATCCAGAAGTCGACCGACCAGCGCAGCCTCAACGTCGCCAAGAACGTGAAGAGCGCCGCCATCCGCGAGAAGCTGGAGGAGGCCGCGGACGTGGCGGTGAAGAAGGTCGTGGAGGCCACGGCGGATGACGTTCACGTCATGTTCCTCATCGACAAGTCGGGGAGCATGCAGGGCGCGATCGAGCAGTCGAAGGAGGCGCTCACGCGCATTCTCGCCGGCTTCCCGGTCGAGCGCGTCCACATCGCCACCTTCGACACCATGGGCACGGTGTTGCGCCCCAAGGCGACGTCGCGCGCCGCGATCGAGCACATGCTGAAGGGCATCAACGCGAGCGGCGGCACGATGCACTCGGCCGGCGCGCTGGCGCTGCACGCCTCGGGCGTGCGCATCCCTCCGGGCGCGCGCCTGCTCGTGGTCGTCGTGGGCGACGAGGCCGGCGAGCCCGGCGCGACGTTCGGGGCGACCCTCCAGTCCCTCGGCTACAAACCGGGTGCGCTCGCCATCCTCGTCAATGTGTCGGCCGTCCGCGGCCAGACCGTCCGCGACTGCGCGAGGCACCTCGGCGTCGGCCTGTCCGAGATCACGATCGAGCAGTTCGACGACCCCTACCAGGTCCCGCGCATCCTCCAGGCGTTGCTCGACACGCCGGCTTTGCCCGGCCTGCCCGGCGTCCGCACGACCGCGTGGGTGGAGAAGGTGATGGCCACGCCCATCCTCACGGCCGGCTGACGTGGTCGACTACAAGAAGTTCCTCGGCAAGCCGGACGAAGAGCTCGTCGCCATCCACCTCGGCGGCCCGACGATCGAGACGGCCGACCGGCGCTTTCGGCTCCAGACCGAAGGCGTCGCGCCGGCCCTCCTCGCGCCGGGTTTCTTGCGCGTCCGTGTCCGCGGGCGCAAGGCGACGCCCGTTGCGCGGGAGCCGTCGATGGACCTCACCGGGCTGCCCTCCCGCTCGGGCCACCACGCGGGCGGATACCTCGCCACGAACGACGGTCGATTCACGCGGCTCGAGCTCCTGCCGGAGGGTGAGCTCGAGCTCTGCGCTCCGGTGCGCGGGCGCGTCCACGCCGGCTCGCTCGTCTTCGACGAGGTGCTCTTCGAGACCGAGATCGAGATGGCCGTGCGCGAGGCGCTCCTCGACGGGCGCGGCATCGCCGATCAGAAGGGCGTCGCCGCCTCGCTCCGCGCCGCGTTCGCTGCCTCGCTCGCGCTCCACGTGGCGGCGCGCGCGGCCGTCCCGCTCTCGCCGAACGAGGTGCGCGGCGCGATCCACGCGATCGCCGAGAGCGGTCAGCCCGTCGCGCAGGCTCTCGTCGAGCGCATCCGTGAGCAGCGCCGCGCCGAAGAGGCCGCGGCCCTCGCCCGGCGAGCCGCAGCGCGCGGCCGGCCGGCGCCGCCACCTGCGCGACGCGACCCCGCGGCCGAGGCGGAGCGCATCCTCACCGCGGCGGGCGCGATCTTCCGAGCCGCGCGCTCGCTCGGCGACGGCACGGTCGAGGTCCGCTACCAGTTCCTCGGCGAGCGCTTCGTCACGCTCGTGGACGAGGCGACGTTCAACGTGATCGACGCCGGGCTCTGTCTCTCCGGCGCCGATCGCGAGCTCGGCCTCGACGCGATGCCCTCCGTCATCCGTGAGGCGATGGACGTCGACCACCTGAACATCACCCGCTGGTAGCGCGGCCGGCGCTCGAGAGAATGCGATAACCTCGACGGCAATGACGGTGCGTGAGGTGTTCTTTCTGATCGGCGAGGGCGGAGCCGTCCTCCACCGAGACGACGGCGAGAGCGCCTCGCACATCGCCGACTCGCGCGCCCGGTGGGAGGCGATCTGGGAGAACCGCGATCAGCTCGTCGAGCTCGCGCACAGCCACCCGGCCGGTCCCCTCGCCTTCTCCCACGAGGACGAGACCACCATGGCGGCCCTCGCCTCCGCGCTCGGCAAGCCGCTCGTCTTCAGCGTCGTGACCCCGGGCGGCATGCTGCGCCGTCAGGGCGGCGCGGACGAACGCGTCGAGTCGGAGCCGGGGTGGGCCGACGATCTCCGGCGCGCGTCCGGTCTTCCGCCGCGCCCATGACCCGGGAAGGAGAGCTTCGATGGCCATCTTGAACATCACCTATGGCGGCGTCTCGGCGGACTACCCGCTCGACACCAACCTCCCGGTCTCCGACGCGGACGTCCGCCGCATCGCAGTCGAGGTCCTCCGTGCGGGTGGCTTGCGTGGCGTGTCGTTCCCGGGCGTCGCCGACGGCGCCTTCGATCACTACGTGGTCGACCGCTTCACCGGCGCGCGCGGTGAGGCGCGCATCTACCTGCGCCCGAAGGTCCCGTTCGGCGCGGCGGCCGCGCGATGAGCGCGAAGCGCCTCGTCATCGCCGGCGTGGGAGCCATCGGCTCCCACGCCGCGTGGCTCTGCCGCAACCTGGGCGCGCGCCTCGCGCTCATCGACTTCGATCGCGTCGAGTCGAAGAACCTGCTCTCGCAGCTCTACGTGAAGCCGAGCATCGGCAAGAACAAGGCCGACGCGCTCAAGCTGCAGCTCCTCAACTTCTGCGGCGTCCAGGCGGACGCATACGGCGTGCGCCTCGGCGAGGACAACGTCGCGACGCTCCTCGCGGGCGCCGATCTGGTCGTCGACGCGTTCGACAACGCAAAGAGCCGCGGCGTCCTCTCCGCTCACGCGCGGAAGACCGGCCTGCCGCTCCTCCACGCCGGGCTCAGCGGCGACGGAACGTTCGGCCTCGTCCGCTGGGACGAGCGCTTCACCGCCGACGCGGAGGACGTCGCCGGTCAGGCGACCTGCGAGGGCGGCGATCACCTCCCCCTGATCGCCCTGCTCGGCGCGACCGTCGCGCGCATCGTTCAGGAGCATTTCACGAGCGGCGCCCGTCACGACGCCATGGTCACGCTCCGCGGCGTGACCTGGATGGAGTGACGGCAGCCATGCCTCTCGCTACTGGGAGCAGTGCGCGTTGATCTTCGAGGTGAGCTCGGAGTTCGAAGCCGCGACGTCCCCAGCCTCTTTCACGAGCTGCATCAGCCCATCCAGGTCGTTGTCGGACGTGACCGAAGCCTTCTGCATCATGAGGGCGTAGTCCTCGAGGTTGTCGCTGAACTGGGACACGAGCTGTATCAGCTCGATGTCGTCGAACGTGAGCTTGTCGATCTCACGCGCGAGTCGGCGAGCCTCCACCGCCTCGGCCATCAGCTTCTTCTTGTCGTCACCGACGTTGTCGCCAATCTTTGATGCGTTGACGACCTCGATGAGCTGGTCGCACTCCCGAACCTGGCCGCCCGTGGCCGCGCGCCAGAGCCGGCTCAAGAGCGGCTCGCGACGCTCCCCTGGAGGAGCGTCCTCGGCCTGGCTCGCGGGCGGGGCGGACGGCGGCGGGGGAGGCACCACCTCCGTCGTTGCGACGGGCGCGGTCGACGCGCACCCTGAGATCACGGCGGCGGCCAGGAACGAGAAGAGGCGCTGCACGGTGCGAACCATGGTGGCAGGGGCGCCGCCCTTTGCCTAGGCGCTCCGCTCCTCGGCGGCGCGCCCACGGCGCTCACTTGCGCGATCATGTTGGTCGCGCGCCCGCGTCGCCGCTGACGCTCACGCGTCCTCACCGCGGGGGCAACCACGCAAGAACCCGCGCAGCGCGGATTCTTGCCTACGCCCCATTGCGCACTCCGCTCGCTTTCCCGTCAATTCGCGCAGCGGGGCCGCGCAACCTGGCGGGCACGTCGGTTGCACCGCACGGCCCACCGTGAGCCCCTTCTCGCCCCAGCACAGCCACTCAGCAGCTCGACCTCCCACCTCGCCACGGAAAGGCTCGGATCGCAGCAGCAAACGAGGCCCCGCCTGTTGGCCTCTCTTGGTCGGGCTCACGCTGGTCGTGTCGCTCTCGGCGGGGAGCGGCTGTCTCGAAGATGTCGACGAGCCCGAGCTCGATACTGTCGAATCTCCCCTTGCAAGTGACTGGGTTCACATGCAGGTGCTCGCGCACGAGGACGACGACTTCCTCTTCATGAATCCGGATCTTCGCAACGCGATCGCGGCGGGACACGGCATCGTGAGCGTCTACCTGACCGCCGGTCAGGCGAGCGGTGCCCCTGGAATGTGCGCCGCGGAGCTTGCGACAGCGCGGCAGGACGGAATGAAGGCCGCATACGCAGTGATGGCTGGGTACTCTCCATCTGCCACTTGGACCCGCGACCTCTTCGTGCCCGATCCGGGCGTCCCTTGGCCCCACATAGCCGAGCGCTACACGCTGAACGCGAACCCGCGAATTCGACTCATATTCCTGAACATTCCCGACGGGGGGTCGCAAGTTGGCCAATGTGAATACAACCCGTGGACGAACGCGCTCGACCGCATGTTCCACAATGCGTCGTACGTAACGACGACCGTCGTCCCCGACTGTGGTCTCGCGCAAGGGTACCCCGCCAAGGGCGGGTACTGCACCGCCGATGATCCGCAGCACAATGGCGACAGTCCTGGCACGCTGGACAATGTCGACAATGGGTTCATCTGCAACTCGTTCACGAGCTGCTCCCCAGCCGTTCCGTTCCAGAACTACGACCGCGCCGGCCTGATCGCCGTCCTCCGCGGTCTCCTCACGCAGTACCAACCGATCGTCATTCGAACGCTCGACCCGCAGCCGTTCGATCCGCAGTCCGGCTCGGGCGACAACCTCGACCACACCGCCACCTCGCGTTTCCTGCACGAAGCGCTCACGACGTACCACGGCCCCAACGAAACGAGCCGCTACTCGCTGCAGCACTACGTCGGGTACCCGTACACGCCTTACCCCCCGAACGTCGGGTACGGCGACAGCATCTACAAGCGCGACGTGGCGCTCACCTACGCGGCCCACGACCCGAACTATCAAGCGTATGCGGATGCGTACCTCCCGTTCTACCCGAGGATGTACGAGCGATACCCCACGGGGACAACGTGGGTGGAGAAGGCCGGCGACGGCCGGCTGTTTGCGGTCAGCGTCGAGGACCGGCAGGTCAAGTACTGGTACGAGACCACCCCGGGGGGAACGTGGGCGGGGCCGGCCACGCTCGCGACGAGTGGACCGGTCGCGCCGAGCGTGTCGCTCATCAAGCGGCCCGACGGAACGCTTCAGATCATCGCGATGCGCCTGCCCCTCGAGCGTGAGTCCTGGGCATCGCTTCCGATCTACACGCCTCGGCAAGAGGTCATCACGGCCGTGCAAGACAGCGGTGCGAGCACGTTCGGTGGCTGGCAAACGATCGGCGCGCCGGGCCCCGGCACGCCGCAGCGCGTATTCGGTGTACCCACCGCTTCGTCGACGGAGAGCGCGGCCTACAATGTCCAGTACGTGCAAGACGGCTCGTTCGGTACGCGCTGGGCATCGGCGTACGGGCCCACCGCTTGGGTCACCATCGATCTCGGGACGGTCTATCCGATCTCGCGCATCCGTCTGCAGTGGGAAGCCGCATACGGCAAGAACTATGCGCTTCAAGCCTCCACCGACAACACAACCTGGACCAACATCGTCAGCGCGGTCAACCAAAACGGCGGCACCGACGATTACCCCAACCTGAACGTTTCCGCGCGGTATGTGCGCATGCTCGGAACACTGCGCGGACTGCCCGCCTACGGCTATTCGCTCTACGAATTCGAGATCTTCGCGGCGGAGACCGGGCAAACGAACGGGGTCGCCACTGCGATCTACGACGGCTCCGGTCGAATGTTCGTATTCGCGCGCGACAAGGGCGGCTACCTGACCGTCACGAGCAGCACGAACGGAACCACCTGGTCTGCCTGGACTCGGATCAGTAGTGGAGACGTCCTCGAGGGCACGGGGGTCGTGACGCGTGACGATGGGATCGTCGAGGCGTACGCAACCAGCCGCTCGGGAACGATTCAGCGCTTCGTTGAGAATGCGGGAACCGGCACGTTCCAGCAGAGCGCCCTGCCGCTCTTCGTAGCCTCGAGCGCACCGACGGTCGCGAAGAACCAGGATGGTCGCGTCGAGATCTTTTACCGCGAAGTCACGAGCGACACGGACAACTCCCGCTATGGGCGTGTCGTGACCGCATGGGTGAACACGCTGGGGCAATACGTCGGGGGCGAAGGCGGTGGCGGGATTCTCTACGGAGACGCCGGCACCGGCCCTGTCGCCGCCATCCGGCGTGGCGGGACGGGGCACATCATGCTCTTCGAGCGGAACTATCAGGGGCGCGTTTCGGCGACGTGGCAAAGCTCGCCCAATAGCTCCTTCGTCCTGCAGTGGGACATCCTCGGCGGGCCGGGCGAAGGCCAGCTGATGGAGGAGTTCCCATCGGCGACCACGGACAATCTCGGCCGCGCAGTCGTGCTCGCGAAGGCGTCTGACGGTCGGCTGTACATGAAGCGCGAGGCCTCTGGCCTAGGGACGTTTGGCGCATGGACGCAGGTCGGAAACTAGGAGGGGCAGTCGGAATGAAACACCTATCGAAGGTCGTGTTCTTGGCGGTCTTGCTGTTCAGCTCCGTCGCCCATGCGACGGACTACTACGTCCGGAACGGTGGCAACGACGCGAACGCAGGCACGAGCCCGCAAACGGCTTGGAGAACGCTCCACAAGGTCAACAGCACCCATTTTCACGCGGGCGACCGGATCTTGTTCCAGCGGGGAGACACCTGGCCTGGCGCCGGAGACGACGACAATCTGAGGCCGTGCGCATCGACGTCATGCTCGGGAACTTCGGTCGCACCGATCCAGATCGACGCTTACGGCTCGGGTGCGTTGCCGCGCATCATCGGAACCAATCAAGCGACGGCCGCCGTACACCTGTTGAATCAAGACTACTGGGAGATCCGTCACCTCGATGTCTCGGACGACGGAGTGGGCGGAGACATGGTCGTTCGCAACGGCATCCTTGCACAATGCAACCGACTCTCGGGCTCCCGACAGTGCCGCCACATTCACATTCAAGACAACCATGTTCGGTTCATCAACGGCATCATCGGGTACCCGCTGAACGCCGGCATCAACGTGACGTTTCAGATCCACAACTCGTACTGGAGCGCGATCGAGACGAGATGGATCGACCACTCGAACTACTGGGACGACGTGGTCATCAGCGGCAACGCCATCGACCACATCGACGGGATCGGAATCAATGTAACCGAGCTGAACCCTGGCGACGATGACCCCCTATGCGTTCAGCAGGGCATCCGACAAGGTCCGGCCCCCAACGTCTACGGTGTCAACGACTGCGCGAGAGTCAAGCAGAAGTCGACCAATGTGCTCATCGAGAGCAACCAACTCGAGGACATCCAAGCCGACGGGATCATCACCAAGCAAACCGAAGACGCCGTCATCCAGTACAACGTACTGGACCGTTGGGGGCTGGAGGACCGCTGCGACCACGGGGCCTGCTGTGTCGCTGGAATCTGGACGGCGATCTCGATCGGAACCGTGATCCAGGACAACGAGGTTTACGACGGCGCTCCCGGCTGCGATCGAACTGCGTTCGACATGGATATCGGCGCGGTGAGTACCCGCCTCCAATACAACTACACGCGCCACAACGCGGGCGGATTCCTGCTCTTCTACGACGATCACGGCGCGGAGAGATCGGTCAACACGCTCATCGAGGACCCGATCGTCAGGTTCAACGTCTCGGACAACGATGGGGTCCCAGGAACGTCCGTAATCTCGAAGTGCGGACACGCCAATCGGTTCGGTTCGGGCCCCTACGTTCTCGATCTGGCAAACAACACGTTCTATCAGTCAGCGACGAACTACTACTCGGGAACCACGAATGACGTCAGCTTTTTCGGCAGATGTGGGGTCGCGGTGCAGTGCGGGACCGTCGCCGAGTCAGGGCCCCAATGCGAGAACAGCGACGACGACGACGCAGATGGCTGGATCAACGACGGATGCCCGATCGCGGGCCGAGCCCCAACCTCGTCCGTCGTCGCCAGCTCGCAGGAGCTGTCGACCTATGGGCCGTCGCGGGCGACCGACGCGAACATGGGGACACGCTGGTCGTCGAAGTTCAGCGACCCGCAATGGCTCCAGATCGATCTCGGGACGGCGCGCGCAATTCACAAGGTCGTGCTGCGGTGGGAGGCTCACGCGAGCCACTACAAGATCCAGTATTGGAACGGCGCCTCCTGGGTCGACCTAGCGGAGGCGGGCCCAGGGTATCCGCACGTGGCGGACGGCGGCGCCGACTTCTTGCACGTAGGCGCGACCGCTCGCTGGTGGCGAATGTATGGGGCCTCTCGCGCGACACCGTGGGGCTACTCGCTGTACGAGTTCGAGCTCCTGACGACGGGCCTTGGAGCCGCCGAAAGCAACTGCACGGACGACGTCGACAACGACGAGGACGGTCGCGTCAACGATGGTTGCGCGGCGAAATCGCAGCCGGTCTTCACCGACGATGCGTACATCTACAACAACATCTTCGCGCACGAGGGCAGCGTCGCCTGGCCGGTATTCACCTCCGCGGCGGCGTTCTACTACAACACCTTCTACGGCTCGGCTTCCTGTGTGCCGTACGACCCGGCGAAGCTCACGTCATGGCCACAGTTCGTCTCGTCGCCGCCGAGCAGCATCGACGACTTCGAGCTCCAAGCGGGGTCACCCGCTCTCGAGACCGGTGTGCTCGAGCAACACCTCGGTCCACGTGACCTGTGGGGCAACCCTGTGTCCACGTCAGCTCCGCCGAATCGGGGTGCCTACAACGGCTTCCCTTGACGACTCGGGGCGCGATCCTCCGCCCCTGACGTTCGTGTCTTCGCGGCGCCGATGATGGAATCTGCCTACAGCGCTCGACGCACGCGGCGGCGCTGCTCGGCGAGGTAGCCCTCCATCGCCGCCCGCGCGTCGAGCTTCTCCACCAGCGTGAAGGAGTCCACCTCGGGCGAGGCGGCGGTGGCGTCGAGCACCGCGGCGATGGCGGCGAGCGGCTCGACGAGCTCCTCCGGCCGCCCGGCGAGCTCGACCACCGCCGCGCGCGCGCGCAGCTTCGAGAGCCGGTCGACCAGGAGCTCCAGAAACGCGGCGAGCCGCTCCTTGCCCATCTCGCTCCGCCGGCCGAGACCGACGAGGAGCACCTTGTCGAGCGTGAGCAGCGGCTTGCCCGGGATCATCACGACCTCGCCGAGCTTGCCGCTGATGAAGCCCGTCGACATGAGCCGCGAGATGCGCCCGCCGAGGCGCCAATCGCACAGGCCCGCGACCCCGCGCGCGGGCCTCACGTCCTCGTAGACGCCGGCCGCGAGGACCTCGGCGTCGAGCTCGTCGAGGCTCGCGAGCGCGGGAGTGGCGAAGCGGACGAGCATCAGACGCTGATGGCGCCCTTGCGGAAATCGCTCGTCGCGATCTTCACGTTCACGCAGGCCGGCTTGCCGGAGGCGAACGCCGCGTCGAGCGCCGGCCCGAGCTCGTCGACCGTCTCGACCCAGGCGCCGAACCCACCGACAGCCTCGACCACCTTGTCATAACGCGTGTAGTCGAGCGCCGTGGCGACCGCGCGCTCCGTCCCGTAGAGCTCCACCTGGCCGCGGCGGATCTGCGTCCAGCCGGCGTCGTTGCCGATGACGGCGATGACGGGGATGTTCTGGCGCACCATCGCCTCGAACTCGAGGCCGTGCAAACCGAACGAGCCGTCGCCGTAGACGAGCACGACGTTCGCATCCGGGCGGGCGAGCTTGGCGGCCATCGCGTAGCCGGGGCCGACGCCGAGCGTGCCGAGCGGACCGGGATCCATCCAGAGCTGCGGCTGCTCGAGCTTGAGCACGTACGCGGCCGTCGCCACGAAATCCCCGCCGTCACCGATGACGATATCGTTCTTCTTCAGGCGCTTGCCGAGCTCCGAGCAGACCCGGAGCGGGTTCGGCGGGTTGGAGGACGACTCGATCTCCGCCGCCATCTTCGCGCGGCTCTTGTCCTCCGAGGCGCGCACCGAGGCGAGCCACTCCGGCGCCTTCTTCTCCTTCACCGCGGCGAGGAGCTGCTCGAGCACGAGGCCGCTGTCGCCGTGGATGGCGATGTCCAGGCGGCGGTTCTTGCCGAGCTCCGCGCCGTCGAGATCGATCTGGACGACCTTCGCCCCTGGCGGGATCGCGCGGCCATAGTCGAGCCGGAAGTCGAAGGGCGTGCCGAACACGAAGCACAGATCGGTCTGGCCGAGGGCGAACTTGCGTGAGCGCGTCATCAGCCCGCGGTGCTCGTAAGGCAGCGCGCCGCGCGCCATGCCGTTCAGGTAGAAAGGCGCCTCGATCGCGTCGGCGACCCGCTTCACGATGTCCATCCGCGCCGACCAGCGGAGCTGGCTGCCGACGATGAACATGGGGCGCTGGCTCTCCGCGAGGAGCTTCGCGGCCTGCGCGATGCTGGCCGGATCGCCGCCCGGGCGCGGGGCCGGCGCGGGGCCGGTCGCGGGGGGCGCGTCGTCGGCCCAGTTCATGAGGAGATCGAGCGGCATCTCCAGGAACACGGGGCCCGGGACACCTGCCTGCGCGATGCGGAACGCGGAGTCGATGTACTCCTGGATGCGATCGGTCGAGGGAACGGCGACGCTCCACTTCGTGATCGGCCGCATGAGCTCGATGTGGTTCATGTCCTGGAGCGAGCCCATGTCCTGCAGGGCGCGGGGGCCGGCGCCGCCGATGATGATCATGGGGATGCCGGCGCGCTGGGCGTTGGCGGCGGCGGTCACGACGTCCGTCACGCCGGGACCAGCGGTGACCGCGCAGACGCCGGGGCGACCGGTGACGCGGGCGTAGCCGTCGGCGGCGTGACCCGCGGTCTGCTCGTGGCGCGTGTCGACGACGCGGATCTCCTCGTCGAGACAACCATCGTAGATGGCCTGGATGTGACCACCGCAGAGAGTGAAGAGGTGGGTGGTGCCGTGGCGCTTGAGCGCCTTCGCGACGAGTCTTCCGCCGTGGACCTGAGTCATGGAGGCATGTTGCTGGCGCGCGGGAGCGTGCGTCAAGCGGGGAGGAGCGGGAGCGGGGGGGTCGGCTCAGAGTGCGGCTTCGGTATCGGAATCGGCTGCAGCGTCGGCTTCGGTATCGGAATCGGATGCGGCGTCGGGTTGGGGTGCAACGATCTCGATGACGCGGTCGCGGCTGCGCGCTCCTGCTGGAGCCAGAAGAAGGCTCGGCCTCGAGCGGCGCATACTCAGCATGTGCGACGACCCCGCGCTGCGGCGGGTGCCGCGAGCAGCGTGCAGCGGTGATCTGCAAAAAACCCCGAAGAAACCCTGGGCCGCGAGCTGGCCCGTCGGTTGCTCTAGGCCCTACCCGACGCTCGAAGACGTCGCGGAGCCACCGCGGCTCGAGCGCAAAAGGGAGGATTCGATCATGCGAAGGGTGTCCATCGATCTGCTCGTGGTCCGTCGTCTCGTCGCCGCTTTCGTCGCGTTGCCCCTCGCGCTCGCGGCCGCTCCGGGCTGCAACCAGAGCGGCGGCGGCGAGGAGGAGGAGAAGGAGAACGAGGAGTCGGTCAAGGAGTGCGACGAGGACAGCAAGGACGACGACTGCGAGAAGGAGGCTCCGGTCTGCGGCGACGGCATCTGCCAAGAAGGCGAGACGGATGCCTGCGACGATTGCCAGGAGCCCGAGCCGAAACCCGAGCCCGAGCCGGAGCCCGTCTGTGGAAACGGCACGTGCGAGGCAGGAGAGACGCCGCAGAGCTGCTCGGCCGACTGCGCCGCGCCTCCCACCGACGCCACGATCCTCGTCGCCAACAACTCGTCGTACACGATCTGCTACCTCTACGCGGCCCCCTGCTCGAGCTCCACGTGGGGGCCGGACCAGCTCGGTTCGAGCACCCTGCCGTCCGGCTACACGATCGAGTTCTCGGAGGTACCGCCCGGTTGCTACGACTTCCGCGCGGAGTCGTGCGACTCGATGTACTGGGAGTCCCTCGGCAACTACATCGCGGCCGGCGACTACTACACCCTGACGCTCACGAACTGAGCGCGCTCGCGAACGACGCGGAGCGCGAAGCGCCGAGCAATGGGGCCATGAAGCGGTTGCCCATCAATTGGCGGACTGGGCGCCGCGTCGAAGGTGTCGACCGTTTCAGAACACCACGCGAATGCCGTTCGACGTCGGCTCGACCCGGACGGCCGACGGGCTCGGCGGCTCCTCCGGGATCGCACCGGTGATCAAGAGGGGTAGGCCGATGAGGGTCATGAGCGCGCCGTTGCCGACGAGGCCAATCCCCGCGGCCTTCTCACTGAGCCCGTCCAAACCAGACAGGCTCGACGAGCAGAACGAAGTGCAGGGAGCGGTCGATTCGGTGCTCGGCTGGTGACCTGCACCGGCGACGCCCAGGAGGATCGCCCCGATCGTGATCTGGATCGACCCGAGCCCCGTCAAGACCGAGCCGGTGACGACGCGAGGAACGCTCCGCATCGGTCGCGGCTCGTCGAGCTCCGAGGTCACGCGCAGCGGGATGAGGACACCATCGACATGGCGGCAGGTGCTGGCGAAGCATCGAAGGCCTTCGGCGCAGTCTGTCCGCGCGGCGCATGGCTCCCCGACGCCGGCGCCTTGATCAGCGGGCGGGTCGGTCTCGATCGGTGCGTCCTGGGCGAGCGCGCTCCCGGTCGTCGTGAGGACCGCGAGCGAGAGGGCGAGAGGTAGACGAAGCATGACGGTGACGACAGCAAAGCGTAAGCCAGCAAGAGACGCGTTGTTTCGCGGCCCTGCGGGGCGGCTGCCCCGGCGGAAGCGTGCAGCTCCGGGCTCAGGTGAGTAGCGGGGGGCACGGTTCGGTTGCGGGCGGCGGACTGGAGACCGCGCCGCCC
>JAEUKE010000040.1 GCA_016794345.1 Myxococcales bacterium
ATGAAGATCCACGAGTACCAGGCGAAGCAGATCTTCCGGAAACACGGCATCCCCGTGCCGGAAGGCGAGCCCGCCTTCTCTTCGGCCGAGGTCGTGCCGATCACCGAACGCCTGATCGAAAAGACCGGCATCCCCGTCGTCGTCGTCAAGGCGCAGATCCACGCCGGCGGCCGCGGCAAGGCCGGCGGCGTGAAGGTCATCAAGGGTGGCTCCGCCGAGGCGCGTCAGTTCGCCGAGAAGCTGCTCGGCACGAAGCTCGTCACGAAGCAGAACGGGCCGGACGGCACGACGGTGCGCCGCCTCTACGTCGAGCAGGGGCTCGACATCGACCGCGAGCTCTACTTCGCCATGCTGGTGGACCGCGAGGCGCGCCGGGTCGCGATCATCGCGTCGGCCGCGGGCGGCATGGACATCGAAGAGGTCGCCGAGAAGGAGCCGGAGAAGGTCCTCACGGTGCACCTCGACCCGCTCATCGGGATGGCGCCCTACCAGATCCGCAAGCTCGCCTTCTTCCTGGGCCTCGCCGGAAACAAGGAGACGATGGCGAGCTTCGCGACCTTCGCGGAGAACGCCTACAAGTGCTTCGTCGCCGAGGACTGCTCGATGGTCGAGGTGAACCCGCTCGTCGTCACGAAGCAGGGCAAGGTCGTCGCGCTCGACGGCAAGATGACGTTCGACGACAACGCGGAGTGGCGTCACAAGGCCATGTTCGCGGAGCTCCGCGACGAGGACGAGGAAGACCCCGTCGAGATGGAGGCCAAGCGCGTCGGCGTGTCCTACGTCTCGCTCGAGGGCAACATCGGCTGCCTCGTGAACGGCGCCGGCCTCGCGATGTCCACGATGGACATCATCAAACACTACGGCGGCGAGCCCTCGAACTTCCTCGACGTCGGCGGCGGCGCCTCGCAGGAGCAGGTGACCCAGGGCTTCAAGCTCATCCTCTCCAGCCCGACGGTGAAGGGCATCTTCGTGAACATCTTCGGCGGCATCATGCGGTGTGACGTCGTCGCGAACGCGGTCGTCGCGGCCACGAAGGAGCTCGGCCTCAAGGTGCCGCTCGTCGTCCGGCTCGAAGGCACGAACGTCGAGGAGGGCAAGCGCATCCTCGACCAGAGCGGCCTCCGCATCCAGAGCGCGTCCTCGATGGCAGACGGGGCGCAGAAGATCGTCGCAGCAATCAAGGGCAGCTGATCATGAGCATCCTCGTCGACAAGGACACGCGGGTCGTCTTCCAGGGAATCACGGGCGCGAGCGGCAGCCTCCACGCGAAGGCCGCGCTCGCCTACGGGACGCAGGTCGTCGCGGGCGTCACGCCGGGTCGCGGCGGCCAGAAGTTCGAGGACAAGGTCCCGATCTTCGACACCGTCGAGGACGCGGTGAAGCAGGCGGGCGCGGAGGTCTCGATCATCTTCGTGCCGCCGGCCGGCGCCGCCGACGCCATCTGCGAGGCCGCGGCCGCGGGCTGCCGCCTCGTCGTCTGCATCACGGACGGCGTCCCGGTGCTCGACATGGTTCGTGCGCGCCGCTTCCTGGAGGGCAAGCCGACAAAGCTCGTCGGGCCGAACTGCCCCGGTGTCATCACGCCGGGCACCGGCCCCAACTCCACGGGCGGATGCAAGATCGGCATCATGCCGGGGCACATCCACAAGCGCGGCAACATCGGCGTGCTCTCGAAGAGCGGCACGCTCACGTACGAGGCCGTCGGCCAGCTCACCGGGCTGGGCATGGGTCAGTCGACGTGCATCGGCATCGGCGGCGACCCGGTCGCGGGGCTCGACTTCATCGATTGCCTCGAGATGTTCAACGCCGATCCGGAGACGGAGGGCGTGATCATGATCGGCGAGATCGGCGGCAACGCGGAGCAGAAGGCGGCCGCGTGGGTGAAGGCCAACATGAAGAAGCCGGTTTGTGGCTTCATCGCTGGACGCACCGCGCCGCCCGGCAAGCGCATGGGTCACGCGGGCGCCATCATCTCGGGCGGCAAGGGAACGGCGGACGAGAAGATCGCCGCCTTCGAGGCCGCCGGGATCGGCGTCGCGGCGACGCCGGCCGAGATGGCCTCGACGATGAAGCGCATGATGTCCTGAGCGTCGTGGCGCGCGTCTCCCTAGCCCGGGTTGTGACCGTCGGGCTCGTCGCGCACCTCGCTGTGGCGGGGTGCGCGCCCCCGGAGCCCAAAGCGCACGCGCCTCGAGCGGACCTGCCCGACCGCTCCGGTGATGGGACTGTCTCCGCGCGACCGCGTGTGACGCTCGACGTGACCCTGCCGGGTGAGTGCGCGGGCGACTCCTGTTGGGTGAGCGCCGACGGGTTTCGCTTCCTGCACCCGAGCCCGGTGGGGCATACGCTCGAGTCCGTCGTCGCGGTCCGGCCTGGCCAGGCGTTTGCCGTGGGCGCTGCCGGGTCAATGACGCGCCTCACGCGCGACGGGATGACGAAGATCACGATACCGGGCGTGCGGACGCCGTCCGATGCGCTCGATGAGATGGCCGGAGGCAACGCCGCGTCGGAGAGCCCCGGGATCGAGCTGCAGCGGTTTCGCTTCGAGAGCGTCGTCGTCGGCGCTGTCGACGAGCTGCTCGTCTTGCTCGAAGCCGAGCGCATGGCTCACTTTGCCGACGGGCGCTGGACCCTCGAGAGGCCGGGCGCTCGCGCTTCGTTCGGCGATCGGCTGTTCGGTGGCCCTGAGGGCGCTTTCGTCCTTCCTACCCTGGTCGCCTCGGTTCTTGGCCGCCCACGCCTCCTCGTCCGCGAAGGTGAGGTGTTTCGCGAGGGCCCGAAGCTCCCGGGAGAGACCATCGCGCGCGCCGGTGTCGCCCGCGGCAGCACGGTCTGGCTCGGCGCAGATGAGGGAACGGTGCTCGTCAGCCGAGACGGCGGCGACTTCGTCTCGGAGTCTCTCGACCCGCCGCTCCGGAGCGACGTCATCGCGATCTGGGTCTCGAGAGACGAGACCAAAGGGCTGCTCTTCGGCCGAAATGGCGAAGCCTACGAGAGGCACAGAGGTCGATGGATCGGCGGCGATCGAATCACGTCGCTCGAAGGTGATCTCGCGAGCAACGTCGAGGCGATCTGGGCGCCACCCGACGAGACAGAGATCTGGATCGTGGGCGACCACGTCATGCGACGCCGGGACGACCTCTGGCGATCCATGCCGACACCCCTGTCCAAGGCCAAAGAGCCGCTGCTGATCCTGGAGGGCGCTCGGTATCACGCCGTCGACGGAACCTCGGCGGAGGATGTGTGGGTCGTCGGACGAGCGGGGATCGCGGCCCACTACGACGGAAAGACCTGGCGCTCGCTGACCGAAGTCGCGACTGATAGCGACTTCGAGTCGGTCGTCCCGCTCGAGGGCGACCGGTGGCTGGCCGTGTCGAGGGACGGCGTCGTCGTCGAGGGCGACGGCGACGCGATCATCAAGGTGGACCGCCTCGAGAGCGACGACGTCGGCCCTGCCCTGCGAGCTCGTGACGGGGCGATCCTGGTGGAGGCGCGTCAGCGGGTGCTCCAACGCCGCGACGGCGCCTGGACGGAGGTGCTCGTACCGGGGGCCCCGTTCGGGCCGGACGCTGCCGCGAGCGCGATGGAGCTCGTCAGCGTCGGGTACGGAGGGCGAATCGACACGCTCCGCGGCAAGCGAGTGGGGAAGATCCGAGCGCCAACGACTCGCGATCTACACGCGGCCCGGTTCGTGGACCGAGACCTCTGGGTGGTCGGGGATGGGGAGATCCTGCGAGGAACGCTGGACGCCCTCCGCGTCGCTCATGCGCACGAAGGGGACGAGTACCGCGCGATCGCGGCGAGCTCACGAGACGACGTGTGGTTCGTGGGGGCGTCCTCCCGGTGGGGAGGCGTGGCCGTGCACTGGGATGGCAAGCGCTTCACCCGCCACGACGGATTCCAGCACCATACGCTCTATGGCGCGGCCGTCGACGGCGCTGGCGGCGTCTACGCGGTCGGAAGGTCCGGCGCCGTGGCCCATTACGACGGAAAGAATTGGAGGAACCTCGACACCGGCTGTGGTCAATCGTTGCTGTCGGTGCTGGTTACGCCGAACGGCAGCGTCGTGGGGGTGGGTCGAGCGGGAACTATCGTCGCACGTCCCCCAGCTCTGTCGCCCCGCTGAGTCTTTGGGCGCTCGACTGATGGCGTGACGGGCTCGGCTCGGCGGTTCCACCCGGCCCGCCGAGCCCCGTCTCAGCCTGCGATCAGTTGCAGTTCAGACCGCAGACGCTCGCGACCTCGCCCACACAGGAAGAGTCCCAGCTGTTGTTGCAGCAGAACGAATCCACCGCGCAGATCTGATCGACGCAATCGCCGAACGATGCGTCGCAGTTCGCGACGAGCGCCGCCCCGGTGGTGCAGAGCGTGTGGCTGCAGCTTCCCTGCGAGGCCGCGCAGGCCTTGCTGTCGCCGATCGAGAACACCTCGTTCACGCAGGCAGAGTCCCAGCTGTTGGTGCAGCAGAACGAATCCACCGCGCAGATGTTCGCGATGATCTGGTTGTTGGCGCCATTGCAGTTCCCGCCGATGAGCGCGCCCCCGGTCGCGCACTTGTTGTGAGGTTGAGTCAGCGGAGGCGAGACCACGGGGGTGTTGGTGCACCCGCCAGCGCCGCAGGTATCCGTCGTGCACACGTTGCTGTCGTTGCAGGCAGCGTTGTTTGGGGTGCTCGTGCAGCCGGTCAGGACGTTGCAGCTGTCCTGGGTGCAAGCGATGTTGTCGTTGCAGGCCGTGTTGTCCGGCTCGTGAATGATGCCACGGTCGGGGTCGCAGCTGTCGACCGTACAGGCGACGGCATCCGCCAGGGCGACCGGCGTGTACGTGCTGCCTGCCTGGGAGTCGCAGCCGTCGGTCGTGCACATGTCGTCATCGGCGGCAGCGGCGCGGTTGACGACCTCGAGGTCGTCGATGGTCCAGCCGCCCAAAGCGTAGGCGCCCGCTTGGCCGACGTTGAAGCCGAACCGGACCCGCATGCCGGCGTTGGCGAGCGCGGTCACGTTGAGCTCCACGCGCTGCCAGCCTCCGCCGGTTTGTCCGAGGTTGTTGGCGTTGTCCGGTGAGTCCAGGATGAACTCTCCCACGTTCGGCTGTGTCCACACCGGCTGCCAGGTGGAGCCGTCGAAGACCTCCACCACGTTCGTCACGTAGTTCGGATAGTCGCTGTTGAGCCAGCGCCAGTAGCCGAGGACAACCTCCCCGTTGGCCGCGCTCCCGTCGAACACCGGGCTCGTCAGGTAGTAGAACCCGTGAACCGTGGTCGCGTAGCTCGCGCCGAGCCCCACGGCGGCGACGCCGTTGTCGGCACTCGCGCTGTGGTCCGCGGCCGGGTCGCCGCCGGCGCTCGAGGCGGTCGCGCCGATGGCCCATTCGGTGTCGAGCGTCCAGCCGGCTGCGTTGTCCGCGAAGTCGTCCTGGAAGAGGACCGATGCCTGGAAGTTCGAGACGCCGGTGGTCGGGTCGCAGATGTCGATCGTGCAAAGGTCCATGTCGGCCCGGTCGATCGGGTTGTGCGCGATGCCGCTCATCGGGTCACACGTGTCGGCGGTGCAGGCGTTCCCGTCGTCGACGTTCGTCGGGACGTGCACGGCGCCGCTCTGCGGGTTGCAGCTGTCGTCCGTGCAGGCGTTGCCGTCGTCCACGTCGAGCGGTGTGTGCGCGCACATGCCCGTGTTGCAGGTGTCCACCGTGCACGCGTCGTCGTCGTCACAGTCCGCGGCGAACTCGCATTCGGCCATCATCGAGCTGGTGCTCGAGGTCGTCGAACCCGTCGTGGTGGTGGTGCTCGTGGTCGACCCCGAGGTGGTCGACGCCGAGGTGGTCGACCCCGTCGTGGTCGTGGAGCCGGTGGTGTCATCCCCCCCGGTGCCGCTGCCGCCCGAGCCGCCGTCGTCACCACAGCCGCCAGCGGCGACAATCGCCAGCGTCGCAACGAACCGTTTCGCCATCATAAAAAGAGCCTCCGTCGTCTGAGGGGCAAGCGCCACCAGAGTCGCACAGACGTACGAAAGAGGCGGAGATCTGTCAACGCAGGCGCCTCCAGGGCGGCCCGCCTCACAGCGCGGCGATGAACCTGAGCGCCGGTACGCTGGGCAGGAAGAAGTAGTCGCCGCCGCGCATGGTCACGAAACGCGGGAGGGCCGGGACCACGCTCTGGACCGGGTGAGCCTGGAGCGAGAACGGAGACGTTTGCTCCGCGTGCGTGCTCTTCCCGGCGCCGAAGAAGGCCGGGCATCGCGGTCCGACGACCGGGTCGTCTTCGCCGTTCAGTCCGCGGAAGGTCGTGTTCGTCACCCAGAGGTTCTGGACGAACTCGAATTGCCGCCGGATGCTCGCGCCGACGGTGATGAAGACGAGGCCTCGCTTCTTGCCGTCGTCCTTTCGGCTGTCGGCCAGGCGCGGACCGTAGACGCGCCCTCGGCGGATGAGGCGGTGCCGGCCTACGAGCTCGAGGGACTTCCCGACGTCGTCGCCGAGATCGTCTCGCGGGTTGGAGCGACGAATGTGGGCCCCGACGGGGCAGCGGAAGCCGTGGCGATCCGAGGCAAAGCTGATACCGGGCGTGTCCTTGACCGGCGGGGGACCTGGCTCGTTCGGATGATTGACGACGGCCGACCCGTTTTTCCAGCGACCCACCATCTTCGCAGCCAGCCATTCGGGATCGACCCCGAGCGACTCGGCCGCGCGATCGATCGCGAGCCAGAAGCCAGCGACGTCTTGCTCGAGCTTGCGGAGCACGAGGTAGGTGCCGTGGGCGCCCAGGTCCTTCCTGCCGCTCGAAAGAAAGTCGGGCAGGAAGCCGCGCGCATCGAGCGAATTGGGCACGCTTGGGCCGATTGTGCGGTACTTGTAAGCATTCAGCTGCCCGAGGACGACCTCGCCGAGCGGCACCTTGTGAGACGGGTCCGGGCCGGGTGTTCCGTCGTCCGCCCGGACCGAATGGCCTTCGAGGTCGATCGAAGGCTGCACCAGCCCGTCTCGGAAGCCGAAGTGCTCGAAGATCCGATCCTTGCTCTCGTACCGCAGGGTGGTCTGGGTCGCGAAGTGGGTGAGCCCTCGCCGCTCCGCCTCTTCGATCTCGGCGCGAGCGAACGCGGCGACCTCCTCGTCGGTGCCGGCGAAGAGCAGGAGCATGACGTGAATGGGCTTGTTCCCGGAGCCATAGTCCCAGCTTTGGATCTCGTCCCGTTCGTCCCCGAGCGCATGCGCTCGAGCCGCCATGCCGAGCTGGAACTCGATGGGGAAGGTCGCCAGGTGCGCCTTCAGGCCGAGCTCGGCCATCCCCTGCGCGGTGAGCGCGACCTGGAGTCGGGTTTTGCGGCGGGCCGGGCTCGCCTCGCGCTTGTCCTGCTTCTCGGTCTCGAGGTAGCTCACGCGATCCGCGATCGCTCCCAGCCAGCCACGCGCGGCAGGGGCGTCCGTGATGCGGAAGAGCTCGTAGCTCGCCGAGTTGAGGTCTCCGTGCCCGCGCAGCGCCAGCGCTTGCACGTGCTCGGCCTGGAACGGGACCGGGGTCATAGCAGACGTAGCCACGCGCGGAGCTCCTTGTCGGTGAGGTTCTTCGAGAGGCCTTCGCGCAGCGCGGCGTTTGCCAGCACGTTCTGGACGGAGGTGTTCGGATAGGCCGAGTACCAGACGTGGGTGTAGAGCTGGTGCTTTCGCGTCCAGCGCTTGAACCACTCCTCGTCCGCTGCGCCCGAGTGGAACATGTCGCGCGTGGTGGGAAACTCCTCGGTGTTGGACCAGACGGCCGTGAGCCAATAAGCGAGCTTGTCGACGAACTCGCCCAGGTACGATTCCCAGCTGCCGTCGTAGTTGCTGAAGAAGAGGAGGCGCTTGCCGCCGTCGATCCGGATCCAGCGCGCGCAATGGATCGAGTCGATGGGGCCGAGCTTGCCTTGCGTATAATAGGTGGCAGCCAAGAAGCGGACAGCGAAGAGCATGACCGTGAGGATGAGCCGCCTTCGCCAGTCGGCCTTGACCGGGACGAGGTGCGTCAGGGCGTTCTGGGTCTGCTGGTCTTCCCAGTAGAAGATCGCGGCCATCTGTTTGTCGGGCTCATCGATGACCTTGGCGCGGACCGCGTCGGCGGTGGCTTCTTCCCCTTTCTCAACCGAGATGACGAACGCGCGGAAGATCAGATAGACGGCGAACGCGAGCGCGAGGATTCCGAGGGCAGAGCCGGCCGTGGCCAGGGCTATACCGCCGCGGCCGAGCGAAAACGCCTCCCCCAGCGAAACGCCGGCGACGAGCGCGACGAGCAACACCAGGATGCCGGCGCGAATGTAGAGCGCGAGCGGAGTCGGGAGATCCCTGTCGTGCGGGGTGGGATCGAGATCCTTCAGGGCACCGAAGGCGTGGTCCTTCACGGCGCGGTGGATCTCGACGGGCGAGGCCGGGAGCCGTCCCGCGCGACGCTCGGTCTCCACGAAGGCGCCGATCTTCGTCCTCAGCTCGATGTCCTTCCGGATTCGGTCGACCTCGAGGTTGGGGTGCGCCCGGTACGGGCTGACATGCGAGTTGACGTGTTGCTCGAGGAAGGCGAGCCGCGAGCCGTAGGTCGGCGGTGTCTTTGATTGCGGGTAGCCCTCGCAATGGCGGAGCAACGCGTCGATCTCGGGGCCGAGCTCGGTCACCAGGTCGCGCAGCTGCTCGTCTTGCGAGCCGTCGTGGTTGCTCTCGAAGGCGAGAAGGGGCCCGTACACACCGTCCTCCGACTCGGGAATGAGCACCCAACGAGCGAAGTGGATCGTACCGAGCCGCTCGAAGGCCTGCATCCAGGGGGAGCTGTCCTCGCCGGCACCCTCGAGGTAGGTGGAGAGCTCGCCCAGGCGGTCCTTCTCGACGGGGATGACGATGGAGAGTGTCCCGGGGTGGCTGACGTAGATCACGCGTCGGCTCCTGGATAGGACGCCGCGACACACGCCTCGCGTGACGCGACGCCCTGTGCGTCGAAGTAAGCATTGGCCATGGAGAGGTCTTCCTTTCCCGCGCTGCCCGAGAGCTGGCCCCGCCGATAACGAGCACAGGCCGCGATGTAGCGGAGGCCCGCTCGCTCGAGCCCCACGATCGCCTGCTTCATGTGATCCAGGGCGCGAGATCGCTCGCCTCGAATGGAGGCGACCGCGCCGAGCACCTTGTGGCCCATCGCGATCGCATAACCCGGCTTCTCCTTGAGCAGACCGCGGGCGAGCCGCTCGGCCACGGCGACCCGTTCGCCGTCGTGCCCGGCGGCCGCGGCGAGCGCGCAGAGGGCGTGCTCGTAGTCGGTGAAGACCCGGATGAGCTCCACCTCGAAGAGCATCGCCCTCCGCATCTCCTCTTTGTCGCGCTCCATCCGGCCGAGCGCCGCCTCGTGTTTGCCGTCGTAGCGATCGAGGGTCACGGACGCGACGAGCGCCCCCCACCTTCCGGTGGTGTACCCGCCGGAGTAGTGCTCCGTGTAGCGCTCGAGCGGTTGTCTGGCTTGATCGGGGGCGCCGGCCACGATGGCGGCGATGGCGCGCGGATAAATCGTGTTCTTGAGCGCGTATTCGTCGCTGCGCTCGAGCGCCTCGGTGACGACCGGGCCGACCTTGGCCGTGGCGAGCTTGAGCTCGCCGAGGAAGATGAGGCAGTTGATCGCCTGGTAACGCGAGGTCGTCGTCTCCCAATGCACGCCGAGGCAGTTCTCCCGGAGCACGGCCTCGGCCTCGTCGAAGCAGCCGAGCGCGGCGCGCCATTGGCCCATGAAGAAGCGGATGTTGCCGTCCGCCAGGCGCGGCAGCGCCAGGGTGTACGCGTCCGACACCTCCTTCGAGATGTCGTGCGCGGCCTGGAGGAAGCGCTCCGCCCGGGAGCGACCCGCGAAGCCCGTCGCGGCGGCCTGCGCGGAGGCGAGGCAGAGCGCGCGGCAGATGCGCATCGGGTCGCCGGACTCGAGCGCGACCTCGAGGTTGAGGTAGCCGAGCGAGGCGCCGCGCAGGATGTCGAACATCGAGAGCCCGAGCGCGGTCCCATACGTGACGTCCGAGCGCGAGCGGGCTTCGTGCGCCCATCGGTCCGGAAGGACCTGGGCCCGCCGAACGGCGGCGCGCGGTAGGCGCGCGAGCAAGGACGCGTCGAGCCGTGTGCGCCGCCAGAGCAGGCCCGCCGCTGCGTCGAGGGTGCGGTCGGGGTAACGCAGCCCCACCTCCGAGAGGACCTCGCGCAAGACGCTCACGCCTTCGTCCCCGCGGCCGGCCTTGAGGAGGTGCTCGGCCGCGAGCCGGAGCAGATCCACGCGCTCGGCGGCGAGAGCCCGGGCCTTGGCGACGCGCGCCCCCACCAAATAGGCGCGACCGGCCTCCGCGCCGCGCCCGCCGTTGGAGAGCGCGTCGGCCAGCCGCCTGTGGAGCGAGGGCGCGGCCGCCTCGCCGTCGAGCGCGAGGACGTCACGATAGAGCTCGGCCGCGCGGAGGAAGGCGAGGCTGCGCTCCGCCGCGACGGCGGCCCGCAGGGCGTGCTCGCGACCTCGTCCGTGCTCGCCGCTCGCGATGAGGTGGTAGGCGAGCGCCGCCTCGTCGATGTCGGGCTGAGTCCCGAGCGCTCGGGCGATGGCGACGTGGTAATCGATGGCGATGGGCTCGGGGATGGCGGCGACGACGGGCTCGCGGATCCGGTCGTGTGCGGTGTGGATGAACGTGCGGCCGGCGTGCTGGAACGTCGTCGCGAGCCGAGCAGCGCGGAGCGCGACCACGTCGGCCTCGTGCTCGGTGCCGGCTGCGCGGACCGCGATCTCGAGGTCGATCGGGCCGCGCGCGATGCACACGACCTCGAGCAGCTGCCGCGAGCCCTCCGGCAGCGCGGCGATGCGAGCCTTCAGCGCCTCCTCCACGGAGGTCGGCACCGCCGGATGGCCGAGCCGGGAGGGGCCCGCGGACTCGGCGTGCTCCACGAGCTCGCCGAGGAAAAATGGGTGCCCTCCGGACGCGCTCGCAATGGCACGAGCCATCGGCGCGGAGGCCTTCCCGCGTGCGCGGAGGAGCTCGAACGCCACGTCGAATGCTTCGGCTTCATCGAGCTCCGCCAGCTCGACGAGGCGGGAGTCGAGCTCGGCAGGGGGCTCGGTCCGCAGGCGATGGAGCACGGAGAGCATGTCCCCTCCGCGCGACAGGGTGATCCTGGCTCCCGGGTCCTTTCGATAGGCGAGGACGAGCAAGAGCGGGGGTAGCCTGCTCGCGACCCAATGATCGAGGAGGCGAGCGCTGTCGGTGTCGCCCCAATGCAGATCGTCGAGCACGACGACGATCTGTCGCTGGCCGCCGATGTTGCGGATGAGCTGACCGAAGGCCTCGAACGCTCGGCGTTGCAGGACGTGTGGCGCGAGGGCCTCCGCGGGCTGCGGGTCGGTTTGCCCGAGCTGCTCCAGGACCGCACGGAGCACGGGGAACACGAGCGCGAGCTCCTCCAGGTTCGTCGGGCAGAGCTCTCGCAGCTTCGTCGGAGCGATCCGGAGCAGCTGCCGGGTGATGCCATCCACCAGGCTGTCGAACGCCTTGAACGGGACGCTCTCGCGTTCGTAGGAGCGCCCCCGCACCACGAGCGCGTCGCCTCGGGTCTCGACGATCTCGGTGAAGCGCGAGAGGAGGCTCGACTTGCCCATGCCCGAGGGCCCCGACACGTGCACGACGACGGCGTGCCCTGCGGCGGCGTGATCGGTCGCGGACAGGAGCGCCCCGAGCTCGCGCGAACGACCCTCGAAGAGCGACTGCGGCCCCGTGTCGTGGGCTCGCCGTCGCCGCGTCGAGCGCGTCTGGTGACCGAACATGGTCATGACGTCGGTGGTCGAGGGCCGGGCGAGCGGATCGATGGCCAAGAGGCGCATCGTGAGCTCGTCCAGGTCTTCGGGGATCCCGATGCACAGCTCGCTCGGGCGGGGCGGCAGGACCTTCTGCTTGGCCAGGAGGATGGCGACGGCCGAGCCGTCGAACGGGATCTCTCCCGTGAGGGCCTCGTACAGCATGGCGCCGACCGCGTAGCTGTCCGTCGCGGGGGTGAGGCTCACCCCCAGCGCTTGCTCGGGGGACATGTAGGTCGGCGTGCCTCGGGCGCGCTCGCGATCGGCCATGTCTTTCTGGGAGCTGTTGATCGTCTGCGCGATGCCGAAGTCCAGAATGATGACGCGACCGTCATGTGTCACGAGGACGTTCGACGGCTTGATGTCGCAGTGGAGCATGCCCGCGGAGTGGATGGCGGACAGCCCGTCGGCGAGCTGCGCGAGAAGGTCGCGCAGGCGGGCCATGTCCCTGACCGGCGTGACCGTTCGCTTCGCAGGCACGAGCGGGATCACGCTGGAGATGGACTCCGGCGGCCGGGGCGGTAGCGAGCGCTGCACCGTCTCGGCGTGATCGTCCGTCGCGGGATCGACCGAGAGAAAAAGTGTCTCGGCTGCCATCGTGGTCTCGGCGGCCCGCGCGCTCGGGAGGGGGGGGCGAGAGGTGGACGGCTCCCAGACGTGCATGACGAAGGGGGTGCCGTCGACCAGATCCATCGTGAAGAACCAGTCCTGGCCGCTGCGGACGAGCTCGTGGCAGACGACGACGTTCGGATGAGAAAACTCCGCGATGGCGCGGAACTCCTCCTTCAGCTGGAGGATCGTCGCGGGGCTCACGTGCTCCAGCGTCTTGAGCGCGACGACGGTTCCTCGGACGAGGTCCTTCGCACGGTAGACGACGCCCATGCCGCCGGAGCCGATCGGCTCCTGGACCTGATATCGGTCTGTTCCGGTGAACGTCTCTCGAGCTTTGGCTGTACCCACTGCCCCGCCGGCCGGAGGCTACCATCGGTGTCGCGCGCCCATCGGGGTTTTCGTTAAGCTCCTCGTGTGTCGGTCCCATTCGAGCCGCTCACGGCCCTCCAGCGTCACGTCGCGTATTTCGACCCGCAGAACACCGGTGTCATCACGGTGGGGAACACGGCGCGGCAGATCCGCGCGCTGGGCGTAGGCTTCGGCTGGACGTGGTTCTTGACGCTGCTCATCCACGGCGCGCTGCAGTTCAAGCTCGGCTTCGACTCCAAGCTTCGGCTCTTCATCCGGAAGATCGACGACGGCATCCACGCCGGGGATACCGGCATCTTCGGCGGGGACGGGGAGCTTCGCTACGACGTCTTCGAGCAGGCCTTCGAGAAGGCGCACGGGAAGGCCGGTCCCGACGCCTGGCTCACCCACGCCGACCTCTACGCCTTCATGCTCCGGGACGAGAAGTGGTCGCCGGCCGCGATGTTCTCGTGGGCCGAAGCGAAGCTCCTCCTCGCAGTGGCGAAGAACCGCCAGGAGACCGTGAAGGGCGCCCTGGTGGATGTCATCACCAAGCGGCGGCTCCTCCAGTTCTACGAAGGCCGACTGCTGAAGGCGGTCGCGCGCTGCCGGCGCGTGCGGAAGCTCACCTCCGGTTGAGCTCGTCCTCTCATCTGGTCTCGGGGGCGGCCCGGATCCAGCCGATCTCGCGGGCGGTCAGCTCGCCCACGACCAGCTCGTCGAGGCTGCTCGGCAGCGCCGCGAGCGTCGGCGTGAGGGCGCGCGTCCCGGCCATGAGCTCCGCCTTCTGCTGTGGATAGAGCGGGGCGCGCGTCGGATCGGCCAGCCCCTCGGGCACGGTCGGCAGTCGATTGGGCCCGTATTTGTCGCTCGCGCCCAGCGTGTGGAAGAGCTCGTGCGTCGCGACGAAGAGGGTGAAGTCCACGCTGCGTTCGTCGATCTCACACGCGACGACGCCGATGCGCCCGCCGTCCTGGCTGGCGCCCTCGACCATCTTCGGCCGCTCCGACGCCGGCGGCTTCGCGACCACGTACACGCGTGAGTCGTAGAGGCGGGAGTCGAGGTTGGCGAAGTCGTCGACCGTCGAGGTGAAGCGATGGAGGTCCCAGGCGTAGCGCACGGCTTCGAGAACCCCGCCGTCTCGAGGGGGTCGGGGCGCGTCCAGCGCGACCGACAAGGGACCGACGATCTCGACCGTGATCGGCAGGGTCGCGCGCGCGTCGTAGCGTCGCATCTCCTCGGCCAGCTTCGACTCCAGCGCTACCTCGCGCTCGAGGAGCGCCGGGCGCACGCCGCTGTCGAGCGGCTCGGGTGCGACGAAGACGAACGCGACCCGCAGCGGTCGCGACCACTCGTTCCTTCGGCTCCGGCTCCGCATGTCGCGCCAGGCGTAGCCGAGCACGAACAAAAGGACGGTCAGGAGCACCGCGACGCGGACGTAGAAAAACGTCCGCCCTTTGGGCTGGGCCGGTTGCTCGGCGTCGGGCGCGGTCACGCTCGGAAGATGCTACATCGTCGGGCCGATGGTCGGCCCCACCAGCCTCGTCGCGCGGATCCTCTCGAGGCGCGCGCTCACCTACACGGACGGCGCGCAACCCGCGGAAGACAGGCCGGCACACGTCCGCGCCGCGTCGGGCGTCGTCCGCGTCGGCTCCCGTCTCTGCGTGCTCCAGGACGACGCGGGCTTCATCGCGACCATCGAGCCCGACGGGCGCGTCGACTCGCTCGCCCTCCCGCGGCGGGGCGGGCGGCGGCGCTTCGAGGAGCGGTTCGGCAATCGGCTCACCAAGCCCGATCTCGAGGCGGGCGACGTCGTCGCGGGCCCCGAGGGCCCGCGCCTCTTGGCGCTCGGCTCGGGGTCGCTCCCCGTGCGGGAGGTGGCCGTCCTCGCGACGCCGCGCCCCGGCACCGAGATAGGTCTCCTCGACGCATCGCCCTTGTTCGATGCGCTCCGGAGCGCGCTCGACATCCCGCGCGAACAGGTCAACGTCGAGGGCTGCGTCGCGATGGACGGCGTCCTGCGCCTCTTCCAGCGGGGCCCGACGTCGGCCTCGGTCGACTTCGAGCTCGCCTCAGTCGTCGCGTGGCTGGATGGCGGCCCGAGCGCTTGCCCCCGCGGCGAGTCGGTGCGCCGCTACGATCTCGGAAACGAAGGCGGGGTCCTCTTCGGCTTCTCCGACGCCGCCGCGATCGGAGACGGGCGCGTCGTGTGTCTCGCCGTCGCCGAAGACACCGACGACCCGGTCGAGGACGGCGCGATCCTCGGCTCCCGGGTCGGGATCATCGAGGGCGCGGTCGTCCGGCTGGGGCCCTTGCTGGATGAAGAGGACAGACCTGTCATGAGCAAGGCCGAAGGGATCTGCCCGGATCCGGCGCGTCCGGGGCGCTTCCACGTCGTGTTGGATCCCGACGACCCGGACCTCTCGGCCGAGCTCTGCGAGGTCGAGGTCACCGGCCTCTGACGTGTGCGCGGCGGGCGAGCGGGCTGGGCGGTCGGGCGCTCAGCCCCCGGTGCCTTTGATGCGCTCCGTGTCCGCCCCGACCGCCGCGAGCTTCCGTTCCATGTGCTCGTAGCCGCGATCCAGGTGATAGACGCGCAGCACCTCGGTCTCGCCTTCGGCCACGAGCCCCGCGATGACGAGGGACGCGCTCGCGCGGAGATCGGTTGCCATGACCTGCGCGCCCTGCAGGCGTGAAGGTCCGCGCACGATGGCGTGGTTGCCCTCGGCCTCGATGTCCGCCCCCATGCGCGCGAGCTCGGGCACGTGCATGAACCGGTTCTCGAAGATGGTCTCCTTGATCGTCGAGGTGCCCTCGGCCAGCGTGGCGAGCACCATGAGCTGCGCCTGCATGTCGGTCGGGAAGCCCGGGTGCGGCTCGGTGGTGAGGCGGATGGGCTTGATCGGGCCGGTGCGGCGGATGCGCGCGGCGGTTCCTTCGCGGCCGATCTCCACCCCCATGGTCTTCAGGGCGGCGCACGTCGACTCCATGTCCTCCAGCGGCGCGTTCTCGAGCAACACGTCCCCGCCGGCCGCTGCGGCGGCGACCATGTACGTGCCCGCCTCGATGCGGTCGGCGACGATGGCGTGGTCGAACGGGGCGAGCTCGTCCCGACCTTCGATCTCCATCACGTCGGTGCCCGCGCCCGTCACGCTCGCGCCCATCTTGTTGAGCACACGCGCGAGCTCTTCGATCTCCGGCTCGCGCGCGGCGTTCACCAGGCGGGTGCGGCCCTTGGCGAGCGCGGCCGCCATCATGAGGTTCTCCGTGCCGGTGACCGTCGGCATGTCGAAGACCACCTCGTCGCCCCGCAGCCGCGGCGCGCTCGCGATGATGTAGCCGCGCTCGAGCTTGATCGTCGCGCCGAGCTTCTCCAGTCCCTTGAGGTGCTGGTCGACGGGGCGCGAGCCGATCTGGCAGCCACCTGGGAGCGAGACCTTCGCCCGGCCGAAGCGCGCGAGGAGCGGGCCGAGCACCATCACGCTCGCCCGCATCTGCTTCACGAGCTCGTAAGGCGCCTCCGGTCGGACCTGACTGCCGGCGTCGACCTTGACCGTCGGCGGGCTCGAGCTGACCGAACGACCGAGGAACCGGAGCAGCGCCGACGTAGTCTCGATGTCGCGCAGCGCGGGGACGTTCCGGAGCAGGCTCTCGCCGTCCGACAAGAGGGTCGCGCAGAGGATCGGCAGGGCCGCGTTCTTCGCGCCGCTCACGTGGATCGTTCCCGAGAGCTTCTTCCCCCCTCGGATCCGGATCGCATCCATGGTGCTTCCGTCTATCTCACACTCGGGGCGGGAAGGTGAAATGACTTCCGGCCGGCGCGGGCGGGGGCTCGCGCCAGGCGCAAAAGCGACAAAGAATCCGCCGACACTGGTAAGGTTGCGGCCGGACCGATGCGGCGCCTGCTTTCCCTTGCCATCACGACGGCCGCGACGACGGCCATGGCTCCCCTCGCCAAGGCCGACGAGCCGCCCTCGGCGGACCTGCGGGGGACGTTCGCGCCGCTTCACCACGACGCGGGCGTGACGACCGAATCCGTCCGGTCGCCCGGCACCGGCGAGATGACCGCCGCCGCGCGGATGTCCTACGCCTTTCGCCCCGTCGTGCTCCGCGACGCACAAGGCGAGATCGCCTCCCGGATCGTCGAGCACCAGTTCACCGGTGATTTCGTCGCGTCGGTCGGGTTGTTCGAGCGGCTGACACTCGGCCTCGATCTCCCGATCGTGCTCGCGCAGACCGGCGACGAGATCGACCCGGGCTCCGACCTCGCTCGGTTCGTCGATCCCGAGCCGCCGCCGCTCACGGCGCTCGGCGATCTCGGTATCCGCGCGAAGGGGACGCTCGTCATCCCCGACACCGACGAGACCGGCCTCTCGCGCGGCTTCGGCCTCGCGCTCGACGAGCGGTTCACGGTGCCGACCGGGGACGAGCGGAGCTTCCTGGGTGAGGGAGGGATCACCAGCGAGACGCGCCTCTATGGCGAGCTCTCCCACGGCCCGGTCCTCGGGAGCCTCCGCGCCGGGGTGAAGATTCGCGCGGAGGAAGGCGCTTACGCGTGTGATCCCGATCTGCCCCGCGACGAGTGCAAGTCGCGCTTCGGGCACGAGCTGCCGCTCGCGTTCGGCCTCGCGCTGCGCCCGCAGGCGCTCGGGGTAGATCCTGACGGTATCGTCACGATCTGGGCCGAGACGCGCGGCTACCTGCCGCTCCACCCGGTCCAGCCGTTCGACGCCGGCGCCCCCGCTGGCTGGTTCGCCAGCCTGGCGGGGCGGTTTGCGCTCGGCGACATCGGCCTGCTGGCCGGGGTGGAGGTGGGCCTCCGCGACGGCGTCGGCAACGCCCCGTTCCGCGCCACCCTGGGCCTCAGCGTCGCGCCGCGGGAGTCCGATCAGGATCGCGACGGGATGCCGGACGACGAGGACAAGTGCCCCACGTTCGCGGAAGACCGCGACGGAAACGAAGACAGCGACGGCTGCCCCGAGATGGACAACGACGGGGATGGCGTCCCCGACGCCCTCGACAAGTGCCCTGCCGTCCCGGGCGCCGGCGGCGACGCCGGCGACGGCTGCCCGCCCGCCTGAGCCGGGCGTCGGCCCGACCGCCGTCGGCTGGCCGAAGCCGCCGCATGGTTGCACGCCGGTCTCGGAAGCTGCTCTGCTTGTGGGCGGAGGCTCTCATGCGCGCCCCTGTCACGCTTCGCTTTCGTCGCCTTTCCCTGGGAATGCTCGCGCTCGCTGCCGCAGCTTGCGGATCGGAGATCCTGGTCGTCGAGGACGGAGGAGGCGCCGGCGGCAACGGGACCGGCGCTGGCGCGACCGGCGGCGCCGGCACGGGTGCGAGCGGCACCGGCGGAGGGAGCACCTGCACTCCGGGACTGGAGATCTGCGACGACAATGACAACGACTGCGACGGGCTGATCGACGAGGACATCCCCGGCGGGTGCTCTTGCTCGGCGGGGCAGACGCAGGTCTGCTACGCGGGCCCTCCAGGGACGCTCGGTCTCGGCATCTGCAAGGCCGGCTCGCAATCGTGTGACGGCGGGACCTGGGGCCCGTGTGAGGGACAGGTGCTGCCCGAGCTCGAGGTCTGCAACGGCGTGGACGACGACTGCGACGGGCTGCCGGACGACGTCAACAACGACGGGGAGCTCTGCTTCACCGGCCTGCCCGGTGAGTGCGAGATCGGCGAGCTCCAGTGTGTCGGGACCGCGCCGACCTGCGTTCCCATCGTGCAGCCGAGCCCCGAGGTCTGTGACGGGCTCGACAACGACTGCAACGGCGTGGCAGACGAGGGCGATCCGAACGGTGGCACCCTCTGCAACACCGGGCTCCCGGGGATCTGCGGGCCGGGGGTGACCCATTGTGTCGACGGTGGTCTCACGTGCCAGCCGACGCAGGCGGGGCAGCCCGAGGTCTGCAACGCGCTGGACGACGATTGTGACGGGATCCCGGACGACGGAAACCCCGGCGGTGGCGCGGCATGCTCGACCGGTCTGCTCGGTGTCTGCGCCGCGGGCACGACGACGTGCGCCGGCGGCGGCTTCATCTGCCAGCAGAACACGATGCCGAGCCCCGAGATCTGCGGCAACGCGGTCGACGAGGACTGCGACGGCAGCGCGCCGGCGGCCCCGACGGTCTATTTCGACGAAGACTTCTCGGACAACGCGGCCGGCTGGACGCTCGGCCCCGAGTGGGGCATCGGCCCGGCCGCGCCCTCGTTCTGCAACAACGGCGCGACGGGTGACGATCCCGCGCAGGACCACACGCCCACGGCCGACAACGGCTTGGCGGGCGTCGTCATCGGTGGTTGCTACACGCAGGCCGTCCACGGCGACTTCTGCCTGACGAGCCCGTCAGTCGATCTCTCCTCCGCTGCCGGCTCCGTCATCCTCTCGTTCTGGCGCCACGTGCACGCCGACTATCCGCCGTTCATCAACACCCACGTGGACGTGTCGAGCAATGGCGGCGGGTCCTGGCTCACGCTCTGGAGCAACCCTTCGGGCCAGTTCCTGAACGACCTGGCCTGGACACAGCAGACGTTCGACGTCACCGCCCAGAAGAGCGCGACCTTCCGGATGCGCTTCTGCTACTCCGGCAGCTCGCAGGGAATCTTCGTCGGCGGCGGCTGGTCGCTCGACGACGTCCAGCTCGCCGACGCGGCCTGCAACTGAGCGCCGCCGCGCTCAGCCCCGCGTGTCCTCGTCGTCCGCGATCCGCAGCAGCTCCTCGCGCGAATTGGCGCCGAGCTTCTTCGCGGCGCGCCAGAGGAGCACGCCGACCGTGGAGGCGGAGATGCCGAGCTCATAGGCGATGAGCTTGTTGGTGTGGCCCATCCTCGCGTAGGCGATGGCCTGCCGCTCCCTTCCGCTGAGCTCGCGGCGAATGTCTGTGGCCGCGACGTTCTCCTGCGCCAGGACGAACCGCTTACCGTCTCGCTCGAAGCGGTCGACCAACGACCACCGCGCCGAGACGAGGCCACGCCACGACTCCACCGCCGCGTCGGGGTCGCGGCGGCGAAGGCTCCCGCGCGCACCTTCGACCGCGAGGGTCGCGGTCTCGAGCGAGCCCCGCGCGCCGGGCTCCTTCGCGTCCCCCTGCGCGTGGACGATCTTCCCGGATGGGGTGAGGACGGCGTCGGCCCGATCGGGATCGTTCGGGGCCAGCCTGCGGACGAGCCGATACCCCGCCGCGAGGTGCGTCGCGAGCCTGGACAGCCGCCGCTTCGTTCGGTTGTCGATCCGGATCCCATCACCGAGCTTCGCCGTGAGGAAGCAGCCGATGCCGCTCGTGTCCAGCCCGTTGACGAACAAGACGTCGGCGATCCCCCAGGTTCGGAAGAGCTTCGCTGCAGGTTGGTTCTGCCAATCAGGCCCTTCGCTGGCCGTGCGGCATGCTTGCGTGCGGAAGACCCACGCGACTCGCTCGGGAGATGAGCGCTCGATGGCGCGCATGATCGCCTCGTCGTTGTTCGCAGCCGCCGCCAGGAAGCCGTGGATTCGGAGAGCGGTCACGTCTCGTGCGTCGTAGAAGAACGCCGAGCAGCCCATTCCCCTGTCGAGCAACGGTGAGGCGACATCGAGGATACCGCCCAGCCACGCGTCCTCCGCCTGCTCGACCCGATAGGCCGCTTCGATCACCGAGATGAGATCGGTCTTCACGGCCGGCCTATATAGCTTGGACCGCAGGCAGAACGGGATTTTGCGGAGGCCACCGGTCTCGGGAGCGGCATTTACGAGCTCTGTGTAAATGCGAATGCGCTGGAAGGTGTCGGCGCGCGCGCGGCATCCTGGCGGCGTGACGGGCAACGGGGCGGACGGCGTGGCGTGGGCCAGGAGGGAGCTTGAGGCGGAGGAGGCGGCCCGGCGCGCTGCAGAGGCCGTGCTCGCGCGGCAGGACGAGCGCGGCGCGTGGCGCGGAGTGAACGACGGCGGCCCCATGTTCCTCGCTGCGACGGTCGTGCTCCTCTCCAGGCTTGGAGAGCTCGACGCGACGACGCGAGCGGAGGCGGAGCAATCGCTCCGCAGTGCTCAGCTCCTGGACGGAGGCTTGGCGCCGTGGCCGTGCGCGGAGCAGTCCAATGCCGAGGCTTCGGTGTTCCTGCTGGCTGCGCTGCGGGTCTTGGGGGCGTCCGAGCGGGACGCGGCCATGCAGGCGGCTCGTCGTCGCCTGGGGGAGCTGGGGGGCGCCCGCGCCGCGGGCCCGTTGGGCTTGACGATCGGTGTGCTCGGCGACGTCGTGCCTGCGCGTGCGCTGCCTCGTTTGCCGCCCGATATCGCGCTCGCTCCGGGCCACGACTGGGCCGTCGCTCGGCTCTTCGGCGTGAACGCGCTGCTACCCACGCATGTCCTCCCGTTTCTGTGGTCGGTGTTGCGACACGGCGGGCTTGCTCGTCCGCGGACAGATCGGGTCGCCGCTCGCCTTCGCGACTACCTGCTCGTTCGGCAGAACCCGAGCGGAGGGATCGCGGGGGTGCCGATCTTCACGCTGCTCGGAATGCTCTGCCTACGCGCAGCCGGCATGTCGATGGACGCGGACCCGATCCAGCGCGGGCTGGCCTACGTGCGACGCGTGATCCGACGCGACGTTCGCGGTGGGCTGATGGTCGAGCCGTTCACGAGCGAATACTGGGATACGGCCCATATGGTGCGGGCGCTCGCCTCGATGGGAGAGGTGAGGTTCGCGCGCGCTGCTGCGCGTGGCGCCGCTTGGCTCATGGATGGCCAGTCCTCGGAGGCGTCGCCGGAGGATTGGCAGACTGCGCCCGCAGGCGCGCCGTCGTCCGGGGGCTGGTCGTGGCAAGTCGGCAATGAGAGCAACCCGGACATCGACACCACCGCCGAGGTCTTGAGCGCCCTCGGCGTCTATGCCGGGACCAGCGACGCGGCGAGGCGCGAGACCAGCGAGGCGATCGGGCGTGGACGCGCTTGGCTGCTGGCAATGCAGAACTCCGACGGTGGATGGGCGGCCTTCTCCTGGGGCAAGCCGCGGCCGCCCCGCGGTGCGCTCTACCTGCGCAGTCGAGGTCTCGTCCATCGCGCCCGATCCTGGCTCGCGGAGAACGGGGATCCTTCGACGGCAGACATCGTCGGCCGCGTGCTCGAAGGCGTCGCGCGAACCGATCCACCTGCGCCGGCATGGGAGCTCGCGCTCGAAAGGGCCACGAGCTTCCTCGCCTACCACCAGGAGACGAGCGGGGCGTGGTGGGGTCGTTGGGCCATCAACTATGCGGCCGGAACCGCCTACGTCGTCTCGGGGCTCGCGCTCGCAGGCATCGACGCGGCCCACCCGTGCGTTCGCGCCGGCGCCGACTGGCTGCTCTCTCGGCAGAACGCCGACGGCGGTTGGGGGGAGGATCAGGCAAGCTACGCGGATCCGCGTGCGGCTGGCTGCGGACCGTCGACGGTGGCGCTGACCGGGCTGGTGGCCGCGGCGCTCGCACGCGCTCGTCGCGCTTCGCGCGAGGACCGCTACCGCAGCCGGCTCGGCGCGGCCCAGGCGCGCGCGCAGGCGTTCCTCCTGGCGAGGCAGCGGCCGGACGGCTGGTTCGAGGACAGTCGGTGCTTCTCCACCATGTTCCCGCTGCGCGCCTACTGGCTCAATGACACCTACCCGACGTTCTTCGCCCTGGAGGCGCTCCTCGACGGCGGAAGGCAGTGCGGGGGCGGCTCGACTTGAGCAGCGCTGCGGAGGTCGCCACCACCTCGGCCGCGCCGACGATGGTTAGCCAAGCCGACGTGGACGTGTTCGCGCGGCATGTCCTCGTGGCCTCGCTCGCGGGGCTCCTCGCGAGCCTGGGCTCGATGGCGCTCTTGCCCGGCTGGGTCGGCGCCACGGTTGCCGTCGGTCAGGGAGCGCTCGTATGCCTTCGAATGCTCCACAAGCGGCGTAGCCGCTGGCTCGCCAACCTGGTGGTTGCTGGGCTCACTGCGGGTGTCGTCGAGCTCGTCGCCGACCATTGGCTCGTTCACGGCACCAGGACGCTCCTCTACCCGGAGGGACCAAGCGTCGCCGCCTCGCCGATTTACATGCCGTTTGCGTGGCTCGGCATGCTCTGCGCCGGTCTCGCCTTGGGTCTGGTGCTCAGGCGACGGGGGGCTTCACTTGCGTCGGCCACGGGCTGCGTGGTCCTGATGCTCGGCGGGTACATCCCGCTGTTCGAAGCTATCGCCGACCGAGCTGGCTGGTGGGTCTATCGCGACTGCCCACGGCTGCTCGACACGGTGCCGCATTACATCGTCCTCGGTGAGATCCTCCTGGCCGCCCCGCTCGTCTGGCTGGGCGAACGGCTTCGAACCGCCGGCGCGTTGGGGGCGGTGATGCTCGGAGCCGTCCAGGGGGCGTGGATCTTCGCGAGCTACGCCCTCGCCCACGCGCTTGTCGGGGGCAGCGCCTGACTTGGGACGCTTCGCGGCCCGCGCTCAGCGCGGGTCGACGACAGGCAGGTGCTTCAGCTTCTTCTTCTTGGCCGGCGCTTGCGGCTTCTCGCCGCGCGCACGCTCTTCTTGGGCCAGCTCGTGCTCCTGCACGGTGATGGGGTTGTCGTACTCGGGCAGAGGAAGGTCCTTGTTCTTGGCGTGAACGGGGTGCCTTCCGTGCTTGGCGTACCACTCGGCGACGGTGGCGTTGGCGCGCATCTTCTCGATGACCTGCCGCCAGCCAGCCCCTGTGTTGTAGGCGCAGAAGCTGATCTCTCCTTCCTGCGTCCCGTACGGGATGATGCACATCTCCGTGCGGCGGAAGTCGTAGTTGAAGAGATCCTGGAACCACATGCCGGCGACGAAGAGGGCGCGCCACTCGAACTCGGCGGCGTCGTTCTCCTTGTGACGGGTGCCCATCTGGCTGAGAAACTGCTTCACCAGCGTGTCGATGGTGAAGCCGCGCGGGGCCTTGTCCGCGTCGTAGTGGCGAAGGACCGACGCGACGAGCTGCGCCACCGTGAGCGCCTTGCCTCGGCCGGCGTCGAAGATGGCCTGCATGTCTTCGAGCACGCCCTGGAGGTTCAAGAACTCGCAGAGCGGGACCATCTCCTTCGTCTTCTTGTTGACGAAGAGCACCGTGCCAATGCCGCAGTTCGGGTGGCAGCCGCACTTGAGCTGGCCGAACGTGCGGTCGGGGCCGTCGATGAGGTCGCAGACGTCGCCGAAGGGCGAGAGCGCCGAGAGCGGGAACCAGTCTCGCATCGGCTTGGTCACCCCGGCCTGTGAGGCGATGTCGTGGGCGAGGTGCGAGAGCGTGTAGCGCTGCTTCTTCCGCGTCTCGTCGTCGACGTCCTCGTCGCGGCCGGTGAAGCTGACGGGCTGGAAGGACACGACCGTGATCTTGTCTGCGTTCTCCACCGCGAACTCGACGATCGGACCGACCTGGTCGTTGTTCACGCCGTTGACGATGGTGACGACGAGGATGACGTCGATCCCGACCTTCGCGCACTCCTCGATGGCGCGCAGCTTCACGTCGTAGAGGTTCGAGATCTTCCGGTGGCTGTTCGCCGCGTTCGTCACGCCGTCGAACTGCAGGTAGACCATGCGGAGGCCGGCCTCTTTTGCGGCCTGGGCGAAGCCGGGCTCCTCCGCGAAGCGCAGGCCGTTGGTCGCGCACTGCACGGCGAAGTAGCCGAGCTTGCGGGCGTAACGGATGGCGTCGAGGAAGAAAGGAGAGAGCGTGGGCTCTCCGCCGGAGAACTGGATCGACATCTGCCGGCGAGGACGGATGCTGATCGCGTCATCGAGGATCTTCGTGATCTCTTCCCATCCGAGCTCGTGGACGTAGCCGACCTGGTTCGCGTCCATGAAACACGGGTCGCACATCATGTTGCAGCGGTTGGTCAGGTCGACCGTGAGCACGCCGCCGCGGCCGTATTTGATCGCGCTCGAGCCGTGGTTGTGGAGCGCGTCCGGCGACATCACGACGTCGCGGCCCGGGAACAGGTCCTCGAGGCGCTTGAGGAAGGCCGGGTCGATCGAGATCGTGTCCTCGAAGTGCCCGTGTTTCGGGCACGTCTTCTCCATCACGATCGCGCCGTCCTTCTCGTGGATCTTGGCGCGGATCTCTCCGGGCTTGTCGTAGATCAGGTGTCCGATTTCTTCGTCGCCGCGGAGGATGGCGGCGCGCGCCTCTTTCACACAGGTCGGGCAGAGGCTGTCCGTTTCCCGCGGCCAGCCGAGCGGAGGCTTGGTTCGCTTCTGGCCTCGCGGGATCGGCTGATCGGCCCACTTGGGCTGGAAGGCCGGAGGTTCCGGAAAGAGGCGGTTCGCTAGCTGCAAGGCAGACCAAGCTTGGTCTGCCGAAAAAGTAACGATACGTTCCGCGACCTTCGGGAGGTGCATGGCCGCAGAACCTATATGAATGTCGAGCCTCGCGTCCAGGGGCCCATCCGTGCTTTCCACCGCTGCGGCGCGTGCGAGAACCCGGTTGCGGGTGCCCCCAACCTGGTAGAACCGTGGTCGATGCGGGCCGTGGCGCTGACGATGGTGGCTTTCTGCCTCGCGGGCGGGCAGGTGGCGACCGCACGCGCCCAGGCCATCCCGTCCGGACCGGTGGCCCCCTTCTCGACCGGCGAAACCCTGCTCGACCGGACCGCGGTGGCTCGGGGACGGGAGCTCCTCTACGGCTCCACCGAGGAGGAGCGGCGTCGAGGGGTGGAGCGGCTCGCGTCGACGGGGACGCCGCAGGCGGTGGACGCCCTGCTCGAGGCGCTCGAGACGGGGAGCGTCGTGGCCCGGGATCCGGCAGCCAGGCTCCTCGCCGTTCGGCTGCTCGCGCCGCTGGCGAGCCGCGAAGACGTTCGCAAGCTCCTGGTTCGCGAGCTGCACGATGCGGGAGGCAGGCGCGACCCCGCGCTTCGCATCGCCTCTCTCTTGCGCGAGACAGCCGCGCTCGCGCTCGCGCGAGCCGGGGACGAGGAGTCGCTCCAGGCGCTCGTCTCGGCCGCGGCGCAGCGTGGGCCCGCGGGCGAGGCCGCGCGCGCCGCGCTCGTCATCGCGCCGCCCGTCGCCCTCTCCTCGATCCTCTACGAGCCGCCGCCCGACGAGTCGGAGGACCCCGACGCGGCGATGGAAGCCGAGCCCGATCCGTTCCCCGCCGAGGAGCGACCGGGCACGGCCCGGCCCCGCAAGCCGAAGGCCAAGCCGGACCGTCCGATCGCGCGGGAGGCTCCGGACAAACGCGCGCCTGCCGGCCCTCGGACGCCGCGGGCGCTCCTGCCCCCGCTCCTCACGCTGCTCGGAGATCTCGGCGACGTCCGCGCGCTCCCCGCGCTCCGCAACGAGGTCGGCTCGCCGCACCGTCCGAGCCGCGCCGCCGCCGCGGTCTCGCTCGCCAAGCTCGGCGACGCGTCGATCGGGGCGGAGGTGCTTCCTTGGCTCGAGGACGCGGAGCCACGTGTCGTCCTCGCCGCGGCCGAAGCGCTGGTCATCGTGGGCCACCCCAAGGCACCGCAGGCCGTCGCCAAGGCGCTGCGAGACGAGGCTTCGCGCAGCGCGGCGCTCGCCCTCGCGCACGATCTCGCCGATCCGTCGTTGCGCGCGCAGCTCCTCGCTCTGCTCCCGAAGCTCGAAGGAGAGGACGCGGTGCGTGCGGTCATGGCGCTCGGCCGCGCCGGCGACGTCACGAGCGTCGCGGGCCTCTTCGAAGACGCAGGGCTCGCGCCCGCGGCGATCTCCGCCCTTGGCGCCATGCCCTCGGAGGACGCGGAGAAGGCGATCGAGCGCGGCCTCGGCGAGGCGAAGCCCCCGCGTCGCCGAGCCTTCGTGCGCGCGGCGATCGTTCGTGGGCTCGTCCTCGCGGACGCGCCGGATGCGCTCGCGTCGACGCTCGCGCAGCTCGGCCGCTCGAAAGATCCCTCCGATCGCGAGGTCGCCGCGTTCGGCCGCGTCGCGCTCGGGCTCGAGAGCGCCGAGGCCGTGCTCGCGACCGCGGCCGACCTGCCCGTCGTCTCGGGGGCGGCGCGCGCGGCGCTGCTGCGTGACGAAGGCTCGCTCGCCGCGTTCGCGCCGCTCCTCGTCGACGTCGACCCCGAGGCTCCGAAGCCGGTGGCGATCGCCGCGGGCGTCGCGCTCCTCTCGCGCGACGTCGCCGATCGCGTGCCGTTCAAGTCGTTGCTCCGGCTCGCGGAGAACGGCGGGCCGATCGCGGCGCTCGCGGCGCGCGCGTTGCCCCGTCGAGACGACGGCACCGCGCGCGAGCGGGTTCGTGCGCTTCTCGCCGGGACGGACGCGAGCGTTCGTGCCGCCGTCGCGCTCGGCTTCGGCGAGGCAGAGGAGGCGTCCAGCGTGAGCGTGCTCGCGAGCCGATACCACCAAGAGGAAGACCCGCGCGTCCGGCGGGCCGTCGTGCGCGCGCTCGCGATGCGGTCGGAGCCCCAACGAAAGGCGGTCCTCCTGATCGCGGCGCGAACCGACCCGGACGCCGAGGTGCGACGCGTCGCCGAGCAAGCGCTCCGCGGAAAGCGCGTCGAGGCGCCGCGCCCGCTCGTGGCGGGAACGGCCGCGCTCTTCCGCGTCGACACGGCCGCGGCGCTGTCGGAGCCGCCCGCGCTCAGGTTGGTGCTGCCCTCCGGCCTCGCGCTCGCCGTGTTCCCCGCCGCCGACGGCGCCTTGCTCGTCGGCGGGATGCCGTTCGGTGGGGCCACCCTCGAGCTTGCAGAGGACCTCTCTTTCGCGAAGGGCTCCGAAGACAAATGAGCAGCGAGACGGACAAGGCGCCGGAGGAGTCGTTCGAGGCGAGCACCGAGCGGCTCGCCGAGATCGTCGACGCGCTCGAGCGCGGTGACCTTCCGCTCGAGAAGGCGCTCGCGCTGTTCGAAGAAGGCGTCCGTCTCTCGCGCAAGGCGCAGCAGAAGATCGAGCTCGCCGAGAAGCGCATCGAAGAGCTGCTCGGTTTCGACACCGCGGGGCAGCCCGTCACCAAGCCGCTCGCAGGCCTGGAGGAAGAGGAGGAGCCATGAGCGGCGGCTCGCGCACGGCCCGCGCGATCATCATCGGCAACGAGCTCCTGACGGGGAAGATCGCCGACAAGAACCTGACCACGCTCGCCACGGTGCTGCGGCGACTCGGCGTCGTGCTCGAGCGAGCCGTCGTCATCCCCGACGTCGCGGAGGTCATCGTCCGCGAGGTGCGCGAGGCGTCAGTCGCCTCGACCTGGGTGTTCACGAGCGGCGGCGTCGGTCCGACCCACGACGACCTCACGATCGCGGCGGTCGCGTCGGCCTTCGACGAGGAGGTGATCGTCTCGAGCGAGCTCGAGTCGCTCATCCGGCTGGCGTACGGCGACAAGCTGCGCGAGGGGCACCTCTTGATGGCGCGTGTGCCGCGCGGCGCCCGGCTCGTGAAGAGCGAAGACATCCCCTGGCCGGCGACGCTGATGCGCAACGTCTGGGTCTTGCCCGGGGTCCCCGAGATCTTCGAGCTCAAGATGAAGCTCGTCGAAGAGGTCGTCGGAGCCGGCGTGCCGTTCGTCTCGCTCGCGGTGCTCACCACGCTCGACGAGGGCAACATCAAGCCGATGTTGGACCGCGTCGTCCTCGATCACCCGGACGTGGACGTCGGCTCGTACCCTCGCTGGACGGATCCGAAGATCCGCACGAAGTTGACGTTCGATGGCCGCGACCGGGCGCGGTGCGAGGCGGCGCGCCAGGCGTTCGTCGCGCTGCTCCCGGACGGAGCGATGGCCGGCCTCGAGGGGTAGGCGGCGCCACCCCCACGGATCGGCGGCGCCACCCCCACGGATCGGCGGCGCCGCCCGCGGCGCCGCGGTGGTCCTCCGGTTTCGACGACCTCCGAGTCGGTTCCTCGCTCGAGCCACGATGGCACGCGCGGTGCTGTGGGGGCGCCTATGCAGGACACGGTCTCCTCCGAAGGTCCCCGGGAGCGCGCGTCGCGCGACGGTCTCTCGTACCTCGCTGACGCGGATCTCGTCGCGTTGGTGCTCGGCACCGGCGCGCGCGGGTTGCCCGTGACCGAGGTCGCGACGGCGCTGGTGAACGGCTGCGGGGGGCTCGGCGGTCTCAGCCGCGTGGCGGCCCGGCAGCTCGCCCCGCTGCCGGGTGTCGGCCACGCCAAATCCCTGCGCCTGGCAGCGTGTTTCGAGCTCGGGCGGCGAGCAGTGGTGGCCGATCTCGTTCCCCGTCTGCGCCTCGCGACGTCCGACCGCGTCGCCGAGCTGATGCGTCCGCGCCTGGCGCACCTCGACCACGAGGAGATGTGGGTGCTCGCGCTCGACGGGCAAAATGGGCTTCGCGCGATGCGCCGCGTCGCGCAAGGAGGCCTGCACGGCTGCAGCGTCTCGGCGCGCGATATCCTGCGGGCAGGCCTCGTCGAGGCGGCGAGCGCGATCGTCCTGGTCCACAATCATCCGAGCCGCGATCCGACGCCGTCGGCGGAAGATATCGCCATGACGCGAGTCGTGTGTGAAGCCGGGGAGGTGATCGGGGTGCCGCTCGTGGACCACGTCATCGTGGCGGGAAACCGCCACGGGTCGCTCCTCGATCTCGGCCTCCTCGGCTGATGCGCGGTTAGGCGTGACCAGCGGGCGGGACGTCGGTTACCCTCTTCGGCTGGCGCTTCTCCCTGCATGGCCACTCCCGAGAGCATCCAGTTCTTCCCCCTGACGGATCAGGGGCGCGTGCGTGACTTGAACGAGGACAACTTCCTCGTCGACAAGAAGCTCGCTCTCGCCATCGTGGCCGACGGGATGGGAGGACACGCCGCCGGCGAGGTGGCGAGCGCGCTCGCCGTGCGCCTCATCCACCAGGAGGTTCGTCGCCGCTACGACCTCATCAAGGCCTACGGCACGGGCAGCGCTTCGAGGGACTCCGCGCGCGAGATCATGCACTCGATGGAGTCGGCGGTGCTGCGCGCGTGCTCGCGCATCCACGAGGAGGCCAAGAGCGACTCCTCCAAGCGCGGCATGGGCACCACGCTCTCGTCGCTCCTGGTCACCGGGTCACACGGGTTCGTCGCCCACGTCGGCGACAGCCGCATCTACCTCTATCGCGACGGCAAGATCCAGCAGATCACCGAGGATCACACCGTCTACAACGAGCTCATCCGGCGCGGGCGCCTGACGAAGGAGCAGATCGAGAAGGTCGCGCAGAAGAACGCGGTCACGCGCGCGGTGGGCGTCTACGAGCGGGTGGAGGTCGACACGCTCATGTTGGAGCTCCTGCCGGGCGACCAGTTCCTCCTCGCGTCGGACGGCCTGCACGGGTACATCAACCACGTCGCCGAGCTCGAGCCGTACTTCGAGGAGGAGGACGGCGAGAAGGCGGCGCGGGAGCTGATCGAGCTCGCCAACAAGAAGGGCGGGAAGGACAACATCACCTCCGTCATCGTCCGGATCGGGCAGACCGGACAGAAGGACACGGAGCGCGCTCGGCGCATCGCGGTCCGGCGCGAGGTCCTCGCCGGCATGCCGCTTTTCTCCAAGCTGCACGAGCGCGAGATGCTCCGCATCATGCAGGTGGCCGAGGTCCTCGAGTTCGAGCCCGGCCAAGACGTCGTGCGCGAGGGGGATCGCGGCGACGAGCTGTTCATCGTCGTCGACGGCGCCCTTCAGATCCTCCGGGGTGAGCAGGTCCTCTCGGAGGTCGGCCCCGGCGAGCACTTCGGGGAGATGGCCCTCATTCGATCGCTGCCGCGCTCGGCCACGGTCCGGGCGGTGGAGAAGAGCGAGCTCATCGCCGTACGGCGCGCGGACTTCTTCGCCATCCTGCGGAAGGAATACGAGCTCGCGGGCAAGCTCCTCTGGCAGTTCCTCGGTGTCCTCGCAGACCGCCTCGATCAGACGTCTCGCGACCTGTCGAGCGCCAAGGAGGAGCTCGCTGCCGAAGACATCTCCGACGCCATCGCGGAGGACGAGGAGGCAGCGCGCTCGTCCGAGGCCAACCTGCTCGCGGCGGAAGGCGAAGCGACCTCCGACGAGACCGCCGCGAAGGAACCGACCTCCGCGTCCGACTCCGGCGACACCGACTCCGGCGACACGGACGCCGCCGCCGCCGATCCGGTCGCGGTCCCGCTCGGCAAGACGCTGCCGTCTGCGGCGGCCGTCGCGTCCGCGCGCGCGCAGGTGAGGGGGGCGCTCGGCACGATGCCGCTCATCGACGTCGAGTCCGCATCCGGGGACAAGAACGGAGCGTCGAGCGCCCCCGAAAGGTGAGGTGCTCGCTCGCCATTACCGGCGGCATCGTCGTCTGCGCCGTCAGCTGGTCGTGGGCGGCCCGCGCCGAGGAGCCGAAGGCGCCTGGTGAGCCCGCGGTCATGCGGGAGCCGAGCGAGCGGTTCGTGGTCTCGGACTCCTTCGACGAAGGCGACCCGTTCGACATCGCCATCGGCCTCGCTTACGAAGCGCGGATCGCGCGGGCAGCGATCGGCCGAGAGTCGGGGGACCACGTGAAGCGCGTCGCCGGATTCACCGCGGTCACCTCCAAGCTGCTTCCCACGCTCGAGATCGGCCTCTACCGCGATCTCGCGCTCACGCTCGGTTTTCCTATCGTGCTCAGCGAGACGAGAGAGCTGTCTCCGGCGGGCGGCGCCACCTCGGGCTCGATCGCCGCCGGAGACGAGGCGCTCGTCTTGCTGCCGATGGAGTCGATCGAGCGCAGCGGCCTCGAGCACCTCGCCTTCGGTATGCGAGCGACGCCGCTCAACCAATCGCGGAGCGCCGACTTCCCGACCTGGTCGGTGGGAGCCGAGGCTCGCGTCGCCATCGGCCCGACCCGGCGCGCGTGCACGAGCTCACCGGCCGAAGGACAGGTCGCGTGCGCGAAGCCCGGCGACGTCGACCGCGACGGCCAGCGCGATCCAGGCGAGCCCGATCTCGGAGAGCCGGCCACACCGGGGCTCGCCCGAGGGACGGCAGGGCTCGCGTTCTCGACGGCGATCGGCCGTCGGGTACGGTACGTCGTGCCCTACGGCACGGTCGACGTGCTCGTGGAGATCCCGCTCCCGGGCAGCTTGTTCGAAGAGGCGTCGCTGGGCGAGACGCTCCTGCCGCCGGTCGAGGCCACGGCAGGCTTGGGCATGGCCGTGATCCCCTGGGAGAACCGAGAGAAGTTCACGCGGCTCGACATCGACACGCGGGTGACGGCCACGTACCGATCTGGTGGGCTCGACTACTCGGAGGCGTTCGACGCCATCGGCGCGAGCGACGCAGGCTCGCTCCGGGTCCTGCGCGACGACTCGGTGGTCACCGGCCTCACGACCGTGGCGCCGTACGGCGTCTTCGGTCTGGAGAGCTCGCTCGTCTGGCAAGCGAGCGCCTTCATCAAGCTCGCGCTCGGTGCCCGGGTCCAGTATGAGCTGTCTCATGCGATCACCGATGACGACGAAGGCGACCCCGCCTACCGTTCGGTCATCAGCCGCGCGAACGAAAGGCTCGTCGTGCTCGACTCCTTCGTGGGCGCCATCCGCGTACGCGCGGCCGTGAGCTTCTGAGCATGCGAATCAAGCTTTCTCCCGAAGACGCCGGGGCCCGCCTCGACAAGGTTCTCTGTGAACGGATCCCGGGGCTCGGTCGCGCGACCGTGAAGCGGCTCTTCGCCGAGGGGAAGGTGCAGGTCGTCACGCCGTCAGGGAAGCTCCGCCGCGCCGTGAAGGGGGACGTCGGCGCGGAAGGGATCGAGGTCGAGGTCGAGGTGCCGTCGACCGACACGACCGCCGTACCGGACCCGGACACGCCGCTCTCGGTCGTGCTCGAGACGGATCTCGTGCTCGTCCTCGACAAGCCGGCCGGGCAGCCGACGGCCCCGCTCGCGCCCGGCGAGAAGGGCGCGCTCGCAAACGCGCTCGTCGCCCGATACCCGGAGCTCGCCTCGATCGGCTTCTCCCCACGCGAGCCCGGTCTCTGCCATCGCCTCGACACCGACACCTCCGGCCTCGTGCTCGCGGCCCGCACGAAGGAGGCCTTCGTCACGCTCACCACGGCGTTGCGCGAAGGGCGGCTCGACAAGCGCTACCTGCTCCTCGTTCAGGCGGCGGATCTGCCCTCGGTGGGGACCATCGACATCGGGCTCGCGCCGCACCCGAAGGACAAGCGCCGCGTCCTCGCTTGTGTCCACCCCCGGGACGTCGCGCGGAACGATCCTCGGCCCGCCGTCACGACCTACCAGGTCCTGTCCGAGCGAGACGGCATCGCCCTCGTCGAGGCGCGCGCCCCGCGTGCCATGCGCCACCAGATCCGAGCACACTTCGCCGCGATCGATCACCCGCTCCTGGGGGACTCGCTCTACGGCGGGCCCTCGGTGCCCGGGCTCACCCGTCACGCGTTGCACGCCCACTATCTGGCTTGGGGAGGGGACGCGGTCGTGCCGGCCCTGGCCGTGCGGCTCGACCTGCCCGCCGATCTCGCCGCGTTCGTGACAACGGACGAAGGCTGACCCGCGACCTCCCCGTGCTGGGCGCGAGGCCTCGTCTCGAAAGTAATTGAATTCGATTTTCAACTTCCTTATCAACGAGCCATGCTCGATCGCGCCCGGCTCGTTCGTGCTCTCTCCGCCTTCGCCCTCGGGGCCGTCACCATCGCCACCGTCGTCTTCGCTGGGGCGTGTGAGCGCGTCACCGCGTTCACGATCACCGGCTCGGCGGGCGCAGGGGATACGCCCTCCGGACCGTCGAACGTCGCCGCGACCGGTCCCGGCGCGGTCTCCCGATCGATGGTCCTCGGCGGCGTCGCGACGTGCGCCCTCAGCCTGTACGGCGACGCCGCTGCCGCAGCAGCGGAGCTCGACGTCGCGGCAGCCACGTTGGCCTCGTCGCCGACTCCCGAGAACGAAGCGGCTGCGCGCGCCGCGTGGTCGAAGACCATCGGGCTGTGGCAGCAAGCGGAGCTCTTGAAGGTCGGCCCCGCGGGCCCGACGACGCTGCCGGCGGGGGAAGGCCTGCGTGACTACGTCTATTCGTGGCCGCTCGTGAGCCGATGCCTGGTCGAGCAGGCCATCGTGTCGCGGGCGTACGCGAAGGAGACGTGGTCCGAGACCGCGCTCGTGAACACGCGGGGCCTCGCAGCCGCCGAGTACCTGCTCTTCTACGGCGGCACCGACAACGGTTGCTCCTCGAGCGCGAGCATCAACAGCCAGGGCACCTGGGCCGCGCTCGGCGGAGATCTCGCCGTGCGCAAGCGCGAGTACGCGGCGGTCGTCGCGAAGGACGTGGCGCAGCGCACCGCGGCCATCCACGCCGCGTGGGACACCGATCAAGGCTTCGCGGCGGGCCTCGCGCGCTCGGGCGCCTCCGGTGCTCCGTTTTCGTCCGATCAGGACGCGCTGAACGCCGTCAGCGACGGCCTCTTCTACCTCGAGAACGAGGTGAAGGACCTGAAGCTAGGCCGGCCGCTCGGCAAGACGGAGGACTGCACCACGCCGTCGTGCCCGGACGCGGTCGAGTCGCAGTTCGCGCGCGCAGCGCGTGATCACATCAAGAATAACCTCATCGGGTTCCAGCGCATCTTCGATGGATGCGACGAAGCGGCCGACACGGGGTTCGACGACCTCCTCCGCAGCGCCGGGGCGGGAGACCTGGCCGACCAGATGAACGCCGACATCGGCGGCGCCATCGCCGCAGCGGATGCCCTGTCGAGCGCCGATCTCGTCGTGCTGGTGGACAGCGAACGGGCCAACGTGGAGGCGCTTCACGCCGCGGTGAAGCGTCTGAGCGACGAGCTGAAGACCGACTTCGCCACCATCCTGGATCTCGAGCTGCCGAAGACCGTCGAGGGGGACAATGACTGATCGCGCTTCGGCCTGGCTGCGCGAGCGTCTCCTCGGCGATCGGGACGCCGCGGGCCTCGCGGCCTTCCGCGTCGCGATCGGGCTGCTCGCGCTCGTGAGCGCGCTTCGGTTCCTGCACTACGGCTGGGTCGACGAGCTCTTCGTTCGCCCGCGGTTCTTCTTCACCTATTCGTTCGCCCCCTTCGTCCAGCCGCTCGGCGCGACCGGCATGCGCGCGGTCTTCTGGACCATCGCGGCAGCCGGCGCGCTCGTCGCCGCGGGGCTCTTCTACCGCGCGGCGATCGCGACGCTGTTCGTGGCGTTCACGTACGTCCAGCTGATCGACGTCACGAACTACCTCAACCACTACTACCTCGTCAGCCTCCTCACGCTCTTGATGTCCTTCATGCCGCTCGGCGCGTGCTGGGGCCTCGACGGGCTCTTGCGCGCTCGGCGCACCGGGCAGCCCGCCCGCACGACGCTCCCGGGGTGGTGTTACGCGCTGCTGCGGACGCAGGTCGCGGTCGTGTACACCTACGCGGGGGTGGCAAAGCTGACGAGCGACTGGATCGTGTACGCGCAGCCCCTCGACATCTGGCTCTCGTCGAGGACCTCGCTGCCGGTGCTCGGCCCGATCCTCGCGCACCCCTTTGCGCCACACGCGATGGCCTGGGCGGGGTGCCTGTTCGATCTGACGATCGCCGGCTGGCTCTCGTGGCGCCGATCGAGGCCGCTTGCGTTTGCGGCCGTGCTCGGCTTCCACGCCGTCACCCGGTACCTGTTCCCGATCGGGATGTTCCCCTTCATCATGATCTCGGCGGCCACGATCTTCTTCGAGCCGAGCTGGCCGCGCCGATTCCTGCCGCTCGCGCCCGCGCGGCCTTCGCCGCTCGTCGCCTGGCCCACGCCCCGCTTCGCCGCGCTCGTCGTCGTGACGGGCCTCTACGCGGCACTGCAGGTGCTCGCTCCGCTTCGCACCTTCATCCACGCCGGCAACGTCCACTGGCACGAGCAGGGCATGCGCTTCTCCTGGCGCGTGATGGTCCGGGAGAAAAACGCGAGCGTGCTCTATTACGTCGACGATCTCACGACGGGCCGAACGGTCGAAGTGAAGCCCCGGCGCTACCTCGACGCGCGCCAGGAGCGTGAGTTCGGCACCCAACCCGACCTCGTGCTCCAGCTCGGCCGTCACATCGGCCGCGAGTGGGAGGCGCGCGCGGGTGGCCCGGTGCGCGTTCGCGCAGAGGTCCTCGTGTCGCTGAACGGCCGGCGGAGCCAGCTGCTCGTCGATCCCGAGATCGATCTCCTCGAGATCGACGACGCGTACGCTGGCCGCTGGATCCTCCCCGAGCCGAAGGGCTCGCCGCCGTTTCTCCACGGCGGCGAGCGAAGCGCCACGGCTGGCTACTGAGCCTCGAACACGACGACGTAGGAGTCGTCGTTCGTCGTGTCGGTCTGCGTCTGGCCGCCGCCCTGGTAACCCACCAGCGAGACGAAGCTCCCGCTCACGGCCCCGCCCCAGAGCTGGTCGTTGCCGTCGTTGCCAAGCGGCAGGACGTGGATGCCCGTGCCGTATGCGGTATCGAGCTCGCCTGCGTCGTCGAGGACCACGAACACCGCGTCCTGCTCGGGCATGTTTGCCGGTCCTGTCGAGCCGAGGATGATCGTCCCTCCGTCGGGGAGCCCGACGGTGTTGCGCGCGTTGCTCCCGAGCATCGTCCCCGAAGGATCGACGACGACCGCGCCGTTCGTGTCGCCCCAGGTCGTGTCGCGCGCGCCCGTGTCGACGTCGAAGCGCATCGAGACGTAGTCGTTGGTGTCGCCGGTGTTGCGCCCGTAGCCGCCCGTCACGAGTGACGGGCCGTGCAGCGCGAACCCGTAGATCTCGGTCTGGATCGTGAGCACCGGCTCGTGGAAGAGGCCGCTCGTCGCGAAGGCGTCGTCGAGCTCGCCGTTCGGGGTGACCTTGTAGAGCACGGCTTGCACGGTGTCGCCGACATCGGGCGTGTTGGCGTAGCCGCTCGCGATGAGCGAGCCGTCGGCGATCGCGGCGATCGCGCGCGGCGTTCCGTTGACCTGCGCGATGTCGAGCCGGAACTGACCGGCGTCGCCGAAGGTCGTGTCGACGTCTCCGTCTTGGGTGAGCTTCACCACCGTGAAGTCCGTGTCGGTCCGCGGTCCGCCGCCTTGCGCGTTGCCGAGCGCTCGAGACGCCGCGTGGACGAAGATGTTGTCGTCGCCGTCCACGGTCAGGCTGCGCGCGGCGTCGAGCCCGACGAGCATCATGCCGTTGTCGTACGCGTCGTTCAGGTTCACGACCGTGACGCCGTTCGTGCCGAACGTGGTGTCGAGGCTGCCGTCGGCGTTCAGTCGGATCAGCGCGATGTCCCGGTCGTTTGCGTTCACGGCGTTCGCCACGGTGGCCGAGACGACGATCTTGCCGTCGGACTGCGTCGCGACGTCGATCTCGTCTGCGCCGCCCATGAACGTGACGTCGGTCGTGGCGACGCCGCCGGTGCCGAATGACGCGTCGGGGCCCGCCGACGAGTACTTCACCACCGTGACGAGGCGCGGTCCGCCGACCGCCGCGGCCGCGAACCCGGCGGCCAGGAAGTCGCCGTCGTTCGACGCAGCGGTGACCGACTGCAGCTGATCCGGCCCCGCCGGGGAGAGCGGGACGGCAATCGGGGTGGGCGTGACGAAGGGCTCGCCCCCGCCGCCTCCGCCGCCCGTCGAGCTCGAGGACGAGGTGGAGCCCGTGGTCGTCGTGGTGGTCGTGGTCCCAGTCGCGTTGCTGCCTGTCGTCGTGGCGCTCGAGGTCGAGCCGCCGGCGCCGCCGGTGCCTTCGTCGTCGCCGCAGGCCGCGAGAGCCAGGAGAGGAGCTGCTGCCAAGAAGCCGAGAGTCGTTCGCTTACGCATCGTGAGGCACAGATAACGAAAGTGAAACTCGTTTTCAATAGCAACGGCACGCGCTCGTCCCGGGAGGAGAAGGCGCGGGCTCATTGGTGGAGAGAGAAGGTTGCAAGTTGGCCCACTTGGGCCGCTCGTGAGACGAGGCCTCATGCTCCGGCGGTCGGCCCTGCGGCTGCTCGTGACCCTCGCGATCTTCGTCGCGATGGGACTCTTGCCGGCCTCCGCGTCCGCGTGGGTCGAGCTCACCGTTGCGCGCGACGACATCCGCTTGGACGTGGGGCGCGACGGCAAGGCGCGCGTGGAGCATCGCGTCCTCTTGCTCGTCAGCGGCGGACCGCTCAAGTCTCTGAGCCTGCGCGGCGTCGACGCCGACGCCGAGATCGAGCCAGGGGCGTACGTCATCGCCGAGAAGGACGACAAGGCCGGCAACATCGAGGTCGCCGAGCCGGTCCAGATCACGAAGAAGACAGCCGACACCGGGACGCCGGGCGTCAGCCGCAACGACCTCGACATGACCCTGGGCGACAAGGGCCTCGGGCGAGGGCGCTACGTCCTCGTGGTCCGCTACGGGACGGACCTGCTCGCAACCGGCGCCCTGGCTCGCGAGGGCGCGACGGCGGCGCTGCGCTGGATGGGCCCTTCGTGGGAGCACGGGCTCGACGCGACGCGCGCTGTCTTCTCGTTCCCCGTCGCGCCGACCGAGCCTCGGGCCGACGGCGCGCCGGTCGAGCCCGGAGACGCCGCAGACGATCCCGGCTTCGTGTCGACCGTCACCCGGAAGGGCACCATCGATCAGATCGAGCTCGTCAGGCTCTACGCGTCGCAAGGAGAGCGAGTCCTCTGGGCCGTGCGCGTCGACGCGCGAGCGCTCGACGGCGGGCCGCTGGAGGTCTCGACCGCCGCGCCGCCCCCCGCCGACGGAAGGCCGCGCGCCACGACGGCTCCGGCGATGGGCCTCGAGATCTGGCTTCCCGTCGGCTTCGCGCTGTTCGTCCTCGTGGCCGGCCTCGTCGTGATCCAAGGTAGCGAGATCCGCCGGCGCGCCAGCGATCGCGGCGTCGCGACGAGGCCCCTCGTTCCGCTCCCGATCCTCGCGCGGGCTTGCCTGGCGAGCGCCGCGTTGCTGGGCGGCGCGTGGCTCGTCTACTCCGCGCGCGCGATGCTCGGCGGCGCGCTCCTGTCGGCGAGCTTCGTCGCCTTCGTCTGGCACCTCCCCTCGAAGGCAAGACACGAAGCGCGACCGCCCGGAAAGTGGCTTCCCGTCCGGCTCGGCGAGATCTTCGGCCGGCCGCCGGTGGCCCCGGCGGGTGTGTTTCACCTCGACGGTCGCCGAGGCCGCGTGCTCGTGGCGCTGGTGCTCGCGCTCGTCGCGGCCGGCAGCTACCTCGCGTCCCGCCGCTCGCTCGACATCGCCGTCGCGGTGCTCTGCCTCGGTCTGCCTCTCTGTGCGCTCTTCGTGACCGGAGGGCGGCGCGCGCTTCCGGTCGACCTCGCCGCGGACCCCGTTCCTCTGCTCCACGCCATCGCGCTCCGGGTGCAGCGCGCGCGATCCGAGGTGCGCCTCGTCCCGAGGATTCGCTTGCCGGAAGGGCGCGCCGATTCCGACGAGGTTCGTCTCGCCGTCCTGCCGCCGGACCCGGCGGCCGGCCTCCGCGCGGTCGAGGTCGCGACGGGGTTTGCGGTCGGCCCGGGCGGGTACGTCCTCTTGCCGGAGATCCTCCTCCGCTTCGAGCACGGCTCGCCTTGCGCCGAGCTGGCGCGTGGGCTCGAGTGCTCGGCCCGGCGTGCGCCCGGTCGGAAGCTCGACGAGCGCGTGCTCGTCTTCACGCCGAAGCTGCCGACCGCTCGCTTGACGGCCGAGCTGGTGCTCGCCCTGCTCGAGCGCGTCTCGCAGCCCCGCGCCAAACAAAGCTCGGCTTCGCCCGCGAGCGCGACGCAGGACCCGCGGGCGCGCAAGCCGGCGCGACGCGTCGCGCCGCCCGAGACGCGGACCGCCGCCTGAGGCGCCGCGTCGCCTCGTTCGGGGTCGGGCTTGCGCGCCGAGGCGATTGGCGCGACCCTCGAGTCACTCGTGACAAAGGGCTCGCACGGCTTGGTCGAGATCCCGATCGGCGTCTCGTTCTGCACGGTCTTCTCTCCGCAGGGGGACGTCCTCGCGACCTGCGGGAAGCGCACGGTCGTCCTGTGGGACGTGGCCGGCCGTGAGAAGCGCTGGGAGACCACCACCCTGAAGGACCCGTCGGAGCTCGCGTTCTCCGCGGACGGCGCGCGGCTCGCCGCGAAGAACACCTCGGGGCGGCTGACCGTCTTCGACGCGCGAAACGGCGCCGTCATCAAGACGGTGGACAAGGGCCGCGGCGAGGGCTCTGCGCCGGCCTTCTCGGCGGACGGCCGGCGCCTGGTGCACGGGTCCTGGCAAGGTGAGCTCTTCATCCACGATCTCGAGAGACACACCGAGTCGAGGCGCGGCTTCGAGGGCGAGATGGTCCGCTCGGTCCACCGGGCGGGTGACCGGTGGGTCATCGTCACGTCCGCGGCTCCCGGTGGCGGCAAGCCCGACCGAGTCGGCGTCTACGAAGGCGCGCTCGAGGGACAGCCCGAGGTCTCGTTCACCCTGGCGGACCTCGGACACACCGCGCTCTCCCCGGACGGTCGACACCTTGCCGCCAGCCGTCCACATCATGGCGATATCGTCATTGTCGAGATCGCGACGGGGAAGCTCCGCGGCTCCGTGAAGGCGAAGTTCGGGGGCACCGGCGCCGCCGTTCGTTGGGGCCCCTCGCTCCTCGGATCGGTCCAAGACGGCCGCATCCAGATCTTCACCCCCTCGCTGGAGGCGGTCGGCGGCGCCGATCTGGTCTACCCCTCCGACGTCGCCTTCTCACCCGATGGCTCGCGGATCGCCCTCGGCTCGTGGAGCGAGGGCGTCGTGCGGAGCCTGACCGATCTCCTCGGCTAGGCGATGCCTGGTCCTGGGGTGAGACGCCGGTGTCATGGCCACCTCGCCGCAGTCTCGACTTGAGCCGCCCCGGGGCGGCGCGGAGCGCGGCAAACCCGCGCTTCCTCCGGGCCCTGACCGAAACGTGACTCGACGGTCACCTGGAATGGGACATGCTTACCTTCGGTCATGTCTTCGTCCCCGACGCCCCTGCCGGAGGAGAGCCTGATCGTCCTCTCGGACGTTCACCTCGGGAGCGATCTGAACGAAGGCGGGCCCAGGCGATCACCGCACATCGATCGCGATCTCGTCCGGCTCGTCGAGCACTACCGCGAGCAGAAGCCCACGGGCCAGCGCTGGCGCATGGTCATCGCCGGTGACTTCATCGACTTCATCGGCATGGCCATCTCGGCTGACGAGGCGGAGCTCGAGACGCCGCTCACCGAGGAGGAGCGGGAGCACGGCCTCGGCAACGCGGAAGATCACGCCCGCCTTAAGCTGCGGCGCGTCGCCGCGCGTCACGCTGACGTCTTCCGTGCCCTCGCGCGGTTCCTGTCGGCGGGCCACGCCATCACGCTCGTGCATGGCAACCACGACGTCGAGCTGCACTGGCAAGCCGTGCGCGACGAGCTCGGCGACGCGCTCTTTCGCCACGCGACCCAGGGGGTCGATCGCGCGGAGTTCCTCGCGCGCATCGAGCACGCGCCCTGGTTCTACTACGTGGGCGGGCTCGTCTACGTGGAGCACGGTCACCAGTACGACCCGTTCTGCGCCGTCGACCACATCATGGCGCCGCTCTCGCCGCTCCACCCGCGCCGGCTCGCGCGTGGTTTCTGCGAGGTCCTGCTCCGCTTCGTCGTTAGGCCCACGAAGGGTCTCTCGGAGCACGGCCATGAGGCGATGGGCATCGCCGACTACGTCGCCTTCGGGTTCAAGCTCGGTTTGCGCGGTGCGTTTGCGGTCTTCGTCCGGTTCGTCCGCGCCATCCTCGAGCTGTTCAAGCTCAGGCGCGCGCACCTCTCCGACGCCGCCGGCGTCTTGCGGGAAGAACACGAGCGTCGCATGGCCCTTCTGGCCGAGGCGAAGCGGATCGGCATCGACCGCCTCCGCGCGCTCATGGCGCTGCAGTCGCCTCCGGTCACGCGGACCATCCGAGGGATCCTCGCGAGCGTCTTGCTCGACCGAATCGCGCTCGCGCTCGGGGCGTCGCTGCTCCTCTGTGGCCTCGCCATCCTTCTCACCAGCAGCGGCCGCTTCCTCTGGGCCGCCGCGGTGGTCCTCGGCGCGTGGGGGCTCGCGCACTTCTACCTCATGCGCCAGCGGAAGGTGTGCCCGTCGGAGCAGCTCGCGGAGCGCGCGTCACACCTGGCTCGGCTCTTCCCCGCCGCGTTCGTGGTGATGGGCCACACGCACATCCCGGTCTGCCAGCCGGCCGTGGGCGGCGCGTCCACGTACGTGAACGTCGGCTCGTGGTCGGAGGACGAGCACGCAAGCAAAGACGAGCAGAAGGCGCCGCGCATGCACCTCGTCATCCACCCGGCTGAGGGTGGCGCCGAGGGCGGCCTCTACAAGTGGGACAGCGAGGCAGGGCCTCGGCTGGTCTAGCAGGGTGCTGAAGAAGGCAGCGTCGTTGTGCTCGATGAGGTTTGTGCTGCACTTTCACCCCCCCAGCCCCCCTCGCTTGCGCGAGGGGGGTGCCATCGAGAAACAGCGGCAAATCAGCTCCGATCGAGCATTCTCCCCCCTCACTCGTGAGGGGGGATTAGGGGGGTGAAAGGGCGGGCATGATGGGTCCAGAACGATGGCGGAGACTTTTTCAGCACCCTTCTGTGGGGGTCGATGTCAAGGCGCACCCGTCCACTTCGCCTCGACCCTTGTCGTCGGGCGTCGGGTTCCAGTCTCGAGAGGGGCTTTCGGAGATCGCGTTCCGGCTCCGAGCAGGTCGCCATGAAACCTCGGGCGACG
>JAEUKE010000045.1 GCA_016794345.1 Myxococcales bacterium
CTGCAGCGAATCCTGCCTGGTATCGTCTCGAACGCCGACCGCGAAGAGCTGACGATGACCGCGCTCGGCGCGGGCACGGCCCTCTCGACGCTCCATACGCTCGGGCGCGCCGTCCTCGTGTTGCACGGCCACAAACACTACGCGACCGCACGACACCTCCGGCATACGGTGGTCGGTCACGGCGACGTGATCGTCGCTTCCGCCGGCAGCGCCGGAACCGCGGAGCGCTGGAGCCCAGCCGGAACGAGCGACGTCGCGCGGCTATGGCCCTCCTTCAATGCCGTCAGGCTGACCCAGGGCCAGCTCTCGATCGACACGGTCAGCTTCGGGTACAAGGGAGCCAAAGCGGGCCGGATCGCGGTCAGGCCGCTCCTCGAGGCCCGGCAGGACGGCCCTCGCTGGTCGACCCTGCCGGTTCGGACCGAAGCGCGCGGCGCCGGTGGCCCCGAGCTCGATTCGAACGAGTCGCTCTGCAGGTTGGTTCCCTCTCTCGACCACCCGAGCACTCGATGGGACGTCGTCTACGAGCGCCGCGTCACGCGGAGCGGGGAGTCCCCCCATCGATACAGCGAGCTCGTCGATGGAATCGTGGGCTCGAAGCTCGTCCCGCTGTCGCCCGACCTGCGTCCGCTCGATCCGATCGACGTTCCGGGGAAGCTCGAGCTCGAGCTCGCCGAGCCCGGCACCACCCGTTATCGCCTGGAGGCAGGCGTCTGCCGGACCTGGGCCGAGGCCGAGCGGGTGTACGGGACCCGCACCGCGCCCTACGAGTGGATCGGCCTCATGAATCGGTACGCCTGCAAGCGCACGCGCCTGGTGCTCACCGGCCTGGGCGCCGCTGCCGCCGAGGCCTTTGCGAGCGTGATCGATCTCGGCACCGGCCTCGAGAGGCCCGCGCGTGTCACGCGCGCGGGCGACGGGGACGAGGTCTCGCTCACGATCTCGCCGTGTGGCCCGCGCTCTCTCTTGAGGATCTTCTGGCCGCTCGACTGACTCGGGCGAGCGTCACATGTTCGCTGCGCCCCAGGTCGTCGCCGCGCAGACCTGGAACGCGCCAGTGCCGTTCGGGACTCGGCAGTAGGAGACGTCAGCCTCGTCTGCGGCCCAGTCGGCCGTGTCGACCGTGGCCATCGCCGGATCGAGCAGGGTCACCGCGTCGTCGTTGCCGAGCCCGAACATGTGGTCCGTGTCGCCGACGAGCACGAGGTACTCGCCCGCGCCGAGCATCGAGCCGGCGGCGAAGGTGTAGACGTTCTGCGGGTCCCCCGAGTCGTCGATGATCGAATAGCCCTCGAGATCGATCGCCGCGCTCCCCGGGTTGAAGAGCTCGATGCGGTCGTTGTCTTCGCTGTTCGACGTGACCTCGTTGATGACCACCTCGCCCATTCCGCCGCCGGTCGTGGTCGAGGCGCTCGTCGTCGTCGCGGTGGTGGTCGAAGCGCTCGTGGTGGTCCCCGCGCCCGTCGTCGAAGCGCTGGTCGTGGTCCCGGCGCCCGTCGTCGAGGACCCGGTCGTGGACGTCGCGGTCGTGGTGCTGGTGCTCCCGCCGCTTCCGTCGCCGTCGTCGCCACACGCGACGAGCGTCAGACCGGCAACCGAGACCACGAGGAGTGTCGAGACGAATCGAAGGCTCATGCGGCCTCATACCCAACCGCCGGCCAGCGAGACACGCCCTCGAGACCGCGTCACGCAATCGGCACGAGGCGGTTACATTTGCGCCGCGCAGCTACTCGCCGCGCGACTCGACCTCCTCACGGTGGAAGAGCCGATAGAGCACGGGCAACACGACCAGGGTGAGGAGAGTCGAGGAGACGATCCCGCCGACCACGACCGTCGCGAGCGGTCGCTGCACCTCCGAGCCTGTGCCCGTGGCGAGCGCCATGGGGATGAAGCCGAGCGCCGCGACGAGCGCCGTCATGAGCACCGGCCGGAGCCGCGCGACCGATCCGCGATAGACGGCGTCCTCCAGCGATTCGCCCCGCTCGCGAAGGTTCTCGATGAACGTGACCATCACGAGGCCGTTGAGCACGGCGACACCGGATAGCGCGATGAAGCCGACCGCCGCGGAGATGGAGACGGGCAGTCCACGCACCACGAGGGCGAGGACGCCGCCCGTGAGCGCCAGGGGCACACCGGTGAAGATGAGGAGCGCGTTTTTCACGCTCCTCAAGCTCGCGTAGAGCAAGCTGAAGATCAGCAGGAGCGCGACGGGGACGACGACGAACAAACGCCGCCGCGCGGCCATCAGGTTCTCGTATTGGCCTCCCCAGGCCAGCCATGTCCCCGGGTCGAGCTTCACGGCGTCGTCGACCCGCGCCTGCGCCTCGGAGACGAACCCGCCGAGGTCGCGTCCGCGGACATTGGCCTGCACCACGACGCGGCGCTTGCCGTCTTCGCGACTGACCTGGTTCGGGCCCTCCTCGATCGCAATGGTCGCGATGGCCTTGAGCGGCACGAACGCCCCTCGCTCACCCTCCCTCCTCCCCTCCTTGGGCAGAGGCACCGGTAGGCTCTCGAGCGCCTCCAGATCCCGCCGGACCTGTTCGGGAAGGCGCACGACCAGCTCGAACCGCCGATCACCCTGGAACACCTCGCCAGCCTCGGCGCCGCCGACGGCGGCCTCGACGATGTGCGCGACGTCCTCTGCGGCGAGCCCATAGCGTGCGACCGCGTCCCGGTCGACGGAGATGTTCAGCACCGGCAGCCCAGTCACCTGCTCCACCTTGACGTCGGCCGCGCCGGGCACGCTGCCGAGGATGGCCGCGATCTCCCCGGCCTTCTTGCGGAGCGCCTCCAGGTCGTCGCCGAAGACCTTCACCGCGACGTCGCTGCGCACGCCGCTGATGAGCTCGTTGAAGCGGAGCTCGATGGGCTGGCTGAACTCGAAGCTCTGCCCCGGCAGGTGGCGGAGCTCGGCCTCGATCGCCTCGGCCAGCTCGTCCTGGTTCTGGGCGCGCGTCCAGCCCGCGCGAGGCTTGAGCATGATGTACGTGTCCGAGACGTTCGGGCCCATCGGGTCGGTCGCGACCTCCGCCGTCCCGGTTCGGGCGAAGACGTTGTCGATCTCGTCGGGGAACTCGTCGACGAGCATCCGCTCGACGGCCATCTGCATCTCCAGGCTCGTCGTGATGCCGATCGAAGGGATACGCGCAGGCTGCAGCGCGAGCGCGCCCTCGCTCAGCTTCGGCGCGAACTCGCTGCCGAGCGTGGAGGCGACGCCCGCCGAGGCGAGCAAGACGAGCAAAGCTCCGGCGAGCACGGACGCGCGCCGGCGCAGGGCGACGCCGAGCGTCTTCTCGTAAGCCCGGCGGGCGAGCCCGAAGACGCGGTTCTCCTTCTCCTCGATCTTCCCTGAGAGCGCGACGGCGACGAGCGCCGGGATGAACGTCATCGACAGGACCGTCGCGCCGGCGAGCGCCAGGACCACCGTCACCGCCATCGGACGGAACATCTTCCCTTCGATCCCGGTCAACGTGAGGATCGGGAGGTACACGATGCTGATGATGAGCTCGCCGAACAGCGTGGCCTTCCGCACCTCTTGCGAGGCCTCGTACGCGAGATCGACGCGCTCCCGGCGAGTCAGGAGGCGCCCCAACCGGCGCTGCTCCTCACCGAACCGACGGACGCAGTTCTCGACGATGATGACCGAGCCGTCGACGATGAGCCCGAAGTCGATCGCGCCCAGGCTCATCAGGTTCCCGCTCGTCCTGGTCTCCACCATTCCGGTCAGGGCGATGAGCATGGAGAACGGAATGGCGAGCGCGGCGATGAGCGCCGCCCGGATGTTCCCGAGCAGCAGGAACAAGACGACGACGACGAGGAGCGCCCCCTCGAGGAGGCTCTTCGCGACGGTTTGAATCGTCGCGTTCACCAGGTAAGTCCGGTCGTAGACGGTCTTGAGCCTCACGCCCGGCGGAAGGCTCTTCTCGGCCTGCTTCAGGCGCTCGCGCACGCGCGTGGAGACCGCTCGACTGTTCTCTTCGAGGAGCATGATCGCCGTCCCGATGACGACCTCGCGTCCGTTTTCGGTCGCGGCTCCGGTGCGCAGGTCGCGCCCGATGGTGATCTCGGCGACGTCTCGCATGCGGATCGGTACGCCGTCGCGGTGCGCGACGACGATCTTCCCGATGTCGTCCTCGTCCTCGATGAGGCCGCTCACGCGGATGAGGAGCTGCTCGTCCTTTCGCTCGATGTAGCCGCCGCCCGCGGCGGTGTTGTTCCGGCGGAGAGCCTCGAACACGTCGCGGAAAGACAGGTCGTAGGCGAGGAGCCGGGCCGGATCGGGCGCCACCTGGTAGAGGCGCTCGTAGCCGCCGATCGAGTTCACCTCGGTGACCCCGCGGACGTTCCGGAGCTGAGGACGGACGACCCAGTCTTGCAGGGTGCGCAGGTCGGTGAGGTCGTACGGTGTGCCGTCCGGCTCGAGAGCCCCTGGCTCCGCCTCGACGGTCCACATGTAGATCTCGCCGAGGCCCGTCGCGATGGGTCCGAGCTGCGGCTCGGCTCCGGGCGGCAGGCTCTCCTTGGCGGCGGCGAGGCGCTCGGCTACGAGCTGGCGCGCCCAATAGATGTCCGTCCCGTCCTGGAAGACGATCGTGATCTGCGAGAGACCATAACGGGAGAGTGAGCGGACCTGCTCGACCTTGGGGAGCCCGCCCATGGCGGTCTCGATCGGGAAGGTGATCCTCCGCTCGACCTCCACCGGGGCAAGCGCCGAGACGGGCGTATTGATCTGCACCTGGACGTTGGTGATGTCCGGCACCGCGTCGATGGGTAGGCGCTGGAGGTTGTAGACGCCGAGGGCGCCGACCGCGATCGTGACGAGCAGGACCACCCAGCGCTGCTCGACCGAGAAGCGCAAGAGACGGGAGAGGAGTGCCATCATAGGGGTGCGCCTCAGTGCTCGTGACCGGCCGAGCCCTTCGCGAGCTCCGCCTTGAGGGTGAAGGCCCCCTTGGAGACGTAGCGAGCCCCGGGCTCGAGGCCGCTCTCGATCTCGACGAACCTGGCGCGACCGTCGGCGTCGAGCCCGACGTGGCCGACCTTGACGGGCCGCGCGCGGAAGCCGTCGCCGTCCTCCACGAAGACGACCGAGCGGCCCTCGAGCGCCAACACGGCTTCCTCCGGGACCACGACCTTCGCCTCGATGCGCTCGATCGCGATGTCGGCCACCACGAAGAGCCCCGCTTTCCAGACGCCGCTCGAGTTGTCGAGCAAGACGCGCGCGGAGGTCGTGCGCGCTTCGCCCGTGGCGGTGGCGCTGAGGAACGAGATCTTCCCCGCGGCCGGCGATTGGATCCCTTCCGCGCGGACGCGTACGGGCTGTCCGACAGCGACCCACGCCAGGTCCTTGCTGTAGATCGTCACGTCGATCCACAGCGTGGAGAGATCCGCGACCACAAACGCCGGCTGGTCGTCTTTGACGACCTCACCGAGGGTGATGTGTTTCTCGATGACGGTGCCGTCGACGGGCGCGACGAGCTTGTAGGTTCCGCCGCCGACGGTGCCGGTCGTGGCGAGCGACTGGGCCGCGCTCTCCTCGTCGATCTTCGCCTCCGCGTACGCCTGCTTCGCGGCGAGGTACTCCTTTTCCGGGACGATGCCCTCCTTGTAGAGCTTCTCGATCCGCGAGAGGTTGGCGTCGGCGAGCTTGACGCGCTCGCGCGACGACCTCGCTTCACGCGAGATCTCGCTGAGCTCGCGGCTGTCGATGAGCGCGAGCACGTCGCCTCGCTTCACCTTGTCGCCGATCCGGCTCTTCACCTCGCGCGCGATGCCGCCGACGCGCGGCGTG
>JAEUKE010000070.1 GCA_016794345.1 Myxococcales bacterium
CCGTTGGTGCCGGCGATGTGGAGCACGGCGAGGTCCCGGTGGGGATCGCCCAGGGCCCGGGAAGCGGCCAGGGTGCGTTCCAACCCGAGCACCATGCCGCGATGTCCGCGGCCGACGAGCTCCTCGAGCAGCGTGTCGAGCGCCTTCACGGCGTCTGCACTACCACGTCAGCAGCCGGTTCCGTCGAACGTGATGGTGGTGGTCGCCGAGTAGTCGGCGGTGCTGGGCCCGTCGACCGAGGCGTCGACGTCGAGCGTGCCGGCCGTGGGGCAGCCGCCGGCGTTGAAGGTGATGCCGTTCATGTCGAGCGTGGACTCCCACGTGGTCCCGTAGCCCGAGCTCTGCACCGAGCCGTCCGTCCCGACGGTGCCGTCGATCGTGGTGTCGGTCACGGTCACGTCCATCGTCAGGTGGAAGTCGTAGGTCGCGGTGCCGGCGCTGCCCGTGTACGTGAGGTCGGCGACGACGTGGCCTCCGCCCCAGGAGATGCTTCCGTCGATCGTGAAGGGGTTCACGTAGGCGTCGTCGGAGCAGCCGACGAACGTGCACTGCGTGTCGGTGCAGTCGCAGGTGCCCACCTGGACGGCCTGCTTGGCCTGCCCCTCCGACTGCGGGCCCGCTTGGCCGGCGGGCTGGACGAGGCCGAGCGCGGAGGTGCCGAGGCTCGCGAGCTGGTAGGCCGCAGCGAGACCGTCACCCGAGATGGCCGTCTTGGAGCCGGTGATGGTCTGCGTCGCATTGCCCTGGGCCGCGGCCTCGTTGACCTGGCCGTTGGACTGCGCGCCACCGCCGTCGCCCTCGCTCTCGCTGTCGTCGCCGCAAGCAAAAGCCACCGAAGAGAGGAGCACCACTGCCAAGCCGATCCTACGATTCATGAACGTCTCCTTGAGCGAGCGAAAAGTGCTCGCAGCTCAACCTTCCACGTTAGATCGAGAGGCCGGGGGAGCGGAAGCTGCTTGGCTCGCGGCTTCGCCTCACGAACGTCCGATGCGACGCACCGGCAGCGACGAAGTAGGATGCGCCGGTGCACCGGCTCGTCGCCCTCGCGCTCCTCTACTTCGCGCAGGGGCTGCCCTTCGGCTTCTTCTCCCACGCGGTGCCGACGCTCATCAACCGCGAGCACCCCCCCGAGATAGCGGGATTGTCATCTTTGCTCGCGATCCCGTGGGGGCTCAAGTTTCTCTGGGCGCCTTGGGTCGATCGGGTCGAGGGAGGCCGCCTCGGCAGGCGCCGCGCGATCATCTTCCCGCTGCAGGCGCTGACCGTCGCGGCGCTCCTGCTGCTCGGCTCGCTCGACGTGTCGAGCCAGCGCCTGACGCCGCTCCTCTTCGGGTTCGTGCTCGTGAGCTTCCTCAGCGCGACGCAGGACATCGCCGCGGACGGCCTCACCATCGATCTGCTCGACGCCTCCGAGCGCGAGCGCGGCGGTGCGATCCAGACGGGCGCGTACCGGCTCGGCATGATCGCCGGCGGCGGCGGCATGCTCTACTTGGCCGACGACGTCGGCTTCCACGCCGCGTTTTACCTCATGGCCCTCTCCGTCGGCGCGTCCACCTTGCCGCTGTTCTTCTTGCGCGAGCCGCCGCGGGCGCGAGCGGTTCGCGCAGCCCTGACGCCCGCGTGGAGCATGCTCACGAGCTTCGCGAAGCGGGAGGACTTCCGCGCCATCCTCCTCTTGCTCGTGTCGTTCAAGCTCGGCGACGCCCTCGCCGCCGGGATGGTGACGCGGTGGTTCGTGAAGCAGGGCCTCTCCACCGCGGAGATCGCGCTCACGCGCGGCCTCGTCGGCGGCGTCGCCGCCGTCGGCGGCGCGATCGCCGGGGCAGCGCTCGCGACGCGGCTGGGAAGGCGACGCGCGCTCGTCGTCTGCGCGGCGCTGCAGTCGGCGGCGATCTTGCTCTACGCGGTGCTGGCGCTCGGCGTGAAGGCGCCTCTGCCGCTCGGCGCCTACCACGCGGCCTCGGTCGTGGAGCACGCGTTCGGCGGCGCGGCGACAGCCGCCCTCTTCGGCCGGATGATGGACCTCTGTCGCGACGAGTCGCGCGCCACCGACTACACGGTGCAGGCTTGCCTGCTGGTCCTGGTGACGGGAGTCGGCCTCGTCGCGAGCGGGTTCATCACCGGGCAGATCGGGCTCGGCGGGCTCTTCGCGATCGCCGCCGTCGTGGGGCTCGCCGCGCCGTTCGGCGCGGCGCGCAGGTTTCCGGAGGAGAGACGCGCATGAAGGCTGAAGACTCGGAGGACCGCATCGCCATCCTCGCTCGACGCGCGGCGCTCGTGGCCGGCGCGCTGGCGAGCGTCGGGCTGGCCAGGCGGGCCGAGGCGATGCCACAGGACGGTCCGGCGATCGCGAAGGACTGCCGGCCTCGTACGCCGAGCGAGGCCGAGCTCGACGAGGCGCGGCGCCTCGTCGACGAGGCGAGGTCCTCCGCCGACGCTTCGACACGCATCTCCATCCTGGCGCGCGCGTACGCCCTCGCGCCGCGCGCGGGCCTGGCTGCCCTTTTGTCGCAGGCACACGAGCAGGCCGACGATCTCGACTCGGCGTTCGCGATCCTGGCGGAGGAGCTTGCTTGCGGAGGCGCAAACCCGGAGCTCGAGCGGATGCGCGGAGAGCTCGACGCGAGGACGGCTCGCATCCGGTTCTTCGGGCAGGGAGCGCGGGTGACGCGCATCTTCATCGACGGCCGCGAGCGCTCGGCGGCGCGCGCGACGGAGGGGCTGCGCGTCAGGCCGGGGGTCCACTCGCTCCGTCTGGTGACCGACCAGGGCGCCGAGAGCACGCGTGAGGTCGAGGTGAGCGCCGGGCGCATGGTGGACGTCCCGATCGAAGCTCCGCCTCCCGTGCCCTGCCTGTCGATGCTGCCCCCCGAGGAGGAGCGACCGAGAGAGGACCCGTACGCCCTCGAGATCGGCTTCTTGCCCGCAGTGAACGTCACCGGCGGCGAACCCTGGATCGTGCAGGGCGGCGGAGGTCTGCGGATCGCCATCGCGGCGCGCGTGGCGAGAGACGTCTGGTTCGCGGGCGACCTCTTCTGGATCCTCACCGTGGGGGACGACGTCACGAGCGGGACGGCGGGCACGGTGGCGCAGCTGACGTGGTACCCCAACGGGGTCATCGGTTTCGGGGCCGGCTTCGCCGGCGCGCTCGGGGAGAGCTCGGTGCCGGGCGCGAAAGATCCCGACGACGCGCCGCAGGAAGGGCTCTTCGGTCCGGTCGCTGTCCCGTTGAGCGTCATCGCCGGCGAATACGCGAAGGTCGAGCTGCGTGTGCCCTTTTTCTTCGGCGCGACCTACTTTGGCACGCCGGAGCACGACCTGCGGTTTCAGCAGATCTTGCCGCACCTCTCGGCTTCGTTCGTCTTCTCCGAGCACATCCTCGGGCGCGCGTTCTAAGAGGGTGCTCAGACGGCGCGGCCCTGCGCACCGTCGACGACGATGCTGGTGCCGGTGATCCAGCTCGCCTTGTCGGAGGCCGCGAAGACCACCACGTTTGCGATCTCCTCGGGCGAGCCGAAGCGCCCCCACGGAAGCTCGTCCGCGATCATCTTGTCGATGCGGGCCGGGTCCGCCTTGCGGCGGCGATCCCACGAGCCCCCGGGGAACATCGTCGAGCCGGGCGCGACGGCGACGACGCGCACGCGACGCTTCGCGAGGTCCACCCCCATCTCCTTCGTGAGCGAGGCGAGCGCGCCCTTGGCTGCGGTGTAGGGCGCGCTGGTGCAGTACTCCAGCCCGCAGATCGACGTCACGTTGATGATGACACCACCGTTCTTCTTTTCGAAGTGCGGGAGCGCGGCCTGGCTCGCCCAGACGGCGGACATCAGGTTCAGGTCGACCGATCGCGCCCACGCGTCGGCGTCGGCGGCGTCGAAGGGGCCGACGCCCAGGCTGCCGCCTGCGTTGTTGACGAGCACGTCGAGGCCGCCGAACGCCAGAGCCGCTTCGTCCACCGCGCGGGCGGCTCCTTCGCGCGTGGCCACGTCCACCACGACGCCGCGCGCCGTACCCCCGGCGGCGACGATCTCGCGCACGACCTCGTCCACCCCGTCCTGGCCGCGCGCGGCGAGCAGCACCTTGGCCCCCTCCGCCGCGAGGCCGAGCGCGATTGCGCGCCCGATGCCTCGGCTCCCTCCGGTGACGAGCGCTGCTTTGTTCGATAGCCCGAGATCCATGCCCCTCAGTACACGATGGGCGCGCAGTTCGAAAACTCGAGCGACGACTCGATGTGGAAGTTCGAGGCGCTCGTGTGGCGCTCGGCGTGGAAGAGATCGAGCGGGTACGTCTCCCCCACCGTGATGCCGAGCTCGGCCGCGCGCGCGTCGAGATCGATTGTCTCGCTGAGCGCCTGGTGCAGCCCGCCGAGATCGATGGCCAGCTTGCCGTTGATGAACACCCAGAGGTCGTCGTCCCCCGTGAAGGTGAAGACCTCCCCACCTTTGTAGGCGAACTCCATGTGGAGCTCGAACGTGAAGTGGAAGTTGTGCTCGCGCCCTTCGTTGCCGAAGCCTTGATCGTCGATCGGGAAAAACGCGGAGTTGTCGTAGACGAGCGAGCCGTCCTGCGAGATCGTCGGGACGATCGTGAATGGGATCGAGACGTTCACCCCGGGCACGTCGCGGTACCACTGGTCGAACTCGGCGGGGCCGGTCGTGTAGATCGTCGATCCGGAGTGCGCGTAGACGGGCTTGTGATCGGCGCCGAGCGTCGGCTCCACGATGCCGTCGAGGCCGTCGCCTCCGAAGGTCTCGAAGTCGGGGTGCCCGACGCCGTCCTCGTAGGCGCGGAAGTCGCGGACGACGCCGGTGAGGTTCGGGTTGCAGCTTCCGCCGCCGCTCCCGGTCGTGGTCTGGCTGCCGGTCGTGAAGCCGTTGCCGGTCGAGCTACCGCTGTCCCCGGCGCCGGCGCTTAAGCCCGCCCCCGCTCCGGCGGTTCCGTCGTCGTCGGAGCCGTCATCGCAGCCGGCCGACAGGTTGACCATCGTGAGCATGGCGCAGAGCGTCGAGAGCTGAAGGCGAGTCATGGGAGCCTCCCGGGTTCGGGGACCTCAGGCTAACCCGACCCAAGGCGGTCTGACCACCCTCGAAAGCGGTCCGGGTGCCTTGCCGAGCTCTGATCGAGTGGCAATCGTGTTTCGTCCATGGCGCGCGGCGGGGTCTCGGGGCTGTCGATGCGCGCGCGGCTGGGCGTGAGCGCGGCCGTCTTCCTCGCGACCATCACGGTGCTGTTCATTTCGTTCGCGGTCACACCGGAGGACATCGAGAGCGGTCGCGTCGTGCTCTCGCCCACCTGCCACTTCAAGTTGGTCTTCGGCCGCGAGTGCTGGACGTGCGGAATGACCCGCGCCTTCACGGCCCTGAGCCACGGCCGTCTGACGGACGCGCTCGCTTACAACCGCGGCGCACCGCTTCTTTATGGCTTGGCTTGGCTCGCGGGCGTGGGCGCGGCGGCGAGCCTCGCTCGCGTCGCGTTCGGAAAAACCAGGAGAGCAAACGCATGAACGACGGCACTGGCGGCTGGGGACAGAACGGAAGCGGCGGGTCGGGAGGCGGCTACGGTCCACCTCCAGCCGGTGGGTTCGGCGCACCACCGGCCGGCGGCTACGGCGCGCCGCCGCCGGGTGGGTACGGCCCCAACCCGTACGCGGCGCCCGGTCCGATGCCCGTGGGCCAGCGGACGGACCCGATGGCCTCCGTCGCGATGGCGCTGGGCCTGGCCAGCGTGGTGGGCAGCTTCTGCTGCTCGTTCTTCGGCATCCCGCTCTCGTTCGCTGCTGTCACGGTGGGCCTGCTGTCGCTGTCGAACATCAACAAGCGCCCCCTCGAGCTCACCGGCAGGGGCATGGCCATCACCGGCATCGCGACCGGCTCGCTCGGGATCATCCTCTTGATCCTGATGATCGTGATCGGCTTCGGCGGCAGCTTCCTGCGCCACCTCTGAGCGTTGGTGATCAGGCGCGCTTCCGCCGAGCTGGGCGGAGCGCGTCGGCAGGGACGAGGAGGCCGGCGAGCGTCGGTCCGGAGTCGGCGATCACGTCCGCGAGCGTGTAGCGATCCAACGTGGAAAGGAACGCGGCGAGCGCCTCGCCGAGCGCGCCGCCGAGGGCACACACCGAGGTGATGGGGCACGCGGAACCTTTCCCTGCGAAGCACTCCACGAGGTCCAGATCGGGCTCGACCTTCTTGACGACCTGACCGATGCGAATGTCCGCGGGGGACTTCGCGAGCGCCAGACCACCGTTGCGGCCCGGCGCGATCACGATGTAGCCCGCGCGCTTGAGCGTGTGCGCGACGCGCACGAGGTGATGCTTCGAGATGCCGTACGCCTCGCCGATCTCGGCGGTCGTGACGGCGGCGTCGGGACGAACTGCCAGGTACACCAGCATCCGCAGGGCGTAGTCGGCGTGGAGCGTGAGGCGCATCGACGAAGCTCCACCAATAGACGAAAGCGGCGCCGCGCGCTCAGCCGGCCGACGAGGGGACGAACGCGTCACCGGAGATGTCCCAGAGAGACGCGCCGGCGAGGTAGATGCGCTTCTTCATCTTCGCGACCATGTCGGGCGCGCCGCACAAGAAGACGCGCGCGCGCGCGGGCTTCGGGACATGGCGGAGCACCACGTCGTCGATGCTGCCCTCCTCGATCTCGCCGCGCCCGCCTCGGAGCACACACGGAACGAACCGAAGGTTGGGGGTCGCGCGGGCGAGCGCCGCTAGCTCCGCTGTGAGGTAGAGGCCGTCGGGCTCGACGGCGCCGTGGAAGAGCCAGATCTGCCCCATGTGGCCGTGCTCGATCGCGTCGTGCAGGATCCCCCAGAGGGGCGCGAGCCCCGTGCCCGTGCCCGCGAGCACGAGCACGCGCGACAGGTCGTCGGGGACGTAGAAGCAGGAGCCAAACGGTCCTGTCACGTCGACTGCCGCACCTGTGCTCGCCGGGTCGCACAGAAAAGGGCTCAGCGCGCCGCCGTCGATGCGACGGACATGGAGCTCGATCGTGGAGCCGCGCATCGCCGCGATCGAGTAGCTCCGCGCGAGCGGCCCCCGGCGGACGCTGACGTACTGGCCCGCGACCCCTTCGAGCGGCGCCTCGAGCTCCACCACGACCTTGGCCACGCTCGATGAGAGAGCCTCGACCGAAGCGAGACGGCCGGCGACGAGGAGGCCCTCGTCCGCCGGCCTCACGATCATCGGCTCGGTGGGCCGGCACTGGCACGCCAGAAAACACCCACGCGCCTTGAGCGCGACGCTCAAGCCGACCTGCGCCGGCTCGGGTACCGCGCCCGACTCCGCGCGGAGCAGGCAAGCGCCGCACGCGCCAGCGCGGCACGCGTGAGGGATCTCCTCCCCCGCTGCGAGCAACCCGTCGAGGACCGTCTGCCCCGGCGTGAGCTCGTGTGTCTGCCCACCGAACGAGATCTTCGTCATCTCAGCGCCCGAGCACGTCGTTGCGGACCGACTCTGCGACCGCGGCGACCTCCGCGATCTTCTCGGAGGGGACGCCGAGATCGGCCAGCGTCGCGCCGAGGTTCTCCACCACGGCGTCGAAATGCGAGTCGTTCAGGCCCTTCAGCACGAGGTTCGCGTGCGCGGCGCGCATGTCCTTGCCGGTGTAGGCGTTGGGACCACCAAACACCATCGTCAGGAAGGCCTTCTGCTTGGCGGCCTGCCTGGCCATGTCCACGCCGTCGAAGAACTTCGCGATTCGTTCGTCCGCGAGAACCTTGCGGTAGAAAATGTCGACCGCCGCGTCCATCGCCGGGGCACCACCGAGCTGCTCGTAGATCGTGCTCACTGTCATCTCCTTTGCAGGCCCAGCGCAGCGCCGAGCCAAACATGCATGTCGAATGCAGCTTTGACGGCTACGCAGACCGAGGACTTAAGTCAATGACGGGACCGTACTCTTCCGTTGCGTAACGCGCTCCTCGGCCACCATCCAATCAAGCCGAAGCCGGTGGATCTAGAGCGCGCGGCGCATGAAGAGATCCTCGAGGGTCTCTTTCTTCGGGCTGACCTCGACGACACGCGCCTTGTGCTCGAGCGCGATGGCCAGCACTTCGTCCACCCGCGCCTCCCCTTCCACCTCGATCACGTGGACACCCGGGCGCTCGAGGAGCTCGAAGCGCGCCTCCGCGAGGACCGCCTTCGCTTCGTCCGACACCGAGGCGAGCGTCACCTCCGTACGGAGCACGTCGCCGCGAAGGAGCGACCGGATCTCCCCGCTGACCACGACCTCTCCCTTACGGAGGATCGTCACCCGATCACACATCGACTCGACGTCGCTCAGGATGTGCGTCGAGAAGAAGATGGTGCGCCCCGCGTCACGCTCCTTGAAGATGACGTCGCGGACCTCTTTGCGGCCGACGGGATCGAGACCGCTCATCGGCTCGTCGAGGATGAGCATCTCGGGGTCGCCCACGAGCGCCGCGGCGAGCCCGGTGCGCTGGAGCATGCCCTTGGAGAGGCGCCTCACCTGGCGGTCGGCCGCGTAGGCGATGCCGACGGTCGTCAGCACCTCCATGGTTCGCCGCTTCAACGTCGAGCCCTTCACGCCCGAGAGCCTGCCGCAGAGCTCCACGAACTCCCTCGGGGTCAGGTAGGGAAAGACGTAGGGGTTCTCGGGCAAGAACCCGAGCCGCTCGCGCGACTCCACCGACGGCACCTGCTTTCCGAAGAGGAACGCCTCCCCGCCGGTCGGGGCGATGAGCCCGGTGAGCATCTTGATGCAGGTCGTCTTGCCGGCGCCGTTCGGGCCCAGGAAGCCGAAGATCTCTCCACGCCGAACGTCGAACGAGACACCTTTCACCGCCTCGACAACCCGCCGCTTGAAGAGGCCGATCGTGAAGCGCTTCGATAAGGAGCGGACGTCGATCAGCTTCTCGGCGGTCGGCTGCTTGTCTGCCTCTTCGTCCACGATCGGCTCGGACTCTATCACCACTCGCGTCGTGGTCGATGCCCTACGCGCGGCGGCGAGCGAGCGAGACCGAGTGAATCGCCAGCGCCGACCAGATGAGCACGAAGGCGAGCCAGCGGATTGCGGCGACTTGCTCGCCGAAGATCAGGATCGCGATGAGGAGCTGGAGCCATGGCGCGACGTATTGGAAGAGTCCCATCGTCGAGAGCGGGAGCCGGCGCGCGGCCGCCGTGAACCAGACCAGGGGCAGCGACGTGACCACGCCCGACGCTGCCGCGAGCAACAGGAGCGAGAGATCGCCCCGTCCGAGCAGACCGCCTCGCTGCTCGAACCACACGATGGCGCCGAGCGCGAACGGAGCGAGCAGGAGCGTCTCGAGGAACAGCCCCGGCAGGCTGGCGAGCGGCGCGAGCTTCCGGATCAGCCCGTAAACGGCGAAGGTCCCCGCGAGCGACAGCGCAACCCAGGGGACGCCGTCAGCCGTGAAGACGAGGAGCCCGACCGCGGCGGCGGCGAGACCGACGGCGAGCCACTGCAGACGACCGAGCCGCTCGCCGAGCGCGACGACACCGAGCACGACGTTCGCGAGCGGGTTGATGAAGTAGCCGAGGCTCGCCTCGCTCAGCCGGCCGGCGGCGATGGCCCAGATGAAGATGCCCCAGTTCGCCGCGATGAGCGCGGAGGAGAGCAAGAAGAGCCCCGCCCGCCGGGGCGATCGCAGCGCGGCGAACGCCTCGCGCCCGCCGCCGAGCGCGGAGAGGAGGATGGTCACGACGACGAGCGACCACGCGACTCGGTGCGCGAGCAGCTCGGTCGCCGGCACCCCCGCGAGCAGACGCCAGAAGAGCGGGACGATGCCCCAGCTGCCGAACGCGAGCAGCGCAAACAAAACCCCCCTCGACGAGGTCGAGGGGGGCTTGGGGGGTGAATCCACGGGGACGAGCTTCAGCGGGAGCGTGACGCTCCCGCCCAAGGTGACGTCACTGCTTCTTCGTGATGATGAACTGGACCCGCCGGTTCTTCGTGCGGTTCGCCTCGGTCACGTTCGGGGCGATCGGCCGATCTTGGCCGTAGCCCTTCGCGGTGAGGCGGCCCGGCGCGACGCCGGCCTTCACGAGCCACTCCCGGACCGAAGCCGCGCGCGCGTCGCTGAGCTTCTGGTTGTGCTCGCGACCGCCGGTGTTGTCCGTGTGGCCCTGGATCTCGACCTCTTGGATGTTGGGGTTCTTCTGCATGACCTCCGCGATCTCCTCGAGGAGGGCGCTCGACTGCCCCATGATCTTCGCCGAGTCGGTCTCGAAGAGGATCTTCGAGCCGAGCTTGATCTCGTTGCCCTGGATCTTCACGAGCGCGTTCTTCGGGCGCTTGTTCATCGTGACCGTCGTGCGGGCGTCCTCGCTCGCGCGGACCTCGGAGCTCGAGACGTTGTTCATGTAGCCGGAGGCCTCGGCCTTGATCGAGACCTCGCCGGGCTGCAGGCCTTCGATCTTGAAGTTGCCGCTACCGTCCGTCGTGGCCTTCTGCGCGTTGCCCGTCGCGTCGGTCACCGTGATGACCGCGCCCGCGACCGGCGTGCCGCCGGCGTCCTTCACGGCGCCGACGATGTTGCCCGTGCGGGGCAGCGCCTCGAGCGGGCAGTCGACGTCGACGAAGTTGTCGGCCGGCTTCGCCGCAGGCGGCGTGAACTGGCCAGGACCACCCGCAGCGGGGCCACCTGCACCAGCGCCGGGGCTGAACTGACCCGGAGCGCCGGCGCCCGGGCCGAACTGACCCGCGGCTGCGCCCGGAGCGCCCGGCCCGCCCATGCCCGGGCCAGCCGCCGGCTGCGCCGGCGTGACCGTGGCTGCGCAGGTGCCCGGCTTGAAGCCCGGCGCGCTGATCTCGAACGTGTACGAGCCCGGCTCGAGGTTGCGGGTGAGGAAGCGGCCGTCCCCGCCGGTCGCGACCGGAGCCTGCGCGCCGCCCTGGAACATGACGATGGCGCCGGCGACGCCGTCTTGCTTGCCCTGCTCGTGGACGAAGCCACGCACGAAGTTTTGCGCCGGCGGGGGCGGCGTGGGCAGCGGGAGCGCCGGGGCCGCGACCTTCTCGACGGGGCGCGGCTTCACGTCGACCGCGAAGCCGAGACCGAGGTACATGGTCCACGGGGCCTGGGGCGCGAGCTCCTCCACGAAGGTGCTGGTGCCGGTCGTGCCGATCTCGAAGCCGACGAGCGCCGAGAGGCCGCGGAAGCTCTCCGTGCCCTTGATGGCCTGGAAGGGGCTCACGCGAGCGCCGAAGCCGAACCGCGACGGGATGGCGTCGAAGCCGACCGTGCCCGAGTTCGGATCTGACAGATCCGTCAGGCCCAGACAGACGTCGCCGCGCGAGACGCGGTTCGTGTAGCACTGGTAGTCCTGCCGGTTGACCGGCACGTCCACGCTGTACTCCACGAAGGGCTGAACGAACGAGAACGGCACCTCCACCCCGAGAGCGAGCGGGAAGGTGTCGACCTTGTTGATGCCGAGGCCGAAGCGCTCGATGCGGGAGATGGGCTGGAAGTCCCGCGGGGGATTGAACGTGCCGCCGCGGTCCGCCTCGACCTGCTCGACGGCGACGCCGGAGTTGTCGACCTTGTAGCCGAGGTTCAGGTTCATCCGCAGGGGGATGCCCTTGCCGCCGGGCTTGCGGAGATCGAGCGAGGTGTTGATGTGGAAGACCGCGCTCGTCGCGCCGCCGGACACGCCGACGTCGCCGGTGCCGTTCAGGAGGAGGAGCTGCGCGTCCGCCCCGACCTGGACCGGCCCGAGGAGGTTCGGCGGGGTGTAGCCCTTCAGGCCGATTGTCGTGTCGCCGAGCACCTGGAGCAGCTGCGGGCTGCCCTCGCTGTTGGAGTTCGCGTAGGTGCGGAGGTTGACGAACGCCTCGAGGAAATTGAACGGCGTCGCGGAGAGCGAGAAGAAGCCGCCGACGTGGGAGGCCGAGTCTTCGCGGTTCGCGCCCGAGCACGTGATGGGCACGCCCGCCTCGGTCGAGTCGGCCGGATCGCAGAGGAAGCCCGACGAGGTGAAGTAGTCGAAGATGAAGCCGACGCGGAAGGTCCCGGCCGCGCCCGACCCCGCGTACATGGTCCGGAGAAGACCCGTTCCACCGGAGAGGGAGTTCTGGTTGATGAGGGAGAGGTCGCGCTCCTTCCACTCATCCGTCTTCTCTTCGGGCTTGGGCGGCTGCGGCCCCGAGAAGCCGAGGTTGCCCTGGGTGCCGGCGTTGAAGGAGCCCTGCGCCCCGAACTGACCGGGGGCCGGCTGACCGGCGGGCGGCTGTTCTCCGAACTGGCCTGGTGCGGGCGCCGGCTGGCCGGCGGCCGGCTGGCCGGGCGCGGGCTGCCCCGGCTGACCAGCCGGCGGCTGGTCGATCGGAGGCAGCTGGCCGAACGGCGGCTCGGGCTGCTGGGCCAGGGCACCGTTGGCCACGAACGTGGTCGCGGCCAGGCATCCGAACAGGGAAGGAAGAAGGGCAGAGGCGCGCGTAGCTCTCATCCGTAGGGGCTCCGGATTGTCGGGGTACTGCCGTGTGCCGGGTCTTGTATCACCTTTCATGCCCCCAGAAACAGAACTTGATCCGACTTGAGGGCCGTGACGGCTCCCGATTCGATGACGCGACGTGGCGCTCCGGGACGCGAGCGGACGGTCAGGGAGTAGGAGCGGGCCCCTTCCCGCGCTAGAGACAGCCGTGCGATCCCGAGGCCGAATCCTCATCGTCGACGACGAGGCCAACGCCCGAGCAGCGCTGTCCGAGATCCTCCGCGAAGAGGGCTACGCGACCGAGGTCGCGGCGGACGGCTTCAAGGCGCTCGGCAAGATCGAGGAGTTTTCCCCCGACGTCGTGCTGACGGATCTGAAGATGCCCGGGCTCGACGGGATCGGCCTCATGCAGAAGGCGCGCGAGCTGACCCAGCACGCCACCTTCGTCGTGATGACCGCCTTCGGGACGATCCCGAACGCGGTCGAAGCCCTCCAGAAGGGCGCCTACCAGTACCTGACAAAGCCGCTGGATTTTCCGCAGCTCGCGCTCGTCGTCGAGCGAGCGCTCGAGCGCTCGCGGCTCATCTCGGAGAACGCGCGCCTCAAGGACAAGCTGCGCGACAAGAACCCGTCGGGGGAGATCGTCGCCACCGATCCGAAGATGCTCGAGGCCCTCCGTCTGGCCGAGCAGGTGGCCACGAGCAAGGCCACCGTGCTCGTCGTCGGCGAGACCGGCACCGGCAAGGAGCTCGTGGCCGAGCTCATCCACCGAGAGAGCCCTCGAAAGAACAAGCCGCTCGTCAGGCTCAACTGCGCGGCGCTCAGCGAGTCGCTGCTGGAGAGCGAGCTCTTCGGCCACGAGCGCGGCGCGTTCACCGGCGCCGTCGGCAAGCGTGAGGGCCGGTTCGAGCAGGCCAACGGCGGGACGCTGTTCCTCGACGAGGTGAGCGAGATCCCGATGCCCATCCAGGTAAAGCTGCTGCGCGTGCTGCAGGAGCGGACCTTCGAGCGCGTCGGCGGCAACGAGTCGATCCAGGTCGACGTGCGGATCGTGTCGGCATCCAACCGCGACCTGCTCCAGCGCGTGAAGGACGGCCAGTTCCGCGAGGACCTCTACTATCGGCTCAACGTCGTCACGATCCAGATCCCGCCGCTCCGCGATCGACAGAGCGACATCGCACCGCTCGCGTCGTTTTTCCTCGCGCGCTACGCCGACGAGAACGGCAAGCGCGTCGAGGGCATGACCGACGAGGTCCTCACCGCGCTCTGTGCCCACACCTGGCCGGGCAACGTTCGCGAGCTCGAGAACGTCATCGAGCGCGCCGTCGTCCTCTGTGACGCACCGAAGCTCGAGCTCCGGCACCTGCCGTCGACGCTCACGCCGCGCGGCGCGAGCGCCGACGAGCCTCCGCGGATCCCCGGCGCCACGATCCAGGAGCTCGAGCGCTACGCGATCCTGAAGACCCTGGAGGCGTGCCGCGGATCCACCTCACGCGCCGCAGCGGTCCTCGGCATCAGCCCGCGCAAGATCCAATACAAGCTGCGCGAGTACTCGGGCGAGGTGCCGGCCGGGCCGGCGTCGATCCGCGACGACGAGGCTTGAGCCCCCGTCGCAGTGAGCGGCGGTGGCGAAGGGCTCGACGCGGCTACGGCTCGGTGGGCGCGCCGGGGCCGAACGCCATCTCCCAGAGCTTCTCGCGCACGTGCTCCGGCGCGCCTTCCGATAGGGCCTGCCGGGCGACGACCGCGGCTTCGTCTCTACGCCCGAGGCGAGCGAGGACGAACGCTCGCTCGACGAGCGAGCTCGAGCGCATCGGCGATTTCGGGTGCTGGGTGAGAAGGTCCGCCAGGAGCGCTTGTGAGGTCTCCAGGTCGCCGCGCAGACGGGCGGCGGTGGCGTCACGGAACAGCTCATTCTCCTGGGCGAGGCTGCTCTCCTCTTGCGGGAGCGACCTCGGTGATGGGCGCGCGCCCGACGCCGCGGGCGGCTTCGGCTCGCGTCGCGCGAAGGTGGGCGTCGGCGCCAAAGGCTCGGTCGATGCGACGCGGCTCCCTCCCGAGCGCCAGATCTCGCCGGGATGGACCATCGTTGCATGAGCGCCTTCCCGGACCTCGACGAGGCCTTCGCGCACGATGACGGTGGTAACCACCGGATCGCTTGGCGCGACCTGCACCGTGAACGCGGTGCCGTGCACGATGACGGAGGCGTTTGGTGTGTGGATGGTGAGCGACTGCCCCTTCCGCAGCTTCGGAACCGTCACGTCCACTTGCCCTGCGTCGAGGTGAGCGAACGAGGGCTGCGGCTCCGACCACATCCACACGACCGACGAGGGAGAGACGAGCGCTCGCCCGTCACCCACCATGCGGATGGATGCTGCACCGCCGTCGCCGGTCGTGACCCACTCTCTGCCCTCCGCATCCAGGCGATGAGCGGTCGGTCCGCCGTCGAGCACGTCCACGACCACGCGGTTGGCAGCCGCCATCGGCGCCACACCGACGACGCGCTCGATGGACTCCGGCGTGGGCGCCGCGAGGAGGAAGGCCGCGGCGGCGCCGAAGCCCAGCGCTACGAGCCCGGCGGCGAAAGCCCGCACGAGGCGCCGCCGGCGTGCACTCCGACGAGCGTCGGCGCGGACGCGACCGAGCGAAGCCGCGAACCGGCTCGCGCCTCGCTCGACCGCCTCGCCCTCGAGCACGGGAACGGGCGCGTTGCCCAGGCCGACGAGCGACCGGAGCTTGCCCGCTTGGCGCACGTCCGCGCCGCTCATGGCTCCTCCTCCGGCGCGACATCCCGCTCGAGGAACTCCGCTCGGCCGCGAACGAGCCGAGACTGAGCCGCGGCCACGCTGATCCCGAGCTCCTCCGCGATCTCGCGCAAATCGTGGCCGAACGCATCGTGCAGGACGAGGACCACGGCGCGGGCCTCGCTCATCGAGGCCAGCACATCACGCACGCGCACGAGCTCTCGCCTCGCCGCGACGAGCCGCTCGACGTCGACCGGTGCCCGGTCCGACTCGGGCGGCAGCTCGTCGAGGGGCGCGCCGGAATACCGCCGCGCGCGCTGCCGCGACCGGATCGCCATGAGCCCAGCCCGCGCTGCGATGATCGACGCCCATGTCGTCAGGCGGCAACCTCTGGCGTAGCGCCCTTCGTAGATGCTCTCCGCGATCTGCTCGAACGTGATCTGGACCAGGTCCTCGAAGTCGCGATCGCTCGCCCCCAGCACACGATAGAGCGCCGAGTGCACGACCGGCGCGAGGTAGCGGAAGAGCTCCGCCCCCCGACGCGGCGCCTCCGAGAGGAGGTCGTCGATGAGGGCGGCCTCGTCGACGACCTCCCGCTGCCCGACCTCCGCGTCCGGGTCGCGTACGCGCCCCGGCTCTACGAGACGGAGAACCGCGCCGGATTTCCGAGGGCGAGAGGGCACCATGACGTTAGTTGCCGGTCCGCGGAGGAAGCAGGCAGGCGGGCATCATGCGCCCCCGGCCCCGCCCGCTCCGCCGCCGGAGCCACCAGCGCCGCCCATGCCGCCGGTGCCCGATCCACCTCCCCCGTCGCCAGTCGGATCGGGATCGAACGCCATCCACAGCATCATCGAAGGGATCGTATTCGGAATGAAGCCTTCGATGATGAGGTAGTAGGCGGTGTCGGCCTCCACCGGCGCGGCCAACATTTCCGGTGTGGTGGCCCCGGGGTCGTAGTGGCAGGCGACCTCCGACGTCTCCGTTTCGCAGGTCGTCCGGAGCGAGAGGCTGAGATCCATCCCGTCGAGGGTCGTGTCGGCCATGACGCGAAGGGTGCCCTGCCCGGGAAAGGCGAGCGGGTAGATCCTGTCTCCACCTGCGATAGCAGGCGAGCACGAGCTCGATGTGAAGTCGGGCTCGGCGCCGTGACCGCTGGGCAAATGCAGGATGGTCCAGCCCCCCGGGGGCGCGGCTGTGAGGAGCGACGGCGGGTACACCTGGCCGCACGGGTCGGTGCAGGTGGGCGCGTCGAAGCAGTCTTCGTCGTAGCAGCCGAACAGGCCGTCTCCGTCCCGATCGAATGGAATGTCGACCGCGCACTTCTCGTCCTTGAAGCACCCGATCGAGCTGATGCGGCAAGCGGTGCTGCAAGCGAGCTCGCCGCTCGCGAAGCCGTAGTCGGCGCACGTCTTGGGGCCCGTCTCGGCGCCGTCGCACTCCTCCCCCACGTCGATCCTGCCGTCTCCGCAGGTCGGGGGCGCTCCCCCGCCCCCGGAGCCGGAGGAGGAAGCGCCGGATGACGTCGTCGCCAGAGCCTCCGACTCGGCGTTGGCGCAGCCCACGGTGACGGCGAGCAGGAGCACGAGCGAGCCACGCGAGGCCGATTGAAATGACATTATAGTCATTCCGGCGACTCCACGATCGGTACCTGGTTCACCTGGCGGACGTTCATGCCGGCCGGGTACCCGTAGGAGGCGTATCCAGGCGGGCTGAACTCCGGGGTCGCCCACCCCCAGACCGAGACGCCGAAGGGGGCTTCGCTCTCGATGACGCGCCGACCGCTCGAGCAGCCCCTCACGCCCTCGAAGTCGCCGGTCGTCAGATCTACACGCGCCCATTCGTACTCGCCGACCGGGATGAAGCCGTCGATCTCCCCCGCGCAGTCGAGCATCACCGGCTTGAACACGCCGTCTTCCTTCTCGCGGATCACGACGATCGTGGACTCGCTGTAGGTCGGGTCGGCAAAGAAGACGTAGCGCTCGAGGAACTGGGCCGGCGGCGTGACGAGGACCATCTCGGGATCTCCTGCGCCGTTGACACCGGGGGTGTCGCCGCCGGACATGTGCGAGATCAAGACGAAAGGATGCTCTTCGTCCTGGCTCCGGACGACAAATGGCTCCTCGGTCGCGAACATCTGCGAGCGCCCCGCGTCGAGCGACATGGGCCCTCCCACGTCCGTCGAATAAGAGAGCTCCGTTCCGTCCGCGAGGGCGACGACGCGGAAGTATCCGTCCTCGAAACCGCGCGGCCGCGGCATCACGCCGACGGCTTCGCTCGCGAACGCGAACCCCGGCGGGACCATCTGCTCGACGTGGTCGCATGCCGCCGTGGAGGTGGGCAGGTTGAAGCAAGGTGCCCCGGTGAAGACGCCGACCGGCTTGTTCGCGATGATCGCGTTCCCCGTCATCTCGCTCGACGTCAGGATCTGCGCGTGCTGGCCACGGTTCAGGAGCACCTTTGCGGGCGTCCCTGGCTCCCCGGGCGAGATGCCACCACCGCCCATCGTCCAACCCGAGCGGAACCGAACCTCGACCTCGGTCTGATCCTCCATCGCGACGATGTTCACCATGGGACCGAGGTCAGCGTCGAACGCCGAAGGCGGCCCGAGCCCGAGGTAGGTGGTGTCCCACGCGCTCGTCGGCAAGAGCAACGAGGACCCGGTCACCGCGGCGGAAGCGCCACCGAACGGGTTGATCTGGTAGGCAACAACAGGCACGTCGGTCGTGATGTGGAACGCGGAGCCGATGCCGGAACGCGCGTGAACCTGCACGCCGGTCGGAAGCGCCGACGGGATGCGACAGCGAGGGCCCGCGTCTCCGAAGAGCCCGGACAGGAAGACGAGGAGCGCCTCGGAGGGCGCGAGGCCCTCGGCAGGATCGAACGGCGTAAGCTCGAGATCTGGCCCCGAGCCGACCGGAATGAAGCCGAAGGACGCGAGATCGATCGCAGCCCCCTCGTAGGTCACGTCGACGTGGGCCGATAGCTCCGACGTGTTCGCGACGATCGCCACGTAGCAGGCTTGCTCGCCCACGTAGCTGTCGAGGAACACCGAGTAGTACTCGCAGCCGACCGAGCTCTTGTTGTTCTTGGCTGCCGTGCAAGCAGGCCGACACGCCCCGACCGTGAGATCGCAGAGCTCCCCAGCGCCACAGGTCGCGATTTCGGCGCCGTCGCATTCGAGCACCGTCTTCGCGTCCAGCGTGCATCGCGGCCCGCACAGCGGACCGCCGCCCGTGCCGCTCGGGCCGCCGCCGACGCCGAACCCGCCCCCCGCGCCCCCCGATCCGCCCTGCGCCGAGCTGCCCCCGGTCAGCGCATCTTCCCCAGCGGAACATGCCGAGCCGAGGACGAGCATGAAGACGAGGGAGCGAATGGCTGAGATGTGGCTGGCCATGTCTGGGTGCACCGGAGCAGCGGGTTCGAGGGCATAGTTGCTCGGGAGCCCGCAAACCAGGCAGGCCGAGGGACAAGCCACAAGCACGCTGCCTGCTCGCAGCCTCGACCGGCAACTCACACCCCATGACTGGCAAAGGCTTGCGCGTCGGCGCATGGCTCTTGGTCGCGCTCATGCCCGCCTGCGCGGACGACGACGTGGTGGAGCTGTCGACGTCGAGCAGCAACTCGAGCACCGGCGCGACAATCGGCACGGGCGACAACTGCAATACGCCCGGTGTCGACACCGACGGCGACGGCTTCGCCGTGGATCAGGGCGACTGCAACGACTGCGACCCGAACGCGAGCCCCGCCTCGGTGGAGGTCCCCGACTCCAGCTCGGACGAGGACTGCGACGGCGAGGTCGACGAGGAAGAGCCGACCTGCGACGACGCGCTCGTGGTCGACTCGGAGGATCCGCTCCAGGCGGCCCGAGCCATCGACCTCTGCAAGACGTCGGACGGCTCGCCCCGCTGGGGGATAGTGGCCGCCAAATGGACCCAGATCGACGGCTCGGAGCCGCCCGCGGACGGCACGACGGCGCTGCGCTTCCACCGAGGCCATGGGCTCGTTCAGAACTTCGGCAACGTCCTCGTGCCGCGACGCGGCGCGGCCATGCTTGCGATCTCCACAGGCGAGGCGCGAGATCTGGACGACCCGCAGTCGACCAAGGCGTTCGGCTTCGCCAACCCGATCGTGTTCAAGTGGTACAAGTGTGGCGCCCCCGACGGCTTTCCCAAGCAGGTGGCGAGCTGCGCCGACCAGGACCCGCCGCTCGACACCGGTGCCGAGATGTACGACTCGATCGGGCTCGAGCTCACGATCCGCGCGCCCGCGAACGCGACTGGCCTTTCCTTCGACCACAACTTCATGCAAGGGGCTTGGCCGCTCAGCTGCTTCGAAGTCAACCCGTTCCTCGCGCTGATGGATCCGATGCCCGCGGGGCAGTTCGACGGAAACATCGTGTTCGATGCGACAGGCGACTACGTCGGCCAACCGCCAACGATACGAGTCTGCGGATGCGAAGCTGGACCGCCCTGCACGATCTACAGCATCTCCTCACCCCCGGTGGATGTCGCCTGTCCGCTCGGTGACGCCGAGCTCCTCGGTACGGGCTTCGGTCGGGACGGCGGCGACCTGGGCGGCGGAACCGGCTGGCAGCGAACGCAAGCGCCGGTCGAGCCAAACAGCACGTTCACCCTACGCGTCGCGGTCGGCGAGAACGACTCGACCCTCGGTGGCAATCATGACGCCACCGTTTTGCTCGACAACTGGCAGTGGCGCCTCGAGCCAGGCATCGCTGTCCAGACGGAGCCCCAGTGATGAGCACCACGATCGCTTCCGTGAACCTGGTGCGGGCTGCCCTAGTGGTCGCCTGGGCGTCGGTCCTCGTCGCCTGCGAGGCCGGCGAGGACGCGACCGGTGAGGGCGGAGCCGGCGGTGGGGCGACCACGACGACCACCACGACCTCGACCACGTCATCGTCGACAGGGAGCGGCGTGGGCGGCGACGACTCGGTCTGCGGCGACGGTGTCCGCGAGGGGGACGAAGGCTGCGACGGGGACGACTTCGGAGGCGCGACCTGCGAGTCCCTCGGTCTGGGCCCGGGCGCGCTCGGATGCGCAGTCGGGTGCGGCATCATCACCTCGGCCTGCACGGCCGCCGAGCGTTGTTATGACCAGCTCGACAACGACTTCGACGCGCTGCTCGACTGCCTCGACCCTGCGTGTGCGGCGACGCCGGCTTGCGAGAGCGGCTGCAGCCAAGCGCAGACGATCGTGGTCTCCAACGAGGCGTTCGCCGACTACGAGTTCCACGGCTCGACGATAGGCAAGCCGAACGGCGTCACGCCGTCGTGCGCTACCGACTCGGGCCCCGAGGCGGTCATCACCTTCGTCGCCCCCGCGACGATGTGGTTCACGGTCGAGCTCATGCGCTTCGGAGCGGACACGGACTACTCGCTCAGCATCCGGACGAGCTGCGGCGACCCCGCGTCGGAGATCGCCTGCATCGATCGACCCACCATCTTCCCGGCATTCATGACCGAACGCATCTGGCTCGAAGCGACCTCGGGGACGACCTACCACGTCATCGTCGACGCTCGCGCCGGGTCGACGCCGGGGCTATTCGCGCTCTTCGTCACGCCAGCACTGCCGGAGACGGTCCTCGCAGAAGACGCAGCTTGCGGCGACGGTGTCGACAACGACGGCAATGGCGAGACGGACTGCAACGACCCGGCGTGCAGCGGCAGCCCGGACTGCGTCCCCGGCGCTCTTCCCTTCGGCGCGAGCTGCCTCCAGCACAACGAATGCGCGTCTGTCTCCGGCAAGCCGGTGTGCTTGACCGCGCTCGTGCTCGGCCAGAACGTCTGCTCCGCCTGGTGCGACCTCGCCGCGCCGGATTGCGGCGCGGGCAACGTCTGCGTCCCGACCGGTGAAGGAGAAGGTGTGTGCCTGGACGGCTGCACGACGGAGGCGGAGTGCGCCGCTGGTCTGGGCTGCGAAGAAGTCGGCGCGTCGACTAGGGTCTGCGCCTCGCTGGAGGGGAGCTGCACCGATCAGATCGATGACAACAGCGACGGCCTGTCCGACTGCCGCGAACCTGAATGCGCCGGTACCCCGGCGTGCGCGCCGGGGACGAAGGCCATCGGCGAGGTCTGCTCGAGCCATGACGAATGCGCGGCGGCGGGCGGGGTTCCGGTCTGCAACATCGACCATTGCTCGGAAGCATGCGATCCGACGGACCCCGGCGCGTGCGGCGCCGATGCGCTCTGCCTCGGACACACCTTTCTCGGCTACCTCTGCTACGCGAAATGCGAGGTCGACGACGACTGCCCCGACCCCAGCGGCGGCTGCTTCGATCTGCCGCCGGGCTACCAGTTCCACAGCGTCTGCTCGCTCATCTTCTGATCCTGACTCACGCAGGGTTCTCACCAGGCGAGCGCCGGCGCTCGTCCTGGGTCGTCCGCTACAGCCCGAGCCCGACAGCGAGCGCCCACGAGAGCGCGTAGGGCCCCATATCGTAGAGCCGCACACCATCGACCGCGACGGTGGTACTCTGCCATTCGCGCGAGAGCCCCGAGGTGAGCCCCGCGCAGAAGAGACCGTTCGTGTACGCGAGCTCGACGCCAGCGCGAGCGACGACCGTCGCCCGGCTCCCGCTGCTGGTCGCGTCCATCGCGATCACGGCCTCCGGCCCGATGTCCAGGAAGCCCAGCCCGACGAAGCCGAGCTCCGTTCGAAAGACCCTGATCCCCAGTCCTCCCGTCGCGGCGAGGCGGTCGACCGTCGTTGACGCTTCGCCTGGCCGCCGCGAGAAGTGGCCGCCCAAGCGAAGCTCGAAGACGTCGGCGGCGAAGTACCCCACGTCGATCATCCCGCCTCCGCGCGGCGCCCCGCTCGCGAGCTCCACCTCCAGGAGGCCCCCGGCGCGTAGCCAGAGGGTGCTCGGGGGGCGCTCCGGCACGACAACCCCACGTATCAAGGTCACCTCGCTTCGCGGGGACGGTGGGACCGGCCGAGCACGAGGCGGAGCGGCGGGAGGGCTACGGCTCTCGTCGGGTGCGTCTTGCGAAAGCTGATTCACGGCGGTGCCGATCAGGAGGCCCATGGCGCGCCACCGCTCCGCGGCCGGATCGCGCTCCCCGAAGGCCGCGTTGGTCTCCGATTGCGCGAACGTCCCGTCACGATGGCGGAGGCGCACCTCGATCGTCGCCCGCAGGTGGCGATCGTCAGCCCAGCTCACGACTGCGATGGCGCGCCGCTCGCCGGCGCCGACCACGCAGTCGCCTTCCGCCAAGATCACGCTGCACGCGGCGACGAGGGGGCCCTCCTCGGCGATCGATCGGTCGCCCGCCGGAACCTCGATGACGACGCCGGGAACGTCTGCGTCCACGCCGCATGGTGGTCACGGCGGCGGAGGGGTCGCAAGGATTGGCTGTATCGTCGGTTCACCCACCTCATTCGCCTCGCCTACCACCGCGATTCGGATGCGATGACCGCGCGCCGCTTCCGCGACCCCCAAGGGGTGAGGGGGCCGCGGAAGCGGCGCCTGGCTTTCTCTCTGCATCCGGCGGTCGTGACTCCTGGCCGAGGACCGAATCAGGGCATTCGGTCTTCGGTGGATCACGGCCCAGCAGGCAACTTGGGGGGGTGGCGTCGGTAGCGCTCCTTCAGCCGGGCCGCCCCCGCAAGATGCCTGTTACTGTGGCTTCGGCGTCGGCGATTGCCCTCGTGAAAACCTGGGCGACTTACATGCGGCTACCGCGTTCTCCGCTTCCGAAACGACGACGTCCTCAGCAACCCAGCTGATATCGCCCAGCGGATCGCAGAAGCGATCCGGGCCCCCTCTCCGTCGGGGAGAGGGGGTTAGGGGGAGAGGGTTCTCTCTCGCGGCTCTTTCACGCGGGCAAGCTCCGAGCAGCACTCGGCGCTTTCATACATGACGGTTTCGTCACTGTAACGGGATCAAATGAAGAGCCCCGGGTGTCTGTTGGGTTGCGACACACAACACCACCCCCACGGCATCGAGCTCTCGGCCAAGACCATCCGTCTACGAGACCGCCGACCGGGTCGATGCCCTCCCGTGCGGGGGCATCGGCGCCATCCACCAGCTCGCCCATCGCGTCGGCCTCGTGCGGGCGCTCGACGAGCGGCTGCCGATCCTCATTGTAGGGCCGCCCGTACAGCGAGGCCGACCACATCCTCAACATCGCCTACAACCTCATCTGCGGGGGCCACGTCCTCGACGACATCGAAGTCCGCCGTCTCCACGACGCGCTCTGACTTCCAGGCCTGCCCGCGCAATGCCGCCCGGGCAGCTCCGTCTCGAACCTCTCCACGCATCTGACCACGGAAGTGAGCACGGGACCGTCAGCTTCGAACGCTCCAGGGGCATGCCCCAGGATGACTTGCGCCTACGCCACCGGGCCCTCAGCAGCCGCCTCGAGGCGCTCGCGATTCGCTTCTCAAGGGGCTAGGCTGCGCCGCCCCCAATCAACGAGACAGCGGTGACGAGACAAGCTCACCTGGTCGACCCCGAGCTCGGCCCGCTCACACACGATCGACTCACGGCCGACGTGCGCGTCTGGCAACGTCGGAAGGGGCATCGTTTCTCCTCGGACGACGTCGCGACCGCCTACGTTGCGTGGCAGACCGCGCCGGAGGCGTCGTCGTTCTTGGACCTCGGCTGCGGCCTGGGGTCGGTGCTCTTGCTCCTCGCGTGGAAGATGCCGGGCGCGCGCGCCGTCGGCATCGAGGCGCAAGCGCAGAGCTTCGCGCTGCTCCAGCGGAACGTGGCGGAGAGCGGGTTCTCACCACGCATCACGATCCATCACGGCGACCTGCGGGATGAGGCGGCCATCGCGGGGCTCGGCTCGGGGTTCGACCTCGTCACGGGCACGCCGCCGTATTTCCCGCCCGGCCACGCGATCGACGCCGCCGACGAGCAACGCACGCGCGCGCGCATCGAGACGCGCGGCGGAGTCGAAGCCTATGTCCGGACGGCGACGAGGCTCGTGGGCCGGGAGGGGGCGATCGTCATCTGTGGCGACAGCGCAGCCGACCCGCGGGTGCTCGCGGCAGCGTCGCTGTACGGCGCCCGCGTCACCCGACGCTGCGACGCGATCCCGCGTGTGGGCCGGCCGCCCCTGTTCTCGATCTGGACGCTCGCGCTCGGGGCCTCCGGCGGGACCATCGAAGAGAGCACCCTCACCCTGCGCGACGCGGTGGGAATGCCCGCCGACGGCGCGGCGGCGATGCGGGCCTTCTCCGGCTTTCCGCCGCGATGAGCGAAGACGCGCCGCTCAGCTCTCGGGCTTCTGCTCGTCCTTGATCTCGCGGAGGATCTCCTCGACGCGGGTCTGATGATCGATGCCCTCGTCGTAGAAGAAGCGCAGGCCCGGCGCGACGCGCAACGCGAGCGCGCGGGTGAGATCTCCGCGGAGCTTGCCGGCCGCGGACTCGAGGCCCTTCACGAGCGTCCGCCGGTCGCGCTCGTCGTCGGCGCCGACGTCTTTGCGGACGTAGATTCGCGCGAAAGAGAGGTCGTCGGTCATTTCGACGCGCGTCACGAGCACGCCGCTCACACGCGGGTCGCGTAGCGAGCGAACGAGCATCGACAGCTCCTCGCGCATGCGCTCGGCCACGCGGGCGGAGCGTTTGACCTCACGGCTCATCGTCTTCGTTTCCTTCCTGCGACAGGCGCAAGCCTGCCTGCTCGATCCCGCCTTGGATGCCGCTGCCGCCGAACCCGAACGAGACCACCTCGGTAGCGCGGTCGGTGAGCAGGGCGTCCGGGAGGTTGGAGGCCACCGCGGCGATGTCCTCGAGCACGGTATGGCAGTGTGCCGCTTCGTTCGCCACCACCGCGACCGCGACCCAGGCTCGCCGCGGATCCTCGAGCGCGCCGACCTCGGCCGCGCTCACCCGGAACCGGTTCTGCACGCGCTCTTTGAAGGACCGGACGACACGCCGCCGATCCTTCAGGGACTGCGCACCGACGATGGAAAACCCGAGGCGGAGGACACCGACGAACATGGGACCGAGGGACGGTCAGCTCAGCTTCTGCTTGACCTCTTCGATCTCGAAAGCCTCGATGATGTCCTTGTCCTTGATGTCCTGGTAGTTCTCGAGCGTGATGCCGCACTCGAGGCCCTCGGCGACCTCCTTCGCGTCGTCCTTGATGCGACGAAGCGTGGAGATCTTGCCGGTGTAGACGACGATGCCGTCGCGGACGAGCCGGGCGTCCGCGCTGCGGCGAACGAGGCCCGAGGTGACGTAGCAGCCGGCGACCACGCCGACCTTGGTGATCTTGAAGACCTGGCGAACCTCCGCGGTGCCGAGGGCCTTCTCGACCTTCGTCGTCGGCAGCAGGCCTTCCATCGCGGCTTTGATGTCGTCGACCGCGTTGTAGATGATGTTGTAGAGGCGGATCTCGATCCCGCCGCCTTCCGCGAGCGCGTTCGCCTTCCCGGCCGGGCGCACGTTGAAGCCGACAATGAGGGCCTTCGAGGCGATGGCGAGGTTCACGTCGCCCTCGGTGATGGCGCCGACGCCCGCGTGGACGACGGTGACCTTCACCTTGGGGGTGTTGAGCTTGACGAGCGCGCTGCCGACGGCCTCGACCGAGCCCTGCACGTCGCCCTTGATGATGAGCTTGAGCTCGAGCTGCTCACCACGCGACAGGCGCTCCTTGATCGCTTCGAGCGACATGCCGGCGTCCGGCGGGACGAGCGACTTGTTCGCCTTCTTCTTGCGCGTCTCGGCGATCTCTTCCGCCGTCTTGGCGTCCTTGACGGCGTGGACCTGGTCTCCGGCGCTCGGGACCTCGTTCAAGCCGAGGACCTCCACCGGCGTGGACGGGCCGGCGCTCCCGAGGGGGCGGCCGAGCTCGTCGCTCATGGCGCGGACCTTACCCCAGGCCGGGCCGGCGATGATGATGTCGCCCGTGCGCAGGGTGCCGTCCTGCACCATGACGCGCGCGACGGGACCGCGACCGCGGTCGAGGAGGGCCTCGACCACGACGCCGGTCGCGCGGCGCTTCGGCGCGGCCTTGAGCTCGAGGACCTCCGCCTGGAGGGCTACCGACTCGAGGAGCGCTTCGACGCCCTGGCCGGTGAGGGCCGAGACGTTGCAGAAGAGCGTGTCGCCGCCCCACTCCTCCGGCTGGAGGCCGAGAGCAGAGAGGTCGCGCTTGATCTTCTCGGGATCGGCGGAGGGCTTGTCGATCTTGTTGATGGCGACGATGATCGGCACCTTCGCCGACTGCGAGTGGCTGATCGCCTCTTTGGTCTGAGGCATGACGCCGTCGTCAGCCGCGACCACGAGGATGACGAGGTCCGTCACCTGCGCGCCGCGGGCGCGCATGGCGGTGAAGGCCTCGTGGCCAGGCGTATCGAGGAAGGCGACGGTGCCCTTCGCCGTCTCGACGCGGTAGGCGCCGATGTGCTGCGTGATGCCGCCCGCCTCACCGGCGGCGACGCTCGCCTTGCGAATGCGATCGAGGAGCGAGGTCTTGCCGTGGTCGACGTGCCCCATGACGGTGACGATGGGCGGACGCGGCACGAACTCCGCCTCCGTCGCGTCGTCGAGGCCCATGGCGGCTTCGATCGAGGCCTCTTCGCTGACGGCGACGTCTTCCACCGTCCAGCCGAACTCGCCCGCCAGGATCTTCGCGGTGTCGGCGTCGATCGTGGAGTTGATGTTCACGCCCGGCATGCCCATGCCGAGGAGCTTGAAGAGGACATCGGTCACCTTCAGGCTCATCATCGAGGCGAGCTTCTGGAGGGAGACGGTCTCCTCGATCTTGATGACCTTCTTGTGAGCGGCCATCTCGGTCTGCGGCATCTGCGGGCCCTTCGGACGCGAAGGACCGATGTTTCGCTGACCGGGGCGACCGGGGCCGCCGAACCGCTGCTGACCCGGGCGACCGCCGCCGCCGGGACGCATGCCCGGGCCACCGTAGGCGCCAGGCCCGCCGGGGCGAGCGCTCTGCGCGGCCGCGCGCGGATCGTAGGTGGTGCGACGTGCGGGCGGGCTCGTCTGGCGTGTCTGGGGCATCGGAACGCCCGGACGTCCTTGCCAGACGTCGATGCCGGTGCGGGGCGGCGACGACGGGCGACGCGGCGCCTCGCTCACGGGAGGCGGAGCGGGCGTCTCGGCCCGCGGCGACGCCGCGACCGGAGCCGGCACGGGCGGAGCGCTGGCAGGCGCGGGCTCGACCGACGGAGGCGGCTCGGGCTCGGGCGCTGCCACCGGAGGCGCGGGCTGCGGCTCGGGCGCTGCTTCCGCCGCGGGCTCGGGCGCGGGCGGAGGCGTGATCGCGACGGGCTCGACGATCGGCTCCGGTGCGACGACGGCCGGTACGACGACAGCCGGAGCGACGACAGCCGGTGCGACGCCAGCCGAAGCTTGCGGCGCCGGCTCGACGACGACGCGCTCGGGGGAGGCAACCGGCGACGCGTCCGCGTCGAAGTCCAGCTCGCTGACGCTCGGGCCGCCGGCCTTCTTGGCGGCGGCGCGGCTCGAACGGCCGCGCGAGGGCGTTGCGCGGGACGCGGGAGCTTCTGCCACCGGAGCAGCGACGGCGGGCTCGGGCTCGTGGGAGGGCGCCGAGGGCGCGGGCTCCGCGACGTGACCGCGGACCGAAGGTGCCGCCGACGGCGCCGGCGTGGGGACCGAGATCGCGGGTGCGGTCGCGTTGCCCAGGCTGGACGGCGGAGGCGGAACGCCGACCGACGACGGGCGAGCGCCGGGCTGCGAGGCCGCTGCCGCGGGGGCGCGGACGGCGGGGCTCGGCGAGACGTCGTCCGTGGGACGGGCCCTGCGCTTCACGACCGTGGGTCGAATGCGCTCCTCGACGACCTCCGGCGACTTCTGTCGCTCGAGGTGTCGCTTCAGGCGCTCGACCGCATCGGTCTCGACCGAGCTCATGTGGTTGCGAACGTCGCCGACACCGATGGACTGGAAGAGCGCGACCAGCGTCTTCTGGTCCATGTTCAGCTGCTTGGCGACTTCGTAGACCCGTACCTTGCTCATGAATTCACTCCACAGCGCCGGAGCTGCCACCGGGGTCACGAGGCGTAGAACCTCGAACCGAGGACTGCGAGCTGCCTGCGCCGTCGGCGCGAGGCAGCCTAGCAGCACCTTCGGCAGGAATCGATGTCGTGATGGTGGCCTTGGTGGTCGAACCGCCCGTGCCGAGCGAAGCGGCAACCAACCAAGCCTCTTTCACGGCACGAGCCATCCGCTCGTCCGTCACCGCGACGACACCAAAGCCGCGGGCCTCGGGGCGTCCGTCGGTGGGCAAGCCGTACGCGCCCGAGACGGCGTCGGCCAGCGAGACCTTCGTGCCCCACGGAATGGCCCGCCCTTCTTTGGTGGCGCGCCGCGCCTCGGTCAAATCCGCCGCCTGCGCGGCGTCCGTCGCGAGGACGACGAGCGCGCCGTCGCCGGCGCGGCAGGCTGCCTGAGCGGCGTCCGCGCCGCACTCGAGCTTCCGAGCGCGCTTGGCGGCCGCGAGCAGCCCGGCGACGCGACGGTCGTAGGCTGAAGAGATGGCCGCGCGGAGAGACGCCTCCGTCACGGGGGCGCCGTCGAGGGTGACATTGCCGCGGGCCGACCGCGCGAGACCGCGGACGGCGCCCGCGACGCAGGCGGGGGTCGCGTGGACGTAGGCCCCGCGACCGAACCGGGAGTCTCCCGCGTCGACCGCGATGGCTCGGTCCGGGCCGATGACGATCCGAACGAGCGCGGTCCCGCTCGCGGACGGCTCCGCCTCGTTCTCCCGCGGCAAGCGCGCGGACGCGCGCCGTGCCTCGGTCTGCGAGGCGGACTTGCCGCAGCCGACACACGTGCGAGCGTGGTCGGCCGGCTCTCCGCGGCGTTTGTCGGGGGACATCGCCAGCATCAGGCCTGCTCGACCTCCTCCGTCGAGGCAGCGCCCTGGAGCGCGACACGTCGAGCCTCTGCGAGGATCAGGCGCTCGTTCTGGACGAACTCCTTCGCGTTCTGGCGGAGCGCGCGGACCTTCTTGACGCCGAGGCCGCTCTTGATGCCGAGCCGGTCCTCGTCCTCGCGGAGAAGATCGGAGATCGACTTGTACCCGGCCTCTTCGAGCTGCACGACCGTGCGCTCACCGATGCCGCGGACGAGAAGGAGTCGCTCGCGCTCGGTGACCGGCTCGGTCTTGAGAGCGGCGCTCCGGATGCGCTCCTGACGGACGATCTCGACCGTCTCTTCTGCGCGCTTCTTGATGCGCTCGGCCACCTCGGGGTTCGCGAGGCCCTGAACCCCGGCGAGCTCCTCCACGCTGGCCTCGGCGATCTCCTCGAGCGCGCGGAAGCCTTGGCGGTACATCGCCTTGGCCGCGGTCTCGTCGACGCCGTCGATGCGCTGGAGGACCTGAATCGCTTCGTCCTCCATCTGCCGGAATTTCGACTCGCTGATGATGTCGATCTTCCACTGGGTGAGCTGCGACGCGAGCCGCACGTTCTGGCCCTTGCGGCCGATGGCCAGCGAGAGCTTCTCGTCGGGGACGACGAGCTCCATGCGGCCTTCCGAGTCGTCCACGATGACCTTGTGGACCTCGGCCGGCTTGATGGCCTCGAGCACGTAGCGAGCCGGATCGCGGTCGTAGAGGACGATGTCGATCTTCTCGCCGCGGAGCTCCTGCACCACGGCCTGGACGCGCGCGCCCTTCATGCCGACGCACGCGCCGATGGGGTCGACGTCCGCGTCGCGCGAGGTCACGGCGATCTTGCTGCGGGCGCCGGCGTCGCGGGCGACGGCGACGATGCGCACGATGCCCTCGTAGATCTCGGGCACCTCGGCCTCGAACAGCTTCTCCACCAGGCGCGGATCGGCGCGGGAGAGGATGACCTGCGGGCCGCGGGCCTCGCGATCGATGTCCTTCACGTAAGCAACGATGCGATCGCCGGGGCGGTACGTCTCGCGCGGCGTCTGCTCGCGGAACGGGAGCACGCCCTCGGTGCGCCCGATGTCGACGATGATGTTGTTGCCCTTCTCGAAGCGCCGGACGATGCCGCGGATGAGCTCGCCCTTCTTGTCTTTGTACTCTTCGAAGATGAGGTCGCGCTCGGCGTCGCGGACGCGCTGAAGCAGCACCTGCTTCGCCGTCTGCGCGGCGATGCGACCGAACGTGGTGCGGGCCTGCTTGAGCTTCAGCAGGTCGCCGTACTCCTTGTCCTGATCGGCGGCCTTGCGCGCGTCCTCCGGGCGCCAGAACACCTGGAAGCCGAGCTCCTCCCCGAGCGTCGCGTCGAGCTTGCGCTTCTCGACCTCGAACACGGCGATCTGCCGCTCCGGGTCCTCCACCTCTTCGACGACCGTCATGTACTGGAAGAGGTCCACCTGGCCGGTGTCCTCGTTGTAGCGCGCCTCGAGCTCGCGATTCGGCCCGAAGACGCTCTGCGCCGCCTTGAGGATGGCCGCCTCGATCGTGTCGACGAGGATCTTTCGGTCGATCCCCTTCTCTTTCGCGACCTGCTCGAGGATGAGCCCGAGGTTGGTGTCCGAGGCTACGGTTGACGATGCCGCTTTCATACGCTCACTCCCTTAGGCACCCTTCACTGAGTTGCTCCGGCGCGCTGGTTCCCGGCGCGACGGCCCGCCCCCGCTCCCTCTCCGATCGCTGCCCCCGGCCTTGCGGGGGGCCTTCGGGGAGTTGCTCGGAAGCTCGTAGACGAGGTTGGCGCTCGTCACGGAGTCGAACGGAACGGTGATGTCCTTGTTGTCGACGCGCATCGAGAGGGCAGCCGAGCCCTCTGGACCGGTCAGCGAGAGAATCGTTCCGCGCAAGAGGCGCTGGCCGTCGGGCGCCGGCCGCGACAGCTTCACCTTGGCGAGGAAGCCGACGAACCTGCGGAAGTCCGCCTCGCCGTCGAGGTCGCGCTCCAGACCGGGCGAGCTCACCTCGAGGCTGTAGTGTCCAGGGATGAAGTCCTCCGCGTCGAGCGCGCGGGACACATCCCGTGACAGCTCCGCGCAGTCGTCCAGGGAGACGCCCCAGCCCGTCTGAGCGTTCGGATCTTCCGGGCCCTCCGAGCGCCGCTCGATCGTCAGGCGCAGCGTTCGGGCAGGCGCCCAGATCAGGCTCACCAGGTCGACCCCATGCGCCACACAAAGAGGCGCGACGAGCGCGAGGACGCGATCGAGGACGGGGTCGGAGGTGACGGGGGGTGACTTGGGCATGCGAGAGACGGACGCCAGAAAGACCAAAAGCCGGGCCCGAAACGGGAACCCGGCTCGCGGATCCACCTGACTTCTACGCGGGGCGTCTTAGTCCAAACGTTGCCCGCCCGCAACCCCCCTAGTCTCTCAGGCCAGGAGCGGCATCGGGACCACGTCGACGTGGAGCGTCTCCTGGAAGGCGGTGATCTCCTTCAGACAAGCGTCCGACGGACGGCCGCTCACGCGGAGCTTGGTGCACGTCGCCTTCGCGCCGTCGAACACCGTGTTCGAGATCTCCTCGATATTGATGCCGTGGCGTTTGAGCACGGCGAGGGTGTTCGCGAGCGCGCCGACCTTGTCGAGCTGCCGGAGCACCACGACGTAGCGGGCCGGCGAGGCCGCACACACGTTGACCACGTTCGGCACGTCTTCCTCGGTCAGGAAGCAGCGGACGACCCGCGCGATGTCCTCCGCGATGGCGCGGTGCGCTTGTTTGGTCGAGCCGGCGATGCGCGGCGTGCAGATCGAGCCGGGCAGCTTCGCCAGCTCCGTGTGGAAGTCCGCGGAGCCGATGCGCGGCTCGTCCGGGAAGACGTCGAAGCCCACCCGCAGGCCCTTCTTCGGGGCGAGCTCGAGGAGGGCTGGGATGTCGAACAGGTCCGCCCGAGCCGTGTTGATGACGATCGCGCCCTGGGGGAGCGACTCGAGCACGTGCCGGGAGATGATGCCGGTCGTCTGGGCGCCGAGCGGCAGGTGGACGGTGAAGACGTCGCTCACCGAGGCGAGCCGCTCGAGCGTGGGGGCGTAAGCCACCTCGAGCTTCTGCGCCTTCGCGGCCGACATGGCCCGCGAGAAGACGTGGGGCTTCATTCCGAAGGCGCGCGCGCGCGTCAGCACCTCCCTGCCGACGGCGCCGAGCCCGACGATGCCGATGTGGCGCGCGGTCAGCCCCCACTCGCCCGAGTATTTCCCGCGCTCCCAGCGGCCCGCGTCCATGTCGGCGTTCGCCTCGAGGATGCGGCGGTCGAGCGCGATGACGAGCCCCATGACGAGCTCGGCCACGCTCGCCGCGTTCCGGCCCGGGCAGTTCGCGACGTAGATGCCCCGCTCGCTCGCCGCCTCGACGTCGATGTTGCCGGTGCCGCTCCCGGCGCGCACGATGAGGTTGAGCTCGCGAGCCCCTTGAATGGCCTCCCGTGTGACCTCCGTGCCTCGAACCACCAGGATGCCGACGCCGCCGAGGGCGGAGCCGAGGGTATCTTTCGTGAGCGAAGGGTCGGACGCGATCTCGACCCCGAGCACGCGGAGCTCCTCGAGAGGCTGGGGATCGATCGGGTCGGCAATGAGCAGGCGCATGTCCGGGCCCAACCTAGCAGAATGCGCCATCCTTTTGGCCACCTTGGTCGCGGGGTGCGCGGGGGAGCCGCGGCAGCGCCCCAACGCGTGGCCAGCGCTCGGGCTCTACGCCGAACGGCCCGATCTGGAGGAGCGGCTCGCGGCGATCGACAGGGAGGCGGCCGCCGCCGGGCTCGAGCTGATCCGCGAGGTCGAGCTCGGCCGCGACGCGGGGGGGCCCTACGTCCTCCGGTCGTACCGGGGGCACGATCTCCTGGGACGGGAGACCTTCGCCTGTCGCGTCGCGAGCCCGTTCGGCGTCGTGCTCGCGCTGGGCCCGGGCGACCGAACCGTCCCGTCCGAGCTCGTCTTCGAAGCGGACGCTGGGGAAGGTCGGCTCTTCGCGTCGCCGGGCCAGCTCGTTCCGGGTGGCGAGCCCGAGGTCTTGCTCAGGCGGGCGGACGGCGGGCTCGGCGTGTGGTCGCTCGGGCCGCGCGGCGCGAGCCCGATCCGCGTCGAGCTGTCACCGGCGCCGTCGGGGGTCCGCGCGCTCTCCACCGGCGAGATCGTGATCGTCGCGGAGGTCGCAGCCCCGCCCGAGCCCGAGCCCCTGCGACTGCTCGTCGCCGCCGGCTTTGCGGGCGGCGCGTTCACGACGAAGGCCGCGGCGGCCCGACATTTCCACGAGGAGAGCGAGGCCGCGGCGCAAGACGCGCCGGAAGGCGAGACCGCCGCGGCTCGGCTCGACCGCCTGACCGCTGCCGCCTTCCACGCGATCCGCGCCGGCGCCGACCGGAAGGCCACCGCGCGATCGTTTGGGCAGCAAGAGGTCCCGCCCCAGCTGCGCGAGGTGCAGCGGGCGCGCGCGGCGTGGCTCGAGAAGCGGTAGCGCCGATCGCCGCGGCTCGCGCCGGACCTCGCTCAGGCGCCGCCGGCGCCGCCCGCTCCCCCGGAGCCGCCGCCTCCCGGGCCGCCCCCGCCAGGCCCGGCGCCGCCTCCCCCACCGCCGCCCTCGTTGCCGTCCGTCTCGCAGAGGCCGAGCGCAGGCTCGATGAAGAAGATGCCCTTCCTGCAGGTGCCGGGGCCGCAGTCCGCGTCGTCGCAGCAATACTTCGCGCACTGCTCCAGGCAGCCGTACCCCGCGACGCAATAGATGCCGTCGTCGCCGCAGCCCTCACACGCGGTGTGCTCGTTGTTGTCCGGGTAACAGACGAAGCCGGCCGTGCCCTTGTCACATGCCTCGCCGGCGGCGACGTCGCACCCTTCCTGCGTCACCGGGTTGCACTCGTGGGCTCCGGTCATGGTCACGCAAGCGCCGCGGGCCGGAAGCGTGGTCGGAGCGCTGCACTCCGGGCCCTCGAACACGACCGTGCAATCGGCGCCGCACGAGACGGCGCAAGCCTCGAGGTCCTCGCTCCACATCCCGTCCGAGTCCTCGAGCTCCTGACAGCACTGTTGCTCCAGGCAAGACCCACACGTCGAGCCCCAGATCGAGCCGTCGCAGACCGGCGGCATCCCCGTCGTCGTGGACATTCCCGAGGTCGAGCCCTGCGGGCCGACGACCGTGGTCGCCGGGCTACCGCCCGCGCCGGCGCCGCCTGTGCCGCCGGTGCCCTCGCTGTCACCACACGCGGCGGGCACGAGGACGAGACCCATCAGGGCGATGCCGAAGCAAAACGAAGCGCGCATGGCCTTCGAGCTTAGTCGCAGCGTCCGGCCCGGTCGATCCGAACCTCTCAATCCAGCACCGTGGGCGGCGCGACCGCGGGCATCGGGAAGGCCTGCTTGAACGTCACCGTGAATCGACCCGGGAAGATGGAGGTGACGCCGACCTCTGGATCGATCTGTGTCGGCAGCGCCCAGTCGACGCGGAGGACGCTGCGGTCGAGCTGGGGGAAGACGATGCGCGCGCCGGCGCCCACGCTCTGCCGGACGTCGAGCTCCGCCCCCGTGTCGTAGGCTGCGCCCGCGTCATAGAATGCGACGCCGCCGACCTGCACCGTCCAGAGCTCGACGGGCGCGGAGCGCAGCTCGAGGTTGTAGGAGACGACGTTTTCGCCGCGGTACGCGCCCGACGGATAGCCGCGGAGCCGCCCCTCGCCCCCGAGCGTGCTGCGCCGGTTCAGGAAATTCTCGAAGCGCCGGAGGACGAAGCCGTCGGTCACGACGCGCCCGAAGCCGATCCGCGGCGAGACGAAGCGCGCGCCCGCGAGCAAACGCGCGTCGTAGAGCTGCTCCGGCGCGGCCTCGACGACGCCGTCCGCGTACACGCGCGCGAGGCCGTCGGAGACGGGCACGGTGAACGACGCGCCGGCCGCGCCGCCGAGGAACGATCGCGTCGAGCCGATGGCGTCGAAGACGGGGTAGAGCTTGACGTAGACGTCGTGCCAGAGGCGATAGTCCTCCTGCAGGCCGAGCGTGTTGAAGTCGACGTAGCGCTTGAAGTCCGTCGTGTACGTGGCGTAGCCGACGAACGGGTAGACGCGTGTGTCGGTGAGCGGGAGCACGTCGCGCTCGAACTCGCGCAACGCGACGGCCGGGATCCGCTCGGGGTGCGGGACTCGATACACCTGGCGGCTGGCCTCGGCGCCGAACGCGACGTCGTGTTTGAAGCGCACCCCGAAGGATCGCGTGACCCCGTAGCGACCCGCGATCTCCTCGGTGGTCCATTGGTAGGGCACGGCGTCGTCCTCGGGGGTCGCCTCCGCGTCGAACGTCCGCGGCGTCACGCCCTGGAAGAACCGCGTGACCTCCTGCAGCCACGTGATCCCCGCGATGTACGACCACTCCGTCCGGGTGGTGTAGAGGGGCTGGCCGTAGCCGAACGACCCGCTCGAGCCCTCGAGCTTGCCGGTGTCCTTGTTGAAGATGAGGTTGGTCGTGCCGGTCGCTTCGATCCAGCTGCTGCCGATCCGCGGGATCCGATAGCCGATGCCGAACGAGTAGGTGTCCGGCTCGTAGGTGAAGCGCGCCGTCGCGGAGTGGTGCAGGCCGGCGAGGTTCTCCTCGCTGGGCGCCAGGACCAGGTACTCGAGCTGTCCGTCCGCGAAGCGAAAGTCGGAGTTGAGGCGAAGGCTCCAGATGTCCTTCGTGACGACCAGGAGCTTGACCGTGTCGGGGCGCGACCCCTTCAGCGGGATGCAGAGCACGAGAGACAGCTGCCGCAGATCGCGGAGGTTGCGGGCCGTCTCGTCGACGAGCCGCTGGTCCCAGGGCTGCCCCACACGCTGCAGCACCTCGCGCTTCAGGATGAAGGGCCGCGTCGTGGCGTGGAAGACGTTGAGGAAGTCCTCGAAGAAACCGGGGAGCGGGTCACGCGGCTCGAAGACGTCGAGCGGCCGGAGGACGATCTCCTCCACGATCTTCCCGTCCGGGTCGGGCTCGACGCGGGCGCCCTCCGCCTTGGCGGCGAGCGAGATCGTCTCCCGTTCGTACGGCGAATACGTCGCCTCGTCGGCGCGCGCCACGAGGGGGGCGAGCCACACGAGGCAGGCGAGCGAGAGGCCGATCGGCTTCTTCGACACGAACGCTGCGTCGCTCAGCCGAGGATCTCGGTCAGCGGACCCGTGACGTACTCGGAAGCGCCGAACGTGGTGACGTCCACCGCGCCCATGGCCTGCGCGAGGGTGACGAAGAGATCGTTGTGCGTGCGGTTGTTCTCGAAGTCGACGTGGACGCCGCCCTGGAGCGCGCCGCCCATGTCCCCGAGCAAGACGAAGGGCATGTGGTCGAACCGGTGCGTCGGGCCCTCCGAGATCTCGCTGACCCAGAGGATGGCCGTGTTGTCGAGGACGGTCGTGCCGTCCTCCTCCTGGTACTCGGCGAGGCGCTCCGCGAGGTAGGCCATCTGCGAGGAGAACCACGCGTTGATCGACGAGAGCGCCGACTGCGCGAGCTGCTGCGTGGGGTCGGGGCTCGGCTCGTCCGAGCCGACCGACAGGTGCGAGAGGCCGTGGTGGTAGTCGTCCGCCAGCTGGTCCCAGGGCGCGTCCACGAAGCTGTTGAAGACGGTGCCGGCCTGCGCGGTCGCCCACTGAAGGGTGCCCACGCGGGTGATGTCGCAGGCGAACGCGGCCGCGAGCAGATCCATCTGCGCCTTCCCGATCGCGGGGAGGTTGTCGTTCTGGAGCAGCTCCGAGTCGGTGAAGACCGGCTCCGGCGGCTTGCCGCAGACGGCGCCCACCGCGAGCCTGTCCTCGAGCTCGCGCAGCAGCTCGAGGTGTTTGTCGAGGCGCGCCTGGTCGTCTTTGCCCAGCCGCCCCTGGATGGACGCGAAGTCGCCCTGCACGAAGTCGAGCACGCTCTTGCGGCGATCGATGGCCGCCTGGAGCTCCGCCTTGGCCGCCTCGTCGTCGGGGACGTTGGCGAAGAGGCGCTGGAAGGCGTTGCGCGGGTCGTCGTCGGAGGCGATGGCGTTGGTCGAGCCGCCTCCCTCGCCGTAGCTCATGTAGCTGTAGAAGTTGCCGTAGTCCTTCTGGGACTGGATCCCGAGCTCGATGCTCGGCAGCTGGCCCGGGTCGGCGACGCGCGATGCGATGAGCTGGTCGATGCTGATGCCCGCGCCCCAGCCGACGTCGCCGAACTCGGTCGGGACGACCTCCGTGAAGGCGCGCCCGGTGAGCATGCTCGTCATGCCGACGGCGTGGCCGTTGCCCGGCGTGTCCTGGGCGCAGGCCATCCGCAAACCTGACGGCACCGTCAGCTTGGGTCGGAGCAGCGGCGTGTCGAGCGGCGCGAGGATGGGCGGCACCGCGAACCCGGCGCCGGTGGTCGTCGGGCGCCAGTTCTTGAGCACCGTGCCGTTGCTCGAATACATGATGATGAGCCGCTTCGGAGGCGTGCCCTCGGCGGCGCGGGTCGGCTTGACGAGGCTCTCGAGGAACGGCAGGCCGAGGAGCAGCCCGCCGGCCCCGCGGAGCACGGCGCGCCGTCCCGGCTTGCCGCGCGGGCGGAACCGCCGCGAGCGGAGCGCCACGGCAGGATCTGGCGCGCCGGTCCGGACGATGCCGTCTTCGTGTCTGCTCATTGGGCGCCTCCTTCGGCCTTGCGATAGAGGAATGCGTCGGTCTGGGTGAGCGCCACCAAGAGCTCCTTCATGTCGCCGTCGGTCTCTGCGAAGCGCAGCTCGACGTCGTCCACCGTGCAGGCATCTTCGGTCGTCGCGTCGCGGCCGAACGCGTACCGGAACCAGTGGGTGACCATGCAGGCACGCGCCTCCTCGCTGGTCGCCATTCGATCGATCAGCTCGGTGTGGCCGGCGAACGGCCCAGCCGCGTCCGTTCCGACGAGCTGCCCCGAGGTGTCGATCGAGAGTCCGTGCTCGTCGTCGCGCCAGCGACCGAGCTCGTCGAAATGGTCGAGCGCGAAGCCGGGCGGGTTGATCACGGCGTGGCAAGACTTGCAGGGCTCGACGCTCGTCTTCGTCTCGAGCTGCTCGCGCGCGGTCGCCATGGGATCGATCGGCGGAAGCGAGGTGTCCGCGTTGCAGGGCGGGGGCGGCGGCGGCGAGCACATGACCTGCTCGAGCAGGAACTTGCCGCGCCGGACGATCGACGGCTGCCCCGGGTGGGCCAGGAGCGCGAGGGGCGCCCCGCGCGTGAGGATGCCCGGGTACCGCTCGGGGTCGAGCTCCACCCGGACGAGGTCGGTCGATCCGGGCGCGTCGAGCCCGTAGAACGTCGCCAGCTCGTCGTTGAGGAACGTGGCGGGAGAGGTGAAGAGCGTCTCGAGCCGCCCGTCCTGCCGGCGCACGACGTCGTCCGCGAAGAGCCCCAGCTCCTCCCGCTGCAGGCCGGCGATCTCGGGCGAATACGGATCGCCGCGCTCGATCTTGTCGAGGTCGCGCGCCCCCGACCACTGCTCGAAGAAGTTCCGGATCGCGCGCGCTCCGCGCTCGTCCTGGAGCATGCGTTCGGCCTGAGCGCGGATCCCCGCGCTGTCCGAGAGAGCGCCGCTCTCGGCTGCGGCGAACAGCTCCTCGTCTGGCATCGAGCCCCAGAACAGGTAGGAGAGGCGCGAGGCGACCTCGTAGTCCGTGAGGCGGACGACCCCCTCGGCCGTCGGGTCTGGCATGCCGAGCTCGATGCGATAGAGGAAATGCGGCGACTGCAGCACGGCGCTCACCAGCATCTCCACCGCCAGCGCGGGGGTCTGCGTCGCGCGGGTGGACTGGAAGAAGGCCAAGAACCGGCTGCGCTCGTCCGCCGTCAGCGGGCGCCGGAACGCGCGACGACCGAAGCGATCGACGAACGCCGTCACGCAGGCCTCCTCGGCCGCGCCGGCGGGGTCACAGCCGAGCAGGCCCGGCAGGTCGGCAGCGGCGGTGTGCGCGAGCTGGTTCGCAGCCGCCTCGTACTGCTCGACCACGACCGCGCTCAGCGTCGCGCCGAGCGCGCCGTTGTCGAACCCGAACTGGATGGCCTCGGGGACGAACGATCTGGCGGGCTGCGACGTGTCGCCGAGCAGGTCGTGGACGGTCTGATCGTACTCCCACCGGGTGAGGCGGCGCAGGGGGCTGGGCCCGGGCGAGACGGCCGCGCAGGCCTCGTTCACCGGCGGCGCGGGCGCGTCGCCGTCGCCGATCTGTCCGGTGCACGAGGCGAGGAGCAGCAGACACCCCGCTGAGCCGACGAGCCGCATGGTTGGAGCTTACCGTGAGGCGTCGCCGCCACGAAGCCAGATCTGGCCGGCGCGGCCCCCGCATCGCTCACTCGAAACGAATCGAGCCTCGCGGTAATACACGCACTTGGAGCCTCGATGACCGCCGCGCCCGTCTCGACCCGATGGCCGCCGACGAACCTCGCGTCGGAGCGGACGACATTCGTCGGGCGCGAGCGCGATCTCGAGGCGCTCGAGGCGCTCGTCACCTCGGGCGAGCGGCTCATCACGCTGCTGGGCCCCGGCGGCGCCGGCAAGACCCGCCTCGCGCGCCAGATCGGGGCGCGGCTCTTGAAGGACCCGCGTGGCCCGGTCCGGAGCGTCTGGTTCTGCGACCTCGCCGAGGCACGCTCGGAGGTCGAGCTCCTGGCCGCGGTCGGCTCGGCGCTCCACGTCCCGCTCGTCAGCGCGCGCTCGGACACGTCGGATCCGATCGCCCACGCGCTCGCCGCCCGCCAGCCGCTCCTGCTCATCCTCGACAACTTCGAGCAGCTGGTGGAGCACGCGGCGCGAACGGTGGGCGCCTGGCACGCGAAGGCCGCGGGCGTCGTCTTCCTCCTGACCTCACGCGTCAGGCTCCGGCTCGAGGGCGAGACACAGGTCGACGTCGGCCCGCTGTCCGAAGCCGACGCGCTCGCGCTCTTCGAGGAGCGCGCGCGCAAGGTCGTGCCTTCGTTCCGCGTGAGCCAGGACGAAGCCTCCTCGCGAGAGCTCGTCCGCCGCCTGGATCTGAGCCCGCTCGCGATCGAGCTGGCCGCCGCGCGCGTGAAGGTCCTGCCGCCGGGCAAGCTCCTCGGACGGCTCGCCGCGCGCCTGGATCTCCTCAAGAGCGGCAACCGCGACGTGCTCCCGCGACACGCCACGCTCCGCAGCGCGCTCGACGGCTCGTGGGAGCTCCTGGAGGCCTGGGAGCGGCGCGCGCTCGCGCAGTGCTCCGTGTTCCACGGCGGCTTCACCCTCGAGGCGGCCGAGGCGGTGCTCCGCGCCGAGTCCGACGCCGAGCCGGAGGTGGTCGACGTGCTCGAGGCGCTCGTCGAAAAGTCGCTCCTCGTCCGCGACGAGGAGCGACACGACGGCGACGTGCGCTTCCGGCTCTCGGAGAGCGTCCGGGACTACGCGGCCGAGCAGCTGGCCGAGCTGAGCCCGGGCGCGGTCATCGACGCGGCGGACCGACACGCCGCCTTCTACCTGGCCGAGATCGAGGCGCACACGACGGAGGCGCTGGTCCCCTGGGCGGCGGTGGCCGACCGCCGCGCCATCCAGGAGATCGACAACCTCATGGCGATCGTGCGGCGCGCCGAGGGTCGCGATCCGGCCTCGCTCGTGCGCGCGGCCCTCTGCATCGACGCGTTGCTCCACGCCCGCGGGCCTGCCGAGGCGCAGCGGAGCGTGCTCGACCGCGCCCTCTCCGTCGCGAACGATCCGAGCGTCCCCGCCGAGGCGCGGGTCAGGCTCTTCACGGTCTCGGCGGACGCGCGGAGGCTCCACGGCCAGCTCGGCGCCGCGCGAGCGGACGCGGCGACCGCGGCGGCCGCCGCGAAGGCTGCGGGGACCAGCGCGCGATCCCTCGTGGACGTCGTGCTCGCCGAGATCGAGCTCGACGCGGGCCGCCTCGCCGAGGCGCGGCTCGCGGCCGAGAGCGCCCTCGCGCTGGCGCGCGCCAGCGCCGACCCTCGGACCGAGGTCGTCGCGCTGCACACGCTCGTCCGCGCCCACGTCGACGCGGACGCGCTGGAGGAGGCGCGGCTCCGGAGCGACGAGGCGCTCCCGCTCGCGCGATCCCTCGGCTTGCCGCTCATCGAGAGCCGGATCGAGAAGCTCCTCGGCGTCGTCGCCGCCCGGGGCGCCCACCTCACCAAAGCGGAGCAACACTACGCGGCCGCCTACGCGCTCGCGCGGGAGCTCGGCGACACCCACCTCGAGGCGACCTCGCTCCACAACCTGGCCGACGTCCAGGCCAGGCGCGGCGATCTCGACGGCGCCCTCGCGCGCTTCGGTCAGGTGCTGGAGCTCGCCGCCGGCACGGGGTTCCGCCGCGGCGAGGGCGTCGCCAAGAACCACATCGGCCTCATCGAGCACGAGCGCGGCAACCTGGACGCAGCGCGCGCCGCGCACGCCGCCGGGAACGCGATCCACCGAGAGATGGGCAACGTCCGGTCCGAGGCCTTCGGGTTGGAGGAGTCGGGTCTCCTCGCGCTGGAGGAGCGACGATACGATGACGCCATCGTCATGCTTGAACGCTCCATCGATCTGGCTCGCGCCACGGGCCTGGGCGCGGTCTCCGCGGGGAGCGCTGCCTGCCTGGCCGCGGTGCACGCGGAGCGCGGCAGCCTGGCGGAGGCGCGCACCCAGCTCGACCTCGCGGCTGCCGCCGCGCGCGCCGTCGGCCGGCCGGAGCCCACAGGCTTCGTGGCGTTGCACGAGGGCATCGTCCTCGCGGCCGAGGCGCGCGCCGCGCGCGCCTCGGGGGATCTCGAGCGCGCGAGCGAGCGTCTCGCCGCCGCGCGCCGCGCCTTGGACGAGGGCGCGGCGGTCGCGTCGCACTCGGCCCGGTGCCGCGTCACGCGCCGCCTGCTCGATCGTGCGATCGCGGGCGCCGCGGAGGCGCCGGCCGGCACGGGGAGCGAGGGCGCGCGCGCGCTCGTTGTCGGGGAGGACGGCCGGTGGTTCCGCCTGCCGGGCGCCGAGCCGGTCGATCTCTCCACGCGAAAGTCGCTTCGCCTGATGCTCGCGCGCCTCGCGCAGAGCCGACTCGAGAGCCCCGGCGAGGCGCTCGACCTCGAGCGCCTCTTCGAGGCAGGCTGGCCGGGCGAGCGGATCGCCCCCACGGCCGCCTTCCGGCGGGTCTACACCGCCATCGGAACCCTGCGCGATCTGGGCCTGCGCGACGTGCTCATCCGCCGTGACGACGGGTATCTCTTGTCCCCCGCCCTGCCGCTCTTGAAAAAGTTTGGAACGCCTTGACGGGCATGGGGGGCATTCCGGCTCTAGAAAGCACGCAGCCCACCGGCTGCCCTTCCCTGGAGACTCGTATGCGTCAAAAGCTCGGACTCACCCTCGCCACCCTGCTCGTCGCCTCCGGCTTCTTCCCGAGCTGCAGCGACGACGAGCAGACCTGCGATCCCAGCTGCGAGACCAGCGGCACCGGAGCCTCCGGCACGGGCGGGGCCCCAACCACGTCGGCCACGACCACCTCGGGCTCGACGACGACGGGCACGACCGGGACCGGCGGCTCCGGCGGAGCCGGCGGCGGCCCGCCCGAGGAGTGGATCACGCCGACGTGCGCGACGATCACGGGAACGGCCGCGGTCACCTTCACGGCCGACGAGGGCGAGAACCTGACGCCCGCCGACACCCAGCTCTCCGGCATCGGGTACACCGGTCTCGCCGCGCTCGACACCCCGAACACCCTCTTGGCCGAGCACAAGGGCGCGCTCCTCCGGTCCGTGGACGCGGGCTGCACCTGGACGCAGATCGCGACCCTGCAGGGCGGCATCTTCCGCATCACCGCCGCCCCGGGCGGCCGCGCCTACGCCTGGGTCGACAACGGCGGCGCCCTCTATCGCGTCGATCCGGACGGCTCGACGACGCTCCTCACCCCGTCCGCGACGAACATCGTCGGCCTGGGCGTGGACCCGGCGGACGGGATGCACCTCCGGGTCGGCGACGCCACCGGGGCCGTCTCCGACTCCGACGACGGCGGCGTGACCTGGACCAAGCAGGGCTTCCCGGCCCCGACCGGCAAGCTCAGCATCGGCTACCGGATGGCGTTCGACCCGAACGACCTCGACCACATCCTGTTCGGTCAGTCGACGATGGGCGCCCACGTGACCACGGACGGTGCGGCCACGTGGACGGCGAGCACCGGCCTCGGCGCCAACGCAAACACCTTCTCCCTGGCCGTCTCCCCGGCGGACAGCCAGATCGTGTGGGCCGAGAGCCTCGAGCTCGGCCCGGACCTGCGGCACATCTACCGGTCGGAGGACGGCGGCGAGACCTTCTCGTCGGTCGTGACGGAGTCGGCCGAGGTGGACCTCATCAACGGCACGCTCATCGTCCCGCACGCCACCGACAAGGATGTCCTCTACTTCGTCTTCGGCACCTACTTCCAGGGCTACGGAACCGATCTCTTCCGCTACGACCACGGCGACGCCGCGGTCACCAAGACACACAACGACAACCACGACATCTCCGAGATCGTGGCCTCTCCCGCCGACGCCGGGCTCCTCTATCTGGGCCTCGTCGTCGAACAGATTTGACCGCGGACCTCCCCGGCCCGAACGTTGGAGCACCAACATGCATGAGCACGCTCTTTCCTGGCGCTCGTTCCTCGTCCTGACGCTCGCGGCGGGGGCGGGGGCGACGGCGCTCGCCGCTTGCGACGACGACCCGAGCGGGACGGGCGCGGGCGGCGGCGGGACCCCCAGCACCACCACCTCCTCCGCCACTACCTCGTCCACGACCGGCACCGCAGGGACCGGCGGCGGGGGCGGGGACGTGGGGCTGTCGGACGAGGTGGAGCGATGCCTCTTCGTGAACGCGTGCGAGGCGGACGGCGGCACCCCGATGGGGATGCAGGCGTGCCTCGGGCACTTCTACGAGAAGCAGTGGCGCTGGGCGAGCTCCGGCTCCTTCCGCCTCCAGATGGAGGCGATGGATTGCCGGCTCGCCGCGACGGACTGCGCGGGGGTGCGCGCGTGCGACGCCGCGCCGGCCGACTTCGACACGGCCTGCGCGGAGGCGCCGGGCCAGACGCTCTGCGTCGATGACACCTGGGTCATCTGCGACGCGGAGGGCCACGCGTCCGATGCGTTCGACTGCTCGGCCGCCGGGCAGTCGTGCAACGTCGACGTGTGGGCTGGCTGCGGCACCGAGGCGTGTACGTTCGGCTCGCCGAGCTCGTGTGACCCGGACGACCCCAACGTGCTCGTCCTCTGCTCACCCGCCGGGTTCATCGATCGCGTGGACTGCTCGCGCGAGAACAACTTCGTCCTGATCAACTCGCCCGACGGCGAGCTCCGCGCGACGATCGCGGGGGAGACCTGCGGCGACGATCCGATGCTCGGATCGAAGGGCTGCATCGGGACCGGCGCGCCCTGTGACTTCTTCTCGCAGGAGTGCCAGGAAGACACCCTCGTAACCTGCGCGGGCGGGGCGCTCGGGAGCCGCGACTGCGCTGCGCAGGAGCCGCCGGGACAGTCGTGTGGGTACGTGCCGGCGGGTCCGTTCGCCGGCGGCGCAGCCTGCGGCGTGGTCGAGTCGGCGTGTGATCCCGCCGCGGCCGACTCCTGTAAGGCCGGCGCGATCTCGTTCTGCGCCCAGGGCCTCGCGCAGACGGTCTCCTGCGCCGACGCCGGCTTCGCCGGCTGCGCCGAGGGGACCGCAAACGGCAAGACGATCGCCTACTGCACGATGTGAGCGACGCTCACTTCTTCTTGGGGCTCTTGGCGACCGCCCGCATGCGGTTGTTCTTCGGGTTGTGCTCGACCTCTGCGAGGCCGAGCGCCTCGAGGACAGGCGGCACGTAGACGCCGAACCGACCGCGCAGGCCCTTCTTCAGCCCGTACCAACCCTCGACGGGGTTCGTCTCCGACCGCCCCCACGCCTCCACCGTGCCCTCGGCCGCCGGCTTCTGCTCGTCGGCGCCGCCGAGCGGCATCCAGTCGCCGTGTCTTTCGAGCATCGCGCGGAGGTCATCGAGGCAGCGCAGGTGGTACCGGAGCTGGGTCTTGCCGACCTGGACCACGAGCGCCGGCGGGTCGGCGTCCTCGTCGCGGTAGGCCTCGAACTCGGCGGTGCCCGGCGGGGTCTTGAGCTTCCAGGGGTTGGCCTTCGTTCCTTCGGTCGTCTTGCTCATGGGGTTGTCTTCCTCGGACGTGAGCTCGACGAGCGAGCGGGCCGAAAGGATGCGGCCCAGCGCATTTTCTCGCAGCTCATTTTCCGACGAGCGACTGGAGGTAGGTGTCGACCTCCGAGCTGTCGACGTACGACGTGACCGTCTGCTCCTGGGTCAGCGTCTCGGGGCACTCCGGGAGCGGAGCGCGGAAGAAGCGGCTGCCGACGACCTTGCCGGTGCGGCGTTCGTAGATTGTGTACTTCTGGTCGTTCATCTCGCGACCGATCGAGACGATGACCCCGGTCACCGAGTTGCGGTACGTCCCACAGGAGCTCGTGCGCGTGATGAAATCCGAGTCCGCGACCAGGTCGATGGCCTTGGGCCCAGGCCCGTCGCCGTAGAGCTTGAACGTGCTCCCGGTGATGTCGACGATGGCGCGCGGCTTGGGCGGGGCCTCGTCACCCTTGCCGAACGAGACAGGGCCCTTCATCGCGCCCTTCAGCTTGAGCCCGAGGGCCTTGCCGATCTCCGCCCCGTAGAGCTGCAGCTCGCCCGTCAGCTTCGTGCCGTCGGTGTAGGTGAGCACGACCGGCACCTTCGCGTTTGCGCTCGCCAGCTCCGAGGCCTTCTTGCTCTCGAGGAGCGCGACGACGTCGAGCGGAGTCGGCTGCGCCGCCGCGCCGGCCACGGTGATCTCCTGCGAGCCGACGGTCACCTTTGTCCCCTTCTCCCCGTCGACCTTGATGGAGCCATCCTTCACCTCCACGCTGCCCGGGCGGCCCGAGACCCAGAGCCGAGAGCCCGAGCCGGTGAGCTTCGGGGGCATCTTCACCTTCACGGTGAGATCGTAGAGGCCGCGAAAGCCTTCGGCGCTGATCGACAGCTTGAGCTCCGACTCGCCCGCGGGCAGGGCGTTCGCGTCGAGCTTGATCTTGAGGACGCTCTCCTCCACCTCGGCGGGCGCGAGCGGCGTGAGCGATTGGCCGGCGCTGGTCACGTGGACCGAGACAGGTCCCTTCGTCTCGCTCTCGAGCTTGAGGGTGAGCGTCAGGGTCTTTCCGTCCTTCGAGAGCTTCTCCTTCTCGAAGGACGCGGCGACCTGCGGCAGATCCGTGTAGCTCCGCCGGCCCACGTAGCGGTAGCCGACCCAACCCACGACGGCGAGGCAACCGATGACCACGACCGCGATCGCGCCCCCTTGTGACTTGGGTCGAGCGGGCTGCGGGCGCATCCCGGGCGCCATCATTCCCGGCGCCATCATCCCGGGCATCTGCCCGTGCATGGGCTGGCCGAGCTGCCCCGGCGCCTGGGGCTGCATCGGCGGCATCGGCGGCATCGGCTGCATCAGCTGCCCGGGAGGCATTCCCTGTGGGGCCTGCGGCAAGGCGCGCTGGAACGCGGGCACCTGGTCGATGCGAAGCCACGCCGACGACCCTTGCGGAGCGAACACCGCGGTGGGCCGGATCTGGCCCGCTGCGAGCAAGCTCACGATCTGCGCCTCGGGCATCGGCCCTTGCGGACCGTTCCCGTCGTTCACGTACCAGAGAGGTGCCTGCATTTCCCCGCAGGCCGAGCCTATCAGCGAAACCGACCCGAAGAAAAAGCCGAACCGGTCAGGGGCAGACAGGGTCCGCCGCGGCCGCGATCTCCGGCAGGAGCTCGGCGTAGTCGTCGACGCGGCGCGCGTTCCACATGTCGTCCGTGAACTGGTACATGATGCGCTGCTGGAGCGGGAGGATGGCGCCGTTGTCGTACGCCTCCGCGTCGGTGATCGTGTTGCCGAACGCCCACGCGGGCACGAGACCGCGCGCGGCGAGCATCGCGAGCTCGCCGGTCTTGTAGGTGACGGCCGACGATCCGGTCGCGCCCGTCAGCGAGAGCGACGTGTGGACGAGGCCGGGCGGGAAGCCGTGCACATCGATGAACTCGCGCGTGCGACCGACGAGGAAATGGGGACGCGCCGTCATGTAGAAGATGCGGTAGCCCTTGTCCGCGAGGGCGTTCAGCATCTCGGGCGCGCTCGGGTTCGCGTCCGGGATGGCGCCGGTGAGGAGCGCCGTGAACTCCTCGTTTTCGCTCGTGGTGAGCGTGCCGTCCACGTCGGTGACGAGGATCGGCGTCCCCGGCTGGACGATGTCGATGAAGACGTCCGTCGTGGAGAGGTCGCCCGCGACGACCATCAGGAAGCGGTGCCGACCTTCGCCGAGCGCGAGGTTGGAGGGCGCCTGGAAGAAGACCCAGCCGCCGGTGTCTTCCACGCCCTCGACCGTCGGGTGCTCACCGTCGTCGGTCGTTCGCGCCGTCCCGAGGAGCTCCCAGTCCGCGCCGCAGTCGCGGTTCAGGTAGATGTCGACGTCCTCGTCCTGGATGTCGTCGTCGAAGACGCCGTAGGCGAACTTCGCCATGACCCAGATGTCGTCGCCCGGGTTGTAGATCATGTCCCGCCCACGGTGGTTGGCGAAGCCCGTGGCCGCGGTGATCTGGTTCGTCGTGTGGATCCAGTCGCGCTCCTGCCCGACGTCGGGCAGCGCGCCGTCGCAGGTGGGGATGGGCGCGCACGTTCCGCCCGAGCCGCCGGTGCCGCCAGTGCCGGTCGTCGACTGCCCCGACGTGGTCGTGGAGGTCGTCGTCTGCTGACCGCTCGTGGTGGTGCCCGCGCCAGACGCGCCCGCGCCACCTCCGCCGTCATCGTCGGCAGGCGACGAGTCGTCCGAGCAACCGAGCGCAGCGACGAAGAGCCCCAACCACGCGAGCCGAGCCGCGCAATGACCACCAAGCATGGCGCATCGTCGCACAAAAACAGCACCGGCTCGAGACGCTCGAGGGAGGGCCGGAGGCGCCGGTCAGTTTGCCGGCTGCTTGCCCTTGGGAGCAGCGGGCTTCTTCTTCGGCTTGGGCGCGGGCTTCTTCGGCTGCGCCTTGCTGGGCTGAGCCTTCGCGGGCGCGCCGCCTCCGCTCGGCGGCGCCTGATCGTTCGCTACCTCGCTCGGCGGATAGCTCGCGACGGCGTTGATCGTGTACTTGAGGTGCTGGTGCGGGATGCGATCCCAATCCGGCGTGGGCAGGCCGCGCTCGACGCAGCGAATGAGCTCCTTGCGGCGGCTCTTCGAGAGCGTGGTCGACTTGCCCAGGAAGAGGTTCGTGCGCTTCTTGCCGAAGTGGAACTCGAGCACGTACGAGACCACGTAGCCGTTCTTCGACGGCGGCGCGCAAGCCGCGCTGTCCTTGATGGCGCGCGTGAGGCCATCCTCGAAGAAGCGGACGCCGTCGCAGCGCTCGGTGGGCGTGCGGCCCGGGCCCGGGTCCTGGCACTTGAGCGTCTTGACGGGCGCGACCTCGACCTTGGTCTCGGCGCCGGGGGCTCCACCTTGTGTGGTGCCGGTCGCGCTGGGCAGCGGCCCCCCGACCATCGGCGTGGGCACCGGGGGCGCCTGGCTCGACGTGGCCGCGTCGGCCGACGGGATGTTCGCCGGCTGCGGGCGGCGCCAGAGGTAGAGCGGGATCGCCACGAGGACGAGCGCAGCGACGAGCGCCAGGATGATCTGCACGCGCACGGGGCGCTCACCCCCGCCGCGACCGAGGTAGCGGTACGGGGCGCCTGACTGCGGCGGCGTGGAGCGGAGCGGCGGCCTCATCCTTTTTTCGATCGCGGAACTCCGATAGCCGACCGCGTGGGCAAATAAAAGGCTGCTTTTTTTTCCGAGAGGCCTTTGCGCTCCGGACTCAATCCAGCAGCGTGCGGCCCGGCCGCCCCGGCTCGCCCTTGATGAGCGCGGCGGCGAGCTCGAGCGTGTCGGGCACGATGCCCTGAACCTGCGCGACGACCTGCTCCACGATGTGGCGGGCCTCCTCCAGGCTCGGGCCGACCATCGAGACGACGAACTTGAGCGGCCCGGTGCGACCTGCGACGACCGGCGTGAGGCTGAGCATGAGCGTCTCCGTCAGCTCCACCACGCGCTGAGCGGCCTTTCGAAGGGCGAGCATCTCCAGGATCGTCGGGCGGTCGCTCACGTGCCGGTTGGGGCCGCGGAGCTCGTAGCGCGCGAGGTGGAACGGAAGCTCCGCCCAGTCGGCGAACGAGGCCTCCTCGTCGATCGACTTGAGGAGGTTCTCCCGGATGAGCAGGCCGGTGAGGCCGTCGCGCTTGGCGAGGTATTGCCGCGACCGGCGGTGGTGCGGGCTGTCGGGCCCGAAGCTCACGAGCTTGACGCGGAGCTCCCCGACCTGACCTTCGCCGCCGTGGATCAGCGTGACCTGCGACTTGCGGTCGTAGCTGTGGTCCGCGTAGCTGCCGTTCGTGGAGCCGAGATCGTCGATGATCCACGTGCCCGACTGCCAGCGGATGGTCGCGTGCGAGCCGCTCACCGTCGCTTCGCTGACGACCATGTCCTGGTCGCCGCGGCGACCGATCGTGAGCTGCGGCTTGTTGAGCTGGAGCAGCTGCCCCACCATCTCCGGCGCGTTCGAGGCGTAGGTGACGAGGAGGTTCTGCGCCTCGGGCGAAAACGTCTGCGTCTGCGCGCGCCCGGGGGGCGGGCCTGGATCCAGGCGCGGCCGCGGCAGCTGGATGGGGCTCGTCGTCAGCTGCGCGGGGTTGAAGAACCGCATGTGCCGCGCCTGCGGCCGCATGCTCGGGTCCTCGCTCATCCCGCGGAAGATCTGCTTGATCTCGTCCATCGAGAGGCCGCTCGGGACGTCGAACATGATCTGCTGCTTCATGGTCTTCGACCGAGGCTTCGCGCCCGGATCGGGGACCTTGCACGTCCACATCTCCCAGAGCGTCAGCGCCATCGCGTAGACGTCGTCGTCCTCGCTGGCGCCGCCGTTGCGCAGGCGCTCGGGCGACATGTAGTTCGGCGTGCCGCCGTCCGGCGGGGCGCCGGGGCGTCGTGCCGAGACGCGGGCGCGCTCCTGCGCGAAGCCGAAGTCGAGGATGACGGCCTTGCCGTCCGAGATCATCACGTTGCCGGGCTTGAGGTCGCCGTGCACGAGCCCCTGCTCGTGGATGGCGGCGAGGCCTGCCGCGACCTGCGACGCGATCTGACGGAACTCGTCCGAGGTGTAGCCGCCCTGGGCCTTCTTACGACGGATGTGCGTGTGGAGCGTCTGGCCGGGGATGTGCTCCATCACCAGGATGGGGCCCCAGGGGCTCGGCGCGAGATCGTGAACACGACAGACGTTCGGGTGGCTGACCTGGCGGGCGAGCAAGAGCTCCTGCCGCAGGGCCTCGTCGTCGCCGGGCATGCGCGACTCTTCTCGAACCACCTTCAGCGCGACGGGTTGCTGCGTCGAGCGGTCGAAGGCGAGGAAGACTTCACCCATGCCTCCTTTGCCGAGACTCTGGCGGACGTCGTACCGGTCGGCGATGACGGTCGCGGGGGCAATCGGGGGCGGCTTGCTCACGGGCGGTAGCGCGGAAGTTTCGGCGACGATGGGGAAAAGGAACGGCGCCAAGAGAATCGTTCATGTGGAGCCGCTTGGCAACCGACTCTGTAAGTCCAAGGTCCGGAAAACCCAGAGACGCTCCGTGAGGCGGAGGTTGACGCGGGCTCGACGCAGGAGGAAGCGGCTCGGCGCGTGAAGCGGGCTCTCGCAAGGGAGCCCAAGGGAAGCCGGTGCCCCCCTCGCGGGGTCAGTCCGGCGCGGCCCCCGCCACTGTAACCGGGGACGAAGCGGCAACGACCACTGGGGTCTCAGGGCCCTGGGAAGGCGCCGCCGAGGTTGATCCGGGAGCCAGGAGACCGGCTTCACGTCGATTCGCGACCGCTCGGTCGCGAGTCGCCACCCAAGACGTGTTTCCACGGGGTGTGGACGACGCGGCTCGAAGGTCTTCGCCTTCTGGTCTTGTCGCTGCCCCCGCGGATCCACACACGGGCGCGGTGAGGCGCCCGAAGGATCGGCGAAGACATGCGAAAAGAAGCGATTTGGCTCGGGGCTTTGGGTCTGCTGGGGCTCGCGCTCGCACCGGCATGCACCGACGAAGGAGAAGACGACGTCGGCACCGGAGGCGCCACGGCGTCGGTCACGACCGGCTCGGGCGGCGCGACGACGACGTCGTCGTCGAGCGGCAGCACGACGACCGGAGGCGACGGCGGCGGCGGCGGCGGCGAACCGACCTGCCTGCCGCGCGGCGCGACGAGCGCCTACTTCACCATCGACGACACGTCGCTCTGCGCCGTCGAGAAGTGGTCCGCGGCGAGCCTCACGCTCGAGCCGTACGGCATCACGCCCACGTGGGGCTCACACGGGGGTCCGCTCACGTTCGAGGGGAGCGAGACACAAGCGACCTTCTCGCGCTGGACGCTCGGCATGGCCGGCGCCCTCACCGCGGCCGAGGAGAGCGTGGACGTCACCGTGCCCGCGGGCGCGTTCTGGGGTCCGCAGGCGGTCGACGTGAGCTCGTCGCTCACCGTCGCGTCGTGGACGGGCATGAGCTTCTCGACCGAAGGCGGATTCGTCGTGAAGACAGGCGCGAACGCACACCAGGAGGACGCCATCGGCGTCTTCGGCCTCGCCGCGACGCAGGGACGGCTGCTCTTCACGGGGCTCTCCCCCGCAGGTGTCGCAGCGGCAGGTGACGCCGGCCTCTACGCGGCGCTCGTCACCACCTCCGCGCTGACCGACGACGGCACGGTCGCGACGTGGGGGCTGGCGACCGGCCCCGTGGTCACCGACACCGAAGGCAACGTGTTCGCCGTGAACACGGACTACGTCGCAGCCAACCAGGAGATCCGCGCCTTCGCCGCCGCGGACATCGCGCCGGGTAGCCCCGCCACCGAGGGCGTGACGCTCGCCACGCTGCCCGACTTCGGCGACGCGATGGCGGTGCTCGGACCTTCGGACGACGCGCCTGGTCTGGTCCTCCTCCAACCGAACGACGGCGCGACGTTTGCGCACCTGGACGTCATCGGCGTGCCGTTCACCGTCGACGCGGGCGCGATCGCTGCGAGCGGCACGCCGAGCACCGTCCTGACGCTCGCAGCAGCCGACACGAACCTGACCCTGATGACCGACGACGACGGTCGGCTCTGGGTCGGAGCCGCGAACGCCGAAGGCGGGTCCGGAGCCGTCTTCTTCGTGATCGACCGAGCCCCCTGACGACCTGCCGAAGAGGACGGGCGACCGTTGGTGCGGGTCGCGGATAGTGCTACCGCGCTCGCACCGATGTCGTATCTGACCCTGGACGCAGACCGCCTCGTACGCGACTCCGTGGACGCGTACCTGGACGGGCGGCTGCGTCCGGAGACCGGCGGGGACGTCGTGTACACGACGCGCAACAACAAATACCGCGTGGTCGACGGCGAGGTGACCGAGGCGAGCGACACGAGCCTCATCGCGGCGGAGCTCGTGGGTTGGCTCGCCGAAGAGCTGGGCCAGCCACACGTGGAGCCACGGTGGAGGCCCTACGCGCGCGCCATCTTCGTCGAGCGCCGGTCGCGCCACGTCGTCGTCACTTCGCGGACGCTGACGCGCACCGTCGTCTCGGGCGACGTGCCGCCGCCGCCTGCCCGCGCGCGCAAGGCGAGCATCATCCCGCCGAGCCCGCCCATCCCGGTGCTCCGCACCACGCCGCAGCCCGGAGACGGCTCCCCGACCCCGTTCATCGTGCCCGAGACGGTCAAGGCGACGGCCCTCGTCATCTCCGAGAACGAGAAGCCGACCTCGCGCCCGCCTCCGATGGAAGACAGGACCGTCACGGCGGATCGCTCCTCCTACGAGGACTTGCTCGAGGCCTCGCGGACGCCGGACTGGTCCGACGCTTCGCAGACCATCCCCCGCGCGGCGAAGCTGCCGACCTCGACGGAGAAGACCACGGAGCAATCCTTCGAGAGCCTCAGCGACGACGACATCATCGAGGACGACGAATGACGACACCGTACGGCGATCCGTTCCTCCGCCCCATCGATCACTTCGCCGGCGCGCGCTCGGCGCCGCGCCCCGAGGACCGGCTCCGCGCCGTACGGACGAGCGCCGCGCGGCTACGCGAGCAGCTCCTCTCCGCACCGCCCGTCTCGTTTTTTCGCTCGGCGGCGCTCCGGCGCGTCCCCTACCCGACGCGCTACGGCCTGCGTGACGCGTGCTCGGTCCCCACGCCCTTCATCCACATCGTGAACCGGCTCTTCATCGTGCAGCTGCCCGCGGGACCGGGCCGCGAGAAGAAGACCGTCCTTTACTCCCCAAGCGACATCCACGCGAACGGAGAGACGCCCTTCTTCAAGCGTCTGACCACGAGCATGGGCCCGCTCGCCAAGCTGGGCGAGCCCATCCTGTCGCCCATCCACGCGACGGTGGAGGAGCGCCTGGCGGAGGTGGGCATCGCGCCCGAGAAGGTCGACTACATCAGCTACGACCATCTCCATACGCAGGACCTCCGCAAGTGGCTGGGCGCGGGCGGCGACGCGGGCTACTTCCCCAACGCGAAGCTCCTCGTCATGCGGCAGGAGTGGGAGAGCACCCATGGGCTCTTGCCGACGCAGGCCCAGTGGTATTGCCCACACGGGACCGACGGCGTCGATCTGAGCCGCGTCGTCCTTCTCGACGGGGACGTCATGTTGGGCGACTCGGCGGCGATCGTCCACACGCCCGGGCACACCGAGGGAAACCACTCGTTCGTCACCCGCACCTCCGCCGGCATCTTCGTGACCAGCGAAAACGGCGTCGGCCCAGACGCCTACGCGCCCTCGGCCTCGCGCATCCCCGGCCTCGCCAAATACGCGCGCGCGACCGGCTGCGAGGTCGTGCTCAACGGAAACACCCTGGAAGACAGCGTCGACCAGTACATCTCCATGATCGCCGAAAAGACGCTCGCAGGGCCCTCGCCGGAGAACCCCGACTTCCCCAACGTGGCCTGCTCCTCCGAGCTCGGCGCCTACTGGGCCTTCCCCGGCATCACGCCCACGTTCGGCTTCGGGGACATGACCTTCGGCGAGCCCGACCTCTCGCCGCGCCAGGCTGCCGCCCCTGCGACCGGGGCAGGAGCACGACCGTGAAGCGGTTCTTCGTCACCGGAGCGGCGAGCGGGATCGGCCGCGCGCTCGTGAGCGCGCTGTCGGCGCGTGGAGCGCGCGTCCTCGCGACGGACGTGACACAAGACGGCCTCGCCGAGGCGCGCGCCGCCGAGCGATGGTCTGACAGCACCGTCATGACGTCCTATCTGGACGTGACGAGCGAGCGTGACTGGGAGACCGCCCTCGACGAGGCCGAGGCGCGCTTCGGCGGGGTCGACGTGCTCTGCAACGTGGCCGGCGTGCTCGTCCCCGGCTTCGTGACGGACCTGAGCGCGGCCGCGTGCGACAAACAGCTCGCGGTCAACGTGAAGGGCACGGTGCTGGGGACCAGCGCCATGGCCCGCCGGCTCATCCAGGCGAAGAACCCCGGCCACATCGTCAACTTCGGATCGCTCGCGTCCCTCAGCCCGGTCCCGGGCCTCTCGCTCTACTGCGCGAGCAAGTGGGCCGTCCGCGGCTTCTCGCTCTCGGTCGCGGTCGAGCTCGCCGAGCACGGCATCGGGGTCAGCCTCGTCTGCCCCGACGCCGTCGAGACGCCCATGCTCGACATCCAGAAAGATCGACCGGAGGCGGCGCTCACCTTCTCGGGCAGCCGCCCCCTCACCGTGGCGGAGGTGGTCGCCGTGGTGCTCGATCAGGTCGTCCCCAACCGCCCGCTCGAGGTCTCGATCCCCGTGAGCCGCGGCCTGCTCGCGCGCGCCGGCGGCGTCGCGCCCGCCATCGCGCAGAAGCTCTACCCGATGCTCAAGAAGAAGGGCCTCGACGGGCAGAAGCGCGCGACGAAGGCGTAGCCGGTCAGAGCTGCACCGGGATGCAGATCTGCGTGGGCCCACACACCGGCTTGCCGGGGACGCTCGCGCAGTCGCTCTCGTCGTTGCAGCCGCACCACGAGTTGACGCACTGGCTACCGCGGAGGTTTGCAGCGCACTCGGCGTCACTGGTGCACCTGCATTGGCTCTGGCTGCACATGGGGCCGCGCGCTGAGGGTGACGCGCAGTCCGCGTTCGAATCGCAGCCGCATCGTTGCGTGATCACCGAGCAGGCGGAGCCGAACTCGCTGGTGGGGCAGTCGAACGAGGTGAGGCAAGAGTTGCATTCGCCGTCCCGCCCACACTGACCGTTGCCTTGCTCGTCGGTGCACCCGTCCCCGACGGCCGCGGGCTTGGGGAACGGAAAGACCTGGGCGGTGTCGGTGCAACCGAGGGTGACGCAGGCAGGCTCCTCGTCGTTGGGCGGGTCGTCCGCGGGCACCGCCATGGGCGCGGGCGAGCTGCCGGTGCACACGTCCGTCAGGCAATCGCCCTCGACGGAGTTGCCGGCAGAAGCGCCCATCGGCTGAAACACGACCTCACACTTCATCGCGACGCAGGAGTAGGTCGCGCAGGCGGTGTCGGTGCCACACTGCGGAGCGGAGGTGCATACGTCGCAGGCCCCGGCCGCATCGCAGGTGAGGCCGTTGCCGCAAGGCGTGCCGCTCGGCAGGTTCGCGTGCTGACACGTGCCCGCGGCACAGGTGTCCGAGGTGCACGCGTTGTCGTCGTCGCAGTCGACCGGCTCACACGGCGGAGCGCCGGTCGTCACGGCGGTGGTCGAGCTCGAGGTCGACCCTCCCGTCCCGCCGGTGCCCTCGAAGCGGCCTTCTTCGACGCCCAGGATCTGCGTGCAGCCGGCGAGCACGGCCGACGAAAGGAAGCTCGCGATCGGCGCGCGGAACCCTCTCACGACCGCGGAGCCTATCACACGCGCGCGCGCTGAGCCCCGCGGCCCTGGCGGCCCCTCGGCCTTAGCAGTTTGCTGAAAAAGGCGAGGTCATGCCGCTTGGTGGGGTGTGGTTGCTCTTTCACCCCCCAACCCCCCTCACCTACGGTGAGGGGGGAGCCTGACGACTCTGTCGTTCTCTCATCCGGCCTGGCTCTCGGCCGGAAGCGAGAGGCGAGCCGGGGCGCTCGCCATGCGGCCGCTCACGCGGCGAGCAAGCGCGCGATGCGGAGTGACCTCTTGGTGAAACTGGGAGGTCACGCCGCTGGTGACGTTCGGCCCTGCTCTTTCACCCCCCGGCCCCCTCACCTGCGGTGAGGGGAGCCTGCTCGTTGCGAAGAACATCGGGTAGCTCCCCCCTCGCGCAGCGAGGGGGGCTGGGGGGGTGAAAAAGCAGCACAAACCTCATCGAGCACAACGACGTTGCCTTTTTCAGCACCCGTTAGAGCTCGAGCCGAAGCGACAGCCCTGTCGCCGAGACCCCGACCGACGCCTGCGTGCCCTCGTCCGGCGCAGTGAGGAACACGACGAGCCCGGTCGCTGCGAGGACCCCGCCGGTGACGAGGAGCGCCGTGCTCACGTCGCCCGCGAGCCGTGACGCCTCGCGTAGCTCGACGCCTTGTGGTCTGGTGCAGAGGTTCGTCTCGTCGCTGCAGCCGCCCTCCGGGCCGTTGCTCGCGTCGAGCTTGGAGAGGGCGACACCACCCGCGATGAACCCACCGATCGCGGAAAGGAGGCCGGCGCCCCCCAGGACGGTGCCCGCGATCTTCTGCGGCCCCCAGCCCGACGAGAGCGCCGGCTCTTCCGGGGCGCCCGAGCTCGCGAGCGGAGTCGGCTCGGGGATCGTGATCTCCACCCGCTGGCCGTCGGAGACTTCGATGCGCCGCTCGAAGGGGATCGCGTCGGGCGCGGTCGCGCGCACGATATGGCGCCCGGCGTCGACCGCGATCGCCGCGGGCCACGTCTCCACCTTCTGTCTGTCGATCGTGACGGTGAGCCCACGAGCGGAGCCTCGAGCACTGAGCTCGAGGAACGCCAGCTTGGGGGCGATGGCGTCGCGCTTCGCGCGCGCCTGCGCCACGCGGTGCGGCTGCTTCGCGGTCTCCGCGGCGGTCTCGGCCTCCGCGTAGGCTCGATCGGCGCTCGCGAGCCGGCCGAGCCCCTCGTAACACTCGCCCAAGGCGAGCTTCGCTCCAACGCCTTCCGGCACGAGCGCGACGACCCGCTCGAGCTTCGGACACGCGTCGGCGAACCGCTTGGCGTCGAGCTCGGCGTTTGCCTCGCCGAAGAGCTTGGACGCCTCCGCCAGGCGCGCTTCGTCCGCGGGCTTGCCCTGCGCGCGAGCCACGGGGGCTGCGGAGAGCGCCGCGAGCGCCACGACAAAGCCGACAGCGAGGGGGCTCCGAACCTGGAACACGTTCAGAAGATCGTCCGCTTGCTGACCGGTTTGGGGACCGGCGGCTTGGCCGGCGCGCTCGACACGCTCGGCACGCCGGCAACAGCGGTCGTCGCCGACGCGACCGCCGTCGACGCGGTCGAGGACGGGGACGAGGGTGAGGCCTGCTGGGCCGAAGACGCGACCGGCGGCGGGGCGATGGCGGCCGGCCGCTGGGGCTCGCTCGATCGTGACGAGGAAGCCGCGGTCGGGGACGATGACGCTTTCGTCATGAGGACCGCCGCGGGGATGAGGATGACCGTGGCGGTGGCGACCGCCGCGAAGACGAGCTTGCCGCGCCCTGCGCCCTTCCGGAGGCCGAGCGGCAGCCCGCTCGAGGTCGTCACGGGCTGGGCCGTCGCGCCGGTGATCGGGCCGGGGCTCGAGATGGACGCGGGGCTGACCGAGTGGGGCGGGAGCACGGGGACCGAGCTCGGCTGGCTCGGCGTGGGCGCGGGAACGGCGGGGACGTCGACGGCGGACGCGCGCCCCGAAGCGGTCTGGCCTAGCGCGCCGGCGAGCGCCGAGACCAACTCTCCGGCCGTCGGAAATCGATCGTCGGCCGAAGCGGCGGTCGCGCGCTGAAAAAATGCGTCGAACGTGGGAGGCAAGGTGACCTTCATCCGCCTCGTCGCGCGCTCCGTCGGCCGTTCCTGTGCGCCCCCCAGGATGGTCTGGAACAGGGGGAACATGTCGAGGGCCTTGGCCTCTTCGCGCCAGTAGGGCTCACCGACCAGGAGCGTGTAGGCGATCTGCCCGATCGCGTAGAGATCCACCGAATAGCCGACGCCGGCTTTGCCCTGGATCTGCTCGGGGGCCATGTACATGGGCGTCCCGGCGGCGCGCGTGAGGCGGCTCTGTCCGCCCTTGTCGACGAGCTTCGCGATGCCGAAGTCGAGAACCTTCACGCAGGGTGTGCCGTCCTCGCGCTTCGAGACGAAGAGGTTCTCGGGCTTCAGGTCGCGGTGGACGATGCCGTTGGCGTGGGTCTTGTCGATCGCGCGCGCCGCCTGCGAGAGATAGAGGAGCGCCTCGTCGACGGGCAGGCCGCCCCGGCGCTTGACCATCGCGCCGAGCTCCTCTCCGCGGAGCAGCTCCATGACGAGGAACGGCGTTCCAGACGCCGGGTCGACGCCGGCGTCGAACGTTCGGACGAGGTGATCGCTCTCCACCTGGCCGACGATCCGTGCCTCCTGCTCGAACCGCGCGCGAAGGTCCGGGTCCTCCACGAAGTCGGGGTTCATGACCTTGAGCGCGCGCGGCGCGTTCGTCCGCAGGTCGGTGACCTCGTAGACCGCACCCATCCCGCCGATCTTGAGGCAGCGGCCCACGGCGTAGCGGTCGGCGAAGACCGCGCCGGTCTGGAGAGCGAACGAGCTCACGTACCCTGCCGCATGGTACGACCAACGCTCCCCTCGGGAAAAGCCCTGGGTGTCTTGCGGGGCCGAGGGCCTCCGGGTACGCTGGGGATACCCGAAGGAATGCGCATCGGCGCACCGACCGAGGGGGCCCGTGTCCGTAGCCGATCCTCTTACCCACAGCCAGCCTGCCAGCAACGTGCTCGGCAAGTTCAAGCTCATCGCCGAGCTGGGGCGCGGGGGTATGTCCGAGGTCTACCTCGCGGTGGTCGCCGGACCGGCAGGCTTCAACAAGCTGGTCGTCATCAAGCTCATCAAGGCGGAGCTGGCCGAGGACCCCGACTTCATCTCCATGTTCCTGGAGGAGGCGCGGCTCTCGGCCCGCCTGAGCCACCCCAACGTCGTCCAGACGAACGAGGTCGGTGAAGTCGGCGGTCGGTATTACATCGCGATGGAGTACCTGGAGGGGCAACCGTACAGCCGCATCCTCCACCGGCTCGGCCGGGACCGCGGGCTGCCGCTCGGCATGAGCCTGCGCATCCTCAGCGACGTGCTGCAGGGGCTCCATTACGCCCACGAGCTGGCTGATTTCGACGGCAGCGCGCTCGGGGTCGTCCACCGGGACGTGACGCCCCACAACGTGTTCGTCACCTACGACGGCCAGGTGAAGGTGGTGGACTTCGGCATCGCCAAGGCGATGAACTCGTCCCACGAGACGCGGACCGGCATGCTCAAGGGCAAGGTCGGCTACATGGCGCCGGAGCAAGCGAAGGGCGAGCGCGTGGACCGCCGCGCGGATGTCTTCTCGGTCGGGGTGATGCTGTGGGAAGCGGCCGTCGGTCGCCGGCTCTGGAAGGGCCTGAACGAGGTGCAGATCCTCCATCAGCTCCTCGCCGGCGATATCCCCTCGCCTCGCTCGATGCGCCCGGACATCTCGTCCCACCTCGAGTCCATCATCATGCGGTCCATCGCGATGGACCGCGAAAAGCGGCACGCGAGCGCCCAGGCGCTCCAGCAGGAGCTGGAAGAGCTGATGGATTCGGGCAGCGAGCGCTCCACCCTGCGCGAGGTCGGCCGCCTCGTCTCGGGCGCGTTCGACGAGGAGCGAAAGAAGCTCAAGGCCATCATCGAGCAGCAGCTCGCCAAGTCCGCCATGATGGCGACGGGGCTCTACCAACAGGTGAGCCTGCCGATGGTGGAGCAGCCTCCACACCTCACGGGCGAGCTGCGCTCCGCGTACGCGAGCGGATCGATCCCGAGCTTGGGCCACGGCTCCAACCCCGCGGCGCACTCCCATCACGGCGGGTCGCACCCGGGGCAGTCGCACCCCGGTCAGTCGCACGCGGGGCAGTCGCACCCGGGGCAGGGCCAGTCGCATCCCAGCTTCTCGATGGGCAACGCCATTGCCAACCCGCACTCCATGACCGGGAGCGGGCACTACGGCATCGCCGCGCTCCAGGGCGGGGTTCCCGCTGCCCCCTCGTCGAATCCGGGCCTCGTGGGCCCCATGAGCGGGAGCCTGCCCTCGGTTCACAGCATGATGCCTGGGAGTTACCCAGGGGACGGGCACCAGTCGAACCCGTCGGTGACAACCGGCTCCATCGCGCGGGCGAGCGTCTCGCGCTCGGGGCCGCAGTCCGGGCTGGGCTATCCCAACGCGCAGCCGAACAACAGCCGCCTCACGCTCATCGCGCTCGGCGTCGCGGCAGCAGCCGGTGGCCTCGCGGCCATCGTCTACCTCAGCATCGGACGTCCCACGGCTGCTGCGACGCAGCCGACGAGCGCCCCCACGACCGCGGCGGCGCCGCCCACGGGTGCGGCCAAAGAGCCGGCTCCGGAGACCACCGCCCCTTCGGCCGCCCCCTCCGCGTCGGCAGGCAAGGTCGCGATCGAGGTCAAGGCGAAGCCGAGCACCGCGGACATCTTCCTGGACGGCGAGAAGGTCGGCGAGCCCGGCTCGGCCACCCTCACAATCCCGCAGGACGGCAAGAGCCACGAGCTCAAGGTCAGCGCCGCCGGCTACGCCTCGAAGACCTACAAGATCGAGCCCGACCAGACGAAGGTCGAGTGGTCGCCGGAGCTCGCACGCGAAAAGACGAACGGCCCCGGCCCCGTCGTGACCCCGCCCTCGACGGGCAAGCCGCCGCCCGACGACAAGAAGTGCGCGAAGAAGGGAAAGGGCGGCCGCTGCATCGACACGAGCTACGACGGCTAGCTCTCGCGGGCGTTGTGAGGAGTTGCCCCTCGCCCGAGCCGCGCTGCTAGCCTAGGCCCCATGCAGCGCTCCAGGCTCTGCCGCTTCCTCGTCTGCGTTGCCCTCGGCGGCACCATCCCGTTCACGCTCCCCGCGCCCGAGGCGGAGGCGCAGCCGTCGTCCTGCAGCCGGGACGACGCGAAGACGCGCTACTTGAAGGGCGTCGATCTCTTCGAGGAGGGCGACTTCCAGGCGGCGCTCATCGAGTTCAAGCGCTCGTACGAGTGTGTGCCGAACTTCAACGTCCTCTACAACATCGGCCAGGTCTACTTTCAGCTGCAGGACTACGCGAACGCGCTCAAGACGCTCTCGCAGTACCTGGACGACGGCGGCAAGCGCATCCCGCAGACGCGCCGGAGCGAGGTCGAGCGCGACGTCGAGAAGCTCAGGGCCCGCGTCGCCACGGTGACAATCAAGGTCAGCCAGCCCGGCGCCGACGTGTTCGTCGATGACGTGAAGATCGGCACGAGCCCCCTCCCCGGTCCCATCACCGTGAGCTCGGGCAAGCGCAAGTTCGACGCGACCAAGAGCGGCTTCCGCTCGACCCCGAAGACCGAGGAGATCGCCGGCCAGGAGAACCGTGAGGTCGTCATCGATCTGCAACCGTCGACGACGGTCATCAACGTCGGGGGCGGCGGCGAGGGCGGCGCGGGCGGAGTGGTCGTCGGCGGTGAGGGCGGCGGGCCTCCGCCTCCGCCCGAGGAGCCCGCGCCCGTCCTGCCCATCGTCTTCTGGAGCCTCACCGGCGCATTCGTCGTCGGGACCGCGGTGACGGGCGGGCTCGCGCTCGGCGCCGACTCCGACCTGCAAGAGCAGAAGCGCACGCCGAACACGTCGACCGACGACATCGACAGCGCGGCCTCGAAGGCGCGTGGCCTCGCCATCGCGAGCGACGTGCTCCTCGGCGTGTCGATCGTGTCCGCAGGCCTGGCCACGTATTTCACGATCGATTGGGCGCTCTCGTCGAAAAAAGAAGAGGCCCAGCCGGCGGACGAGGCGACCGAGCCGGCCGCCGCGCTCTATCTGGGGCCGGGCCAGGCCGGCGTTCGCGGCACGTTCTGAACAGCCGGCCCAGCCGGCCACTCAGAGCGGCGTGGGCTCGGGACGCGACGAGGTCTCTTCCTCGATGTACGGGCCGTTCTCCCCAGGCGGCAGGCGCTCGGTGTTGGGGCTGATGTCGATGTCGACGGACGTGCCATCTCCGAAGCGCACGTGACGAGCACCGACCCACAGGCCCCCGCCGAACGCGGCCGCGTTGAGCGAGGTGCCGAGGACGTCCCCGTGGACGGCGATGTTTTCGTAGTAGCAGTAACGCTGGCCCTGATTGGGGAAGTCAGGAAGGTTGTTCTCCGGACCGGCCCCGAAGCCGGCGACCGGGACCGAAGCGCCATCCGCCCCCATCACGCAGCTGGTGATGTCGTTGTCCTCGGCGGCGTAACCGTAGAGGTAACCGCCGTCGTAGTCGCCGACACGTCCATCGTCGCGCCAGGGGTCGGGCACACCTCCGTTCGCCTCGCGACACTCGCCCCCCTCGAATCGCCCGTAACCGGTGCTGGGCCCCGTGTTGCGGAAGCGACAGTGGCGGAAGATCGACTGGCGCCAGCGACCGCGAAACACCTGCCCACCTCCGCCGCCATCCGACTTGTGGAAATCGACGCCGTAATAGGCAGCCTTCGTGATGCCGGGCGAGAACAAGACGTAGGGTGAGCCGGAGCCGCCGCATTCGCCTGTGTTCCAGAGCAGCAGGCCAATCGGGAATCGAATGTTGTTCGCCACCTCGGCGCCGAGACCATTCACGACCGCCTGCGACCACACGTAGGCCTGAGCGAACGCAGCGTCGATGCTCGACACCCGACCGTTGCCGAACGCACACCAATCGAAGCCCGTCATACCCCAACGCACCGAGCCGCAGTCCACACCGTCGAAGCGAATGCCACGAGGGCGGGTGATCGTCTCTCCAAGCGCTCCCTCGGTGCGACGATCGAGCGTCACCCCCGAGAGCGTCGGCGCAGCGGGGCTGTCGGGGTGCGGAATGAAGACCACGTTCACCAGGCCCGTGAGATCGAGATCGCCCCAACCGGTGAGGTCACCGCTGAGCGTGTAGACGTGGTGACTGGCCAAAGACGGCCATTGGCCCATGTCCGCAGACAGGTCCACACGCGTGAGCTCGGTCAGCGGGTCGAGCACCTCGACGGTGAGGCTCACGCTGCCCTCGCGGCCCGCGCTGTCGCGCACGCGGAGCTGCATCGTGTAAGTCCCTGGATTCGAGTAGTAGTGCGCCTCACGCGCCGTGAAGCGGCCTCGGCCCTTCTGCACCGGGCCTCGTGGCCCGCCCCAGGACCAGTCGTTGCCATCCACCGGGTCGCCGGAGTCCCACTCGAATCCGAGGTTCAACAACGCGCCGGCTTTGTCGCTCGCGTCGGGCGCCTCGCTGCGACTCTCGCTGGCGTCGAAGTACACGTAGGCCGGCGCAACCACGGTGATCGACGTCACGCCGCTCGAGACGGCGACTCGCTGGACCTCGCCGCTCGGGTCGAGGTGGCTCACCTGCAGGTCGATAGCCAGGCCAGGAGGCGTGCCTGTCTGGGTAGAGCCGCCCGTGGTCGTGACGCCGGTGGCCGTGGAGGTGGCCCCAGCGGTGGCCCCAGCGCCGGCACCGGATCCGTCGCTGCCAACCGTGTCGTCGCCGCATGCAGCCGAGCCGAGCAACCCGACGCCGCCGAGGAGGAATTCTTTTCGGTACATCTCGGCGCGGAGATTACTCGAACGGGCAAGCAGCCGCGGCGTCATCACCGGGGTCGAGCGCGTCGTTCACGATGTTCGCGCCGTCGTAATAGATGTTCGACGGCTCGCCGCCCGCAAGCGACTGGGGGATGCACCAGATCTGGATCTCGGACGGCGCCTCACCGGTCTTGGTGTCGAACTGGAGCTCACCCGATGCGCCGACGAAGTCGACCGTCCCGCCCTGCTGGAGCGAAGCGTTCGCGGGGCCGATGCCGGTGGCGCCGACGTCGATGCGCTGCCCCGAGATGAGCGCACCGAAGCCCGACGCGAGCTGCCAGGACGTGAGCGGCTTGTCACCCGCGACCACCGACGAATACGCGAGGAGGAAGACGGCGTCGTACGCGCCTGCTGCGCCAAACACGTTCGGGCCGCCCGCGTCGCTGCCCGCGGGGAACTTCTGCAGGTAGTCGCCGGTGAAGGCGTTGAAGTTCGCGCTCTTGGTTCCGGGGATCGTGCCGCGCACGCGGTGCCGCGCCGGTCCAGCCGCCACCGAGGTCGCCGTCGAGAGACCGCCGTCGGCCAGGAAGTAAAACGGTCGGTCCTCCGCCGCGCCGGTCCAGCCGTCCTCGATCATTTCGAGGAAGGACCCGACCTCACCGGTGCCGATCAGGAAGACCGCGTCGGGGTTCTTCGCGAGCGCGTCGTCGATGTCCTGCTGGCGCGGCTGGACGCCGTCGACGTTCGGGTCGGCGTCCTCGTAGACCTGGCGGAAAAACGTGCTCCCCTGCTGTAGCGTCGCGTCCTGACCGTTGACCTTGAGCGTCGTTCGAATGACCTCGCTCAGGAGGTCCCCGTAGGGGTCGTTTTTGTACAGGACCACCACAGTGAGCTCGGGGCGTGCGGTCGAGACGCCGCCGCGGAGCGCGATCCTGCTCTCCATCTTCGCGAAATAGGCCGACAGCGCGCGGCCCTGGATCTCGTCGGACGGGGACGTGCGCCAGACGAGACCGGGGCAGGCCGCCTGGCACTGGGCGTCGTTGCCGCAGCTCTTCAAGCAACCGGGGCTCACGTCGTCGATGCCCGTGACGAGCGGGCTCGTGGCCGAGGTCGAGATGAGGAGCACGTCGTTGTCGACGGTGCCGGGGCGCTCCGCTCCGGTGTCGTCGGGCGTGCCGTTCGCCGTGTCCACCGTCTGCCCGCTGAACGCGGGACCAATGATGGACTGCACGCCGATGGCGGCGAGCGTACGGCCGTTCTCTTCGGCGGGACCGCGCTCACCCTGATCGTCGCAGATGATGAGCGCCAGTGGGCGCTCGCCCTCGACTCCGTTGTCCTTGTTGAACTGATCGACCGCGAGCTTGGCACCGTTCACGACGCTCACACCCGTCGCCTCGTCGGGCAGGCCGGGGAGGATGGGCGACGTGATCCCAATGAGCATGGCCTTGTCGCTGCGCCAGATCTTCTCGTCGTCCGGGTAGCGCTGCTGGCAATTGCCCTGCTTCGTGGAGACGCAGACGCGCGGCGAAAACGGCCGGCAGATCTCGTCGCCGGTGCATTCGCTGTTCGACTGGCACTCGTCGAGCGACACGCAGACCTTCTTCTCCGTGTCGCAGGCCGTGTTCGGGCGATTCACGCAGTCTTCGTCGGACTCGCAGGAATCCGAGCTCGCGTCGACGATCAGGTTGCACGAAGCCACGCCGCCCGCCCCGGAGGCGAGAGCGACGAGCATGAGCCCCCGAGCCAGGCGACCCCGATGAAGCAACGACAGGGAAAGCACGCCACGAGTCTAGCCCCCTCTCTCGCCCAGGGGAAATCCTCGGTGGGAAGGGCCGAAGGCCCTCATCCCTTCAGGCTCCCGGTGATGCGGCCCAGCAAGAGCTCGTCTTCGTCGTCCAGCACCGTTCGAGCGTCGAACAGGACGCCGCCCTCCTGGACGCGGCCGACCACGGCGGGCCGACCGCCACGAAGCCGCGCCGCAAAGGCCTCCACCCCGCATTCGGCCGGCATCACCCGAAGAGCAGCCGAACGGACCGTTCGACCCGGCAGAGCGCCTCCTCCGAGCTCGGCCTCCGTGTCGACGACCGTCGCGGTGGCGCCTGCGGCCCGCAAGACCTCCGCCCAGCGCTCGGCGCGCCGCCGGACCTCGTCGTACGTCGCGTGGGCGAGCGCCAACACGGGCACGCCTCTGCCAGCGCTGCCGTCCAGGTAGGCGGCGAGCGTGGCCTCGAGCGCTGCCATCGGCAGGCGACCCAGACGAACCGCGCGGGCGAGCGGGTGTCGCCTCGCGGCCTCGACGAGCGTTGCGCTGCCCACGATCGCGCCGGCCTGTGGACCGCCGAGCGCCTTGTCACCGCTGAACGTCACCGCCGACACGCCCGCGGCGATGGACGCGCCGACAGTCGGCTCGCCCGAGAGCCCCGCGGCCGAGAGGTCCACGAGGGCGCCGCCGCCGAGATCTTCGAGGAGCGGAAGACCGCGCGACCGCGAAAGCTCCGCCAGCTCCGCGAGCGCCGGCCGCTCGACGAAGCCCACTTGCACGAAGTTCGACTGGTGCACGCGGAGGATCGCCGCGGCGGCGGGGTGCGCCTCGAGGGCTCTTTCGTAGTCTCGCGCGCGCGTCTTGTTCGTGGTCCCCACCTCGACGAGCGTCGCCCCGCTCTCGGCCATGATCTCCGGCACCCGGAACCCGCCGCCGATCTCGACGAGCTCGCCACGCGAGACGATCACCTCGCGCCCACGCGCGACCGCCGCGAGGAGCAGCAGGACCGCGGCAGCGCAGTTGTTCACGACGAGGGCTGCCTCCGCGCCGGTGAGGGCACACAGGGCCGCTTCGACGAAGCGCGCCCGCCCGCCCCGCTTGCCGGTCGACAGATCGAGCTCGAGCGAGCAGTACCCGCTCGCGAGCTCCGCCACGGCGTCGCGCGCCTTCGCACCGAGCGGTGCCCGGCCCAGGTTCGTGTGGAGCAACACCCCCGTCGCGTTGACCACCCGGCGCATGCGGCTCGTGAGGATCGCCTCCGCGCGCGCCTGGGCGTCGCGCGCGACCTCGGCCTCGTCCGGCGGCTCCGCGCGCCCGCCGACGAGGACGGCACGCCGCACCTCCGAGATCGCGGCGCGCACGAGGTCGACGACCACCCGCTCGCCCAGCGCGGCCCGCGCGCGGTCGAGCTCGGGCCGGGCCGCGACACGGTCGACACGGGGCAGGCGGAGACGGTCGGGGCCCTGCATTCGATTCGCCTATCGTTACATCTTCCGGCGCGAAACCATGTATCTTCGGCGATCATGGCTCGGCAGGCTTTTTCCTTCGCCTTCGCGTCCTCGCTCCTCTTCCTCGGCGCCTGTCTGCAGGACTTCGAGCAGTTCCGCGGTGGTGCTGGCGGCGGCGGCGGCGCGACCACGACCACGACCACTTCGTCGACGTCGACGGGCATGGGCGGCGAGGGCGGCCAGTGCGACCCGCTCCTGTGCCCCGGCGACGACACCGACTGCGCGACACCGGGCTGCGACGCGAGCGGTCAGTGCACGACCCTCGCCGAGCCTACGAGCGTGGCCTGCGACGACGGTCCGATGGGCGCGAAGGTCTGCGACGGCATGGGCAACTGCGTGGAGTGCAACGTCCCGGCGGACTGTACCGACCCGACGAAGCCGCTCTGCATGGGCAACGTCTGCATCGCGGAGCACTGCCAGAACGGCGTCGCAGATCCGGGCCAGGGCGAGACCGACATCGACTGCGGCGGCGACGACTGCCCGGGCTGCATGAACAACCAGGGCTGCCTGATGGGCGACGACTGCCAGAGCGGCTTCTGCAACGGCACCACCTGCGCCCCCTGCACGGTCGACGGCAACTGCGACGCCGCCACGCAGTGGTGTGACACGGGCCCGGGCGTCTGCACGGTCAAGAAAGACGACGGCCTCACCTGCGGCGGCGGCAACGAGTGCACGAGCGGCAACTGCGTGGACGGCGTCTGCTGCGGCAGCGCGAGCTGCCCGAGCTGCCAGTCCTGCAACCTCCCGGGCATGGAGGGCACGTGCAACAACGACGCAGCCGGAACCGCCTGCGACGACGCCACGTTCTGCAACGGCACGGACACGTGTGACGGCTCGGGTAGCTGCAACGTCCACACCGGGGACCCCTGCCCCGGCGCGGACGGCGACGGCGACTGCAGCGAGACCTGCAACGAGGGCGCTGACGACTGCAGCGGGAACGACCCCAACGGCTCCGGTTGCAACGACAACGCGTTCTGCAACGGCACCGACACCTGCAACAACGGCAGCTGCTCGAACCACTCGGGCGATCCGTGCGCGGCCAACGTGGGCGACAACGACTCGGACTGCAGCGAGAGCTGCAACGAGGGCAACGACACCTGCACCGCGAACGACCCCAACGGGTCGAGCTGCAACGACAGCACGTTCTGCAACGGCACCGACACCTGCAACGCCGGCAACTGCTCGAACCACTCGGGCGACCCGTGCCTGGCCAACGTCGGCGACGGCGACAACGACTGCAGCGAGAGCTGCAACGAAGGCAACGACACCTGCACCGCCAACGACCCGATGGGGTCGAGCTGCAACGACGGGCTCTTCTGCACGAACACCGACGCCTGCAACAACATGGGCGCCTGCATCGGGACGGGGAACCCCTGCCCCGGCCACAACGTCGGCCCCTCGTGCGACGACTCCTGCAGCGAGATGAACGACAATTGCCTCGCCTTCGACGCGAACAACACTCCCTGCGACGAAGACGGGGACATGATGAACGGCACGTGCAACCCGACCGGCACGTGCACCGGCGACTGACCTCGCCCTGGGGCTGCTCCCCCCTCGCCCGTGAGGGGGGCCGGGGGGGTGAAAAGCAGCGGCACTGGCCAAGCTTGGGAGGGCGAGTTTTCCCTCCCGCTGTTATTCTCCTCAGCGTTTCCTTCCGGTCACCCCTCCTTCACGAGGCTCTATGAACCGCCGTCCGTCGCGGCGTGGGCTCGTCCCGCGCACTGCCCTCGCGCTCGCCGTCGTCCTCTCGCCCTTCGTCGTCCACCAGGCGCGCGCCGCGTGGCCGCCCGGCCCGACGGCCGACATGGCCGACTCGACCAACTGGCCCAACGACCCCGGCTACCCCTACAGCGAGGACTCGGACGGGCAGTGGAACTACTACTCGTTCATGGTGCCGAACCCGAACGTTCGGCCCGAAGAGACCGCCACGGGCATGTCGATCGACCAGGCCTGGCGCGTCACCCTCGGTGACCCCCGCGTCATCATCGCGGTCCACGACAGCGGCATCAAATGGGACGAAGACGACGTCATCGACGCGGCCTTCATCAACCACCGCGAGCTCCAGAAGGCCGAGCACCGCCCCAAGCACGCAGATGGCTCGGCCTGCGACGGGCTGAACCCGACCTTCTACCCGGGACAAGACGCGGCCCTCCTCGCCGGCTTCGACTGCAACGGCGACGGTATCGTCAGCGTCGCCGACTACGCGGAGACGCCCACGCTCACGCCACCGGCGGACGAGATGCACCCGCTCGGCGACCGCAACAGGAACGGCAAGCTCGACGCGGGTGACCTCATCGCCAACTTCTCGGACGGGACGGACGACGACAACAACGGCTACGTCGACGACATCTCCGGCTGGGACTTCATGAAGGACGACAACGACCCGTACGACGACACGCGTTACGGGCACGGCACCGGGGAGGCGCGCGACTCGACCTCCCGCGCGAACAACGGGATCGGCAAGGCGGGCGGCTGCAACGAGTGCCGCCTCCTCAACATCCGCGTGGGTGACAGCTTCATCACCGACGTCAACGACTTCGCGCAGGGCATCCTCTATTCGACCGACATGGGCGCGCGCGTCATCCAGAGCGCGCTCGGCACGGTCAACAACAACGCCTTCACGCAGGCCGCGCTCGACTACGCGTGGGACCACAAGGTGCTGATGATCGCGTCGATGGCCGACGAGAACTCGCGCCACCACAACATGCCGACGGTGAGCAACCACAACCTCCCCGTCCACGCGATCCAGTTCGCGGGCGAGTCGGTCCTCGATGCGAGGACGTTCCTGCAGTACCACCCGTGCTCGAACTACGGCGGGCAGAACTTCCTGTCAGCCTCCGGCAAGGGCTGCTCGAGCGAGGCCACCGGCCAGACATCCGGCATCCTCGGGCTGGTCTTCTCGGCCGGCATCCAGTTCGGCACGGACCTGAGCGCCGCGGAGGCGCAGCAGCTCATGATGATGTCGGCAGACGACATCAACGTGCCCGAGTCGCAGAAGCCCGACGCGGTCGACCGCTGGTCGCAGCCCGGCTTCGACCAACGCTTCGGCTACGGCCGCGTGAACGCGAACCGCGCGGTGGAGATGGTCCGCGACGGCAAGATCCCGCCCGAGGTCGACATCGTCAGCCCGCGCTGGTTCACCGTCCTCTACAAGGATCAGCTCACCGGCCCGGTCGACATCGAAGGCACCATCAGCGCCAAGCGCGCGCTCGACTTCGACTACACGATCGAGTGGGCGCCCGGCGTGCAGCCGCTCGACGGAGAGTTCAAGGTCCTCACCTCGCAGACGAAGATCCCGCCGGAGACGGTCATCGGCACAGGCGGCCCGCTCTACTCGTTCGACGTCCGGAACCTCGAGGGCCTGCCGATCCCCAAGGAGAAGTGGGACGTCGACAGCCAGATGGGTGAAAACCAGTACACCATCACGGTGCGCGTCTCGGCCGTCGCACACTACGGAGGGGACATCGGGGACGTGCGCGGAGAGCTTCGGCGCACGTATTACGTGCACGCCGACGACACGCTCGTGAAGGGCTTCCCCATCTACGCCGGCTCGAGCTTCGAGAGCAGCCCGAAGGTCGCCGACATCGACGGCGACGGCGTGCGCGATCTCGTCTACGGCTCGGCCGGCGGGGACATGCACGTCTACAAGGTGACCGCGAGCGGCCCGCAGGCCGCCCCTGGGTTCCCCTTCCGCACGCGGAAGGCGGACGGGCTGAACGAGAGCCCCACCGACCCGGGCGAGCCGAGCTACCTCGCGGCGCCCGCCTACGCCACGACGCAGCTCGCCGACCTCGGCCGCGAGTCGATCACGAACAGCGCGCCCGCCGTCGGCGATCTCGACAACGACGGTCGGAACGAGATCGTCTTCACCACCTACGCGGGCACGGTGAACGTGATCCGCGACGACGGCACGGAGATGGAGGGCTGGCCCAAGCGCCTGCCGCGTGTCCCCTCCTGCTCGCTCGATCCCTCGAACCCGACGCCGCAGCCGTGTATGTCGACGGAGAGCCGCATCGCGCGCGGCGCCTTCGCTGCGCCCGTCCTCGAGGACATGGACAAGGACGGCGACCTCGACATCGTGCAGGCCGCCTTCGACGGCAACATCTACGTGTTCGACAAGAGCGGCGATGACGTCAGCGGCTTCCCCGTCACCGTGGTCTACGACGGCAAGTTCGGCGGCAGCACACCTCCGCCGAACCGCGTGTTCGCGACGCCCGCCGTGGCGGACCTGAACGGCGACGGCATCCCCGATCTCGTCGTCGGCTCCAACCAGCCGATCGGCGAAGGCGGCAACTCGGGCGCCGTCTACGCGATCGACGGCCGAGGCAACAACGCCGCCAGCCCCTACCTCACGAACTGGCCGCTCACGATGACGTCGCTGAACATCTTCCCGCTCGTGGCGGAGGGCGTGACGAACTCCCCCGTCGTCGGCACCTTTCCGGCCCCGTCGGGCAACGTGCCCGCCGCCGTCGTGCACGGCAACGCGTCGCCGCCGCTCATCGTCCCCGGCGATCCGGGCGCGCAGCCCAAGCTCAACGCGTACCCGCCGAACCTGCTGCCCCAGCGAACCGACGCCGCCCAGAACGGCCTGGATCCGTCGAGCGCCTTCGGTCCGCTCACGACCGCGCAGCAGCCCAACACCATGTTGCCGCTCTTCTCCAACCCCGCGCTCGGCGACATGGACCAGGACGGCGTGCCCGACGTGCTCGCCTCGGGCGGGTCGCTCAACCTCGCCATCGCGCTGCAGAGCGCGACAGCCGGCTCGGGGGAGAACCTCGTCGCGATGTGGAGCGGCAAGACGGGCGCGATGCTCCCGGCCGCGCCGGTCGTCATCGAGGACTTCACGTTCTTCAACAGCTCGGCGGTCGCCGACATCACCGGCGACGGCTACCCCGAGGCGATCATCGGTTCGGGCGGCTACTACGTGCACGCGGTCGACGCGTGCGGGCGCGAGGCGCCCGGCTTCCCCAAGTTCACCGGACAGTGGATCATCTCGACGCCCGTCGTGGCAGATCTCGACGGGGACGGGACGCTCGAGGTCGCGGTCGGCACGCGCAGCGGCTGGATCTACGCGTGGCACACGAACGCACCTGCGACGAACGTCGTCGAGTGGGAGAGCTTCCACCACGACAACCGCAACACCGGCAACTACGACGTCGCGCTCGAGCAAGGCGGCGAGCCCACCGCCAAGGAGCCGCTGACCGAGGCGCTGTGTATGGCCGTGCCGCCCGCGGGTGACGAGCCGGAGGACTTCTACGCGACGGGCGGATGCGCCTGTGCGCTCGCCGACGAAGGCCGAGCGCCGCGGCACCTCGGCTTCGCCGGGTTCTTCGCCCTCGGCCTCGCCCTCGTCGCGCGGAGGCGGCGCTCGTGAGCGCGCGTTCGCGGGCGCTCGTCGCGCTCGGTGGCCTCGCCGCGCTCGCGATCGGCTGCGGCGGGCTCGTCGTCTTCGAGGAGACCGGCAGCGGTGGCGCGGGGGGGAGCACATCGAAGGTGACGTCCGGCCCCTCCGGACCGGCGACAGTTTCGGCCACGACGAGCTCGTCACCGACGGGCACTCCGGTTCAGTGCAGCGGGCTCACGTTCGGGGAGTGCGTCTCGAACCCGGCGTGTGCGCCGATCTTCGACGACGCTTGTTGCCCGATGTGCCCGCCCGGCCCCTGCGCGGACTGCCAGAACTGGGAGTTTCTCGAGTGTCTGCCGCGCGACATCGTCTGTGAAGGGCGCTTCGAGTGTGGCTTCGCGGGCGAATACGTCTGCAAGGGGACGCTCCCGAACTGCCTGGGATTCTGCGACGGGACGATGGGCTGCGAGCCCGCCATCTGCGCGCTGGACGGCCCGCCGTGCCCGAGCTGCGCGCCCATCGTCGACGGCGTCTGCACCGCCGTGTGTGCGATGCCTCCCCCGCCCTGCCCGGACGGCTTCGTGCCGGCGAGCGACGGGACCTGCTGGACCGGTCAATGCATCGCCGCGAGCATCTGCCCGTGAGGCGCGCCGCGGCGCTCCGCCTGGCCGCGGCGCTCGTCGCCGCCTGGTGGGGGGCCGTCGGCTGCGGGGACGACGCAGGCTCCGGCGGAGCCGGAGCGACGTCGTCGTCCACACAATCGACCGCTGCCGGCCAGCCGACGACGTCGACGACCTCGGCCACGTCGACCACCTCCGCGTCGTCCGGCTCGACCACCTCCTCGTCCGCGAGCTCGACCGGAACGGGCGGCGGCCCGATCGGATGCCTGACCGATCTGTCCGCCGGGCACCACGAGGTGACCTGTGACGGCGGCATCCAATACGACGTGGAGATCCCTGATGGGTGCACCCAAGAGGCCTGCGGCCTCGTGATGGACCTGCACGGCTACACGATGACCGGGGACGCAGAGGACGAGAACACCGGCATGCGCGCGCTCGGCCAAGCAAACGGTTATGTCATCGTCCAGCCGACCGCGCCGAGCGACAACCTCGGCTTTCCCAGCTGGGATCAGGCGACACACGCGCCCCTCGTCCACGCCTTCTTGACCGAGATCGCCGCCGGGCTGCCCATCGACTCGACCCGCGTCCACGCCATGGGCTTCTCGCAGGGCGGCGGGATGACCTTCCGTCTGCTCTGCGACCACGCAGACTTCTTCGCGTCCGGCGCGCCCATCGGGGCGCTCCAGGGCTGCCCATTCGCCGGGCAGAGCACCCCGAGCGAGGAGGTCGACATCCTCCACGTCCACGGCCACACGGACAACATCGTCAGCTTCGGCGGCGTGGCCGTCCCCCAGCGGGACGCCGCGCTCGCGGCCTGGCCCTTCGGCCCCCCCGAGATCGTCGAGCAGGACGCCGAACACACGGCCACGCGCCGGACGACCGCGAGCGGCACCGTGTACGAGTTCTGGGAGCACGACTACGCGACGTCGGCCGTCGTCGCGTTCGTTGGCCTCGGAGGGCACTGCGTCCCGGGCGGGGAAGACTTCGACGGCTTCCCGGCCGGCTACTCCTGCGAAGACCAGGGAACCTTCGTCTTCGGTGAGCTGGCGATGGCGTTTTTCCAGGCGCATCCGAAGCGCTGAAGATCGGCGCCGCTACCAGCAAGCAGCTTTGGCCTGAAAGAAGGTGGGGGTGTCCTCCGAAGGGAGACCGATGCCCCTCGTGACCGAGATCCTCAGGCCCGTGCTCGCCTTCGTGATCGCCGCGGCGGTCTTCGGGCTCATCGAGCGGCTCGGACGGCTGGATCGCGGGGGTCCGCCCTGGAGGCGTCAGGGGTTCTTGACGGACCTCGGCTGGTGGATGCTGACGCCGATCTTCACGCGGGCCGTCACGCGATTCGGGGTCGGGGTCGCGGTCTTCCTGATCGCGTGGGTGTCCCTCGGCCAGCCCGTGGGAAAGGAGGCGCTGCGCGGGTTCGTCGCACGGGAGACGTGGGCGAGCGCCCTGCCGCTCCCGCTCGAGCTCCTCCTCACCCTGACCGCGGCCGACCTCCTCGGCTATTGGATCCACCGGGCCTTCCACCGCGGCTGGCTCTGGCGCTCACACGCCGTGCACCACTCCTCGGAGCGCCTCGATTGGCTCGCCGCCGTACGTGTCCACCCGCTGAACGACCTCGTGAGCGGGGTCGTACGGGTGACCGCGCTCGTGCTCGCCGGCTTTCGTCCGACGGTGCTCGCCGGGGTGGTCCCCTTCCTGACGGGCTACGCGCTGCTCCTGCACGCCAACGTCCCCTGGAGCTTCGGGCGCGTGGGACGTGTGATCGCGAGCCCCCTGTTCCACCGCCACCATCACGCGCGCGACGTCGTCGGCGACGGCGTGAACTTCGGCGGGTTCTTCACGCTCTGGGATCGCCTCTTCGGAACGTTTCACCTGCCCGAGGGCGCGCCCGCCCCGCCGACCGGCATCCGCGAGCCCATGCCCACGTCGATGACCGGTCAGCTCCGGTTTCCGTTTGCGAGGCGCGAGCGGCTGGCGACGAGCCCGAGGGGCACATGAGCCGCCTGCCCCGCGATGCTCAGCCCGAGAGGAGCTGCTTGGCGATCACGATGCGCTGGATCTGGCTCGTGCCTTCGTAGATCTGCAGCACCTTGGCGTCGCGCATCAGCTTCTCGACCGGGTACTCCTTCGTGTAGCCGTTGCCGCCGAAGACCTGCACGGCGTCGATCGCGGTCTGCATGGCGTTGTCCGCGCCGAAGGCCTTGGCGATGGCGCTCGTCATGGGGTCGCGCAGACCCTTGTCGAGGCCCCACGCGGCCTTGCGGTAGAGCAGGCGGGTCGCCTCCACTCGAATGGCCATCTCGGCGAGCATGGCCTGGACGAGCTGGTGCTGGCCGATCGCGACGCCGAAGGTCTTGCGCTCCCTCGCGTACGCCACCGACTCGTCGAGGGCGCGCTGCATGAGGCCGGTGGCGCCAGCGGCGATGTCGGGCCGCGTCTGGTTGAACGTCTCCATCGCGACCTTGAAGCCTTGCCCCTCGGGCGCGAGGAGGTTCTCCTTCTTCACCACGACGTCGTCCAGATGGATGACAGCGGTGTCACTGGCGCGCTGGCCCAGCTTGTCTTCCTTCTTGCCGACGCGGAGGCCGGGGGCGTCGCGGTCGACGATGAAGGCGCCGATGCCCTTGTGCTTGAGCGCCGGGTCGATCGTCGCGAACACGACGTAGAACCGCGCGTAGCTCGCGTTCGTGATCCAGCACTTCTGCCCGTTGAGGACGTAGTCGTCGCCCACCTTCTTGAAGCGCGTCTTCAGACCGGCGACGTCGCTGCCGGCGTCCGGCTCGCTCGTGGCGTAGCTCGCCATGACGGGCTCGGACGTGAGCATGCCGAGGTACTTCTTCTTCTGCTCGTCGTTGCCGGCGATGCGGATGGGCGTGAGCGCGAGCTGGTTCGCGGTGATGCTCGTCTGGATGCCCGCACAGCCGTAGGCGAGCTGCTCGGTGATGAGCGCGTTCTCGAGCTCACCCAGGCCCGCGCCGCCGTACTCCTCGGGGACGCCGGGGTTGACGAGGCCGATCTCCCAGGCCGCCTTGAAGACGTCCATCGGGAACTTCGAGTCGCGGTCGCACTCGGCGGCCACCGGGATGATGCGCTCCTTGACGAACCGCCGAGCGGTGTCGATCAGGGCTGTGTGCTCTTCGGAGAGGTTGAAATCCACGGGACTACTCCTTCATGTTGCGACGGCGGCGCTGGATCTCGGCGCGAACGGCACGCGCGCCGAGGACGTAGCCGGTGATCACCCCGACGAGCAGGACCGACGGGATGTAAATCGCGTGTTGTGGCGTCATCATGCCGAAGTCGGGCATCAGGGCGGCTCCGACGCGCTTCGCTTCGTGGACGGCACCTCCGCGGCGCGGGTCTTCTCGAGGGCGCGCTCGAGCGTGTCGAGCCGGCCTTCGAGGCCCCGGGTGCGGCGCCAGGCCGCAGCCACGAAGGCGAGGACGGCGATCCAGACGAGCATGTAAGCGATGACCAGCAGGGTCTCGCCGCTCTGCGACTCGGGCGGGCTCGCGGTGGGCGCGGCGCCCTCGAACGAGGTGGCGGTGCCGGCCGAGCCCGAGGGCGCGGGAGGAGGGGCTTCGTATTTGTCCTGGGCCATCGTGGGTCACTCTTCGAGGAGGCCGAGCATGGTTGCTTCTTCTTCCGCTTCGTCCACCCGGGCGCGGATGGCGTCTTGCCGGAGGCGCAGCCAGACGAGGACGGCGGTCAGGAAGCTGAACGCGAGGAGCCCCAGGAGGAGCGCGTTGATCATCTCCGGGTGCTTCAGGCCGCCGCCCTTGTTGTAGACGACGCTCGGGTGGGTGCCGCCCCACTTCTTGACCGCCAGGTGGATGATCGGGAGGTTGGCCGCGCCCAGCACCCCGAGCGCCGCCGCGAACTTCTTCTCGCCGTCGCCGCCGCCTGCGAAGGCCCGCAAGACGACGTAGGCCACGTAGACGAGGACGCTGAGGAGCGCGGTGGTGAGGCGCGGATCCCACGTCCACCAGACGCCCCAGGCCTTGCGGGCCCAGAGCGAGCCGGTCACGAGCATCATGAAGCCCATGACCACGGCGACCTCCCCGCCGGCGCGGGCCAGCGAGTCCCACCGCTGGGTGCCGCGCCAGAGGTACCCGGCGGAACCCACCAGGCACACGGCCGCCCCGACGTACATCGAGTAGATGCACGGCATGTGGAAGTAGAAGACCTTCTGGACGATCCCCATCGTGGCTTCGATGGGGGCGCGGAAGAAGATGGCATAGACCGACACGCAGAGCGCGGCGGCCGCTACCGCCGAGAGGGTGAAGAAGATTCGGTCGGAGGTCTTCATGATTCCGGCGGGCCCGAGGTTGCACGGTAGTCACAAGCCCGAGGGTGTTCAAGCCGAACGCCTTCGCGTTATCCTGCCGTCGAACCCTTGGTGACCTCAGCCAACCCGGCAGCCCAGAGCCCGACCGAGGCGCCCGAGCTCGCTCCCGGCACGGTCGTCGAGGGGCGATACCGTGTCATCCGCCTCATCGGCGTCGGGGGAACCGGCGTGGTGTACGAGGTGGAGCACACGCTCACGTCGCAGCGCCTCGCCTTGAAGACGCTCCTCGACCGAGCCCAGGCGCCGCGCCTCGAGCAGGAGGGCCGCGCGCTCGCCAGGCTGCGCTCGCCCCACGTGGTCAAGGTGGTGGACCTGGGGACGGGCAACACCGAGGTCGGCCCCTTCCTGGTCATGACCCTGCTCGAGGGGCGGAACCTCCGCGACGTCCTCGAGGGGCGACAGAAGCTCTCGCTCGCCTTCGTGGCGAACGTGGCCGTGCAGGTCTGCGCCGGGCTCGACGAGGCCCACCGCGCCGGGCTCGTCCACCGCGATCTCAAGCCGGACAACATCCACCTCGCAGATCCGAGCGGCGGCGCAGCCAAGTCCCAGGCACCCCACGAGCTCGCGCACGCGACCGTGTTCGACTTCGGCGTCGTGAAGGTCGCGGCGACCGAGGCGACGAGCCAGCTGACGCGAACGGGCTCGACCGTCGGGACTCCTTATTACATGAGCCTCGAGCAGCTCCGCGGCTCGGGCACGGTCGACGCGCTCTCCGACGTCTACGCGTTCTGCGTCGTGCTCTACGAGTGCCTCGCAGGCGCGCGGCCGTTCGAGGCCGGGACGCTCGGCGATCTGATCTACGCGATCTGCTCGACGACCCCGGCTCACCTCTCCACGCTCAGGCCGGATCTCCCGAAGGACGTGGTCGACATCGTCATGAGCGGCCTCTCCCGTGTCAAAGAGGAGCGGCCGAAGAGCATGCGGGCGCTCGCCCTCGCGCTCGAGCCCTACGCCGACAAGGGCTTCACGGTCTGGCTGCGCGTCCCCGACGGCGCGGGCGCGACCGGCGCGACGCCGGGCGCGCCACCTGCCGCGACGCCGGCGCCGGCTGCCGTCGCGAAGATCAAATCGAGCAACACCGACACGGGCTCGATCCCCGGGACTGCGACGGCCACCGGAACGGTGACGACGCCCCAGCCGCGATTGCCGCGGCCGACCGAGCGGCTCCAGCGCCCGCCGCCCAAGAAGCCGGAGGGCCCGCTCGCTCCCCCGCGCCGCCCCGCCGCGCCGGAGCCCCCTGCCCCCGTCGTCGCGGCCCAGCCCGCCGCCGCGCTGCCCGCCGGTGGCGCGCTTCCCGATCCGTCCCTCCTGGCGCGACCGCAGATCGTTTCGGATCCAACGACCTCCTCGCTCGACGGCACGACGCCCGTGGAGGAGCTCGAAGCGCCTGCGCGCGACCGCGAGACGCCGACCGAGATGTTCGTCCGGGAGATCCACGGCGATCCCGAGCCGGGACCGCCGCCCCAGGTCCCGACGATGTCGCTCCCCGCCACGGGGCCCGCGCCGACGTTCGGCGCGCCGTTCGCAAACGAGCCGTCCTCGCTCGACTCGGGGGACAAGACGGCGGTGCTCGATCTCGAGGCGGTGCAGCAGGCGCGTATGCCGCCTTCCGCGCCGTCGTTCGGCGCCGCGCCGCCCCAACCGCCCATGGCACCGGCACCGCCCTCGTTCGGCCAGCCGCCGCCGCACAGCACCAGCTCTCCGCCGAACGGCATGCCCGCCTACCCGGCGCCCGGGAACCTCGGCCGCGCGCCGATGCACTCGGGCTTCAGCGCAGCGGAGCTCGGCGTCGCGCCGTCGTGGGCCAAGCGCCTCGACGACGCCCTCTCCGCGCTCGGCCGCGGCGGCAACGATCTCGGCGTGAAGGCGCTCGCGCGCTTCCGCGCCGCCTCGCAGGAGCAACAGATCGTCATCGTGGTCGTCGTCACGGCGACCGTCGCGGTCCTCCTCGTCGGCTTCACGTACCTCGTCGCGTTCTGAGCGTCGCGTTCCGACCTCGCGTCACTCCACGACCCGCGCGTCGAGGATGATGTCGAGCTCGGGGAAGTCCCGTCGGACGAGCTCGTTGCCCTCGTCCTGGAACCGGCCCTGCTGGCGGCTGACCTGCTCCCCGTAGTCGTCGAAGAACAGGCCGACCACGTCGAGCCCGGGCGGGACGATCTCGCAGACCGGCGCAAAGCCCATCTCGTCGAGCCGCTCGTTGTCGACCAGGTTGAAGAAGAGCTGCGTGGTGCGGGAGGTCGGTCGGCCGGCCATGGCGAAGGTCAGGGAGCCGGCGACGTTCGACCGCTTCACCTCGTCTGCCGGGATCTCCGCGTCTCGCCACGCGCGGCTCACCGCCGGATCCCCGTGGATGCCGAACTGCGCGACGAACCCACGGACGACTCGGAAGACCGCGACGTCGCGGAAGAAGCCGATGCGCACGAGCTGATGGAACCGGTCCACCCCGTTCGGCGCCCACGCGCGCTCGCACCGGACGTCGAACGCGCCCTTCGTCGTCTCGAATCGAACGCGGAACGACTCCGGAGCGGGACCGGCCGAGCTCGACGGATCGAGCAGGAGCGCGCGCGGGTCCGGCGCGGGCTCGACCGCCCGCCCCCGAGCGCCCGTCTCCTCGGCGCCGGGAGGCGGGACGGTAACCGTCGAGGCGCGCCCGAGGACCAGCGGGTCTGCTGCCGGCGGCGCGCCACAGGCGAGGGTAGAAGCCGTCGCGGAGAGGACCATGGCGCGGCGAAGACTGGTCGCGGTGGGCACGCGCCCATCTCGACTCGACCTCGGTCGGAGCGTCAAGCAAGTCTCGGACAGGCGCCGAGGTCGACTCAGGCGGGCTTTGGGTCTAGCTTCGCGTGCCGTGAACGGTCCTCGCGCGTGGCTGACCGCCGGGTTCGCGGCGGCGCTCTGGCTCGTCTGCCAGCCCGAGCGCGACGCGCGCGCGGACGACGCCGCGCCCGCGACCGCCGGGCCGCTCGCCTCCGCCGCGCCGGCGCGCGCCGCGGCGCGCCTCTACGATCTCCCGAAGATCCTCGCGCTGGCCGACAAAAATCACCCGAACATCATGGCCGCGCGCGCCCGCCTGACGAAGTCGCGCAACCAGCTCGACGAAGCCCACTCGGCGCCGTTCAGCCAGTTCAAGATGGACGGCGGCGTGACCGTCATCCCCGAGCTGCGCGGCACCGCGTCGTACAGCCCGGACAACGAGGTGCAGATCGCGACCTCGGCCGGCGTCGCGCTCGGCTGGCGTGTCGGGCTGCAGGGTGTCTTGCCGGTGTGGACCTTCGGGAAGATCGGCCACCTGTGGGACGCCGCCGAGGAGAACGTGAAGCTCCACGCAGCCAGCGTGGAGAAGGAGCGCGATCTCGTCCGGCTCGAGGTGAGGCGCGCCTACTACGGCCTGCAGCTCGCGCGAGACGCGAAGCTCCTCCTCGCCGATGTGAAGAAGCAGCTGAGCGACGCCGAGAAGGCGCTCGACGAGAAGGTAAAGAAGGACGAGGCCGACCCGATCGATCTATTGAAGCTCCAAACGTTTGCCACCGAGATCGAGGTGCGCGAGTCGGAGGCCGACCGCTACGCCGAAGCGGCGCTCGCCGGGCTGCGCTTCTACGCGGGGGAGCCGCGCCTCGACATCCCCGACGTGCCGCTCTCCCCCCCGAGACATGCCTTGCTCGGCGTCGAGCGCTACGTCGCGGCCGCCCAAGCCCATCGGCCCGAGGTCGCGGAGGCACGCCACGGCCTCGCCGCGCGGGAGGCGCAGGTTCGCCTCGCGGAATCCGACTTCTATCCGGACATCGGCCTCGGCCTCGCCGTCGGCGTCGGCGTCGCCCCCGACGTGGACGACCAGCTCGACCCGTTTGCGTACGACCCGGCGAACTATTTCCGTTACGGCGTCGGCCTCGTCTTCCAGTGGAACCTCGACTTCGTGCCGAAGGCCGCCAGGCTAAGGCAGGCGAAGAGCGATCTCGCGGAGGTGGGCGCGCTCCGCCGGCTCGCCTCCAGCGGGGTCGGCGCCGAGGTCGAGGCGACCTACGCGGAGGTCCGCGACTGGCAGAGGCGTCGCGCGGCCTACGTGAAGTCGGTGGGGTTCGCGAAGAAGTGGCTCATCCGCGTGCAGCAAGGGATCGACGTCGGGACCATCGAGGACAAGGAGCTGCTCGAGCCCGCCAAGGCTTACGCGCTCGGTCGCTTCAACGTGCTGAACGCCACGATGGAGCTCGACCTCGCCATGGCGAAGCTCGCGCGCGCGACGGGCTGGGACGCGATCGCGCCGGACGGCAAGCCGTAAGAAGGGATTTGCGCCCCCGGTGGGCGCGGCCTGAAGCATAATCGCGCGCCGCATGGCCAAGACCGACGAGCGCCCCGAGAAGCCGGCCGAGCGGACCGGAACGCTCCGAGGGGTCGGCACGGAGCTCGAGAAGCTCGGCATCCTCCCGAGGCCGCTCGCCGCGCCGCCGCCCGCAGCGTCGCCGCCTCCGCCGGAGGAGCCCGTCGAGCCGACCGCCGCCCTCGCGCCGGGCATGATCGTCGCGGGCAAGTTCGCGCTCGTGAAGCTCGTCGCCGAAGGCGGGCTGTCGCAGGTCTTCGAGGCGGAGGACACGCTCGTCGGGCGGCGCGTCGCCATCAAGGTGCTCATGCCCGAGCACGCCAAGAGCGCGGACATCGTGAGGCGCTTCCGGCTCGAGGCCCACGCGACGGCGCTGGTCGGCCACCCAAACGTCGTCACCATCTACGAGGTCGGCCGGCGCAGCGACGGCTCGCTCTACATCGTGCAGGAGCTGCTCTCGGGACCGACCCTCCACGCGTACCGGCAGACCTGGGGCCGCCTGACGGAGGACGAGGCCCTCCGCATCGTGGGGCCGATCTCGGGCGCGCTCGCCACCGCACACGCCCAGGGCGTCGTCCATCGCGACGTGAAGTCGGCGAACATCATCCTCGCCAAGGTTCCCTTCGCCGACGTCGTGCCGAAGCTCATCGACTTCGGCGTCGCCCGCGTGCAGACGCCGCGCGGCGGCTCCAAGACCACCGTGCGGACGCTGCTCGGGACCGCGCACTACATGTCGCCCGAGCAAGCGCTGGGCGAGTCCTGGGTGGACGGCCGCACGGACGTGTGGGCCATGGGCGTCGTGCTCTACGAGATGCTGACGGGGACGTATCCCTTCGACGGCACGAACGAGCACGCCATCCTGGCGAAGGTCCTCGAGGCGCCCGTCCCGCGTATCGAAGAGCGCTGCCCTGGCTTGCGACCCGGCCTCGCCGCGCTCGTGCACGGGGCGCTCGAGCGCGACGCGGAGAAGCGGCCCACCATGCGTGCGCTCCATGATGAGGCCCTGCGGCTCGCCGCGACGACGTCGACCGTGATGGCCACGCCGACGCCCCCACCTCGCGTCATCGAGCAGAAGCCCGCCGAGATCGCGGAGTCGCTCCGCAGCATGCCGCCGCCTGGGCGGCGGCTCGCGCTCGAGCTCACCGATCCCGAGACCGACGGGCACGCCGACGAGGAGCCGGAGGAGCTGGCCGAAGGCGACTACGAAGAGGTCGAGGAGATCTCGCTCGATCCCGACGTCGAGGCGCCCCTCGACAGCGGCCGAGCCCCGAGCCCCGATTGGCTGCGAGGCACCTCACAGGTCGCCAGCGATTTCGCGCGGCACCGGGGCGCGAACGCAAACGATCTGCTCCATCGGTTCACCGACGCCGCGCTCCGCGCGCTCTCGCTGAACGCCCTGGAGGACGCGGTGTCACACGCCGAGACCGCGCTCGCTTGTGGGCCCGATTCGGAGGACGCCGCGCAGCTCCACCAGGTGCAGGCGATCGCCCGGCTCTGGCTCGGCTCGTTCGCCCGCGCGGAGGCGAGCGCCTACGCCGCCCTCCGTATCCTCCCGGTCGGCAGCACCGGCTGGTACGCGGCTTTTGGGCACGTCGCGCTCGCGCGCGCCGCGCTCGGCGAGCTCGACGCCGTGCCCGACATGATCTCGGCCCTCGCCTCGCAGGCCACGCTGCGCTTCAACGCGGCGCACGTGATCGCCGTCGCGCGGCTGTCGATCGCGATGATCCGGGCGGGCCTGCTCAACGAGGCGAGGCAGCTCGTGCGCAGCATGCGCGACCGGATGGACAGGGATGCGCAGAGCCAGCCCGTCGTCTACGCCTGGCTCGACTGCGCCTTCGCCGAGCGCGCCGCCTTCGTCGGCGATCCTTCGCGCGAGCTCTCCCGGCGGGCCTCGGCGCTCGAGCGCTTCACGGCCGCGGGCGACGTGCGCAACGCCTGCCAGGAGCGAGCCAACCTCGGCGCGGTCTTCCTGGCGCTCGGCGAGCTCGAGGAGGCCGAGCGGCTCCTGCGCGAGTCGCTCCGCGTGGCCATCCCCATGAAGCTCCACGTCGCGCACGTCATCGAGACGCACCTCGCCCTCGCCGCGCACCGCGCCGGCGACACAGATCGCGCGCTGAGCCTGATCTCGACGGCCCTCGACGGGATCGCGGGCTCCGGCGACCGCCGCGCGGACGCACACGCGCGCATCGTGCTCGCGCTCGTCCACGAGCGGCGGTCCGATCTCGAAGCGGCCTTCGAGGCCGCGAGCCACGCCGTCAGCGGCGCCGAGCCTTACCCCGAGCTGCTCGCGCACGCGCTCGGCACACGGGCGAGCGTCTACTTGCGCTGCGATCAGCCCGCCGAGGCGCTCGACGACTGCACGCGGGCCTTCGCGCTCTTGACCCAATACGGCGGAGCCGGCCCCGGCGAGGCCCGCATCCGGCTCAGCCACGCGCTCGCCCTGCGCCACTCGGGGGACGCCGAGTCCGCCCACCGCCGCGCGCTCGACGCGCGCGATCGGATCCTGGCGCTCGGACAACGCCTCGTCGATCCGCACCACCGCCGGAGCTTCTTCGAGCGCGTGCCGGAGAACGTGCAGATCCTCGCGCTCTCGCGCGGCTGACCGGACCGGCTCAGCCGCGGCGCACGCGCCGCAGGAGCCTGCGCATGTTGGCCGGGTCCATGCCGGCGACGCGAGCGGCTTGTGAGACGTTGCCGCCCGCGTGGGCCAAGACGCGCTCCACGTACGCCTTCTCGAACGCGCGGAGCACACGCTCGCGCTCGCTCGCGTAGGTGAGCGGCTCCGGCGCGGGCCCCGCGTCGCCGCCAGCGGGCAGGCCGAGGTCGCCGGGACGGATCACCCCGTCGGACGAGGAGGTGACGGCGCGCACGACAGCCGCCTCCAGATCCCAGGCGTTCGCCGCGAACGGGAAGCTCTTGATGGCGCGGATGGCCTCGCGGGAGAAACGCGCCGGCGAAAGACCGAAGCGCTCCGAGGCGCTCTTGGCGAAGAGCTGCGCCAGGAGCGCGGTGTCGTCTTGGCGAACGGACAGCGGCGGCAGATCGACGAGGTGCGCCGCGAGCCGGAAGAACAGCTCGCGGGAGAAGCGGCCCCTCGCGACGTCCTCGCGGAGGCTCGGCGCCGCCGTCGAGATCACGCGGGCTTGCGCGCGCTCCACCCACTCGCGGAGGGCGGACTGGGCCTCTGCTGACGCGGACTCGACCCTCACGAGAATGACGGTAGTGTCTTCGTTTGCGTGCGCCAGCCGAGCCGAGAGATCGTCGGGCTCGAGCCCTTCGAGCTCCACCTCGACGAGCCCGCGCCGAGATCCGCGCGCGTGAACCGACCGCGCGAGCGTGCGTTTGCCGGTGCCGGTCTCGCCCAGGATGGCGAGCGGCGCGCGCGACGACGCCACCGACAACGCCTTGCGGAGCGCGGCGCGCCCCAGCGGCGAGGTCGCCGCAAACGGGACGGGCTCGACGCCAGCCCCCCGCGGGATGGCGGCCGACCGACCGCCGACGGCGCTCGCCGCCAGGAGGGCGAGCCCCAGCGGCGGCCGCTCGGATCGCTCCACCGCGGCGAACGCGCGCTCGAGGAGGGCCTCCGCGCTCGCCGGCTGGTCGCGCGCCACGATCGCCACGAACGGCGGCGGATCGACCAGGTCCGAGAGCAGCTCGTCCGCCGCCTCGGGGGACGCGAGGACGAGATCCGCCTCCGCCGGCAACAGGGCGCGCGCGGCGCCAGCGCCCTCCGCCGTGAGCACCTCGAAATGCGCCTCCAGGAGCGCGCGCGCCCAAGCTCGCCGCAACGACGCGTCGGGGTCGACGAGGAGCACCCGACCGAGCTTTTTTTCGCTCGGGCTACGGAACGCTGTCAACGTCCGGCGCGTCCCACACCTCGTCCTTCGCGTCAATCCGCAGGGCTCGCTCGCGCCGCGCGCAGCGTCGGCGGTGCCGTCTCCTTTTGCTCCGTCCGGCATCTTGTGCGAAAGGCAGACACATGGAGAGCTACGGCGGTCCGGGCGACACGGCGCGCGCGGGTGCCGTTCGACCCACCGAGATCACGGCGCTCCTCGGCCGCGGCACCGCGTTCGAAGGCAAGCTCCATTTCGTGGGGCGCGTGCGCATCGACGGGCACTTCGTGGGCGACATCCGCGGCGAAGACGTGCTCGTGATCGGCGAGGGCGCGAAGGTCGAAGGGACGATCGAGGTCCACACCTGCATCGTCACGGCGGGCGAGGTCTACGCCGACATCCGCGCCCGCGACGCGATCGAGCTCTACCCGCCCGCGAAGGTGGTCGGCTCGCTCCACGCGCCCGCCGTGTTCATCGATCGCGGCGTCCAGTTCGAGGGCAGCTGCACGATGGCCCCGCTGCCCGAGCGGACGACGCCGACCGGGCCCCCGCCGGACGAACGCCCGCCGGAGCCGGCGCCGCGAACCGACCCCGACCCGAGCACGGCGTGAGCTCCGGGCGGCGCGAGACGACCTCGTCCGAGCCGTTCGTCCTCGTGCCCACCGAGCGGCACGTCGAGCGCGCACGCGCCGAAGGTGTGGTGAGCCGGAGACGATTTTTCGGCCGGCTCGCCGCCGAGCTCCACCCCGAGGTCACCCCGGCGACCGGCGCCCTCGTGCGGCTCGCGTGTCGCGCGGCGCTCGGCGCCGCGTCGACGTCGCCTGCGCTCTCGCGTCTCTTCGACGCGAGCAGCGCGGAGCGAACGGCGCTCGTCTCCGCCCTCGACGCGACGATCGGCGCGCTGCGCGAGGCCGGCGCGACGCCGGGCGACCTCGGGCAGACGCGGACCACACGCGGGGCCGAGCTGGGCGAGCTGCTCGCGAGCGTGGACGACAAGCTCGCCTCCCTCCGCCGCGCGGACGAGCGCGCGCTGCTCGCTCCAGCGGACGTCGAGCGCGCCTGGTCGGTCGGCGATCGTGGCCCCGTGATCGTGGAAGGCACGGCCCATCTCGGCGGAGCGCTCCTGGATCTCCTGCTCGCGATCCATCGCGGCCACCTGAACGCGCAAGGCCTCGGCGTGAGGGTCCGGCTGCCTCGCTTCGACGACCCCGAGCACCCGATGTCGCTCCTCGCCGCGTCGCTCGAGCGCCGGCTCGCCTCCGAGCCGGACGCGCTCGAGATCGAGTGGCTCGACCCTCCGGAGCAGACTTGCCATGTCGTCGAGGCGCACAGCCCGGCGGCCGAGGCGCGCGCCGCGGTCGCTCGCGTGCTCGCCGCGCTGGACGACGGCGCCGCGCCGGAGGCCATCGCCATCTGCGTGCCGCCCGGGGACGAGGCGATCCTCTCGCCGCTCCGCGCCGCGCTCGCCGAGGCCCGCGTCCCCTTCTCCGAAGATACGGGCCGCCCGGCGACCTCCATCCCCGAGGTGCGCGCTGCGCTGTCGCTCCTCAACATGGCCTCGCGCACAATCACGCGCGACGGGCTGGTCGAGCTCCTGCGCCTGCCGGGCCTGCACGCCGGCGCGTTCGTCGGCGCGCCGGGCGAGGTCGAAGCAGCCGGCCAGGCCGCGCGGCTGGCGCACGAGCTCCGACAGATCTCCATCGTGCGCGACACGACGGGCGACGGCTTCGTCGAGGCGCTCCGCGCGGCCAAGCAGGATCACCAGCTCGACTGGGCCGCGGACGCCACCGCGCGCCTCTGCCACGCGATCACCTCGCTCCGCGATCGAGGTGGGCTCGCGCCGGTCGCGCGCGCCTGGCTCGATCTGATCTCGCGGATGCGGCTCGGCGACCCGTCGGCGCGGGAGATCGCCTACGCCCTGCGCTCGAGCTCGACCTCGCCCCTGGCCGCGCTCGGCGAGGGCGCCGTCGGCCTGCGCCTGCTCCGGCGGGTGACGGAGGAGCTCGTCGCGGCAGGCGAGGCGCTCGGCGGCGAGGGGCTCGATCGTTTCAGCACCGAGGACCTGCTCTCCGAGGTGGAGCGCGCCGCGCTGGGCGCGCGCACCACGGCCCCGGGCGCGTCGGCGCGCGCGGGCGCCGTGCGCGTGGGCCGCCCGAGAGAGATCGCAGGCTCCGACAACGACCTCGTCGTCGTGACGCGCCTCGCGACCGGCGGCTACCGGCCGAGCCGCGGCTCGCTCCTCCTGGACGAGGCGACCCGCCGAGCGCTGCCGCCGAGCCGCCGGCCCCCTTCTTACGCCGAGCGTGCGCTCGCTGCCGAAGCCGAGCTCGAGTGGGTCGTCCGGTCGGCCGGCCGCGTCGTCCTCACCTACGCGACCCATGACGCAGACGGCCGCGAGGCGGAGCCGGCCCACGCTTCGGTCGGGCGTCACCTCGCCGCCGGCGCGACGCGCTCGGTCGAGCCCGCGTCGCGGCTCTCGCTCGCGGCGAGCATCCTCTCTCCACGCGGCAGGGAGCTCGTGGAGCTCGCAAACGGCGCGCCGCCGGCCAGCGACCTCGTCTCGCGCGTCGCGATCGAGAGATCGCGCCTCCAGTTCTTCCTCGACCCGCGCAGCGCGCCCGGCCCCCACTCGGGCCGCGTCGAGCCCTCCGAGACGGACGACCTGAGGCGGCGCTTCGGCGGCAGCTCACCTGACAATGCTGTCACGGTCGTCGCGATCGAGGCCGCGGCGGCTTGCCCGTTCAAGGCCTTTGCAGGCCGCGCGCTCATGGCGCGCCAGCTGGAGGAGGTGTCGGACCCGCTCGGTCCGCGCGAGCGGGGCGACCTCGTCCACCGAGCCCTCTTCGCCGCTTACGAGGCCGACGCGGCGCTCCCGCCGAGCGCCGACCGCGCGACGCGCCTGCGCGAGGCGCGGCAGGCCGCCGAGCGCGCCGTCGAGCTCGACAAGCCGAGCGGCCCGCTGCGCTTCGAGGGCAAGCGACGGATCGTGGAGGAGGTCGTGGAGCTCCTGGCCGACGAGCTCGAGCACGGCTCCGACCTACGCTACCGCTACGGCGAACGCCGCTTCGGGCTGGGCGAGGCGGAGCCCTGGGGCGCGCTCGCCATCCCGCACGAGCGCGCGGCGGACCCTGTCTGGGTGGAAGGGCGCATCGATCGCGTGGATCTGTCCCCGGACGGACGGCGCGCCCGCGTCGTCGACTACAAGACGGCCAAGACGCTCCCGTCGATGAAGGCGCTGGGCGAGAGCGCGTTCCAGCTTCCGCTCTACGCCAGGGTCGTCGCGCGCCAGAGGCCCGCCGAGCTCACCGTCGCGTACGTGTCGGCCGCGGCCATCCTCGCGGGGCAACGCAAGCGCGACGCGGCGACGCCGCTCCCGACCGAGGCCCTCGACAACGCCGCGGAGCGAGCCGCGGCGGTCGTCCGGAGCGTCTGGTCGGGGCGCGTCCCGCCTCGCCCAGCGCACCCCTCGGCCTGTCGGAAGTGTGCGGCGCGCGACCTATGCCGCAAGCCCGCGGTGGTTCCGGCCTCCGACGACGACGACGGAGCGGGCGCGTGACGGAAGGACCTCACGCGGTCGTTCGCGCCTTTCGGCGAAACGTCGTGGTCGCGGCCAGCGCCGGGACCGGCAAGACCTACCTGCTCACGTCGCTCTACGTGCTGTCCACCCTGGGCCTCACCGCGATGGGACAGCGCGACCGCCGCGAAGCCCACCCGCCGGTCTCGCCCGATCAGATCGTGGCGACGACGTTCTCCCGCGCCGCCGCGCTCGAGATCCGCACCCGCGTCGAGCGCGCGCTGCGCGCCATCGCCGCCGAGGCCCCCGACGCGCCGTTTGCGCCCGACATCCAGGCGCGGCTCGCCGAGCTCGCCGATCCGCCCAGCCCCGCGGAGATCACGGCGCGCGCGCGGCGCGCCGTCGACGCGTGGAGCGAGTCACGGATCGACACGCTCCACGGGCTCGCGGGTGATCTCCTCCGGCGCTTCGCGCTGCCGCTCGGACTGACGCCGGGGCTGCGCGTCGGCGAGCAGGACGAGCTCGCAGAGCTCGCGCGCGCCGCGGTCGACGACGTGCTCGGGGCCGCGCTCTCCGGCTCGGCCGACGAGGTCGCCGCGGCGCGTGCGCTCGTCGACGCGTGTGGCGGCATCGGGCGAACGAACGACATCGTCATGCCCTTCTTCGACCGCCTCGACGAGGAAGGGCTGGACGTCGACGACCTGACGACCACCGATCACCTCGCGGTCGCCCGGAGCCTGCGCGACCGGCTCGCGCGGGTGGCCCGCGCGTGCGCCGCGACGGCGCGCAAGGAGATCGCCGACGCCGCCGCCGCGCTCGTCCCCGAGCTCGCGTCGCCCGGCCCGGCGATCCCGGCCGCGGCGCAGCCCCTCCTCGATCGGCTCTTCGAGTTCCGCAAGCCGAAGACGCCCAACGACGCCGAGATCGAGCTCTTCGCGCTGCGGAGCGAAGTCCAGGGCACGACCCACCTCGCGCGCGCGAGAGCCCTCGCCGCCACGCTCGCCGAGTCGCCGGACCTCCAGGCGCGCGAGCGCGGCGTCCTCGCGCTCCTCGGCCGCATGGCGCGCGCCATGCGGGCGGAGCGCACGAGGCGCGGCGTGCTTGGCTTCGGCGACCTCTTGCGACTCGCCCGCGCGCGTCTCTGCGACAACCCCGCCGTCTTGCGCGAGGTCCGCGGCGAGATCGACGTCCTGCTCGTCGACGAGTTCCAGGACTCCAGCCGCTCGCAGCGCGACCTCATCTACCTGCTCCGCGCCGAGCGCACCGAGGCGGGCCGCATTCCGGCCGCGCGCGACATCACACCTCACGGGCTCTTCCTCGTGGGCGACAGGAAGCAGTCCATCTACGGGTTCCGCGGCGCGGACGTCTCGGTGTTCACCGCGATGTGCGCGGAGCTCGCGGGAGAGTCGGCAGGCAGCGCGCTCGACATCCCGAGAGGGCTCTGGGGGGACGCGCCGAGCGCGGACTTCGTGGCCCTCCGCGAGAGCCGCCGGTCGGGCCTCGCCATCGTGGACTTCGTGAACTCCTTCTCCTCGGCGGACTTCGCGGCGCTCGCGCAGGAAGGGTCCGAGGTCCCGATGACGTACGCCGAGGCCGAGCACCTCGTGCCCACGAGCTCGGCGCCGCCTTCCCGAGTCGTCCGCGTGGTCGACGACGGCGAGCCCATCGACGACCCGCTGCTCGCGAGCGAGGGCGGTCTCCGCGAGGCCCTCGTCGCCGCCGCCGCGGCGCGCGCCCTCCTCCGGGAGGACGGCCTCCGCGCGAAGGACGTCGCGATCCTGGCGAGGAGGCGCGCCACGATCCCGCTGGTCGAGCTCGCGCTCACGCGGCTCGGCCTGCCTTACGTGGTCGCCGGTCGCGCGCTCTACGACACCCTCGAGGTGCGCGATCTCGCGTCGCTCGTCCGGCTCGTGCTCGACCCCCGCGACCGGCACGCGCTGGTCCAGATCCTCCGCGGCCCGCTGGTCGCCCTCTCGGACAGCGCCCTCGTCGCACTCTGCGACGCTCGCGGCCTCTCTCCCGCGGTGCTCGAGAGGGGCGGGCCCGACCTCGACCGGACGCGCTTCGCCGAGGAGGCCGGGAGGCTGCGAGACTTCCGGCGGCGCTTCCTCGACTCGCGGCCTTCACTCGTGCGCCTCGGCCCCGAAGAAGCCCTCACCGGGATGTTCGTCGCCTTCGACCTCGACCGGATCGTCGCGGCCCTTCCCCGGGCCGACGCCAGGCTCGCCAACCTCGACCGGCTGGTGACGATCGCCCGCGCGCGAGGCGGCTCGCTCCTCGGCTTCTCCCGCTGGCTCGATCGTCAGATTGCCGACGAGACCGACGAGGCCGAGGCGGTGGTCTTCTCACCCGACGACGACGCGGTCCGCGTCACGACGATCCACGCGAGCAAAGGCCTCGACTTCGACGCCGCCATCGTCCTCGACCTGGCGGCCCAGCCGAAGCCGGAGGGCACCGCGCTCGGCATCGTTCGTCAGGGTGGAGGCGCGCCGGCGCTCGTGCTCTCGCACCGCGGTCGCCTCGGGGCGAGCCTCCAGAACCGCGCGCGCGAGGAGGCGAAGCGCCAGGCCCGCGAGCGAGCGGCCGCGGAGCGCCGGCGCATCACGTACGTCGCGCTCACGCGCGCCAAGCGCCACCTCGTCCTCGTGGGCACGCCCGGCAAGCCTCCGAACGACTCGGCGCTCTCGGTGCTCGAGTCCCACGCCGAAGGCGCGCTCGCCGGCAAGGTCGAGACGTGGGAGTCGGGGCACCTGCTCCAGCGCGCCCTCGAGGAGGCCCAGCGGCCCCTCGAGCGGATCGCACCCGCGGTCGACGTCCCGCCGGTCAGGCTCCGGCTGGCGCGAGAGATCTCCCTCGCCACCACCCCACTCGGCGTGTTCCGCGAGTGCCCGCGGCGGTTCTCGCTCCGGTTCCTCGTCGGCCTCGACGAGCCGGTCGCGAGCGGCCAGCTCGAGCTCTTCGAGATGGTGCCTAGCGACGAGCGCGAGACGGCGCCCGACGACGAAGGCAACGGCGACCCGCGCGCGCTCGGCCGCGCCGCCCATCGCCTGCTCGAGCGTTGGCCTCGCGAACGATTCGGCGAGGACGTACCGAACGAGGAGCTCGCCGCTCGGCTCGTCAGCGAGGGCCTCGCCGAGGCGGAGGCGCACCGCCTCGCGCCGGATCTCGCGACGTTCCTCCGGAGCGCCTACGCCAAGCGGCTCGCCTCCCCGCACCTCGAGCTCCACCGCGAGAGCGAGGTCCTCTTGCGCCTCGGCGGCGCCGACGAGGCGGGCCTGGTCCTGCGCGGCACGGTGGACGCGTACGCCCTCGACCCCGTGGAGGGCGCGATCGACGTATTCGACTACAAGCTCGCGCGCCGGCGCCCCTCGCTCGAGGCCTATGCCTTCCAGCTCCGCGCGTACGCGCTCGCCCTCGCTCGACGCCACCCCGGCGCCGCCGTTCGGGCGGGCGTGGTCTTCCTCCTCGGGGGCGAGATCGCCTGGCTCGACGCCGAAGAGCGCCCCCTCTCGCCGGCGGAGCTCACGCGGATCGAGGCCGATCTCCTTGCCTCCGCGCACGCGTTCGCGAAGGCGCGCGCGACCGGCGACTACCCGGGCGTCGAAGAGGCGCGATGCCGCAAGCTCTCGTGTGGCTTCCTCACCGCCTGTCACCGCACCGCCGGCGCCCGCCCGAGAGGGCCGGCCGGGCGGCGCGCCTCGCGATGATCGTGGCACGCGTCCCCGAGCGCGGGTAGAAGCAGCCTGCCCGCCCCCAATCCCCGCCGCTCTCGCCCGTGTCTCCGCGATCGAAGAACCTCAGCCGCCTCGCCTCCTCCTCCAGGGCGGAGCCGTTCGACGTATTGGTCGTCGGCGGCGGGATCAACGGCGCAGTCTCGGCCGCTTGCCTCGCCGGTCGTGGCCTCAAGGTCGCCCTCGTCGACCGCGGCGACTTCGCCGGGTTCACGAGCCAGGAGTCATCGAACCTCGCCTGGGGTGGGATCAAATACATGGAGTCGCTCGAGCTCGGGCTCGTCCGGAAGCTCTGCGTCTCGCGCAACCACCTCATCCGGAGCTACCCCTCCACCGTCCGCGAGATCCGCTTCCTCGCCGTGCATCCGCGCGGCTTCCGGCACGGTCTCTGGAAGCTCGTCCTCGGCGCGTTTCTCTATTGGCTGCTGGGGAGCTTCTTCACCAAGCGCCCGCGCCACCACGGTGTCGCGTCGCTCGCCGCCACCGAGCCCGTCCTCGATCTATCGGCCAGCGACGGCGGCTTCGAGTACTCCGACGCCTACCTCCACGACAACGACGCCCGCTTCGTCTGGGGGTTCATCCGGCGCGCCCTGGATCAGGGCTGCGCCGGCGCCAACTACGTCGAGGTGACGGGCGCGACGCGTGAGGGCGGCGTCTGGCGCGTCAGCGCCCGCGACGTCGAGACCTCGGAGGCGCTCACGATCCACGCGCGTGTCCTCGTCAACGCCTGCGGTCCCTTCGTGGACGCGCTCAACGAGAAGCTCGGCACCAAGACGCGCTTTCGGCACGTCTTCTCGAAGGGCATCCACCTGCTGGTGCCCCGGATCACCCCACACGAGCGCGTGCTCACGTTCTTCGCCGACGATGGGCGCCCGTTCTTCGTCATCCCCATGGGCGCGCGCTCCTGCATCGGCACCACGGACACGCCGGTCGATCAGCCGATCACGACCCCCACGGACGACGACCGCCGATTCGTGCTCGACAACGTCAACAAGCGGCTCACGCTCGAGCGGCCGCTCGACATGTCCGACGTCGTGGCCGAGCGGTGCGGCGTCAGGCCGCTCGCCGTCGCGGTCGGCAGCGGCGAGAGCACCGATTGGATGCAGCTCTCCCGCAAACACGTTGTCGAGGTGGACGCCGAGCGAAAGCAGGTGAGCATCTTCGGCGGCAAGCTGACAGATTGCCTCAACGTCGGCGAGGAGGTCGCCCAGGCGATCACCGATCTCGGCGTCGCGATTCCTCGACCGACGGCGACCTGGTATGGCGAGCCCGCCCCTGCTCTCCACGACGAGCTCCTGCAGAAGGCGGCCCAATACGGTCTCGCGGAGGCGAAATCGCCCAAGACCGGCGAGCTTCTCACGACTCGCCTCTGGCGGCGTTATGGCGCCGAGGCGCTCCGAATGGTGGACGACATCCACGCCGATCCCAGGATGGGCGAGGCGGTCATCGACGGCGCCGACTACCTCCGCTGTGAGCTCGAGCTCGCGGCAGAGCGAGAGATGATCGTCGAGCTCGACGACTTCCTGCGGCGGCGGTCCAAGATCGCGCTCGTCATGCCACGCGAGGAGCTCGAGCTCGCCGAGGGCCTCAAGGAGGCTTGCCACATCCTCTTCGGCGACCGCGCGGAGCAGAAGCTCAACCGCTATTTCTCGCGCTGACCGGCGCCGGGTCCAGCCCCACGCGGCGCACCGCCTCCACCGTCACGTCGAGCCCGCTGAACGCAGCGTTGCCGCTGAGCTTGTCGAGCGCCATCTCGTCCGTCACGTCGTTCAGGCTCACCCCGGCGTGTGCGGTCGCGACGCCCATCTTCACGCCGGGCCTGTCGTGCCCCCAGCCGTGCGGGAGGCTCACGACGCCCTCCATCATCTCCTCCGAGACCTCGACCGGGACGACGATGGAACCGACACGCGAGCGGAGCGTCACCTCGGCGCCGGTCGCGATCCCGCGCGCGCGTGCGTCCGCGGGGCTCATGAGCAGCGTGCAGCGAACGGGGCCCTTCACGAGCGCGCGGCTGTTGTGGAGCCAGGAGTTGTTGCTGCGGAGGTGCCGCCGCCCGACGAGGACCAGCTGCCCCCGCTCCTTCCGCCGCGCGGCGCGCTCGAGCAGCTCCTCGAGCGACGAAGCCTCCGCCACGAAGCGCTGTGGCGCGGCCTGGACGGCGCGCCCTGTTTTCTCGCAGAGCGCGCCGAGCCGCGGCTCGAGCGGGCCGAGGTCGATTCCGTGGGGGGCGTGCCGCAGCCTCGAGAGCGTGAGGCCGTGCGGGCGCTGCCCGAGGACACCCGCGCCGTGTGGCCCGAGGCGCAGGAACAGATCGAGGAATCCGTCGGTCCCGAACCGCTTTGTCGCGGCCACGAGCGCCCTGCGGGCGAGCGGCCGGAGCGCCCGCCCGTCGAGGTGGATGCGCGCCGCGAGGTCCACGAGGATCTCCCAATCGTGCCGGCCCGTCTCGGGGCGAGCAATGGGCGCCTCCACATATTTGGCGCCATTTCGCACCGAAAACGCGGCGAGCGCGACATCGTAATGGGGACGCTCGAGCGGCGAGACCGGCGGCAGGATCACGTGGGCGTGCCGGGTGGTCTCGTTGACGTACGAGTCCACGCAGACCATGAAATCGAGCTTGGCGAGCGCCTGCTCGAGGCGCCGCCCATTGGGTGACGACAGGACGGGGTTGCCCGCGCTGGTCAGGAGCGCCCGGACCTGACCGGGCCCTTCGGTCTCGATCTCCTCCGACAGCGTCGCCACCGGGACCTCCCCCGCCATCTCCCGCGCGCCGCGCACCCGGCTCGCAAAGCGGCCCTCCCCGACGAAGCCGAGCATCTTCGTGAGGAGGAGCACGTCGATCGCCGGCGTCGGGAACATGGCGCCCCCGGGCCGATCGAGGTTCCCGGTGACGAGGTTCAGCGCGTACACGAGCCACGCCGCGAGCGTGCCTTGCTCTTGATGACAGATGCCGACACGCCCGTAGACCGCCGCGCGATCCGACGACGCGAGCTCGAACGCGATCCGCCGCACGACCTCGGCCGGCACACCCGTCGCCGCGGCGCATCGCTCCGGCGCAAACCGCGAGGCGAGGAGCTGCAGCTCCGCGAGCCCCTCGACGGGCAAGGGCGACCGCTTCGGACGATCGAGGTGCCTCTCGAAGACGACGTGCACGATCGAGAGCAAGAGGAGCGGATCCGTCCCGGGCGCGACGAAGACGTGCTCGTCGGCCGCCTCGGCCGTCTCCGTCCGCCGCGGGTCGAGCACCACGACCTTCCCGCCGCGCGCGCGGATCTCGGCGAGGCGACGCTTCATGTCCGGCGCGGTCATCAGGCTGCCGTTGGAGACCAGGGGGTTCGCGCCGACGATGAGCAGGTACCGGGTCCGCTCGAGATCGGGCACGGGCATGAGGATGGGGTGACCGAACATCTCGTACGCCGCGACCATGTGGGGGACCTGGTCCGTCGACGAGGCGCTCGAAATGTTCTTCGTGCCGAACGAACGCAGCGCGACCTGGCCGAACGTGAGGAGGCCCAGGTTGTGGGCGGTCGGGTTGCCCTGGTAGACGGCGAGCGCGTCCCTGCCGTGCTCACGGCGAACGCGCGCGATGCCACGAGCGGCGACGTCGAGCGCCTGCTCCCACGAGACCTCGCGGAACGCCGAGCCCTCGCGGATGACGGGCGCGCGCAGCCGGTCGGGGTCCTCGTGCAGATCGCGCATGCCGATCACCTTGGGACAGACGTACCCGCGGCTCATCGGATCGTCGGCGTCTCCGCGGATCGAGACGACGCGCCCGCCCTCGACCTGGACCGCGATCCCACAAGCGGCCTCACACAGCGTGCACGTGGCGAGCCTCGTCTCCGACATGCCTTCAAAGGACACGATCTGGAGGCAGGTTGAAAGAGAGAACGCGCTCCTCAGCGAGACCTCGGCCACGCGCCGAACAGGTCCAGCTGCGCACCTTTCGCGAGCGGGCGCTCGAAGGTGTGGCGCTCCGGCGGGGGTGGTCCCATCGCGAAGGTCTGCAGGCCGAGGCGGCGCGTCGTCGCCTCGAAGAGCGCGAGCGCGGCCTCCGCGTAGTGCCCCTCTCCTTTCTGCCGCGCGCCGAAGCGGCCGTCGTAGAGCTTGCCGACGCGCGCCTCGCGGACGCGTGCGAGCACCCGCTCCGCGCGAAGCGGCAGGGACTTGCGCAGGCGCTCTTCGAACACCACCGCGACGGGCCCCGGCAGGCGAAGGAAGACGAACCCCGCCCGCACGGCGCCCGCGTCCCGCGCCGCCTCCAGGATCGTCGGCATGTCCTCGTCACCCAGGCCGGGGATGAGCGGCGCGATGTTCACGCCGACGCGCAGCCCCGCCTTCGCCAGCCGCTCGATCGTCTTGATGCGCCGCTGCGGCGTGGCGACGAAGGGCTCCATCGCGCGGGCGCGCTCGGGGTCCCAGAACGGAATGCTGATCGTCAAGCTCAGGTCCGCGACGCGCGCGAGCTCCACCAGGAGGTCCACGTCGCGCTCGATGAGCGGAGACTTCGTGATGACCCCACAGGGGTTCTTGTATTCGGCCATGACCTCCAGGCAGCCTCGCGTCAGCCCATAGCTCGCCTCGAGCGGCTGATAACAGTCCGTGTCGCCGCTGAAGAGCACGAGCTCCCCGCGCCACGAAGGCCTCTCGAATGCTTCGCGCAAGAGCTCCGGCGCCCGCGGTTTCACCACGAGCTTCCGCTCGAAATCCGTCCCCGCGCCGAGGCTCAGGTATTCGTGGCGAGGGCGCGCGTAGCAGTAGGAGCACGCATGCCAGCAACCCCGGTAGGGGTTCACGCTCCAGCGGAAGCCGAGGTCGGGGCTGTCGTTGTGCGACAAGATCCCCTTCGTCGAGTCCTCGATCACCTCGAGACGCGCAATGGGCGGCTCCTCCAGGTACTCCACGGCGGTGGAGAGCCAAGGATTGGGCGGGTTCGCCACCGGACGCATTCCGGGCGGGAGGGGCACACCCAACGTATACTGCACATTTGTTCAGCACACCAGGCACCCTTTTCACCTGCGCCGGCCCAGGTACCGTTGCCCTGTCCCCTTTCTTTTCGCTTCGGAGGTCGTATGAGCATCAAACGTTGGCCCGTCCTCGCGGCGGCGGCCTTGTCCGTCGGCATCGGCTTGCTCCCTGTGCGGTCGGCGCGTGCATGCGGCGGGTGTTTTCCCGTCGGGGGTCAGTCCCGGAACCCGACGCAGGTCACGTCTCACCGCATGGCCCTCAGCTTGTCGAAGGACCAGACGACGCTCTGGGACCAGATCCAATACGTCGGCGAGCCCGAAGAGTTCGCGTGGGTGCTGCCCATCAAAGGCACGGTCGACGTCGGGCTCTCGTCGGATCTCCTCTTTGCGCAGCTCGAAGCGCTGACCGCCATCACGGTCACGTCGCCAGTCGTGTACTGCCCGTCCCCGAGCAGTGGGGTCGGCGGCAGCTCCGGGCCTTGCGGAACGACGTCTTCCTCGACCAAGGCCGCCACCGGCGGCGGCGGGATGAGCGTCCAGCAAGGCGAAGAGAACCCGGTCGACGTGCTCGCGCAGGAGGTGGTGGGCCCTTACGAGACGGTGCAGCTCGCATCCGATGATCCGGTCGCGCTGCGCACCTGGCTCGACGCGCACGGGTACGCCATACCGATGGAGGTCGAGCCGGTCGTCGACGCCTACGTGAACGAGGGCTTCGGGTTCCTCGCCCTCCGCCTGGTCCCCGGAACGGGCATCGACTCGATGCGCCCGGTGCGCGTGACGACGGCGGGCGCGTCGCCCACGCTTCCTCTGCGGATGGTCGCCGCCGGGACCGGAGCCATGACAGCCGTGTCACTCTTCGTAGTTTCGGAGGGGAGCTACGTGCCCCAGAACATGCCGTTCGCGAGGATCGATCCGCTGAACCTCGTCTGGAACTTCGACACGCAGCGGAGCAACTATTCGGAGCTGCGCGCGGACTACTTCGAGCAGCAGGACGGCCGCGGCTGGCTCGTCGAGGCGGCGTTCGACATCGGCGTGTGGGCAGTCGATCCGGTGCTCGCAAAGGCCGATGACGCCCCTGCCGAGAGCGGCTACGGCGGCGTCGACGGAGAGGGCGCCCTCGAGGAGGCGACCGTCGACGTGGCGACGTTGTTCGCCGGCCTCGACCCGGCTTCGCTCGCGCTGACCCGGCTCAACGCCGAGCTCTCCCGCGAGGGGCTCGCGAGCGATCTCGTCCTCGGGCCGACCAACGCGGTCGTGCAGACGAGCCTGCAAGCGCCCCTCCACGTCGGCGACCCCTGCAAGACCGCCTTCGCGGCTTGCTCCGATAGCTGGGACGGCGAGGGTGGCGGCTACGCCTTCGGGGAGGACGGATCGAAGTCGGGTTGCGACTGCAGCGCGACGGCATCGACCGGCCCCGGCAGCCTCGCGCTCGGGCTCGGCGGGCTGGCGTTCGGCGCCGCGCTGCTTCGAAGGCGGCGCCGCTGACGGCGACGGGGAGCTGCGCTACGACCAGCGCGTGCCCTACGAGCTCCTCTTGCTGCAGCCCCTCGTGTTCGGGCCACCGCTCGCAGCCCCGCCGCCGCAGCCTGCCGCGAGCGCAGCGCTCACCTGCCCCGCCGACATGAAGCTCGTCGTAGGGACGCACTACGAGCAAGTGCAGCGCTACTGCCTCCGGTTCGAGCAGAGCCAATGCTGGGACTACCACGACGGACTCGTCGCCCTCGAGTCGACCGCCACACCGGTCGCCGCGTGCATGGATCGATTCGAGTGGCCGAACCGCGAGGGCGCGCTGCCGCCGGTCATGATGCGCTTCGGCGAGGCGCAGGACGAGTGCAGGGCCGTGGGCAAGCGCCTCTGCACCGAGTTCGAGTGGGAGCTCGCCTGCGAGGGCCCCGAGACGCGTCCGTTCCCTTATGGCTGGAAACACGAACCGGCCGCGTGCACGAACGACAAGCCGTACAAGCCATACAGCCAGCGCGCGCTCTCCAGCGCCGACCCGGACGTGCGTGAGAAGGAGACGAAGCGCCTCTACCAGGCCGAGCCTTCGGGGACGCGGCAGCGTTGCGAGAGCCCCTTCGGGGTGCGCGACCTCGTCGGCAACGTCGAGGAATGGGTGACGACGTCGCGCCCGCAATGGCCCTACGAGTCCTCGCTCAAGGGTGGCTATTGGTCCAAGCCCTGGAGCGGCTGCCGTGGGACAAACGACTCCCACGGTCCGATGTTTCGTTTCTACGAGATCGGCTTCCGCTGCTGCGTCGACCCGACCGTGGCACCGAAGCCCTGACTACCGGCCCAGCCAGACGCTCTCGCCCACGGCGGGGATTCGCAGCCGCTCTGCCTCCAAGGTGTGCCGCCGAAACTCCGCGCGCGTGAAGAGAGGCGGTTCACCGACGGGCTCGTCGGTCAGGCGGAACGTCCCCCAATGCATGGCGACGAACGTGTCTGCCCGCAGATCCAGGAAGGCCTGGACGGCGTCCTCGGGGTTCATGTGCTGCGGGCGCATGAACCACCGAGGCTCGTAGGCGCCGATGGGGAGCATGGCAGCGTGGAGCTTCCCCAACCGCCGACCGATATCGCCAAACCCCTCGAAGTATGCGGTGTCGCCCGAATGGTAGACGCGGTGCGTACCATCCTCGATCACGTAGCCCCCCCACAGGCTCTCGTTTCGGTCGAGGGGCCCGCGCTGCGACCAATGCTGCGACGGAACGAAGGTGATCCGCGCGTCGCGCAGATCGACGTGGTCCCACCAGCCGAGCTCGTGCACCCGGGAGAAGCCGCGCCGCGCGAACCATCCGCCGAGGCCCTTGGGGACGACTATCTCCGCATCCCGAGGCTGCGCGAGGAGGCGACGGCGCGTCCATGTGGTCACGGTGGTTGTGCGTGACGAGCACCGCGTCGATCTTCGGCATCGCGCCAGGGGCGACGCCGGGCGGGGCGAGCCGCTTGATCAAGAAGAGACGGTCCGAGAGCACCGGGTCGATGAGCAGCGAGAGGCCGCCGAGCTGCACAAGGAACGTCGCGTGGCCGATCCACGTGAGCCCCGACCGCTCGGCGCCGCGGAGCAGCGCGCCGTCGTTGGGCACGACCGGCGCCGCGTCGACCGCGTTTGCCTCTTCCAGCAGCTCCTCGCGAACCTCACCAGGCGCCGCGAGGCCGAGCTTCCATTTGAGGACGTCGCCGAGCCCTTTGTTGACCGCGCTGCCGTCGAGGTTTCGAAACGTCACCGGGACGGCTTACCACAAACGCGCGGCGCCGCTCGCGGCGCCGGCGCGCTCGCACCGCACACGCGCCATCACATCGTCGTGATGTCGCCGTCGTACACCGCGTCTCGCTCGGCGAGGCGGCCCTCGACGCCCTTGGCGTGCTCGGGGAGCGGAGGGAGCTCGTTTTCGTCGAAGCCCGGCGCGACCCAGAACACCTCGGGCTTGGGACGATAGCCGGTGAAGTACGTGCGCTGCTCCGTCCGACCGTCTCGCCATTTGATCGTGACGACGCTGGTCACGTCGTAGCCGCGACCTCCCTTCTGGCGGCGAATCCGCGTGCCCGGCTTCAGGTTCGATTTGACCGTGATGCGCCGAACGAAGTCCGAAGCGCGCCCGACGCCGTAGGCATAGGTCACGTCCGCCACCGGATCGCCACCGAGGATCTCCACGAGGATCGTGTTCGGCTTGGGGAACGAGGTGTGGAGCATCACGGGGAACGTGAAGGGGTTCTTGATCTTGAGATCGACGAGCGGAAAGCTCACCGTCGCGTCCATCCCCATCTTTGCGTAGGCCGAGACCTGCGAGTGCCCTTGTCGCTCGACGATCTCCATGGCGCCGAGGAGCGACGCGGCGAAGAGCGTGCTGGAGACCTGGCAGGTGCCGCCGCCGACCCCGGTCGTCATCTCGTCGCCCTGGATCTCCGGCGCGTAGTGGAAGCCTCTTTCGATGGTGCGCGGGCCCACGGTCTCGTTGAAGCTCATCGTGTACCCCGGCGGGAGGATGACGCCGTCGAGCAGGGCGGCCGCGCGATGCACGTTCGCGGCGCGCCCGGTGATGTAGGGCGAGAACACGGTCTCGAAGCGCGACATGACCTTCGTCACGTCGACGCTCGCGAGCGTCTCTTCGGTCACGCTCGCCTTGATGGTTCGCGTCGGCAGGTCGACGACCACGAGCCCGCCTTTGCCGTAGTCCGCCTCGGCGATGGCGCGGAACGCGCCTTCGACGTCCAGCTCCTGCCCGTCTTCGTCCGGGATGCGCCGCTTGTTCGCGATGTCGATCTTCGCGTCCTTGGGGGCCTTCCTCGAGAGCTCGGTCGCGCGCTCGACCACTCGCTCCATCTTGGGGCGGCTCACGCGGTAGACGATCGGCACGTCCACCTCGCCTCGCGCGGCGGCCAGGTTCTCGGCCATGCGCTCGGCCATGCTGCCGCGGTGACCGATCTCCCCGGCCTTGGCGAGCGTCGCCTCGATATCGATGTCGACGCCGAGCTCGCCGAACGTCATCTCCTCGATGCGGTCGCCGTACCGGACGTACACCGTCTCGTCCGCGACGATCGGTCGTCGGGCCGCGAGCCACTCGCCGGCCGCGATGCCCCCGGGCAGCTGCCGCCCCCCGATGAAGAGACCGCCCACGTAGGGGGACTCGGGGACGAGGTGGTGCGCGGCGACACCGACGCCGGTGCCGACGCCAATCCCGAGGAGGACGAGGCCGAGAACGGAGGCAAGACGCACGGCAGGTGGGATCCTACCTACGCTCGGGGCCGGTGCGAAACTTCCCTGCGCTGGGCGCGACGGAGGAAGCTCAGCCGCCGCCGACGAAGTGGACGACCTCGACCTTGTCGCCTTCGGCCAGCACCGTCGTGGGGTGCTCGGCGCGCGGCACGACGTCCCCGTTCCGCTCGACGGCGACCGGACCGCCCAGCGCCAGACGCGCGAGGAGCGCCGCGACGGTCAGCCCTTCCTCGGCGACGAAGTCTTCGCCGTTCACGACGAGTCGCATGGTCAGGTCCCTCCGAAGTCGATGCGCGCGAAGCGCTGTGCGTTCGCCACGTAGTGCCGGGCGCCTTCGAGCCCCAAGGCGCGCTCCTCTTCGCTCGCCTCACGCAAGACCTTCGCGGGCGACCCACGGACCATCGACCCTGGCGGGATCACCACGCGCGGGGTGACGAGCGAGCCAGCCGCGACCACCGACTCCTCCCCGATGACGGCGTTGTCGAGGATTGTGGAGCCCATGCCGATCAGCGCGCGGTCCTTCACGATGCACCCGTGCAGGATGACGCCGTGCCCGACGGTCACGTCGTCCCCGATGACGGTCTGCGAGATGCCGTCGGTCAGGTGGATGCAGGAAAGATCTTGGATGTTCGTGCGCTTGCCGATGCGGATGGGGCCGATGTCGCCGCGCAGCACGCAGCCGAACCAGACGCTCGACCCTTCGCCGATTTCGACGTCCCCGATGACGAAGGCGTTCGGCGCGACGAACACGCCTTCGGCGATGCGCGGCGCCTTGCCGCCGACGGACACGATGTTCTTCACGGTCACCTCACGAGCGGGAGCGAGCGGGCCTTGGGCTGGTGGGGGGCGCGCTCGGAAGCGCGGGCGCGGAGCGCCGGCTCGAGCTCGGCGACGAGCGAGTGCTTGAGCGAGCGAACGATCGGCACGGTGACGACCTCACCGACGAGGCCGCGCGCGGCCGGATCGTCGATGTGGACGATCTCGTTTCGCGCCGTGCGCCCCGTGAATGTCGCTCGCTCGCCGCCCGCTTCGAGCGGGCGCTTGGCCGGTCCCTCCACGAGCACGTCTTGCCTCGTGCCGACGAGGGACTCGAGGTGCCTGGCCAGCAGCGACTCCGAGAGCGCGAAGACGCGCGCGAGCCGCGCCGACTTCTCCGCCTCCGGCACGTCGTCGCCGAGCTTGAGCGCGGGCGTGTGTGGGCGCGGCGAGTACTTGAAGCCGAAGACGCCGAGGAAGCCCACCTCCTCGACGAGCGAGAGCGTCGCCTCGAGATCCGCCTCGGTCTCCCCGGGGAAGCCGACGATGAGATCGGTCGAGAGCGTGACGCCCGGGACGGCCTCGCGGAGACGCGCCACGCGCGCCACGTAGTCCGCGCGGGTGTAGCGGCGGATCATGCGCTTGAGCATCCGGTCGCTGCCGGACTGCACAGGCAGGTGCACGTGTCTGGCGAGGATTCCGATCTCCGCGTGCGCGCGGATGAGCGAAGGCGTGAGGTGGCGCGGATGCGGGCTCGTGTAGCGGAGGCGCAGCAGCGCAGGAACGCGCGCGGCGATGGCCCGGAGGAGGGCAGCGAACTCGCTCTCGTCGGGGTCCGACGCGTCCGCGTCGGGCGCGCGAGGCAGGAGGCCCGATGGGTCCTTGTAGCTGTTGACCGTCTGTCCCAGGAGCGTGATCTCGCGCACGCCTCGATCACAGAGCCCGGCGATCTCGGCGACGATCTCGTCGCTCGATCGGTAACGCTCCGGCCCGCGCGTGTACGGCACGATGCAGAAGGAGCAGCGCTCGTCGCAGCCCTTCATGGTCGTCACGAACGAGGTCACCGTGCCCGACGCGAGGCTCGTCGCGGTGAGAAAGCGCGGCGCCTCGAGATCGAAGACCGTGCGCGACAGCGGCGGCGAGCCGTGCCCGAGCTCCTCGAGCAGCGCAGGCAGCTCGGCGATGTTGTCCGGGCCCACCACCAGGTCGACCCCACGCGAGGCCTTGAGGAGCTTCTCGCCCTCTTGTTGGGCCACGCAGCCCGCGACCACGACCAGCATCTCCGGCTTGTCGCGCTTGAGCTTGGCCAGCCGCCCGAGCTCGCTCCGGAGCTTCTGCTCGGCCTTCTCGCGGACGCTGCAGGTATTCAGAACTACCACATCCGCCTCGGCCACCCCCTCAACCGGGCTCAGCCCGGCGCCGCGCAAGACCCCGTGCATGCGCTCGGAGTCGTGCACGTTCATCTGGCAGCCGAAGGTCGTGATGGCGTAGCGAAGCATCTTTCTGCGCGGAAAAACCGGGTGCTACGTTCTGGCCGGAAACCGGGAGAGCGGCAATACTTGATTCTTCTCGCGAACGGGAAAGGCCGGTCACGAATTCGCGTAAGAAGTCTACGTCTAACGGGCCGAACGCCAGACGGCCGGCACCCCTCATCTTCCCCGGCACTCCCAAGGAGTTTCCATGCTTATCGACAAGACAAAGTTCCTCGCACTCGTCGCCGCCATCTCCACCGCGTCCGCTGCCTGCATCATCGTCGACGACGATGACGGCGACGGCATCGGCGGCGAGAACACAGGCGCGGGCAACGAGGGCGCCGGAGCCCAAGGAGCGGGCAACCAGGGCGGCGACGGCGGCGGCGGCAACGGCACGGGCGGCGACGGCACCGGCGGCGGCACCAACTGCCTCGGCGACGACGGCAACCCGCCGGCCTGCGACAGCACGTGTGAGGGCTTCACGAACTGCAACGGCGTCGCCAACCTGAAGGACGGCGTCGAAGAAGACATGGTCACGTGCATGAACGCGCTCGACCCGGTCACCTGCAGCTTCAACGACGACGTCCTCAACGGCTGTTACATCGAGGCCGCTGGCAAGGCCTGCGTCGACCCGGCCTCGGACACGGCGTGCACGGAGGCGGCGCCCGCCTGTGCGGCCGAGGCGAACACCGAGTGGCTCGGCGCCTGCGCCGCCTACATGGACGGCATGAACGCCTCGGGCCAGGCCCTCTACCAGGCCTGCATCGAGGACGCGTGCGGTCAGGGCACCACGGCCGACGACGCGATCACGTTCTGCATCTACGACGTGCTCTTCCCGACCGGCTGAGCCGGCCCGCCTTCCTCCTCCAAGAGACCGTCCGAGCGGGGCCCCAACCCCGCTCGTTTTTCTTTTGTACTCTCGCCTTCGTGAAGCGCGTCGCCCCTTCTCCGCCCCCCTGGCACACGAACCTGACGACGGTCGGGGTGACGGGCACGAACGGCAAGACGACGACGACGACGTTCGTCGCCGCCGCGCTGCGCGCGCTCGGCCATCCCGTACCGCGCGTCACGACGGTCGGCCGCTTCCTCGACGAAGAGCCGCTCTCCGTCGCAGAAGGCTACGCCGGCTTCCTGGAGACCATGCGGCGCGGGATCGCCGCGGGCGCGACACACGCGGCAGCCGAATACACGAGCGAGGCGCTCGGGGTCGGCGGGCTCGCGCTCGCGTGGCCCTGCAAGGTGGCCGTCTTCACGAACCTCACGCGGGACCACTTCGACGCGCACGGCAGCGCGGAGCACTACCTCGCGAGCAAGGCCCAGCTCTTCGCGCACCTCCTCCCGGGCGGAGCCGCCGTGCTCAACGCCTCGGATCCGGCCGGCGAGCTCCTCGGGCAGGTGCTGCCCGAAGGCACGCGCCTCCTCACCTACGGCTCACCCGCACGCGGCGAGCCCTGGTGCGCGCCGACCGTGACGATCGAGCGCGCCGAGCCGACCGCTCTCGGGACCGAGATCACCCTCCGGTGGAGCGGCGCGCTCGCGGCGCGGCCGGCGTCCCTGAGGATCCGAGCCGTGGGCGCCATCTTCGCCGAGAACGCGGTCGCCGCCCTGCTCGCAGCGGAAGCCGCAGGCGCCCCCTTCGACGAGGCCGCGCAATGCCTGGCCACCTGTCCGGCCCCGCCGGGGCGCTTCGAGGTCGTCGCCGAGCAGCCCTGCGTGGTGGTCGACTACGCGCACACCCCGGACGCGCTCGCGCGCACCCTGCAAACGGCGCGCACGCTCGCGACGGCCACGGGCGGGAAGCTGACGGTGGTGTTCGGGGCCGGCGGGGACCGGGACAAGGGGAAGAGGCCCCAGATGGGCGCGGCCGCGACGGCCGCAGACCGGGTGCTCCTCACCTCCGACAACCCGCGCAGCGAGAAGCCCGCCGACATCGCCCGCGCAATCCGCGCGGGCATCGGACGTGGCCCCGAGGTGATCGTCGAGCTCGACCGCCGGCGCGCGATCGAGACCGCCGTCGCCCGAGCCGCCCCGGAGGACGTCGTGGTCATCGCCGGCAAGGGTCACGAGGAGGGCCAGATCGTCGCCGGCCGGGTGAGCCCGTTCTCGGACGTCGAGGTCGTGAGGACGTCCGTTCGGCTCCGTTGACTGCCTGAGAGCCACCTTCTACCGTCGCCTGCCAGCGCCGGAGGACCCAGAAAAATGGCCGACCCGTTCAAGAACCTCGTCGACATGTTCGAGAAGTCCGTGAAGAAGCACGCCTCGCAGGAGCTCTTCGGGACCAAACGCGGCGGGGCCTGGCAGTGGTCGACCTACCAGGAGATCGGCGACAAGGTGACCGCGCTGCGCGGCGGCCTCGCGGCGATCGGCATCAAGAAAGGCGACTGTGTCGCGGTCGTCTCGAACAACCGGGAGGAGTGGGCGATCCTCGCGTACGCCTGCTACGGCCTCGGCGCGGCGCTCGTCCCGATGTACGAGGCGCAGAACCCGAAGGAGTGGGCGTTCATCGCAAACGACTGCTCCGCGGTCGCGCTCGTCGCGGGCTCGGGCAAGGTCCTCGAGACCGCCAAGAAGCTCCCCGAGAAAGTCCCCAGCCTCAAACACGTCATCGGAATGGAGCTCCCGAAGGACGACCCGGACTCCTTCGCGAGCCTGATCGAGAAGGGCAAGTCCAGCCCGGTCGACGCGCTCGACCCGGAGCCGAAGGACACGGCCTGCCTCATCTACACGTCGGGCACGACCGGCAACCCCAAAGGCGTCATCCTCAGCCACGGCAACATCGTCTCGAACGTGAACGCCGTGCAGCACATGTTGCCGATCGGCGTGGACGACCGCAGCTTGTCGTTCTTGCCCTGGGCACACTCGTTCGGGCACACGTGTGAGCTGCACGTGATGATCTCGCGCGGCGCGAGCATCGCCCTCGCGGAGGCAGTCGACAAGATCGTCAGCAACCTGGCGGAGGTGCACCCCACGCTCCTCTTCAGCGTGCCGCGCATCTTCAACCGCATCTACGACGGCGTGAACAAGCAGATGACGGAGAAGCCGGCCATCATCAAGAGCCTGTTCGCGACGGGGATCCGCGCGGCCACCAAGAAACGCAAGGGCGAGAGCCTGACCTTCGGTGAGTCGATCGCCCTGCCCCTCGCCAGGAAGATCATCTTCACCAAGATCGTCGACAAGTTCGGCGGGCGCCTGAAATACGCGTTCTCGGGCGGCGCCGCCCTCTCGCGCGAGGTGGCGGAGTTCATCGACGGCCTGGGGATCACCGTCTACGAGGGTTACGGCCTGACGGAGACGAGCCCCATCGCGACCGCGAACCGCCCCGGCGCCCACAAGATCGGCAGCGTCGGCAAGCCCATCGAGGACGTGAAGATCGTCATCGACAAGACGCAGACCGCGCCCGACGCCAAAGATGGCGAAATCGTCATTTACGGCCCGAACATCATGCAGGGCTACTTCAACCGCGACGAGGAGAACAAGGCCGTCTTCACGGAGGACCGCGGCTTCCGCACCGGCGACCTCGGCTTCGTCGACGACGAGGGCTTCCTCTACATCACGGGCCGGCTGAAGGAGCTCTACAAGCTCCAGAACGGCAAATACGTCGCGCCGGCTCCGCTGGAGGAGAAGCTCAAGCTCTCGCCCCTGATCGCGAACTGCATGGTCTACGGCGACAACCAGCTCTTCAACGTGGCGCTCGTCGTCCCCGACTTCGCCAACCTGAAGGACTGGGCGAAGGAGCAAGGCATCGACGCGTCCAGCGACGCGAAGCTCATCGAGGAGCCCAAGGTCAAGGAGAAGCTCCAGGCGGAGGTCGACCACTTCGCGGCGGAGTTCAAGGGCTTCGAGGAGATCAAGAAGGTCGGCCTCCTGCCGGAGGACTTCACCACGGAGAACGGCATGATGACGCCGAGCATGAAGGTGAAGCGCCGCGTCGTGGTCGAGCGCTACAAGGACAAGATCGACTCCCTCTACGCCGGCGCGAAGTAGTCGCGCTCGAGGCCACCATCGGGGGGGCGTGAGCGGCAAGCCTCAAGCGGAGGAAAAAGCGTGGCAAGGGGAGCGCGGAGCGTTCCCCGCCGCCGCGCTCCCCGGCGCTGCGCTCCCCGATGAGAGGGACGACGCTCCCGAGAGCATCGTCCACTTGAAGCTCGGGGCGGCGCCGCCCAGCGCACCACCTCCGCCGCCCGCCCCGGGCGCCGCGGAGGCGCGTGTCGCCGAGAGCGACGCACGCGCCGCGGAGATCGTGCAGTCTCTCGAGGCCGAGCGCGCCCGCGTCTTCTTCCAGGCGGCCGGAATCGTCGCGGTGCTCGTCGTGCTCGCGTTGCCCATCCTCCCGGGGCCTCTCTGGCTCCGCGGCGTCACGGCGGCGACTTGCGCGGCGACCGCGATCGTCTGCGCCAGCTTCTACGCGCGGAGCCGCACCCCCGCGAGGTACACCCCACGCGCGGCCCTCACCTCGGCGCTCCTCCTGTCGCCGCTCGCCACGGGCATCATCTATTACCTGGGGCTCTACTCGGCCTCGATGACCTTCCTGACGGTCGGCATCTATTTCTACGGGACGAGCCAGTCGCGCAAGGTCGCGTGGGGCGCCTACCTGACAATCGCCGCGATCTACTTCGTGGGCACGCTCGCGATCGCGATCGATCTCTTGCCGGACCTCGCCGTCTTCAGCGTGAGCCACGTGCCCAAGGCCTCGCGGCTCTACCGCGTGGTGATGCAGCAGGCGATCTTCGGGCTCATCTTCTACCTCGCGCGGCAGAGCCGCCGCGCCATGCAGGTGGCGCTCGAGCGGGCGAAGCAGAGCGACCTCGCGGCTGCCCAGAAGGAGGCCCAGCTGCTCGAGGCGCGCGGTGAGCTCGACCGCGCGTTGCGCCCGACCGACGGCCGCATGACCGGGCAGGTCGTCGGCGAGTTCCGCATCGGGGATCTGCTCGGGCGCGGCGGCATGGGGGAGGTCTACGTCGGGACACACGTCGAGGCGGGCGACGAGGTCGCGATCAAGATCCTCCACCCTGCCCTCCTCGCGGACTCGAACAACGTCGACCGGTTCCTCCGCGAGGCGCGGGCGACCGCGGCCATCCCGAACGAGCACGCGCCGAAGCTGCTCGACGTGGGGTCTCTGCCGGACGGCAGCCCGTACCTCGTCCTCGAGCTCCTCGAGGGCCACGATCTCGCCTGGCACCTGCGTCGCTCGCCCGCGCTGCCGCTCGTCCAGGTCGTCGAGATGGTCGAGCACACGGCGCGGGCGCTCTCCGCCGTTCGCGAGGCCGGCGTCGTGCACCGCGACCTGAAGCCCGCCAACCTGTTCCTCACCGACACGTTGCCGCGCCGCTGGAAGGTCCTCGACTTCGGCCTCTCCAAGCTGCTCGGCGACGCGTCGCTGACGAAGGAGCACGCCGTCGGCACGCCGGCGTACATGTCTCCCGAGCAGATCCACGGCAAGAACGTCGACCACCTCGCGGACCTCTATGCGCTCGCGGCCATCGCCTACCGGACGGTCACCGGGCGCCCACCCTTCGTGGGTGACGAGATCCCCAAGGTGCTGATGGACGTGCTGACACGCATGCCGGAGTCGCCGAGCGCGTTCGTGAAGATCCCGGTGGAGGTCGAGCTGGTGCTCGCCATCGGCCTGGCGAAGCACAAGAAGAACCGCTTCGCGCGCGTGGAGGACCTCGCCAGCGCGCTCCGCCTGGCGTCGACCGGCGAGCTGGATCACGAGACCCGCGCGAAGGGCTGGGCGCTCTTGAAGCAGCACCCCTGGGGCAGCGCGGTCCGCGTGAGGATGGATGACTAGGCGTTTGCTGAAGAAGGCGGCGTCGTTGTGCTGGATGAGGGAGGTGCTGCTCTTTCACCCCCCCGGCCCCCCTCGCTTCGCGAGGGGGGTGCCATCGAGAACAGATGCAAAATTCAACGGTCTCCCCCCACACGCAGGAGGGGGGCTTGGGGGGGTGAAATGGCGGCATATTCGATTCAGATCGGGAGGCGGCGACTTTTTCAGCACCGGGCTAGTCCCGTGGAAACGGAGTTTCCACGCTGGAAGAAACGAGTCCCCTCCGGAACAAACCGCCACTTCGCCCGAGAATTCGGGCCGCCTTCGCCCCGTCAGGGGCGGCCCGAGTTCTTCAAGAAATGATGGTTCCAGGGGACTAGCGTCCCGAGGCCTCCTGAAACAAGCAAGGAAACATCGCGAAACGTCGGCGTCTCGGCCCGATTCACCCGAGCAGCCCGCGCCGTCCCGTTCGCGAGCGTTTCAGGCCGCCGGCTGGAGCGCCGGAGATGGCACGCGCCTTGCGGACATCGGCTCCGCCCCCCGAGAAGGACGCGACCATGCAAACAATCGCCTTCGCCACAGGCCTCGGCTCGGACGAGCAGCCCGCCGTCGCCACCGCGGCAGCCCTCGCGGCTGCCACCGGCGCCAAGCTGTTCACCGTGCACGCGTCGACAGGCGCCCCGCCGGGCGCGATGCCTCGCGCGGACGAGACAGCGGCGAAGTGGGGACACCGGATCGACAACGAGCTCATGGTCCACTCCTGTTGCGACGATCCCGCGGACACGCTGCTCGACGCGCTCAGGCGCATCGCGCCGCAGCTCGTGGTGATGGGCACACACGGGCGGAGCGGGCTCGCGCAGATCTTCAACGAGAGCGTCGCGGAGTCGGTCGCTCGAAACGTGAAGGTCCCCACCCTCTTCGTTCCGCTCCACGGAGACGGCCTCGCCTCCGAGACTGGCGCGGTCAACCTGCAGCGCCTCGTCGTCCCCGCAGGGGACGCGGTGGCGACCAAGGCGGGGCTCGAGGCGGCGGCCTGGCTCGCGCGCACCTCCGGCTCCACCGACGTGGAGGTCGTGCTCCTCCACGTGGAGGACGGGACACCGATGCCTGCGCTCGACGCCTTGCCGGAAGGGCTGCGCGTCACGCGCCGCACCGCGAAGGGGAAGGTCGAGGACGCCATCGTGGACCTAGCGGTCGGCTACGACGCGTGCGCAGTCGTCATGGCGACGCGCGGCCACAACGGCCTCGTCGACGCGCTGACCGGCTCCCACACCGAGCACGTGGTGCGCAAAGTCCGTTGCCCCGTGCTGAGCGTGCCCCTACCGGACTGACGCCCCCGGGGCGCTATTGTCCCGGCCGCGGATGACGATGGTGAACGACTCGATGAAGGTGCCCACCTGGCTGCTGGTTGCGCTCGTCCTGGGCGCCGCATCCGCCGCCGCCTGCGGCGATGCCTCGAAGGGTCCTCTGCCCGCAAGCTCCTCCCCAGCGAGCTCCTCCGCGGCGGGGCCTTCCGCCTCGACGGCCGTGAACGAGGTCGCCAAGACGCTCGCGGCGGGCGTGAAGCTCGACGCGGACGATCCCACGACGTGCGAAGCTTGCCACAGCGCCGTCGTGGCCGAGTGGCGAGAGAGCCAACATGCCCGCGCAAACCACGCGAGCGACGGCGTGTACGCCGCGTTGCGCGCGCTCCGCATCGAGAAGCAGGGCCCCGGCATCCCCGAGAAATGCGCGACGTGCCACAACCCGCGCGACACGAAGGACCACGACTCGGCCCCCGCAAAGACAGGCGTCAGCTGCGCGACCTGCCACCAGATCGACGGCGTGCACCTCGAAGACGGCAAGAAGGGAGTCGCCGCGCTCACCACCACGAAGGACGTTCGTTTCCGCGGCCCACACGACATCGCCGACGGAACGAGCCCGGTCCACGCGAGCGGGCCGAGCTTGCCCGAGCTCAAAGACGGCAAGACGCTCTGCCTCGCGTGCCACGGGGAGGAGAAGAACCCGGCCGGGGTGACGACGTGCTCGACGGGCACCGAACACGCCTCCTCGGGCGAGACAAGGTCCTGCACGTCGTGCCACATGGACGAGGTGCAGGGCCCCTCGGGCCCGGTCTCGTCGCGAACGACCCACAGGAGCCATCGCTTCCGCGGCTCGCTCCTCGCCCTGCGCACGGGCCAGCCCGGCATCCTGGCCGAGGCGGTCGAGCTCTCCGGAACGTTCGACGGCAAGCGCTTCGTCGCCAAGCTCGAGAACCGCACGGGTCACGCGTATCCAACCGGCTTCCCCGGGCGAACGGCGATGCTGGAGATCCGAGGCCTCGACGCGAAAGGCGAGGAGGTCTACAAGAACCTGGCGAGCGACCCCATGAAAGATCACCCCGAGGCGGTGCTCAACATGGCCTTCGTCGACGCCGAGGGGAAGCCCGCGCTCGCTGCGTTCGCGACGAAACAGGTGCGCGACAACCGCCTGAAGCCGGCCGAGACGCGCTCGATCGGGGTCGACATCCCCGACACCGTGGCCAAGGTCGAGCTGAGGCTGCGGTTCGTGCTCGTCCCTGGCCCGCTCGCCAAGGCCATTTCCTACGAGGGTCCCGAGACCAAGCCCATCGTGCTTCCAGCCGTCACCGTGGCGCGCTGACGCACCTTCGCCGAGGAGCGACGAGCGCGGGGAGTTGGGCTTCCTCTCGCGGGTCACTGGCGTACAATCAGCTCCTTCATGCTTGCGCCTTGCGAGCGGAGATCGAGCCGATGAGCTTCGCGATGTCCCGGGTCTCCCCGATCCTTCTTTGTCTCTTCGTTCCCTTCCTCGGCTGCGGCGACGACGCCGACGGGGCGGGAGGTGGTGACGACACCACCACGACCTCCACCGGGGTCACCACGGGCACCTCCACACCTTCCGCCGGAGGCGGAGGCGACGGCGGTGGTGGCGGCATCGCCCCGCCGACGTGTGGAGACGGCACCGTCAGCGCCGAAGAAGGGTGTGACGACGGAAACACGGCGCCGGGGGACGGCTGCGACGAGGCGTGCGCCGTCGAGGACGGCTGGACGTGTGCGGGGTCGCCATCGGTCTGCGCGCGCCTCTGCGGCGACGGCGTGCTCGACGCCGGGGAGACGTGCGACGACGAGAACGACCAAGCCGGCGACGGCTGCAGCAAGACATGCGACGTCGAGCCCGGTTGGAGCTGCGACGGCGCGCCGAGCGTCTGCGCCGAGATCTGCGGCGACGGCATCGTCACGAGCGGCGAGGGCTGCGACGACGACGGCACCACCCCCGGCGACGGCTGCGACGCGACGTGCTCCGTGGAGACCGGCTACGCGTGTGAGGACGAGCCGAGCGTCTGCAGCGTCTTCTGCGGGGACGGGATCATCTTGCCGGGAGAAGAGTGCGACGACGCGAACAGCTTCGCCGGGGACGGCTGCTATTTCACGTGTGAGATCGAGCCCGGGTTCGTCTGCAGCGGGGAGCCGAGCGTCTGCACGAGCGTGCTCGGTGACACCTGCGCGTACCCGGCGATCCTGACCACGGGCGCGAACACGGTGTACTGGGGCGGGACGGGGCGGGAGTACATCACCGAGGCGCCCGCGTGCAGCACCTCGGCCCCCGACGGGCCCGACGTGGTGATGCAATACACCGCCGGCTTCACGGGGGAGGTCGCCTTCACGCTCGACAAGCCAGCGGGGCAACGCTGGCACCTGATCGTCGACGACGGCGCGTGTGGGGCGATCGACTCCGAGCTCGTCTGCGCGTCCAGCTACACGAGCACCTCGCTGACGGGGACGTTCGACGTGACGGCGGGGCAGACCTATTATTTCTACCTCGTCGACACCGCCTCCGGCGCGCTCCCGCTCAGCAGCGCGCTCAGCGTGACGATCACCGGGACCTCCCAGGCGTGCGGCGACGGCGTGCTCGTCGGCACCGAGGCGTGTGACGACGGCAACGGCGTCTCCGGCGACGGGTGCTCGAACACGTGCCAGCCGGAAGCCGGCTACTCGTGCGCCGGGCAGCCGAGCATCTGCGTCCCCGCCGCCGGGGAGGACTGCTCCACCCCGATCGCGTTGAGCGCCGGGCCAAACCTGGTTGCGTGGACCGCGACGTTGCAGAATCACTTCACGTCGCCCCCGTCGTGCAGCGCGCAGTCACTGGCTGGGCCCGACGTCGTGATGCACTACACGGCGACGGTGACCGGCGAGCTCACCTTCTCCGTCACGAAGCCTTCGAGCCAGCGGTGGCACCTGCTCGTCAACGACGACACGTGCGGGACGACCACGCCGGCGCTCGCCTGCGCCTCCGACTTCTCCAACACGGCGCTGACCGCGACGGTCCCCGTGAACGCCGGCGCCACGTATTGGTTCTACCTCGTCGACACGACGTCGGGCGCGCTGCCGCTGTCCAATCCGCTGAGCGTGTCGATCACCGAGACGGCCGGGGTCTGCGGGGACGGAGTGCTGTTCGGCACGGAGGCCTGTGACGACGGCAACACGATCTCCGGAGACGGCTGCTCGAGCGCTTGTGTCACCGAGCCGGGCTACCTGTGCCAGGGCCAGCCGAGCGTCTGCTTCGTCCCGCCGTGTGCGCCCGGCACGGGCGGCATGATCGGCGACACCGTCAACACGCTCGACACCGACCTGCCATCGGCGCTCGTCGAGAGCTACATCGCGGTCGACGACGCGCCCGACGGGTGGATCTACGTCGGCGGGCTTTCGGCGCTCCACCGCGTCCCCAAGGCGGGCGGCCCCAACCAGAACGTCACCACCCTCGCCGGGTTGACGACGACGAACCTCGGCTACGCGATGGTCGTCGACGGCCTCGACATCTTCACGGTCGACGCAAAGGCCACGGACACCACGGGCCACGTCTGGCGCATCTCGGACGACGGCGGGGCGAGCTGGGCCCCGACCGACTACGCGCTCCTCCCGGCCGTTCCGAACCGCACGCTGCAGTCGGCCGTGGCCCACGACGGTCAGCTCTTCACGCTCACCAACCAGACAGTGACGACCGTCCCGACCCAGCTCTTCGCGGCGCCGCTCGGAGGCTCGGCACCCGTCGCCGCCACGGTCGCGCTCACCTTCCTCGACGAAGCACGCTGCTCGGGCTTCGCGCTCGACGACAACTACCTCTTCGCCGCCTGCGGCGCCGGTGACAGGCTGGTGCGCGTCGACAGGACGACCGGCGCGGTGACCCTCCTCTCGACCGCGTTCAACCTCGACCTCAACGCCAACACCGTCGTCGCGCACGACGTCGACGCAAACGGCACGGCCGACTACCTCTACGTGAAGGGACCGGAGAAGCGGGTCGGCTTCGTCTGCGATCCGGGCGGAGCAACGCCTTACGCGGGCCAGCTCACGACCTACGGCACCACGACGTCGGCGAACACATTCGGCATGGCGTTCGATCCGACGACGGCCACGCTCTACGCCTTCGACGACGCGACCGAGGAGATCGTGCTCATTCACTGAGCGGCGGGCCCGTCGTCATGCCGGCCACATGGCCAGTGCCTGAGCGGGGGGCTTCTCTGCGTCTTCGGTCCCCGCGATGGCGGGGCTCTTCTTCTCCGGCTCGTTCTCCCAACCTTCCAGCTTGTCCACCAGGCCGGCGGACATGACGCAGAAGTCTCCGCCCGGCTCGATGGCCTTGCGCGCATCGGTCACCTTCCCCGCGTAGATCTCGGAGAGCATGCCGGCGACCCGCTTGTGGAAGGTCGCGTGGAGCCGGCGGACCTCCTCGTAGTGCTCGTCGTCGCTCCATTTCTTGCCTTCGCCGTAGAGCCATTGCCCCAGGGCGCAGCGGTCGTCACAAGCGACGGTCTTGATGTCGAAGCTCCGGTCCCCTGCGTGCACCGCGCGGACGAGCTTCACCTTCCACGCCCCATGCGCCTTCACGGCCGCCCGGAGCGCGGCGCGCTTCGGGTCGAGCCCCTCGTCGGGGCGAGCGCCACCATACGCCGCGAGGATGGCGTGGTCGGCGCGCCTGCTGGCCAGGCCGATCCGCTGGGTCATCGCGACGACCTTCTCGTGCGCGAGCTCGACCTGATCCGCGCTGTTTTTCACGCTGCCGATGGCCCCGTCTAGCTCCGCGGTGGCGCGCGCCGCGCGGTGCATGTTCCCCGCGATCGCGGAGGTGGCTGCAGACTGCTCGTGCATCGCCACCGCCACGGAGGCCGTCGAGCTTCGAACTTGATCCACGAGCTCCGTCGCATCCGAGACGACGCCGCTCACGACCGCGACGCTCGTGCGCAGCTCTTCGAGGAGGCAGCTGATGGTCGTGGCCGCGCCGGCCGCCTGGTGGGCGAGCTCCTTCACCGCCTGGGCGACGACGGAGAAGCCCTTGCCGTGAGCACCGGCGTGAGCGGCCTCGATGGTCGCGTTCAGCGCGAGCATCCGCGTCTGGCTCGAGACGCCCTCGATCACGGCCAGCATCTTGAAGATCGCGGACGTGGCGGCCTCGAGCTTGACCGCAGCATCCTGGGTCCGCGCCATCGCTCCGGCGACGCCGTCCGTCGCGCGGCGCACGGACGCCATCTGCCCGGAGACGTCGCTGATCGATCGCGAGAGCTGCTCCGTCGCCCCCGCCACGTCCTGCACGATCGCGGTCGTCCCGCGTGACGCGGCGCTCGCGGCCTCGAGCGAGGCGCGCGTCTCGAGCACCGCGCTCGTCGTCATCCCACCAGCCTCGGTCAGCCCGGTCACCGCGGCCGCGAGGCTGGCCACGATCCCGGCAAAGTCCCCGAGGAGCGCCTCTTGCTGAGCCGAAGGCTCCAATCCGTTCGCCGCCATGGTTCCCAACTCCCGCGGATGAATGCGGATCGTCGAGCACAAAGGATTAGGGCGTCCGTGCAATTGAGTCGCGGGGTGCCGCTTCACCGCCAACCCCGCCCGTGCGGCCCCGCTACTAGCCAGGGGGTCTGATGCAGCCCCCCTCGGCCGCTTCGCGGCCTCACCCCCGCCTCCGGGCTCCGGGCCTTGCGGTCCTCGCCCGTGAGGATGGCGACCCAGGCCCACCCGATGCACCGGGTGCTCCGGGCGCAGCGCGCTGCAAAATGCTTCGCCGCTCGCAAGAGGTCGGGCAAGGTGCGCGCGTTGCTCGGTCGGTGTTTCCTCCTCGGCGCGGCGTTCGCCTGCCTCACGACGGCGTGCAGCGACGGCTCGCGCCCCGCGCCGAGCTCCAGCGTGTCGGCTCCCGCCTCGCCCGCGCCTGCTCCGAGCGCCTCGCCTTCATCCTCCGCGACCAGCCCCGAGGGAGCTCCGCAGGCGAGCGTGGGTCCCTGCCCCGCAGACATGCGGCTCGTCGACGGAGATTGGTGCAAGAACGCGAGCCTCACCTGCCTCGCGTGGAACGAGGTGAACGTGGCCGGGAAGGCCGAGCGCAACCAGTGCCGGCTCTACCGGGAGCCCGCGACGTGTCTGGACAAGGCGCGTGTCCCGATGCGCTTCTGCATGGATACGTTCGAGTGGCCGAACGAAAAAGGAGAGGTGCCCCGAAACCTCACGAGCTGGCAGGAGGCGAAGGACCTCTGCGAGGGGCTCGGCAAGCGCCTGTGCACGGACGAGGAGTTCACCTTCGCGTGCGAGGGGGAGGCCATGCGTCCCCACGTGCACGGCTTCACGCGGGATCCCCAGATCTGCAGCTACGATCGCGAATACAGGCCGCGGACCTTCAACTTCCTCAAACACGACGCCTGCCTGGCGGACGAGCCTTGCCGAGCCGCGCTCGCGGTCATCGACCAGCGCCTCCCGAGCGGCTCGATGCCGCGGTGCGTGTCGGACCACGGGGTCTACGACCTCAACGGCAACGTCAACGAGTGGGTGGAGCTCCCGGGGCGCGGCTTCTCCAAGCGCGCCGGCCTGAAAGGTGGCTGGTGGGGGCCCGTCCGCGATCGGTGCCGGCCCATCACGACGTTCCACGGCGAGAGCGACTTCGGCTACGAGGTCGGCTTCCGCTGCTGCAAGGCCGCGGGCTGAGCGGCGTGCACGGCCCCGCGCGCGTCAGCGCTTGCGGCGTCGCCCCCGTCGCTCCTCTTCGTCCTCTTCCTCGGCCTCGGCCTCGGCTTGCTCCGCGAAGGGGTCCTCGGAGTCGAAGTCGATCCGCTGCCGATCCCCGTCTTGCCCCGCGACGCGGACGCCCCCGCGCTTGCGCCGCTCTTTGCTCGTCTCCTCGCGGATCTCGTCCGCGAGGCGGGACAGGAGCAGCCCGACCCCCTCTTGCACGGCGGAGCCGAGCTCCGCGGCGCCCCGCTCCAGTTTGCCCACCTTGCTGCTCTGCTTCTCGGCGCGCCGGCGCTCCTCCTCCTCGAGCTTGCGTTGTTTCTTGCGCGCCTTGACCCGGCGCTCCACCTCGCGGCGCACGGCGCCCTCGCTCACTTCCTTCGAGAGCGCGGCGCGGGCGTGGAAGAAGAGGCCGAGGCCCCAGCCGAGCAGCGGGAACGCGGCCCAGAGAATGGCTGGCGTCGTCAGGAGGTTGATGGCGAGCAGGAAGACGTTCACCCCGAGGAAGGCCCAGAGGTGAGACGAGAAGCCGCGCTTTCGTCGAGCAAGGATGTGCGCCCGTGCCTCGCGCTCGTCGCGGCCCTCCGAGACCTCGACCGCCGCGCGCTCGATGTCCTCCCGCGCGATGCCGACCTCCGAGGCCGCGGCGAGCAGATCGTCGTGGCTCACACCCGAGGATGAGGACTGCGAGCGCGTGAGGGCGCGCTCGAGGATCGCGCGGACCTCCTCTTCGCTGTAGCGTCGGCCTTGTGCCATACCGGACGGTCGGAGCTTAGACAGTGTGCTGAAAATGGCGAGGTGGGATTGCTCGATGACCTCCGTTCCGACGGGTTCACCCCCCAGCCCCCCTCCCTTCTGCGAGGGGGGAGGTCGGTAGCGCGGCCGGCGGGCTTTCGAGGTAAGAGCGGACCGTGATCTTCTTCGCCACTGCGGCCAAAGGCACGGAGGGCGCCGTGCGCGACGAGCTTCGCGAGCACCGCTTCCGCGGGGTCCGGGCGACGCGCGGCGGCGTCGCGTTCGAGGGCCCGCTCGGTGAGGGCTACCGCGCTTGCCTCGTCCTCCGAACGCCCGTGCGTGTCCTCCTCGAGCTGTCGACGTTCGAGGCGCCGACCGGCGACGCGCTCTACGCCGGCGTCCGCGCCATCGAGTGGGAGCACGCGGTCTCGACGCAGACGACGATCGCCGTCCGCGCGACCTGCCGGTCGAGCGCGCTCACCCACTCGCAGTTCATCGCCCTGAAGACAAAGGACGCCATCGTCGACAGGCTCCGAGACCGGTTCGGCGAAAGGCCAAACGTGGATCCGGAGGATCCTGACGTCGCTGTCTTCCTCCACCTCGTCAAAGACGAGGCGACAGTCTACGTGGATCTCGGCGGACGCCCGCTCCACCTGCGCGGCTATCGAAAGGAGGCCGGGCCGGCCCCGCTCAAGGAGACGCTCGCCGCCTGCCTCGTCGCGCTCTCGGGGTGGGACCGGCGCGCCGACTTCCTCGACCCCATGTGTGGGTCCGGCACGATCGCGATCGAGGCGGCCGCGCGCGCGGCCCGCCTCGCCCCCGGCCTCTCGGCCCCACCATTCGGCTTCACGCGGTGGGCGAGCTTCGACGAGGAGAGCCGGCGCGAGTGGGACGCGCAGGTCGAGCGAGCGCGTGCTTCGGTGGTGCCCCCCGCCGAGCGGCCGATCGTGCGCGCGAGCGATCGCGACCCGCTGGTGCTCGCCGCAGCGAAGGTGAACGCCGCCCGCGCCGGGGTGGACGTCGTCCTCGCGCGCCAGAGCATCGACAAGGTCCCCGATCCGGGAGATGCGTGGGTGGTGCTCAACCCGCCTTACGGCGAGAGGCTCGAGCTCGATCGGGACGACGCCGCCCGCGCCGGACGCGCGCTCGCGTCGATGAGGCGAGCGCATCGAGCCGTGCTCGCGGGGTCACCGGCCGTGCTCGAGTCGATTCCCCTGCGGCCTTCGAAGCTTCTCACGATCATGAACGGCGATCTGGAGTGCCGCTTCGCGCTGTACGCTCCTGCGCGATGATCCGAGCCAAGTCACCGGCCGCCGAGCGCAACAAGGGCCCCATCCTCGAGGTGCTGCGGCGCGTCCTGCCGGCCGAGGGGCTGGTGCTCGAGATCGCGTCCGGCTCCGGACAACACGTCGTCCACTTCGCCGACGGCCTGCCCCACCTGCGGTTTCTTCCGAGCGATCCCTCCGCGGAGGCGCGCGAGAGCATCGCCGCTCACCTGGCGCACGCGGCGCTCTCCAACGTCCTCTTGCCCCGCGCGCTCGACGTCACGAGCTCGGGCTGGGAGGCGAGCATCGACGAGGCGCTCGCGGCGATCGTCTGCATCAACATGATCCACATCGCGCCGCTCGAGGCGATGTACGGCCTGTTCCGCGGGGCGGCGGCCCGGCTCGGCCCGGGCGCGCCGCTCGTCTTGTATGGCCCCTACCGCTTCCACGGCGCCTTCCTCGCGCCGAGCAACGAGGCATTCAGCCGAGACCTCGCGAGCCGGAACCCGGCGTGGGGCGTGCGCGACATCGACGAGGTCGCGGAGGCGGCAGGCTCCGCCGGCTTCACCATGGAGGAGCCCGTCGCGATGCCCGCGAACAACCACGTGGTCGTGCTCCGACGGGCGGAAAGACACGGTGCGGCTTGACTTGTCCGCTATAACGGACAAACCTCCAGCCTCAACCAGGAGGTCCCACAATGAGCCTGCACCTCGGCAGCATCGCCCCCGACTTCGAGCAAGACTCCACCCATGGCCGGCTGAGCTACCACACCTGGCTCGGCTCCTCGTGGGGCGTGCTCTTCTCCCACCCGAAAGACTTCACCCCGGTCTGCACGACGGAGCTCGGCGCCGCGGCGAAGCTCAAGGGTGAGTTCGACAAGCGCAACGTGAAGATCGCGGCGCTCTCCGTCGACCCGCTCGACTCCCACGAGAAGTGGATCGCCGACATCGAGGAGACGCAGTCGACGAAGCTGAACTACCCGATCTTCGCCGACGCGGACCGGACCATCTCGAACAAGTACGACATGATCCATCCGGAGGCGAACGACACGCTCACGGTCCGCTCCGTCTTCGTCGTCGACCCGAACAAGAAGATCCGCGCGATCATCACCTACCCCGCGAGCACCGGCCGCAACTTCGACGAGATCTTGCGCCTCATCGACTCGCTGCAGCTCACCGACTCCCACAAGGTGGCGACGCCGGTGAACTGGAAAGACGGAGACGATGTCGTCATCGTCCCCGCCCTGCAGGACCCGGCTGAGCTCGCCCAGCGCTTCCCGAAGGGCTACAAGGTGGTGCGCCCGTACCTGCGCGTCACCCCGCAGCCCAATCGCTGAGCAGAGGCAGAGGCTCGGCTCGAGGAGCCGCCCAGCGTCGCGGCTCGGGGCTCCCCCGGGACATCCGCGCTTCGCGGGCGGGTGGCCTCCCGAGGCGCTCGGTGATAGGCACCCGGCGCCATGTCCACGCGCCTGCCCATCCTCGAGCTCGTCGTCCGCAACTACAAGAACTTCAACGCCCGCGCCACGAAAGACGCCCTCGTCGCGTACATCCGCCACATCGAGGCGGGCGGGAAGATGTTCTGGGCCATGGCGGGCGCGATGTCGTCGGCGCAGCTCGGGATCACGCTGGCCCCGGCCATCCGCGCCGGGCTCATCCACGGCCTGAGCGTGACGGGCGCCAACCTGGAAGAGTCGCTCTTCCGCCTGGTCGCGCACCACTCCTACAAGGACTTTCCGAACTACCGCTACCTCACCAAGGAGGACGACACGAAGATCCTCGAGCAGGGGATGCGCCGCGTGACCGACACGAGCATCCCGGAGGACGAGGCGTTCCGGGCCGTGGAGAAGGTCATCGTCCCCATGTGGACCGGCGCCACCGAGAAGGGTGAGCGGCGGTTCTGGCACGAGTACTTCTACGAGCTGGTGACGAGCCTCGGCCCCGAGCTCTACGAGGGCAACCCCGAAGAGTGCTGGCTCCTCGCCGCGGCCAAGGCCAAGCTCCCGATCGTCGTCCCCGGCTACGAGGACTCGACGTTCGGCAACATCTTCGCCTCCCACGTGAAGCTCGGCGAGTGCAGCGCGAGCATCGCGAAGAGCGGCATCGAGTACATGGCGAGCTTCTACGACCACTACCGGGAGCTCTCGTCTGGTGCTGGTTGCGGCTTCTTCCAGATCGGCGGCGGCATCGCCGGGGACTTCCCCATCTGCGTCGTGCCTTCCATCAAGTACGACCTGCAGCAGCCCGTGAAGCCGTGGGCCTACTTCTGCCAGATCTCGGACTCCACGACCTCCTATGGGTCGTATTCGGGCGCGACGCCGAACGAGAAGATCACCTGGGACAAGCTGACCGAGACGACGCCCATGTTCGTCATCGAGTCGGACGCGACGATCGTCGTCCCGCTCCTGCTCAGCGCGCTGCTCGAGTACAAGGCCAGCCCCGACGAGGCGAAGGCGCTCATCGCGTCGCTCTGATCCGGCTACCCCGCCCGGGGGAGCGCCGGCTCAGGCGTTCTTCATGATCTCGACGCGCCGGAGGATGTCGTCGGTCCGGAAGGGCTTGTCGACGATCGGCGCATCCCCGAGCTCGCGCAGCACCTCCTCCGGGAGGTGCCCGGACATGTAGATGACCTTTCGCGGGACCTCGAGCTGCCAGAGCTTCTCGACGAGCTGTGGTCCGGTGCTGTCCGCGAGGCGAACGTCCACCAGCGCGAGCGCGATGTCGGGCTCGTTCTTGCGCGCGACGTCGAGCGCGTCCCGCGCGTTGAGCGCCACGAGCACGTGGTGCCCCGCGCCTTCGAGGATCCGGCGGAGCGAGTTCGCCACGAGCTCCTCGTCGTCGACGACGAGGACCGCCCCTCGACGCGGGACAGGCTTCGGCTCGAACGCGCGGGCGGGCGCCGTCACCGGCAGCCACAGCTTGAACGTGGTCCCTACCCCGGGCTTGCTCTGCACCTCGACGTAGCCGCCCACGCTCTCGATGAGCCCGTACACCGTCGCGAGGCCCAGCCCCGTCCCGCGGCCCTCGGACTTGGTCGTGAAGAACGGCTCGAACACACGCGCGGCCACGTCCTCCGTCATCCCGTGCCCGGTGTCGGTGATGCTGAGCACGACGTGGTGGCCCGGCGGAGCGCGCCCGGGTGACGGGACCTGGATCGAGACATTTTCGGTCGCGAAGGTGAGCGTCCCGCCGGCGTCGCCCATCGCGTCGCGTGCGTTCGTGACCAGGTTGAAGAGCGACTGCTCGAGCAGCGCAGGCTCCGCGACGATCATCGCCGACGCGGCGAGGAGCTTCAGCTCGAGCACGACCGACTTTCCAGCGAGCGTCCGGATGAGCGCCTGGTTCCTGAGGATGATCTCGTGCAGGTGCAGGCGCGTCTTCGCGCCGCCACGCGCCTTCGAGAACGTGAGCAGCTGCTGGACGAGGTGCTTCGCCCGCTCGGTGCCCTCGACGAGCACGCCGACCTCCTCTTCCGCGTTGTCGCTCAGGCTCGACGCGCGAAGTCGGTCGAGCGCGAGCTGCGTCACCGAGAGCATGTTGTTGATGTCGTGTGCGACGCCGCCCGCGAGCCGACCGACGGCCTCCATCTTCTGGGCGTTCATGAGCGAGCGCTGCAACCGGTCGCGCTCCTCGAGCAGCCGCGCGAGCTCGAGCGAGATCGCGATCGTCTCCGCGAGCGCGGCGACGAGGCGCCGGACGGCAGGCGAGATCGCCGGGCGCTCCGGCGCTCGCTCGACGAAGAGCGCGCCGATGACCTTGTTCGCGAACGGGAGCGGCAGCGCGATCGACCGGCGCGGATCGAGGTCCGGGATCCAGGGGACGGCCGCGCGCACCGAAGCCGAGGCGTCGGCGGGCTCGGGCCAAGGACAAACCGTCCGCGTGACAGCGGCGAGCACCCCGCCCAGCCGGTCCTCGATGGAGTCGAGATCACCGCCCTGCCGCGTGCGCCCGACCACCGTCGGCGGCAGATCGGGTGACTCACCCGCCAGCCAGAACACGCCGCGCGTTCCGTCCACGTCGCGCAGCAGCTCGTCCAGGATGGCCCTGGCCCGCGGCACGAGCGAGACCTGCTTGTTGCTCGCGCGCGCCACGTCGACGAGCGCCGTCAGATAACGCGAGCCGCCCGTCGAGCTGCGGCTCGAGAGCTCGTGCTCGGCCGGCGTCGCAGCAGGCGCAGGCAACGAGAGCTCCTCTCGGATCCACCGGGCGCGTGTAACGGCCCCGTGCTCGACCGCGAGCGCCTCGGCGATCCGCGCCTCGTCGCGAGCGGCGTCGGGGCGTCCCTCGTCGAGCGCCATGTGCGCGCGCAAGCGAGCAGCACCGTAGAGGACCCAGGGACAGGTCTCCTCGCGGGCGGTCGTCTCCGCCTTGGCGAGGAGCTTCCTCGCCTCGCCCTTCTTGGCCGAGAAGAAGGCGACGTGAGCTTCCAGGAGGTGGACGTGAGCGCGGAAGAGCGGCGCCTTCGCCACGTGCCCCACGTCTTCGACCGCGCGTCGGAGCAGGGCAACGCATGACGCGCGCTGGTTGGGGTCGGCCCGCAAACATTGGTGCGCGCGGGCGTGGGCGATGGTGATGTAGTACTCCGCCAGAACTGGGTGCGCGCCGCGAGCCCGGATTCCCTCTTCCTCGAACTCGCGCACAAAAGCCTCGAAGGAGGGGCCCAGCTGGTCGTTCTCCAGGAACACCCGGGCCCTTGCGCCCCAGGAGACCAGCCGGAAGAACCCACGCGGCGGCGCGGGCTCGGGCAGATCGGTGGTGGGCAGCCCGGCGGCCGCGCGCGACGCGCGCACGCGGTAGAGCAGCATCTGATCGAACACGGCCGTCCTCTGCTCGCTCCGCATGAGGCGGCTCATCGCCCGGTCGATCCACTTCGTGCTCTCCCGGGCGCGCCCGCGGATCGACTCGATGACGTCCGCGTTCCCGATGTTGAGGCAATACTCGTTCAGCTCGAGCCAATGGCCCCAGTCGCCGATGAGATCCTCCAGGTCGCGGATCATGGCGTCGAACGCGCCGGAGAAGCCCGCCGCCGTAGCCCGGAGCTGGAGAGCGAACACTCGAGAAACGGGGTCGCCGATGCGCTCGGCGATCTCCAGAGCCTCCCCGAGCGCGCGCGCGCCCGCGTCTTTGCGGCCGAGCGCCGTCAGGACGAAGCCCTTCATGGCCCGCGTCCTCGACTGCGCCCGCGACGGCCCGAGGCGCGCGCTCAGCTCGAGCGCCTGGAGCGTGCTCTGCACGAGGCGCGCGGGCTTGCCGTACTCGAGCCCGAGGCGCGCGTTCTGGTAGTGCAGATCGCAGAGCACCGCGATCGACTCGGGTGGAACGCCCGCTGCGGCCCTCGTGGATGCCGTGCCCGATATCGCCATCCGGGCGAGCTGGGCGAGCGTGTTGCCCGCGCTTCGCGCGTCCTCGACCGGCATCGTCTGCCCCAGGGCGGCGAACGCCTCCCCCAATCGACGCCAGGACTCGTCCGGCTCGGCGGCCGTCTGGTGCACCCACGCGATGCGTCCCAGGATCTCGGCGCGCGCGCGCGCGCTGCTCGCGATGAGCAGCGCCGACTCGAACCCGGCCCGGCTCGGCTCGAGGCTCCCCATCCGGAGATCGGCCTCGCCTCTCGAGCGATAAAACGTCTCGTCCAGGCCGATCTTGGCGCGGAGCGCCGCCTTCTCGGCGAGCTCGAGGAAGCGGAGCGCACCCTTGTTGTCGAAGCTGTCGATCGCGGCCTGCGCCGCGCGGCGGTACGCGGCGTAAGCCGCCGCGGGGGAGGCGTCGAGATCGCCCGCTGCGTAGTGGGACGCCGTCACGAACAGATCGCCGACGCTGCCGGCGGGCCGGCGCATGAGCGCCTCGGCGGTCCGCTGGTGCGCGGCGCGCACGGCAGGTGTGCCCAAGCGGGCGAGGACGATCTCCCGCAGTCCGTCGTGCACGAACCGATGCCTGTCGGCGCCCTCGATGACCAGGACCCCCGCCCGCCGCGCCTCGGCGAGCGCGTAGCCCAGGTGCTCGAGGGGGATCTCCAGCACCTCGGCGAGCAACGCGTCCTCGAAGACCTGCCCCAGCACCGCGGCTTGCTCGATCACGCGAGCCGAGGCGGGCGGCAGCCCCTCGACGCGGCGCCCGAGCAGCTCGAACGAGCGCGCCGGCAGCGCGGCCCGCTCCGCGCGCGCGCGGTCGAGCTGCCACTTCCCTCTTTCCAGCCGGATGGCGCCCGTGTCCAACATGGCGCCGAGGACCTCGAGGACGCCGAGGGGCGTGCCGTCCGACAGCGCCGCGACCTGCGCGAGCGTCTCGTCGCTCGCCGCCGGCGACCCGAGGCGGAGCGTGACGAGCCGCGCCGCGTCGGCGCTGTCGAGCTCGCGGAGATCGACGACCGTGGCGCGCGGGAGCTCGGAGGCGCGGAAGCGCGCGACCGGGGTCTCCCCCGTCGCGTCGACCCGGGTCGCGAGCAGGAGCACGACGGGTGCCTCTTGCGCGCGGTGGGCGAGGCGGACGAAGACCTCGCTGCTCGGCGCGTCGATCCACTGCAGGTCGTCCACCGTCACGAGCACCGGCCCCACGCGACGGAACAGCCGGACGAGGAGCTCGGCCAGCCCCTCGGACACGCTCGCGGGCGCCGTCGGCTCCGCGCGCGTCCCGAGCAGCTCGCCGAACGCGGGATTCACGAACGCGGCCAGGGCGCCGAGGCTCCCGTCCGAGGCGTGCACGAGCGCCTCCTGGAGGGCGGCGCGATCGGGAGCGGTGGCGCGGCGCATCGCAGCGAGGTACGCGTCGAAGAGCCGCCGGAGCGCGGCCCACGGGACGTCCGACTCGAAACACGAGGTCGAGAGCGTCCGAAGGCGGCCCGCCTCGCTCCAGGCCTCGGCCGCGGCGCAGAGAAATCGGCTCTTCCCGGCCCCTCGACCGCCGCGGGCCAGGAGGACGGAGCCGTGGGAGCGCACCTCGGCGAAAGACTCCGCCAGCCGCGAGAGCTCCACGTCGCGCCCGATCATCGGCGCGCGCGTCGAAGGCGGCGCGTAGGCCGTCGGACCGAGCGGCGCGCGCGACGCTCGCGCGCGCTCGAGATCGGCGAGGGCGGCCCGCGCCGACGGGTAACGCAGCTCGGGATCCCCCGCGAGGAGCCCGGCGACCCAGCTCGCGAGGAGCTCGCCGAGCGTGCCCGACACGAGGTCGACCCGCTCGCCGCGATCGGGGAGGCGCCCGACAAGACACTCGAAGACCACCACCCCGAGCGCATACAGATCCGCGCGGCCGTCGAGGCGCGCGGGAGCGTGCAGCTGCTCCGGCGCGGCGTAGCCCGGCGTGCCGGCGAGATCCGTCTCGCTCTCGCCCGCTCGCTCGATGGGCGTCGCGAAGCCGAAGTCGACCAGGCGGACGCGGTTGTCGCTCCCGAGGATCAGGTTCTTCGGCTTGACGTCGCGGTGGACGAGCCCCGCGTCGTGCACGCTGTCGAGCGCGCGCAGCACGGTGACCGCGATGTCGAGCACCTCGTCGCGGGCGAGCGGCGCGCGACGGATGCGCGCGGCCAGGGTCTCGCCCTCCACCAGCTCCATCGCGAGGAAAGGCAGACCGTCGACCTCACCGACCTCGAGGATGGCGGGCAGGCCCGGGTCGCGGACGCGCGCGAGCGCCACGGCTTCCCGGTAGACCCACCGCGTCCAGGTTCCCTTCGACCTGGGCAGCTTGAGGGCGCAGGGCTGCCCGTCGATCTGCGCGCGGTACACGACCGAGTTCGCGCCATGGCCGAGCTCGGCTTCCACCTTGAAGCGCTCGGAGAGGTTCGGGAGCGACACTGCGCGCCCAGCATACGAGAAAGATCAGACGATGGGGTGGACCCGCATCGTGTCAGGGAGATGGTTCCCGAAGGGCGACCGTCCGAACGCTAGGGGCTCGGCCGCAAGACAGAACGCCTTGGCGACACGCATCCCACACGGGAGCCAAGAAGGTGTGAGGTCCAAGTACCTGACGGTGTGGTCCTCGTCGCGCGCGGAGGCGCGCCGGTACCGCCGGTGGGCCCCGTCGAGCCACGCGCTGAGCGCGTCGTGGTGCCCAGGATAGAGCCAGTGTTCGAGGTGACCGAGGGCCGAGGGCATGAGGCCGGGCGGGGACTCGGGGATGGTTTCTCCCCAAAGGAACGCCAGGCTCTGGAGCGCCTCCCGCGCCGCTCGGTCGCCAGCCTCGTCGACGCTCGACGCTGCGCCGTAGCCCAGAGCGAGCGGGTTCTTTCGGTCGAGCGGCAGCCCCGCGATGCAGACGACGTGGAGCGATTCGCTCCACCAGCCGGCCGGAGCCGGCAGGGAGACCGCCCGCCACGCGTAGCCCGTGGTGTCGCGCAGCGCGGCCGGGACGTCCACGTCGACGGGCTCGATGTCGCCGTACCAGGACACGAGCACCCGATCGCGCTCGGCGAGCTCCGCGAGCGCGGCCGCGCAAGCGCGGCTCCACGAGTCGTGGAGCGCGACCCCGCTCGACCGCGCGAAGCGCCACGTGTCGTCCGGCTCGTTGCGCGGGAACGCCTCGCGCCCGGAGATCGGCCCGAGCTGCTCGCCGGCCTCGCCGAAGGTCGGCCAGGTCTCGTCCGGGCGCGCCAGCGCTTCGACCGTCGCGATGCGCTCCCGGAGCTCGAGCTCGGCGCGCGCGCGCGCCGAGCCGCCGCGGCACGCCGCCGAGCCGGTCACCTCGATCTCCGACGGCCCGGTGCTCGCGAGCCCCGCGCGATCCACCGAGATGCCCGCGACCGTCAGGCGGTCGACGAACACCTCGGGCTGCGACCACCCGTCAGGCAGCGGGAGCGGCAGCGGCGCGCCGGAGGGCGACATCGGCATCCTCGATCACGGAGACGCAGAACGCATCGAAGAGCGCCATCGACTCGCGAAGCACCGCGCGCATCGGCCCCAGCATCTTGGGGTCGCCCACGAGGGCGTCGATCGACTCGAAGGCCTCGGCTGCGTGCTCTCGGTCGAGCTCCGCGTGGTTGCCGATCACGGTCATCGAGGTCTTCGGGATCCCGCAGCGACTCTCGAGCAGGTCGAGCCACGCGGGTCCGAGGAGGACGATCAGGTACTCGCTGAAGAGGATGTACGCGAGGTAGAGCCGGGGGTCTGCGTCGATGGTCCGGTCGAGGAAGCGCAGGAGCGCCACGAGCCCGGGGTGGGCCGCGGCCGGGATCCCGACCGCGCCTGCGCGCGAGATGTGCCGCAGGTCGCGCTCGGCCCAGGCGTCGTGCCCGACCTCTTCCTCGAGCTTGTGGCGGAAGTGCTCGACGAGCGCGCGCTCGCGCATGGCCTCGGCCCTCTGGATGGCGCGGTCGAGGTGGATGGGCGTGTGCTGCACGAGCACGTGGACGCTCTTGAGGTAGCGCGCCAGGTGCTCGGCGCTCAGGGTGCCGCCGGCGGCACGATAATAAAGGGGGTTCTCGTGGGGCATGCGCGCGGCATACCGCTCGATGTCAACGCGGAGCGCGTCACCAATCATGGGGAATCCATTCGCTAGAAAGTGAATCGGCATGCCCTGGGGCATGCCGAGACCGGAATCAGAACGTCATGGTAGCGAACTTCTTCATTGGCTCATTCCTGGGTTGGGGCCTTCCCCCACTTCGCGGGTCGCGCTTCCATTGCGCAGCCCGCAAAACTGTCGAAGAAACACCGCCTCCGCGTCCTGTCGAAGGAACTTCGACAGGCGGAGAACGGCCCCCCACCGCTCCGAATTGGTCGTTGCCGTGATGACCCACCCCTCTCGGGTGAGTAGCTTCATCACGGGCATGTTGGCCGGCGAGCACTCCGCTTCGAGGCGCTCGACCCCGGCACGCTGCAGCGGCGCGTAACACCGCTGCAGGAAACGCGTCATGATCCGACGATCGCGGTACGCGTCGAGAAACGCGGAGCTCCGCACGTAATAGGAGCTCCAGTCGCTCGGGTGCGCCATCCAGACGCCGACCATCCGCGAGCCGTCGCGGAACGCGACGACGTCCATCTCCTCACCGAAGCGCTGCTTGGCGGGCGTCATCGCGTCGCTCAGGAAACGAGAGCCGTCGGCGAGCGGTCCGAAGATGGACGCGTAGTGCGCCTCGACGAACGCGAGCCCATCCGAGAAGCGGGCCGCCTCGACCGCGATCCCGTCGAGATCCCACGGCAGCTCGGCGCTCCAATCGAATCCCCAGATCCGCTTCGAGAGCGTCTCGCGATCGCCGCTCTTGGCCAGCTGGCTCATGCGCGCGGCTTCTTGCCATACGATCGCTTGTCCTCCAAATAACTGGAGAAGGAATGTTCGAGCAGGCCGTCTCGGGCAGGGCCGCTTCGGCGCTCAGCGCGCCGTCTCGCGGAGCTCGAGGAGCATGAGGATGTCGTCCACCCGCGTGCCGTCGCGCATGCGGAACGCGTCGCGTATCGTGGCGATCTCGCGAAAACCGAGCTTCTCGTAGAGCGCACGCGCGCGCGTGTTCTCCGCGAAGACACGGAGGTCCACGTACGCGAGCGCCTCGTTTGCGCGCGACCACGCGAGCGCGGCTTCGATGAGCGAGCGCCCCGCGCCTCTGCCACGAAACTCCGCCTCGATCCCGAGCGACAGCTCGACGCGATGGAGGGCGGAGGCGACGAGGCCGCCGCGAAGCTCGAGGTGACCGATCACGCGGGGCCTCGGCTCGGCCGGCGACATCCACCGGTGGGTCCACACGAGCCACGTGCGGCCCCACCCCACGTGATGAGGCGGCGTGAGCCAGCGGCGTTCGGTCTCGCGCATCACGTCCGCTCGATCGACCTCCCAGACCGGCGAGAAATGCGGCGAGCCGGACGTGCCCGACTCGGCCAGGTGCCGGACCACGTGCGAGGCGAAGTCGGACAGGTCCGACGTTCCCGCGACGGTGATCGGGAGCTCCGTCCCGGTCATGTGTCGCCGCGGATCGCGGCCTCGACGTCGGAGGCGCGCTTGGGGCACGAGGCGGTCAGCACCTCGGGATCGGCGGGCGTGCAGAGCACGTCGTCCTCGATGCGAATACCTCGGACGTCGGCGAAGCGGGCGAGCACGCCGCGGTCCAGATCCGCGCCGAGCGGGCGCGTGAGGCTCTCGTCCGCCAGGATGCCGGGGACCTGGTAGAAGCCCGGCTCGATCGTGACGGCCATGCCCGGCACGAGGTCCCGATCGAGACGCAGGTATCGGTCGCCGAACCGCTCGCTGCGGGTCCGCCCCGGCGCGTAGCCCGCGCGGTCACCGAGGTCTTCCATGTCGTGCACGTCGAGCCCGAGCAGGTGTCCGACGCCGTGAGGAAAGAACAGCGCGGCCGCGCCCCGCTCGAGCAGGCCATCGACCGAGCCGCGCAACACGCCGAGCGAGACCAGCCCCTCGACGATCGCGCGCTTCGCCGTCTCGTGCACGTCGCGGTACCGGACCCCGGGCCTCACGCGATCGATGCTCCGCAGCTGCGCCTCGAGCACGACGTCGTAGATGGCCCGCTGCGTGTCGGAGAACCGGCCCGTGACGGGCCAGGTGCGTGTGATGTCGCTCGCCCACCCCTCGGGGCTCTCGCCTCCGACGTCGCAGAGGAGGAGATCGCCCGGCGACAA
>JAEUKE010000091.1 GCA_016794345.1 Myxococcales bacterium
GGCGGCGTTCAAGCCCGTCGAGCAGGTCGACACGGGCGTCGCCAAGTCGACCATCGCCGTCTCTCCCAAGGCGGTCGAGGCGATCCGCGCCGCGCTCGCGAAGCGCGGCACGCCGGACTCGGCCCTGCGCATCGGCGTCAAGGGTGGCGGGTGCTCGGGGTTCTCCTACGCCATCGAGTTCAGCGACGACCCGCCCCGCAAGGGCGACACCGTCCTCGAGTACTCGGAGCCGGATAAGGCCACCGTCCGCGTCTTCTGCGACAAGAAGAGCATCCTCTATCTGGGCGGCTCCGTGCTCGATTACGAAAAGACGCTCATGTACCAGGGGTTCAAGTTCAAGAACCCACAAGAGGCGTCGCGCTGCGGGTGCGGCCACTCGTTCACGGTGCAGTGACCCCCCTCCACGAAGTGGAGGGGTGAGAAGAGCCGCAACGTCGTGGAAGTGAGGAAGGTGTTCAGAGGTTTCGAGACGACTGTCAGCGGGGTCCCCCCCTGTCAGGTGCTCGCTGCTGTTCCCTCTCCCCCTGGCCCCCTCTCCACGCGTGGAGAGGGGGAGCGAGCATGACTGATCCGTTTTCCATCATGGGTGTCGAGCCGCGTTTCGACCTCGATCACGAAGAGCTTTCGCGACGCCATCGCGAGCTGTCCAAGGCGCTCCACCCCGACCGGTATGCCTCGGCTCCCGCGGCGGAGCGTCGCATGGCGCTCTCGCGGGCCATCGAGGTGAACGAGGCGCTCCGCGTCTTGCGCGATCCCGTTCGCCGCGCCGAGGCGCTCGCTCGCAGGCTCGGGCTCCAGGTTGGCGAGACGGGCGAGCCCAAAGCGTCACCGGCGCTTCTCATGGAGATGATGGAGGCGCGCGAGGAGCTCGCGAACGCAGGCGCGAAAAAGGACCGCGCGAAGCTCGGCAGCCTTCATTCGACCATGAAAGGACGCGAAGCAAAGATCGTTGGCCGATTGGCCACCGCGTTCGCGGAGACGACCACGGAAGTCCTGCCTCTGCTCGGAGAGCTCAGGTATGTGAGGAGGTTTCTCGATGAGGTCGCAGCGCTCGAGGAGGCGGCGGAAGGAGAATGAGAGTGTCGCGGACGACAAGGCGAGGGTTGAGCTGGGCTGATGGGCGCCATGCCGACCAGGCACCGGTCTCCCTGCCGTTCCCTCCCCCCCGGCCCCCCTCCGCGTTGCGGAGGGGGGAGGGCGCGAGCCGACGCAACTGGCGCGCGCTCGTGTCGACTCTTCCTGTGTGGAACGAACATCTCCGCGACGCATCGCGCTCGCGCGGCTACATCGGAGCAACCCAACGCGCGCGGAGGCCGAGCTCTGGCCGCACCTGCGGAAGAAGCGGCTCCTTGGCTTCAAGTTCCGCCGCCAGGTCCCCGTCGGTCCCTTCTTTGCAGACTTTCTCTGCCATGAGGCGCGGCTGGCAATCGAGCTCGATGGCGCGGCGCACACCGGTCGGCCCGCACGCGACCGAACGCGCGACGCGTACTTCAACCGCCGCGGGATCGCGGTACTCAGGTTTCCCAACTGGATGGTGCTGGAGCGAATCGGCGAAGTTCTCGCGCTCATCACGGCATGCCTCCCCCCTCGCGCCCTCCCCCCTCCACGCAGTGGAGGGGGGCCGGGGGGGAGGGAATAGCGGAGACGACCTCAAAGTGATCCACCCGGTTACCAGCTCAGAACACACCCTCTCCTGCAACTCTGCACCCACGTGGCCAGCCTTGGCGCGGTACGCCGGCTCCACTTCGTGGAGCCGGCCATGAACCTCCTCGAAATCTACGACCCCAAGGCGCCGCCGCGGCCGATCGGAATCGATCTCGGCACGACGAACTCGCTCGTCGCGCGCATCCGCGACGACGTCCCCGTCGTCATCCTCGACTGCGATCAGCAGTACCTCGTCCCCTCCGCCGTGCACTACGGCGAGCGCGGGGAGGCGCTCGTCGGCCGCGACGCCCTGCGCCTCGCGCCGCTCGATCCGGCCAACACCATCGTCAGCGTCAAACGACTGATGGGGCGCGGGTCGGAGGACGCAGAGACACGCCGGCTGGGCACCTACGCGTTCGCGCCGGCCGAGAGCGACGAGGAGAAGAAGAGCGTCCGCTTCCTCGTCCGCGGCAAGCCCAAGACCCCCATCGAGGTCTCGGCCGACATCCTCCGCAAGCTCAAGCAGCTCGCGGAGGACGAGCTCCAGCGCGTCGGCGGCGCCGTCATCACCGTCCCCGCGTACTTCGACGACGCCCAGCGCCAGGCCACGAAGGACGCCGGTCGCCTCGCCGGGCTCGACGTCCTGCGCCTCCTCAACGAGCCCACCGCGGCCGCGCTCGCCTACGGCCTCGAGAAGAAGAAGGACGGCCTCTTCGCCGTCTACGACCTGGGCGGCGGCACCTTCGACATCACCATCCTCCGCCTGGAAGACGGCGTCTTCGAGGTCAAGTCCACCGGCGGCGACAGCCAGCTCGGGGGGGACGACATGGATCGCGCGCTCGCCGAGGTCCTGCTCGAGGCCATGGGCGAGACAGCCGACGCGGCCACGCCCGAGCTCAAGCGCCTCGCCCTCGACTCGGCGCGCCGCACCAAACACGCCCTCACCGAAGCGCCCGAGGTGGAGGTGGAGCTACCGAAGGCTCCCGCCGGCAAATCTGACAAGATTGTCATCACCCGCGCCCGCTTCGACGAGCTCATCAAGCCCCTGCTCGAGCGGACGGGCGTCGCCTGCCGCCGCGCCCTGCGGGACGCCGGCCTCGCCCCCACCGATCTCGACGGCGTCATCCTCGTTGGCGGCTCCACGCGCGTCCCGGCCGTCCGCACCTACGTCGCGCAGGTCTTCGGGAAGGAGCCCCTCTGCGACATCGACCCGGAGCAGGTCGTCGCCCTCGGCGCCGCCATCCAGGCCAACGTCCTCGCCGGCGAGCACAAGGACGACGTCCTTCTCCTCGACGTCCTCCCCCTGTCCCTCGGCATCGAGACCATGGGCGGCGTCGCCGAGAAGGTCCTCCCCCGCAACACCACAATCCCGACCGGCGCGCGCCAGGTCTTCACCACCTACGCGGACAACCAGACCGGCTTCGAGCTCCACGTCGTCCAGGGCGAGCGCGAGCTCGCCGCCGACTGCCGGTCCCTCGCGCGCTTCACCCTGAAAGGCATCCCGCCCATGCCCGCCGGCATG
>JAEUKE010000131.1 GCA_016794345.1 Myxococcales bacterium
GCCATGCTCGAGGTGACCTTGCTCGACAAGCGCGAGCTGAGCGACACGGGGCAGTTCCTCGTCCAGACCGACTCGCCGCAGGTGAAGGTCACGAAGGCATCGGCCAAGCTCCGCGGGGAGCCGAAGCCCGGAGCCAAGGTGCCCCTGGAGGTCCACCTCGAGGGATCGAACGGGACGAAGCTCGACGGGACGATCGACGTGATCGTCTGTCGACCCCCGCAGAGCGAGTAGGGCCCGCTGCCGCCGCGCCTCAGAACGTCTTCAGCGATTTGCACACGGCGCGGGCGGCTTCGAGGTTCCTCTCGTCGCGGACCCAGTGGGTGCACGTGATGATGAACTTGGAGACGACGACACCCTCGACGATGTGCTGGCCGTCCTTCTCCTTTCGATCGTTCCAGTAGCCGTTCGGCAGGTCTCCGCCGTCGACGCGCGACGGGCCCATGGCTTTGTCGGCAGCCTCTTTGAGCTGCGCGACCGTCTTGCCCGCGGGCGCGGGCCCGACGGTGATGACGAGCCTGTCACCAGCGATCTCGAGCTCCTCCCGGATGCCCTGGCTGGGCTTGTCGCCTTCGTAGGAGACAGCGAGCTTCTTCTCGGGCAGCGTGATGCAATAACGCGCGTCGTCGTCTTTGCGCGCGCCGTCCGGGCAGTCGGAGGTCGCCGCTGCGCTCGCGGAGGCCGAGGCGGTCGGCGCGGCGGCGGAAGCCGTGCTCGACGCGGTCGTGGCGGCGGTCTTGTTTGCCGACGTGGGCGCAGCGGCGGTCGAAGCGGACTTCGCGGCGGCGGTGCTCGACGACGCCGCGTTCTGGGATGCGCCGTCACATGCGATCAAGAGGACGGCAGCGAGGACTGCTCGGGAGCTCGTTTGCATGGGGCGGAGGATACCCGCGTGACGCGGAATCCGAGCGAGCTCGAGATCCCTTTCCAACGCGATCGACGAGTCGAACGAGGACGCGCGGTGGCTCCCCGAGCAGGCCGTTCCGAAGCTGGTCGAGGTGCGATCCCTGTAGCCAGGCAGTGACCAGCGTTGCGGTGTAGAATTCGCGGCGGTCGGCAAGCGATGCGAACGTGGGTGGGTCTGACGCTGTTGATTTCGTGGGGATGCGGCGCGCGTTCGCCGCTCGAGGCCGAGCGCCGTGACGATCCGCAAGGTGAAGGGGCACCCTGCGTCGAGCGAGGCGCGCTTCGCGAGGTCGCGCCGCGACCCGATGCGGCGACGAGGACGATCGTGGCTGCTCTTCCTGACGGTCGGGCCATCGTGGCGACCGGCTACTTCGCGGAGAGTCCGATGTCCGGGTACGTGGAAGCCATCGAGCTGTACGAACCGGCATCGGACACCTGGGCTCGGCTGTTCGAGCTGGAAGACAAGGTCTCTCCGGTGGTGCTGGTTCCCCTGCTCGATGGAAGCGTGCTCGCCACGTATTCGCGGCTGAACGGGCCCCCGGCTCCGCCCGAGCTCGTGGACCCGACGACGGGCGTACGAAGGCCGCTGGACCCCGGAAACGTCGGAACGAGCGTTGCCGTGCGGCTCGGGGACGGGCGTGTGCTGTTCGCCGGCGCGGGTCAGGTCACGGCGTTCGATCCGAGCGACCAGAGCTGGGTGACGGAGGGGGCGTCGACCGAGCTCCGCGCAGAAGCCGGCGCTCCGTTCGATGACGGCGCCGTCGTCGTCGGAGACACCGGAGTCTTCACCGTTAGCAGCGAGCTCGAGACGAGGAAGGCTTCGAAACCCCCCGACCCTAGCTCGCCCTTCCTCCTCTATGCAGACGTCGCGAGCGTGGATGCTCGCGTGGCCGTCGTCGACAACGAAGGCTGGATCGGGATCGGCGATCCGCGCAATCTGAGCTGGTCGAGGCTCTGGACTGGGGCGACACGCGAGGCGGAGCCGCCGCTGGTCTTGCCGCTCTGCGAGAGCGTGCTCGTGCTCGCCGAGCACAACCTGCGGGTGCCGTTGGACGCGCCCGGCGATGCGGAGGAGCTCGCGGTGCCTTGGAGCCTCGGGGAGGTCGGACCGCGTGGGCTCGAAGGCACACGGCTCGCCGACGGCTCGCTGCTCATCCTGCAGGGGTCGAGGACCTTCATCTATCGGTGACCCGGGGCGCACCAACTCGTCCAGAACGACACGCTGCGTGCGGTCTTCCGCCCGGTCGAGATGCCCGCTAAGCGGGTCACCCATGAGCGTTGGTGTGTGGCCGGTGTTCAATCCGGCGCTGAAGTCCCTCTCGCCCGATCTCGACGGCGGTCCGCTGCTCGACTCGATCCCCGCGCTGGACGAGCTCTGCGAATCGCTGGGCGTACCGCTGGTGAGCGGCTTCGGCGACACCCGGCTGGTACCCGAGGACTTCGAGGGCGACCCCGACGAGCTCGACGACGTCATGGGGCCGTGGACGGATTGGTTCTCCGTGTCGGATGGGCTGAAGATGACGGACGCGCTGCTCGGCGCCCTCGGGAAGCCCGAGACGAAGATCGAGCTCGAGCATGACCGTTCCGTCGTCGTGGCCGAGCTGGAGGAGGTCGCGCGGTGCCTGCGCGCGGCGGCCCGCGCCGAGGTGAAGTGGCGGCTCGAGGTGGTGAAGTAGGCCTGCTGGCCTGTCGATCCAGAGCCGCGCCTTTGCGGATGATTCCCGATCGGGAACACAGGGGGCGGCTGGCAGCTCCGGAGAGCACGGAACCGAGACGGTGTTCCCGATCGGGGTCCAAACTGGTGGTCAGGCGGTGATTCGTCTTCTAGACTCGCCTCTGTGGCCAGTCATGTTCCCGATCGGGAATCTCTCGTGGGCTCGTTCGTGCGCGATCGGCGAAAGAAGAACCGCATGACCCAGGCTCGGCTGGCCGAGCTGTCGGGCGTCGGGAAGCGCCTCGTCGTCGAGCTCGAAGCCGGCAAACCCACGCTGCGAATGGACGCGGTCAACCGAGTCCTCGCCGTCTTCGGCAAGCAGCTCGGCGTCGTCGACGCGCCCCGCACGGACGAGGAGCTGCCGTGAGCCCGCGCCGGGCCTCGGTGCACATCGACGGTCAGGTCGTGGGGCGGCTCGAGGAGCTCGAGACCGGCGGCAGCCAGTTCGTGTACGAGCCCGCGTGGCTCGCGCGCCGAGACGCAGCCCCGGTCTCGCTGACGCTGCCACTTCGGCCCGAGCCGTACGTGTCCCGGACGCTGCACCCGTTCTTCGAGAACCTCCTGCCTGAGGGCTGGCTGCTCGAGCTCTCGGTCGCGAAGCTCAAGATCGCCAAGGACGACGCGTTGGGGCTGCTCGTTGCGACCTGCGCGGATTGCATCGGCGACGTCGAGATCATTCCGATCGAGGATGCCGCGCCATGAGCGGAGCCTGTCTCGCCTGCTTGCGTCCGAGCGAGGCCGGCCACGGCGGATATCATCGCGCGTGCCTGCGTGCGCTCTTCGAGACCGACGTCGTGCCCGCGATCGACATCGAGCTCGCCAAGCTCCACACGGTCGGCCTCGCGATGGCGGGCAAGACGTCGCTGTCCGGCGTGCAGCGAAAGGTGTCGCTGGGCCTCTCGACGGAGCGAACCACGCTCCAGGTCTCCATCGCGCCGGGCCGCTTCATCCTGAAGCCTCGGGCGGAGACCTTCGCCGAGCTCCCCGAGAACGAGCTGACGACGATGCGCCTCGCCGCGGAGGTCGGGCTCGAGGTTCCTCCGTGCGCGCTCGTCACCCTGAAGGACGGCTCGACCGCTTACATCGTCCGTCGGTTCGACCGAGCGGCCGATCACAAGGTCCATCAAGAGGACTTCTGCCAGCTCGCGCAGAAGTCCCCGAAGGAAAAGTACGACGGGTCGGCGGAGCTCTGTGTGCGCGTCGTGCGCCGCTACGCCTCGGAGCCCGGCATCGAGATGCTCAAGCTCTACCGCCAGCTCGTGTTCGCCTGGTGGACTGGTAACGGGGACATGCATCTGAAGAACCTGTCGATGCTCCGCGACGACGATGGGCTCATCCGCATGACGCCGGCCTACGATCTCATCTCCACGCGCCTCCACATCCCGGAGGACGATCTCGCGCTCCCGATCGGCGGCAAGCGCGGCGGCGTGACCAGGCGAACCTGGCGCGAGCTCGCCGACTACGCCGGGATCCCTCGCAAGGCGGCCGACCGCGTGCTCGAGGACATCGCTGGCCGAAAGGACGCATGCACCGCGCTGATTGATCGCTCCCCTCTCTCGCCTCCGCTTCGCGAGGCGTATCGAGCGTTGCTCGAGGATCGGACTGCCGCGCTCGTCGGCCATTCGCCTTCGTAACGCGCGGCGCCGGCCCGATTGCTGCCGGCGCCGCTTCGCCTCAGTTACACGTGTCGTCTCGCGACGAATCCCTGCTGCACTCGCCCGGACCGGTGTCCAGGCTGCACTCGGACAGCGCGCTCGACGAGGGGCACTCGTAGAACGAGCCGTTCAGGCAACACGTGTACGACTCGGACGTGCTCGAGCTCGTGCTGACGCTCTCGTCGCCGTCCCCGTCGCCGTCGCCGTCCCCGCCATCCCCGCCGCCGTCGTCGCCGCAGGCGACCAGAGCGAGCGAGCCGAGAACAAGGGACAGAACCGTCATGAATCGCAGACCATCGATCATCGTGATGCGCTCCTTCGGCGCTCTTGGACGGTCTAGTGACGAACCTACCTACCTTGGTGACCGCTGGAGCAGGATTCGGGCGGGAAGCCTTCGTTCAAGCGGTCGGTGACACCACGATCGCCCCGTCGTCTCGGCGCGCTTCCGCGCGCGCGTGCGCGTCGGCAATGTGCTCGAGCGAGTATCGCTCCGCGATGATGGACCGGATGACGCCGCGTTCGAGTAGATCACGCACCTCTTCGATCGCGCGCGCGTCGTCGTTTACGATGGTCAGCTTGCTGCGGCGGCCGCCGAGGAGAGGCGTGACCACTGTCCAGAAGAGGATGCTCAGGCTGATGAGCAGTGTGAGGTAGGCGCCACGGTCCGTGAGCGCTCGGCGAGCTCGAGGAAAGGAGCTCGCGCCGACGCAGTCGAAGATCAGGTCGTATCGCACCCCGCTCTGCGTGAAGTCCTGCGACTCGCGATCGATCACGTGGTCGGCCCCGAGCGAGCGGACCAGATCGAAGCTGCGCGGCCGGCACACGGCGGTGACCTCGGCGCCGAGGTGCTTGCCGATCTGGATGGCGAAGCGACCGACCCCGCCGGCGGCGCCGATGACGAGCAGCTTCTGGCCGGGCTGGAGCTTGCCCAGATCACGCAAGAAGGTGATCGCGGTCACGGCGCCGTAGGGCGATGCGGCGGCCTCGTCGTAGCCGACCCCCTGTGGCATCTTCGCGAGCGCCCCGCCCTGCGGCATGGCGACGAGCTCGGCGTACGCGCCCGACATGCTCGCGCCGAAGACGTCGTCGCCGACCGCGAAGCGCGTGACTGCCTTGCCGACGCGGACGACGCGTCCGGCGAACATGGTGCCTTGCACGGGCTTGCGGGGTCCGAAGATCCCGAGCACGAGGCGTCCGGGGAGGGCGGTGAAGGAAGGGAAGTCCGCGGCGCGCAGCCGGAGGTCGCCGGCCGTGACCGGAGCGGAGCGAACCTGGATGAGGACCTGGTCGTCGGCGAGGGAAGGGGTCGGCGCCTCGCGTACCTGCAGAACCTCAGGGGAGCCGTAGGACTGGGTGAAAGCGGCTTGCATGGCCCCGAGGATGGCCATGCAAAGCCGCAGAGGGAATCCGCCGATGGTGCAGTCATGGTATGCGTTTCTGCATGGACTGGCGCTCTGTGGGCTTCGACTGGAACCGCGCGCGAGCGTTTCTCGTGACGGCCGAGGAGGGCTCGTTCTCGGCGGCGGCCCGCGCGCTGGGCATGGCCCAGCCGACCCTCGGCCGGCAGGTGGCGGCGCTCGAGGAGGAGCTCGGCGTCACCCTGTTCGAGCGCGTGGGCACCACCCTCGAGCTCACGCAGGCGGGCCTCGACCTGGTCGAGCACGTCCGAGCAATGGGGGAGGCGGCGACCCGGGTGTCGCTGACAGCGACAGGACAGTCATCATCCATCGAAGGCAACGTGTGTATCACCGCGAGCGAGGTGGTCTCCGCTTACCTGCTCTCGCCCATCATCACCAGGCTGCGCGTCGACCATCCGGGCATCGAGATCGAGCTCGTGGTGTCCAACAAGGCGCGCGATCTGCTCCGGAGGGAGGCCGACATCGCCGTCCGCAACTTCCCGGTGACCCAGCCCGACCTCGTGGCGAAGAAGCTGAAGGACTCGGCCGGGTACATGTACGCGAGCGCCGCGTACCTCGAGCGCATCGGCGGCATCGAGACGCAGGAGGACCTCGCGAAGGCCGAGCTCTTCGCCTTCGATCGCACCGAGCTCATGATCGATCACATGGGCGCGCGCGGTATCAAGGTCGAGCGCCGCCAGTTCCCCATCGTGACCGACAACCACCTCGTGCAGTGGGAGCTCTGCAAGCAGGGCGCCGGCATCTGCTTCATGATGGAGGAGATAGGTGATCGCGAGCCGCGCGTCCGCCGCGTGCTGCCGGAGAAGGCGCTGTCGATCCCCGTCTGGCTCGTCTGCCACCGCGAGCTGAGGACGAGCCGTCGCATCCGGCTCGTGTTCGACAGGCTCGCGGAGGAGCTTGGCTGACCCTCGCCTCCGCTTCACGCCTCGGCGCGCTTGCCGACCGTGAACGACGCGATCTGCAGCGCGACGAAGAGGACCGCCGCGAGCACGCCGTTGTTCGCGAGCTCACCCAGGCCGATCGCGGTGATCTGCCCCGCCGTCTCCGAGGGGAGCGAGCCCGCCTTGGAGGTCGCGATCATCCCGGTCGCCATGCCGAGCATGCCGAGCATGAGGATGCTGACAGCACCGCGATCGAGGATCTTCTCGCGCCTCTCCGCCTTGGCCCTCAGGCCCAGCACGAGAATCGCGAGGAACGCCACGACCATCGCCCACATGTTCACGCCGCCGTTTCGCATGAATTCCATGCGGAGCCGTAGAGCAGCCTGCGTGCCGAGCCCCCGTCGCGCGAAGTTGGCGGAGATCGCCTGCGAGGTGACGGGTCGCGCGGACAGGAAGGCGTCGCGGCCGTCCGGCGGGGCGGACACTCACCCGAGAGTCAGGTCCGCGGGCAGCGCCAAGGTGCTCTTAGGTGGGACATCGTTCCTGGATCGCAAAGGATCCATTGTTCTGGCGGACGGCCCGACAACGCAGGCTTTTCAGGGACTTGCGGAGGGCACGCCTCTTGCCACGCGCCCGGCATGAAGCTGCGTTCTGCTTGGAAGGCTTGGATGCTCGGGGCGTGTGTCGCGGCCAGCGCGGGCGCGGTCGGCTGCGAGCCGGAGGAGACCGAAGAGGAGCAGGACTTCACGAGCCGCGAAGCGACGCTCATGACGTTCACGTTCGACGGCGAGCTCGTCACGACCGAGACCTTCGATCTCAAGCAGACGATCAACGACCAGCTGCTCTACACGATCGGTCACCTCAACGGCGACCGCTCCGTGGGCCGGCTCGACACCGTGCAGCTCACCGACATCAAGACCGAGCGCCAGGACGACGGCACGACCAAGGTTACGTACCACGCCGTCATGGCGGTGGGCTGGGGCAGCAAGACGAAGCTCCCCAGCAAATACACCTTCAAGATGCCGCGCCAGGTGGACTTCTCGGGGCTCGAGGCGTTCAGCACCAAGTACGGGCATGACTGCGTCGAGTCCGGCGCGCACGACGTGTCGTCCGGCAACCTCTGGTACTACTACCGGCCGAACCGCTCGAGCTGCTCGCTCGCGGAAGGCGACTTCGTCACCTTCGAGGCGACCGCCGAGAAGAGCGCGGAGAACACCGAGGGCAAGTACCCCGAGTACCACAAGGTCTGGGAGGACAACGAGCTCCGGGTCGTCGCCATCTTCGGCAAATACGAGGACGGCGCGACGACCACGTCGGACGCCGGCATCAGCGCGTACAACAGCTTCGTCAGCAGCGTTCGCAAGACCTGGAAAGACGGCGCCGTGGTCCCGTCCGACGCGCCGACCTCCCCCGGCGTGAAGGTGCCCGACATCGAGATGTCGGCGACGCTCCCGGGCGGCCGGAAGATCGTGGTGAACGCGCTCCTCGTCGACAACGTCGCGAGCGCGCCGCAGACCTTCTACACGCGCTACGAGGGGCTCAGCACCTCGGCCGACATCATCTTCTACAACGGCCACGCCGGGCTCGGTCAGAACGTCCGCGCGCTCGCGAAGCGGGGCAAGTTCGAGGCGGGCAAGTACCAGCTCTTCTTCATGAACGGCTGCGACACGTTTGCGTACGTCGACGGCAGCCTCGCCAAGACGCGCAGCACGCTGAACCCCGACGACCCGACCGGTACCAAATACATGGACATGGTCACGAACGTGATGCCGTCGTTCTTCAGCTCGATGCCGAACGCGTCGATGGCGCTCATCAAGGGGCTGACCAAGGTCGACGCGCCGCTCACGTATCAGGAGATCTTCGCCGACATCGATCGCTCCCAGGTGGTCGTCGTCACCGGCGAGGAGGACAACGTCTTCGCGCCGGGCGGCGTGGAGCAGCCGTGGGAGCTCAACGAGGCCGGCACGGTCGCCAAGAACCAGGAGAAGCAATACACGCTCGGCACCCTGCAGCCCGGCAGCTACGTGATCGGGCTGCACGAGGACCAGGCCACCCCGGGCGGCGACGCGGACCTGTACGTGCGATTCGGCTCCGCGCCGACAAAGACCTCGTACGACTTCCGCCCCTGGCTCGACGGCTCCAACGAAGAGGTTCGCTTCACGCTCGACGCGCCGACCCAGGTCTTCGTGATGGTCCACGGGTACGAGGGCATGGCCGAGGCGAGCGCAGCCTACAAACTCTCGGGCCGCACCGAGTAGCTGCTAGTCTCTCCGGGATGGGGGACGACCCCTCCCAACGACGCTGGCCCTCCAGGCTCACCCCCCACTCGTCGCGCGCCGTCATCACGGAGGGCGCGCGCGAGATGGCGGTCGACGACTTCATCGACAGCCACCTGCGCGAGCGCCCGAAGACCATCCCCGAGATGGCGCTGCGCGAGCAGGCGGAGCCGGTGACCGAGCGACGTGGGGAGATCCCACGTCCCGCGCAGCCGGGCGCGCCCGCGTGGGCTCCCGCCGCGCCGCCGCGCCCCGGGACGCACCGCACGGAGCCCGTCCCCCGCCCGCAGGTGAAGACGGTGCCCATGCAGGCGGTGATCCCCGCGCGCGCCGTCCCGCCGGCGCCGCCCCCGCCGACGCCGACGCCGGCCCCAGCCGCTCCGCCGGACGACGATGACGAGGGCGGCGGCAGCACGATGCTGCTCACTCCCGAGCAGGCGATGGCTGCCCAGAATGCCCTTGCGGCTGCAACCGTTGGTGCTCCACCGGCTCCGCCGGCCCCGGCCGCTACGGGGCACGCGGGGACGATCATGATGGCGGCGGTGGACCGTCCCCCGACACCGGCGCCCCGCGCGCCGCTCCCGACCAACGGGATGGATGAGGTGGAGAGGGCGTGGGGACCGGTCCGCGACCCGGTGCCCGCAGCGGCCTCGCCTCCGAGGGGGCTCATCCAGCCCGCGGAGCCGCAGGGCCCTGCTCCGCGCGCGGCGCCCATCGAGCCGTTCCCGGAGAGCACCTACGTTCCGCCCAAGCGGAAGGGGAGCCCGGTCGGCTTGATCGTCCTGGGCATCCTCATCGCCGTCGCGGCAGGAGGCGTGTTCGCCTACACGCAGGGCCTCTTCAGCGCGCCGCCTCCGAAGGCGTCGAGCGCCGCGAAGGGAACGTCGCCCGAGTCGACGAGCCAGGCCCCCGCGAGCCCTTCGCCCACGAGCACGGCCGCGCCGACGGCGAGCCCTCGGGAGTCGGCGGCGGCGCCGGCCTCGGCTGCGGCCACGACCTCGGCGTCGGCACCGGCATCGCCGAGCAGCGCGCCGCCCCAGTCCACACCGCCGCCCGCGGACGCGAAGCCGTTGCTTTCGTTCGAGGGCGCGCTGACCGTGAAGTCGACCGCCGACGCGGAGGTGGTCGTCCATGGCCAGCCGGTCGGCCGCACGAACCAGCGGCTGGTGGTCCGCTGCGGCTCGAAGAACGTGCGCCTCCGCACCGAGGGGACGAAGTGGATCACCGAGGGGCAACACGTCCACGTCGTCTGCATGCAGGACACCACCGTTACCATCGAGCCGAACCCGTGAAGAGCACCATCCCCGTCACGTTTTTTCTCCTCGCGGCCGCCTGCGGCGACGACAGCGGCTCGGGCGGCAGCGCGAGCTCGACGACGACGGGAACGTCATCATCCGGCTCCTCCATGTCGACCACCTCGACGAGCGGAGGCACCGGCGGCGGGGGCGGCGCGCCGGTGGAGACCGTCCCTTACGTGTACGTGGGCACGAGCGCCGACAAGATCTTCGTCCTGTTGCTCGACCGGGAGACGGGCGCGCTCTCGCCGGTTGGGGAGATCGACGCTGGCTCGAACCCGTCGTTCCTCGCGAGCGATCCGGAGCATCGGTACCTCTACGCCGTGAACGAAGGTTCGAGCGAGGTGGCGGCGTTCTCCATCGATCAGGCGAGCGGCGAGCTCACCTTCCTGAACCGGGTCGGGTCGCAGGGCTCGGGGCCCGCACACGTGTCGGTCGACGCGAGCGGGAGCTTCGTGCTCGCCGCCAACTACGGCAGCGGCCACGTGGCCTCGTTCGGGATCGGCGCGGACGGCTCATTGGATGACAGCAGCGTCAGCGTTCAGTACGCCGGTGAGAACGCGCACCTCATCCGGCACGACCCGTACAACGGCGTGGTCTACGTGCCGTGCCTGGGCTCCGACTACGTGAACGTCTTCGCGCTGGACGCGGGGACGGGGGCGCTGGCCGCGCTGGGCGGGGCCGAGCTCGAGCTGGCGGCCGGCTCCGGGCCACGTCACCTGGAGCTGCACCCCACGTTGCCCGTCGCGTACGTGATCAACGAGATCGGCGACTCGATCGTGGTCGCCGAGCGCACGCCGAACGGCCCGCTACTCGAGCTGCAGACGGTGCCGACCTTGCCTGGCGGGGCCGATCCGGACGCGAACGCGTGCGCGGACATCCACGTCACGCCCGACGGGAGGTGGCTCTACGGCTCCAACCGCGGGCACAACAGCCTGGCGATCTACGCGGTGGACGAGGCCACCGGGCAGCTCACGCCGGTCGGGCACCAGCCGACGGGCGGCGACTGGCCGCGCAATTTCGCGATCGATCCGGCCGGCGGCCTCGTCCTGGTGGCGAACCAGCAGTCCGACGAGATCGTCTCGTTCCGGATCGACCCGGCGACGGGCCTCTTGACCGAGCTCACGACGACGCCGACAGATGGCGGTCCAGCCTTCGTCGGCGTCTTCGAGCAGCCGCTCCGGTAGCGGTCAGCCGCGGAGCGAGTCGGGGATGAGCGGGCTCGGCTCCGCCGTGGTGATGAGCCAGAGCTGGTGCGCCGCGCGGGTCGCGCCGATGTGCAAGAGGTGCCGCGACTCGTCGTCTTTGCTGTAGGTGGTCGCGTTCACGTCGACCAGGACGACGTAGTCGTACTCGAGGCCCTTCACCTGCTTGATGTCGGTCACCTCCACCCCGGGCTTGAAGGCGAACTCGAACGCTCGAATCCGACGGAGGTTCGGGATGTCCGCCATCTTGAGGGCCTGCCAGTAGCTGTCCGCCTGCTCGGGGTGCCGCGCGAGGATGGCGACGGTGGCGTTCGGCTCGCGGCTGAAAAGCGGCCGGAGCGCGTCCGCCAGGAAGGCGACCGCGGCGCCGGGGCTGGGGAACTCGTGCAGCTCCACCGGGGCGCCGTGCCGGTTGGCGACCGGCGGCTCCGGGTCGGCGAGCGGGCCGAGCACGTGGCGCGCGACCGCGAGCACCTCCGCCGTGGAGCGGTAGGCGATGCGCAGCGGCTCGATCTCCACGGTGGCGAGGCCGAGGTCCGCGAGGACCGCCTTCCAGTCGCCGAAGCCCGAGTCCAGGTGGATGCGCTGCGCGACGTCCCCGGCGAGCGTGGCCGACCGGTGGAGGATCGCCTCCCCCTCCGACGTCGCGGTGCCCTTCTGCGGCATGGTCTTGACGCAGTCCATCAGGACGGCGAGATCGATGGGCGAGAGGTCCTGCGCCTCGTCGACGAAGAGGTGCTCGTAGACGAGCGGCTGCTTCACGCTCTTCTTCAGCTCCATCTTGATCTTCTGGTAGGCGCGGAGGAGGAGCGCGTCGTCCTCGAGGTCGAGGCGGGCGCGCTCGTCCTCCTCGATGCCGCGGTTGTCGACGCCGATCTTGCGGTGATCGTCGATGTCGTCCGCGTCACGCGGCTCGTCGTCCGCCGCGGCCTTGCGCTCGGCCCGATCGCCCGGATCCAGATCCAGGACGGCGGGGCAGCGATCCGAGCACCAGCGCCAGGCGCGACGCAGGTCCGTCTCGCTGAAGGTCGGGTCGGGGCTCTCTTTGAAGGCCGCGAGGAGATGGTCCAGGTTCGTCAGGAGCTCCGCCCAGAAGTAGAGGATGCCGTGGGAGTCCTTGCGGGTGCGAGGATCCGCGATGAAGTCCTCCGCCTTCTTGTGGAGGAGGCGCAGGAGGACCGGGTGCGTCTTGAGGCGGGTGACGACGCTGGGCGTCGACTCCTCGTACTCGGCGTCGAGCCAGGGGAAGTGCTTCTTGCGTTGCTCGCGCGCCCACTCCCCGTAGGTCTCGATGACGAGGCCGTCGAGGCCGAGCGCCGGGAGCATCTCCCCGATGTACGCGCGGAGGGCGGGGCTCCCGACGACGACGAGCATCTTGTCGTGGGAGAAGCGCTGCTTGTTCTGGTACGCGAGGTACGCGAGACGGTGCACGCCGATGGTCGTCTTGCCGCTGCCGGCGCCGCCCTGGATGACCACGAGCCCGCTGTCCGGCTTGCTGATCAGCTCGAACTGGCGCGGATCGAGGAGGGCCGCGATCTCGGGCAGGTGCCGGTCCTCACGCTGCGAGCCGGTGTCGTCGATGCCGAGCACGCCGCGCATGTCCGACGGGCGCACGGCCTTGCCCTGGCCGCCGGCGAGCTCCGTCGACTGCGACGAGAGCGCGCGCCAGCCGCCGGTGGCGCTGCGCACGAAGATGCCCTGCGGCGCAGTGACGCGGCGAAGCTCCGCGTTCTGGATGGTGACGGTGCGGCGAACCAGCACCTCACCCACGACGTCGCGCTCGCCGAGCGTCTCCTCGTATTCGGCGCCCTCCTCGTATTTGTAATAGATCTGGCTCACGGGGGCGTGGCGCCAGTCCACGATGCGGACGCCGGCCTTCGCGTCCACCAGGGTGGTCTTGCCGATGAGCACGTCCCGGACGGGCTTGCCCTCCTCCTTGAGGCGGACGTGCCCGAAGTAGGGGCTCTTCGGATCGACGGCCTCGGTCACGTTCTCCGCGCGGCGCGCGGCGATGCCGGCCACGCGCTCCATCTGCTGGACGAGCGCGGGCACGTCCTCCAGCCGGGCGACCGCGATCTGGTCGCGCAGCGAGATCATGTCCGCTTCGTAGTCCGCGATGGGGGGCGGCTTCGACGGCCGATAGGTCGTCAGGTAGTCGTTCACCCGGCGGAGGATCGTCTCCTCGTCGGCCACGATGGACGAGGTGCCGCTCTCGCTCTCTTCGGCTGCGGGCTTCTTCTTTGCAGCAGGCTTCTGGATCATACGTCGCCCCTGTCCGAGCGCAGGGGAACGGGGCGAATGACACGAGTTCAGGCTCGTGTCGAGTTCGAACTGACCCGCTCCGAAGTCTGCGACGGGGCGCGGGGCGCGCGCTCAGTTGAGGCGGAGCATCCGTCCGACGAGGCGGAAGAGACCTCGCGACGCCGCGCTGATGCGGCTGCCGACGAGCTCCACGTCGCCGTCCTCCCGGATGCGCATCGCGCCCCGCCCGCTGCGGAAGAGGACCTCCTCGTCCCCTTCGATCTCCACCTTGCGCGCCGAGATCTTGAGCGTGTCCGGCTTGCGCGCCCGGACCACCCCGACGATCACCGGCTCGCCGGCTTCATCGGGCTCGACGAGCACCCGGTCCCCGGTCTCGAACGCCTCCTGCACCACCTCGTGATCGACGTCGGCGTCGAGGCGCGCGCGCCGCGGTGCGTGATCACCGGCGAAGAGGATCTCGGCTTCGTTCCGCGCCACCATCATGAGGCGAGCCGTGCGCAGGCCGCCGAGCGCCGGCGTCGGCGCAGGCGGCGGGGCGGCCGCGCGCTGCGTCGGCGAGCTCTGCGGCAGGAACGTCTCGAGCGTGGAGACGGTCGCGTCGGGCGCGGCCTCTTCGGCTGGAGCGGCGGTGGGGCCGGGCGTCGCAGGGTCGCGGCCGTCGGAGGAGCTCATCGATCGGGATGGTAGCTCACGGGTCGAAGGAGCCGATGTCTTTCACCTGGCCGGTCTTCAGGTCAGTGCAGCACTTCGGGTCGCGCCGCACCCAGGAGGTGGCGTCTGTCTGGATGAGCAGCGACATGTTGTAGGGCGGCACGTCCTTCAGCTCGAAGTTGCCGTCCTTGTCGGTCTTCATCGAGCGCAGGACGGCCTGGCCCGAGCAGGGCGTGGGACCGTAGAACTTCCCATCGAAACCGCCGATGAAGCCGGCGCAGAGCTCGACCTGGGTCGGCTTGTCGACGTTGACCTTGCCCTTCACGCCGCCGCGGACCTTGTCGCCGAGCTTGGGCAGCTCGGGCCCGTCCCCGGCGACGGCGACCCGCTGGACGTTCGCGCCCGTGAGCCCGGGCACGCGCCCCGGCTCGAGCTGCTGCATGGTCGTGCCGTCCGCCTCGACCACGATGAGCCCGTAGCCGGTACCGATCCAGACGCGGCCCTTCTTGTCCGCCGTGAGGCGCTTGGACGAGTCTCCGCTCGACTGGAAGAACACCTTGTCGCTCGTCGGCGTGATGGTCTTTTCCTGCTTGCCCTTGCCGTCGTAGACGGTGATTGTCGCGGCGTAGCCGGTGTTGTTCTCGACGAGCACGCCGCCGCCCGGCCTCGCGACTGGTTCCTGGAAGTTCGGGAAGGTGCGCGTCCCGGGCTTGCCGTTCTCGATGCCGATGAACGCCATCTTGTCGGTGAGGACCCAGACAGTTCCGTCATCCGTCGGGACCACCTTGGACGGGTAGCTGTCCTCGGGCTTGTCGTTGCCGAGCGGCGCGGGCTGCCACGTCTCTCCCTCGCGCACCCAGACGGCGCCCTTGGTCGAGATCCAGGGCTTGCCCTTGTCGTCCACCACGAGGTCCCACGTGAGGTCGAGCCCGTCAGGCGCCTTGACCTCGACCCACGCGTCTTTCACGAGCCTGTGGACCGCGGCTGGGGAGCTCGTGCCCGCCCACACGCTGCCGTCGCGACCGATGGCGAGCTGCATGACGCTGGAGAGCTGACCGTGCTCGACGAGCTTGTCGCCCTCCGAGCGGAACACCTTGCCCAGGCAGCGGAGCCAGGCCCGACCGTCGTGGTCGACCGCGAGATCTTCGATGTACGAGCAGCCGCCGGCCTCGAGCTTGGTCACCGCGCCCGCACGGATCCGGTAGACGCCGCTGTCCTTGTTCTCCTGGATGGTGAAGAACGCGTCGTTCGGGTTCGGCGCGACCGCCTTGGGCGCGTCCGCCGAGGCCGCAGCGCCCGCGCTCCCCGCGCCTTTCTTGTCGGCCTTGTCGCTCTTTTCGTTCTTCTCGTCTTTGACGTCGTCGTCTTTTTTCGGGGCGCCCTTGCACCCGGCGCCGAGAACAAACGTGGACAGGAGGAGGAGGCAGGCGGCTCGTCGCATACGCGCGCATCCTACGCCGGCGAGCCGCCCGTGTTCCCTCCCCGCGCAGGTCCGTCGCGCTACTTGCCGAGGAGCGCGCGAATGGTCGTCTCGAGCGGCGTCTTGCCCGAGAGCTTCGGCTGGCCCGGCTCCCAGGCGATGCGATCGCTACCGAACGCCTCGAGCATCTCGCGGTAGAGCCCGGCGACGTTTTCGGACAGGCCGAAGCCCGTGAGCGTCGGTACGACCGCGTCGAGCGGGGCCTCGGCGACGGTGATTGTCTTACCCAGAACACGCGTCAGGACCGCGGCGACGTCGTTCATCGTCGCGGCGGGGCCGCCGAGGTTCACGACGCCCTCGCGTGGCCCCTCGAGGAGCAAGCCTGCCGCGACGTCGCCGATGTCCCTCGTGGCGATCATGTCGATTGGCAGGCTCGCAGGGACGAAGCTCGGCAAGATGCCCTGCTCGAGCGCGCCGAAGGAGCCCGCGAGGTTCTCGGCGAAGTAACCCGCACGGAGGAAGGTCGCCTTGGTCGAGGCGATCGCACGGATTCGCTCCTCCGCGACGTGCAGGCCGGCGATGGGGCCGGTACCGCTCGGGAGGTGCGCGCCGATGGACGAGAGCAAGACGACGTGTGGCACCTTGGCGGCGGCGAGGGCCGCGGTGATGGCGGCGCTCGTCGCGTCCTGCTGGGCGCGGAAGTCCTTCGCTACGGGGTTGGGCGGGAGGAGCACGTAGGCCCCCTGGGCGCCGGTGAAGGCTGCGGCGAGCGCCTTCTCGTCGGTCAGATCGGCGACGGCCACGGCCGCGCCGCGCGCGGCGAACGGCGCGCCCTTGGCCGCGTCGCGGACGATGACACGAACGTCCTTCTTGCGATCGAGAAGCGAGTTGGCGACGACCTTGCCCGTGTTTCCCGTGACTCCGGCGACGACGTACATGTTCGAGCTCCTTGTTCGTTTCGAGATGGCGAGAGCATGTGTCGCGGAAGCGGATGCAGCCAATGCATTGTCGTCATAGAATTCATTCACAAGATGAATCTTGCCGCGCTCGACCTCAACCTCCTCGTGGTGCTGCGCGCCTTGCTGGCGGAGCGGAGCGTGACGCGGGCCGCGCGCCTCGTCGGCTTGAGCCAGCCGGCCACGAGCCACGCGCTCTCCCGGCTGCGCGACGTGCTCGGGGACCCGCTCTTCGTGCGATCGGGGCGAGAGCTCGCCCTCACGCCGCGAGCCGAGGCGCTGCGCGAGCCGCTCGACGCCGCGCTCGGTGAGCTCGAGCGCGCCCTCGACGGCCCCCGCCCGTTCGATCCCGGCTCGAGCCGCCGCACCTTCACCATCGGCACGAGCGACTACATCCTGTTCGTGCTCATGCCCGCGCTGCTCGCCCGGCTGGCGCGCTCGGCCCCGGGGATCGATCTGCGTATCCGCTCCGAGATCGGCCACCGAAACGTGGCCGAGTGGCTCTCGAGCGGCGAGATCGATCTCGCCATCACGGTCATCGGTCCCACGCGACGGCCGGGCGTCCACGTCGAGCCGCTCTTCTCGGACGAGTTCGCGTGCCTCGTGCGGCGCGACCACCCGCGCGTGAAGAAGCGCCTCACGCTCGACACGTTCGCCGAGCTCCCGCACGCGTTCGTCGCGCCGCGGGGGACGCGAGGCGGCGCGGTGGACGACGCCCTGCGCGCGCTCGGGCGCGAGCGGCGCGTGGCGCTCCTGCTCCCGAACTTCCTCGTCGCGCCCCACGTCGTCGCGCGGTCCGACCTCGTGGTGACCCTGGGCGCACGGATCGCGAAGAGCTTCGCCGAGCATCTGCCCCTCCGCGTGCTCCCTCCGCCCCTCGTGCTCCCCGGCTTCGAGATGAGCCTGGCCTGGCACGAGAGGATGGACGCGGACGCGGGCCACACATGGATGCGCCGGCAGATAGTCGAGGCGGCGCGCGAGATCTGATCAGCGACCGCCGAGGTCGACCGGGAGCGACTTCGGGATCGGCGTGTCGTCGGCGGGAGCGAGCGCGGGCGGCCTCTTCTCGCCGGCAGAGCTCTTGGGCTTCGGCTTGGGCGACCGCATCGAGGGGGGCGGGTTCTCGCCTTCGGCGAGCGCGACCCACGCGGCCTCCGCGTCGGAGGCGGTCCACGCCGGGATGTCCGTCATGGCGTCGAGCGCGTCCACGACCGCCGATGCGTCGACGGGGCGTCTCTTCGGATCTTTCTCGAGCAGCTGGAGGATGAGCGCCTCGAGCGCAGGCGGGACGTTGTGTGCGCGCTTCGACGGCGGCTCCGGCTTCTCGTAGAGGTGCGCGGCGCAGACCTCGACCAGCGAGCGACCCTTCACGAACGGTGCGCCCGTCAGCAGAAAATAGCCGACGCACCCGAGCGAGTAGAGATCCGAGCGCGCGTCGATCTTCGTCGGATCGGAGATCGACTCCGGCGACACGTAGAGCGGCGTCCCCAGGAGAGCCGTGACGCTGCTCAGCGAGACGGCGCCCTTCTCCGCCGGGCGCGTCTCCTTCACGAGGCCGAAGTCGAGCACCTTCACGAAGTCGTGCTGCCGACCGCGCGAGAGGAGGAGGATGTTCGCGGGCTTCACGTCGCGGTGGATGAGGCCGACGGCGTGCGCGTCCGCGAGCGCATCGGCGATCTGCCGGAGGATGTGCTTGACTCGCGCGGCGGGCAGCGGCCCTGACGCGTCCACCAGCTCCTGCAGGTCGACGCCCTCGAGGTACTCCATGGCGTAATAGAAGACGCCGTCGGGCGTGCGGCCGTAGTCGTAGATGGCCACGACGTTCGGGTGGGTCAGCTGGCTCGTGAGCTGGACCTCCCGCTCGAAGCGCTTGATCGCGTCCTGGCCGGCCCGCTCGGGGGGCAGGAGCTTGACCGCGGTGGGGCGCCTGAGCAGGGAGTGCCGCGCGAGGAAGACGCTGCCCATGCCGCCCTCGCCGATGGGCGCTTCGAGCGTGTATTGGCCCAGGCTCGACGCCTCGCGGACACGCCGCTCGAGGCCGTAGATGACGCGGCTGATGAACGTCGAAGAGATCACCGCGAGGAAGATCCAGAGCACGAGGAAGGCGGCGATCGAGATGGCGCTCGGCAGACCTTCGACCTGCTCTCGCGTGTGGAGCAGGTAGGCCGCGATCGGCTGCAGCCAGCAAAGGACGACGCCGAGCAAGGCGGTCCGAAGCGGCGTGGACGGGACGAGCGCCGCGCGGAGGGACAGGATGTAGGTGCTGCCGAGCATGACCGCGAGCTCCGGGCGGAGCTGTGCGTCCCCGAGGTAGAGGAGGAGCGCGAGGATCACGGCCTGCGCCTTGATGCAGGTCACCTCGACCATGTCGAGCACGCGAAGCGAGCGCGGTGAACGCAGGAGAGCCCAGAGCCCGACAAGGAACACGACGGCTCCCACCCAGGTCCAGAGCGCGGTCGCGTTCAGGAAACGGTCGACTCCGTAGCCGGTGGACATGGCCACGACGACCTGCCCGATCAGGAGGAGCAGCCAGAGCAGCCCGATGAGCCCGAGGAATACTCGCAGGCGCTTCTGGAGGTGGGCCCGGGCCTCCTCCGGCGTTCCGGGGACGGACCCGAAGCCGAACACGGAAGGGGAGAAGGTCGCGAACGGGTCCCGCATGAAGCTGCGCCTCGTGCCTTTATAGCGCCGCGGGTGCGTGAAGAAACGCAAAGGCTGCTCGACAACGCAGGGAGCGCAGCTAGGTTGGCGGCACCCGACGATGCGAAGCTGGGGCGCGTTCGCGCTGTTTTTCGCGGTGATGACGCTGGTTGTCGGCGGCGTTCACTATTACCTGTACGCCCGGCTCGCGCGCGCCCCCGGTCTCGAAGCGTGGCAGCGGATCGGGGCTGTCGTGTTCGGCGCCGGGGCCATCCTGATGCCCGCCGGCATGATCCTGTCCCGGGTCCTCTCGCGACCGCTGAGCACGGTGCTGGCCACCGTCACCTTCAGCTGGATGGGGCTGGTGGTCCTCCTCTTTTTCCTGACGCTCGGCTCGGAGGTGTTTCGCGGAGGCGCGGCCCTGCTCGAGCTCACGCGCGTCGTGCCGGACGATCCGGAGCGGCGGGCGTTCATGGCGCGAGCCATGTCCGGCGCGATCGGCGTGGCGGCCGTCGGTCTGGGCGGATACGGCGCCGCGCGGGCGCGCAGCCCGATCGTGAAGGAGCTCTCGGTCTCGCTCAGCCGATTCCCGAGCGCCCTCGACGGCCTCAAGATCGTGCAGCTGACGGACGTCCACATCGGACCGCTCATCGACGGTGCGTGGCTCCGAGACGTCGTCGCGCGCGTGAACGAGCTGTCCCCCGACGTGATCGCCATCACGGGTGATCTGGTGGATGGCTCGGTCGCGGAGCTGCGCGACCACGTCGCCCCGCTCGCCGATCTGAAGGCGAAACACGGCGTCTATTTCGTGACCGGCAACCACGAGTATTACTCGGGGGTCGACGAGTGGATCGCCGAGCTGACAAGGCTGGGCATCCGCGTGCTTCGCAACGAGCGCGTCAGCATCGGCGACGGCGACGCGAGCTTCGATCTGGCGGGCATCGACGACTACCGCGCGAAGGGCTTCGGGGGAGACCACGGCCCCGACCTCGTGCGCGCCCTCGCCGGTCGGGATGCCGATCGCGAGATCGTGCTCCTCGCGCACCAGCCGAAGCACGCCTTCGAAGCGGCCGAGCACGGCGTGGGCCTCCAGCTGTCTGGCCACACCCACGGCGGGCAGATCTGGCCCTGGGGCTACATGGTGCGGCTCGATCAGACCTTCGTCGCCGGCCTCGACCGGCTGAAGGACACGCAAATCTACACGAGCTGCGGGACCGGCTACTGGGGCCCGCCCATGCGCGTCGGGGCGCCTCCCGAGATCACGCTGCTCACGCTCAGCCGCGGTTGAAGGACGGGTAGCGCCCAATCCGCAGGCCCGTGCGGCGTATAGTTCGTGAATGCGGGCGAGCTGGATCGTCGTGGTGATCGCTGCGGCTTGCGGGGCACCCGCGGGGCCGGTCGAGCCCCCGAGCGTGGCCGTCGAGGCGCGCTCGGCGACGCCGCCGGCTCAGCCTGAGCCAGCGCACCGCGCAGAGCCGGAGGTTCTGCGCTTGGACGCGGTCGCGTGCTCCGCGTCGACGCGCACGATCTATGGCTTCGATGAGGAGGATCCGACGCTGTGCGACGCGAGGCTCGGGCGGTGCTTCCTCGCGTTCGACGGGGTTCAACCGACCGAGATGACCGTCTCCATCGGTGTCGGCGACGCTCCGAAGGGCTTCGTCGAGATTCGATACCGCGGGCTCGATCTTCGCGGCTTCTTCGATCTGCGGCGGGCGATCCTCTACCCGCGAGCGGACCTCTTGCTCGCCGGGTTCTTTCGCCCGCGCCAGGTCGGCGTCCTCGGCGCCACGCAGGGTAAGCTCGTCGTCTCGGGTGATCCGGGGCCGGAGGTCCGCACCGATGCTGCGCTCTCGGCCGAGCTGGGTTGCGATGAGGTCGCGTGGAGCCAAGACACGTGGGAAGAGCCGGCTGAAATCGACAAGCGGCTCGGCGCGAAGGGCAAAGGCGAGTACGTCCGGATCGTCGCGCGGACGGAGCTGCTGGCTTCGCCCGGGGGCCCGCGCCTCGCGACGGTCGAGCCGGGGGCCGAGACGCTCGTATCGGGCTATCAAAGCCAGAAGGGCGCGCGGTTCATCACGATGTGGAGCGAGGGCGGCGACGTCTTCGGCTGGGTTCGAGAGGTCGACGTCGTGCCCGCGTCGACGGGATCAGGCTGGGGCGCGAGCGGTGGCGGACGGGGCTTCGCGCCGATCAAGACCGAATGGTACGGCTATCGTTGCGCGCACGACGTGCCGCTCGTCGCGCGGGTCGACGGTGGCCTCCTCGAGATCGGTCGGGTGCCAGCCCGCAGTGTCTTCTCGGTGGACGGTGAGCTCGCGCCGGGGCTGCTCCGCGTCGTGGTTCGCCACCAGCGGTTCAGCGACTTCGGCGAGCCGCCCGAGCTCCGGACGCCAAAGAGGATCCGGCTCGTGAACGGCGCCGAGCTTGCGGTGGAGCGGAACGCGGTTCGGGACTGCGAGCGGCGCGTTCCTGGCGAGCCGTGATGGTAGTGTAGGCACCCGCATGGGCGCCTTCTCCCGGTTCATACGCCGAACCGCCAACTCGTCCCGAAACGTCCTCGAGCTCGTTCGAGTCGGGCGCCTCGGGCAGCCTTATGGCGCGCCCTACCGCATCGTGGATCAAGGCGAGCACCACAAGCTCCGCCGCTACGAGACCTGCCCGGACGAGGGCGCCCCCGCGATCCTCTTGATCCCGCCGCTCATGGTCACGAGCGAGGTCTACGATATCGAGGAGGATCTGAGCGCCGTCGTCATCCTGGGCCGGGCCGGGTTGACGCCGTACGTCGTCGACTTCGGCGCGCCCGAGCGCGAGAGCGGCGGTATGTCGCGGACGCTCGACGACCACGTGCTGGCGGTCGTCCGCTCCATCGAGCTCATCGCGGAGGCGGAAGGGAGGCCGGTGCACCTGGCCGGCTACTCGCAAGGGGGCATGTTCGCTTACCAGGCAGCGGCCTACCTGCGCTCGAAGGGCGTCGCGTCCGTCGTCACCTTCGGCAGCCCGGTCGACATCCACCGCAACGTGCCCGCCCTGCACAGCGACGCCACGGCCGCGTTCTTTCGCGCGGTCGAGCCGGTCGTCAGCCTGGGTCTCGAGAAGATCGAGGGGCTCCCGGGCGCGCTGACGAGCACGGCCTTCAAGGTGGTCAGCGCCCGCAAGGAGGTCGAGCAGCGCGTCGACTTCGTCCGAAAGCTCCACGACCGGGGCGCGCTCGAGCGCCGCGAGGCGCGCCGGCGTTTCCTCGGCGGAGAGGGGTTCGTCGCCTGGCCTGGGCCGGCGTTCCGCGCGTTCGTGGAGCAGTTCATCCTGCACAACCGGATGCTCTCCGGGGGCTTCGTCCTCGGCGGCCGCACGGTCACGCTGGCCGACATCACCTGTCCGATCCTCGCGTTCGTCGGGAGACACGACGACATGGCGCGACCGGCCGCTGTCCGCGCAATCACGCGCGCCGCCCCGGAGGCGGAGGTCCACCTCGCCGAGGTCAAGGCCGGCCACTTCGGGATCGTCGTCGGCACCCAGGCGCGCACGACCACCTGGCCGACCGTCGCGGGCTGGGTGCACCATCTCGAAGACGGCTCGCCCCTGCCGTCGCTGCTCGTTCGCCCGGCGCCCCGCCGGGTGGTGGACGACGAGCCGGAAGGCGCGGGCTTCGACGTCGACGTCGACGTCGATCTCTTCGTCGACGCGGTGGCGGACACAGCCCGCGCGGCCCTGCGCCGCATGGGCGACATGACCGCCAGCGCGACCGACGCGCTCGCCGCGATTCGCTACCAGGAGCCTCGCCTGCGTCGCCTGGCAAAGCTCCAGCCCCACTCACGCACGAGCGCGAGCGCGTGGCTCGCGTCCCGCGCGAAGGAGGAGCCTGAGGCCACGTTTTTCCTCTACCAGGGCCGCGCGTTCACCTACCGCGACGCTGACACGCGCGTCACGAACGTCGTGCGAGGGCTCTACGCCGCGGGCGTGAGGCCGCGCGACAAGGTCGGCCTGGTCATGGGGTCGCGCCCGAGCTTCCTCACGGTGACCACCGCGCTCGTCCGGCTGGGCGCCGTCCCGGTCGTGGCCCCGCCGGACGCCTCGCGAGAGCGCCTCGCGACCGCGTTCGCCGCGGCGGGGGTCGGTCGAATCGTCGCCGACCCGCAGCGGGCGCCGTCCTGCCGCGGTCTCACGGAGACGGCCGTGCTCGTCCTCGGCGGCGGCGGCTCTCCGCGCTCGCTCGGCGACGGGCTCGTCGACATGGAAGCGATCGATCCGGCGACGGTCGTGCTCGGCCCGGAGGTCGTGCTCGACGGCGGGCTCGCGCGGGATCTCGCCCTTGTCCTGCTCCGGCCTTCGGAGTCGGGCGATCTGCGCGCGGCGCCGGTGACGAACCATCGCTGGGCGCTCTCGGCGCTCGGCGCGGCCGCCGTCTGCACGCTCAAGAATGACGATACTGTCTACTGCTGCATCCCCCTCCACCACCCGGCGGGGCTCCTCGTCGGCGTCGGCGCCGCGCTCGGCGGCGGGGCTCGCCTCGCTTTGGCCGACGGTTTCTCGACCGACTCTTTCTGGCCGGAGGTGCGGCGCTACGGCGCGACGGTCGCGTTCTATGCAGGCGAGATGCTCCGGCCGCTCCTCCACAAGAAGCCGACGCGCGGCGACCACACCCACCCGCTCCGCCTCGTCGCGGGAAGCGGCATGCGCGAGGACCTCTGGGAGAAGCTCGACGAGCGCTTCGGGGTCGGCGTCATGGAGTTCTACGCTTCGACGTCACACAAGGTGATCATCGCGAACCCCTCGGGTGAGAAGCTCGGCGCGCTCGGGCGGGAGCTGCCGGGCAGCGCCGAGACGCTCGTGGTGCTCTGCGACCTCGCGACCGGCGAGCTCTCGCGCGCTCAGCACGGTCGCCTCGTCCGCGCCCCCGTGAACGAGCCGGGCCTGCTCGCGGCGCGGCTCGGGCCGGACGACGACGTCCCGGCGGGGATCATCATCGAGGGCGCCTTCGCCGAGGGAGACCGCTACTTCGTCACGAACGACGTCGTCCGTCGCGACGCGCAGGGCGATACGTGGTTCGTGGACGCCCTCTCGGGCTTCGTGACGACGCGCGGCGGCCCGGTCTCGACCCGCGCGGTGGAGGACGCGATCTACTCGCTGCCGGAGGTGGAGCTCGCGGCGGCGTGGGGCGACGGCGGCGAGGTCCACGCCGCCTACCAGGCGAGAGAGCCCATCTCACCGCAGCGGCTCGACGGCGCGCTCGTTTTGCTCCCGGAGCACGCACGGCCGGCTTCTGTGCGCTTCGTCCCGGAGATCCCGCTCACCGAGGGTTATCGGCCCGACAAACGCGCGCTGCGCTCCGCTCAGGTCACCCCCCTCACGCAGCGAGGGGGGCCGGGGGGGTGAAAGGGCAGACTGCAGCCTCGTCGAGCACAATCAACGGCTCCGGACCTCTCCACCGGTCAGAGCTCGTTCCAGACGAGCGATCCGTCGCGTGAGTACACGGCCAGCGCGCGTCCGAGGATCGACGAGACGTCGACGAAGCCGAACATGCGACCGTCGCGGCTGTTTCCGCGGTTGTCCCCCATGACGAGGACCTTGCCGGCAGGCACCTTCGCGGGCCCGAAGTCCGGCCCGCCGCCGTTGTCGAGCGAGAGCGGGTGTGTCTTGCCGTCGAGCGTCTCGTCGTGATCGGTGCACGCGACCTGGGTGCCGTTCAGGATCAAGCGGCCGTCCTGGACGGAGATCTCGTCTCCTTCACGGGCGACGATCCGCTTCAGGAGCACGGTGCCGTCGGTCGGGGACTCGAGCACGACGACGTCGCCGCGAGCCGGGCCGTGCCAGCGGAGGAGCCAGGTGCTCGAGAGCGGCAGGCGCAGCCCGTACGCCGCCTTGCTCACGAACACGCGGTCTCCCTCGTGGACCGTGGGGATCATCGAGCCGGTCGGGACGACGTAGTGATCGGCGAGGGAGGCCCGCGCGGAGAGGGCGACGCTGACGAACACGACGAGGCTGATGACGTCTCGGCCGAGCTTGCGCAGGCGGGAGGGGCGCGGTGCGGCTGGCTCGATGCTCACGTTGGAAAGTTACCTCCGCGAATGGGCCTGGTCAAAAGCAGCCTCGACAGGATCGAGGTGGAGCACTATCACTTTGCGGTGCTTCGCCGCCGTGTGCTTACCGCGCTCCTCGTGACAGCGGCTGCTGCGGCAGGAGGCTGCCTCGCCACGCGGGGCGCGAATGTCCCCGCGGGGCAAGTCGCCCCCGACTTCACGCTCTCGAGCCACGACGGCCAGGCCGTCAGCCTCGACTCGCTCGTCGCCCGCGGTCCCGCGGTCCTCGTCTTCTACCGGGGACATTGGTGAACGTTCTGCAGAGCCCAGCTCGGTGAGCTGGCCGATTCCCAAGCCGAGCTCGAGCGGCACGGCGCCACGATCGTGGCCATCAGCGTCGACTCGAAGGAGGACTCGCTGACCCTCGCGGGCAAGCTGGCCATCCGCTTTCCGCTCCTCGCCGACCCGGGCCTGAAGACCGCCCTCGCTTACGGTGTCGCGATGGACGGCGAAGAGATCGCGGTGCCGTCGGTCTTCGTGATCTCGAAGGACAAGCGCATCCGCTTCAAGCAGGTCGGCGAGTCGGTCGTCGACAGGCCGAGCGTCGGCGACATCCTCGACGAGGTCGACAAGGCCCGAGAGCTCTCGAGCAAGGCTGTCAGCACCCGCTAGGCGCGAACGCCGCGGACTCGACGGGCGAAGACTCGCTCTCGAGCGAGTCCTCGACGACCCCCGAGACCTTCACCTGCCCCGCGCAGATTCGATCCTTCAGGTCGACGGGCAGGGTCGAGGACCCGGTGTCGATCGTGAACGAGACCGCCACGTCCGACCCGGGCTCCACCGAGACCGGCGAAGCCTTGTCGGGCGTGACCGGCAGGCTCTCCACGAGGACCGTGTCGTCCGCGGCCTTGAGCGAGAACGACGAGTAGGTCACCTGACTGGTTCCGCTCGCCCGTGCGCCGAGGTGGAGATCGAGGATGAAGCTGCCCTGGAGGGTCACCCCGAGGCCGCCGCCGCCCACCGTGAGGGAGGGGGCCTCCACCGAGGCATCGACGAAAACGGCCGTGTCCGTGTCGATGCACCCCGCCGCCAGGAGGGCGCCGATCGCCAAGAATCGCTTGTGCATACAGAGCCATGGTAGCCTCGCGGCGCCGCAGTACGACACTCCGCAAGCGACCCCCCGCAGAAGGTTTACGCATGCATCTTGGTCGTCGAAGCTTTTCGGTGCTCGCCGCGTCCGGGCTCTGTGCCTGCGCTGCGCTCGCCTTGCCGCGGGTAGCCTCGGCCCAAACCGCCGACTCGCTCACGAACGAGCGCGGCGGGGCCGACACGCACCTGTTCCGAGCGCCGGTCGACTCGAAGGGCTTCTTCCACACGAACGGCGCCGACATCGTCGGCCACCTCGACTTCAGCCTCGGCCTGTTCCTCGACTACGGCTACGGGATCATGCCGGTCACGGAGGGCAAACACGGCGAGGGCAGCTACCTGCTCGACCACTCCTTCCAGGGCACGCTGCAGTTCGACCTCGGCCTGGCGAACCTGTTCATCGTCGGCATCTCGGCCCCGGTCGTCCTCGCCGGCCACGGGCAGCTCCTCGACATCGGCCCGGACGCGGGCAACCTCTACGACCTCAAGCAGGACTTCGCGCAGGGGCTCGAGTGGATCGCGCTCCACACGAAATTCCGCATCGTTCGCCCGGACGACGGCCCGAGCGTCGGCCTCGCGGCGATGGTCCAGGGTGGCGTCGGCGTCGCTGGCTCGGAGAACCTCATCGCCGAGCCCGGCGGCTTCATCTGGCCGCAGGTCGCGTTCGAGGGCCGCGCCGGTCGGGGCGGCTGGTTCCGCGCAGGCGTGAACGGCGGCTTCCGCGCGAGCTTCGGCGGGGAAAATGCGCGCTTCGGCAACGACGCGGACGGCGACCCCGTCCTCGACTCCGGCGTGTTCGAATACGGGCAGCTCGTCACCTCGAGCGTCGCGCTGAGCTTCCGCGTCGCGGAGCCTCTCGACATCGTCGTCGACAACTACCAGTCGTTCCTGGTCACCGGCGACAACGACACCGCCCAGCGGATCAGCGCCGAGTCGATCGCCGGCCTCAAGATCTTCATCGACCAGAAGTCCTTCCTCTACCTCGGCGGCGGACCCGGCTACGGCCCCGGCTTCCAGACGGCGCGCGCCCGCGGGACCGTCGGCTTCGTGTTCGAGCCCTCCATCGGCGATCGCGACGGCGACGGCTTCAAGGACGACGAGGACGATTGCCCGGACAACCCGGAGGACAAAGACGGGTTCGAGGACAGCTACGGCGACTCGCCGAAGGGTCAGCTCGGCTGCCCCGATCCGGACAACGACAAGGATGGCATCCTCGACGTCGACGACGAGTGCCCGAACAACCCCGAGGACAAGGACGGCGACGAGGACTCGGACGGCTGCCCCGAGAGCCGTGACGGCGACCGCGACGGCGACGGCATCCTCGACTCGCGCGACAAGTGCCCCGACGATCCGGAGGACAAGGACGGCTTCGAGGATCGCGACGGTTGCCCGGATCCGGACAACGACAAGGACGGCATCCCGGACGTGAAGGACGACTGCCCGAACGATCCGGAAGACAAAGATGGCGATCAGGACGAGGACGGCTGCCCGGAGCCGGACAAGAAGGGCCCGATCATCATCAAGGAGAACGAGATCATCATCCTCGAGAAGGTGCAGTTTGCGACGGGCAGCGCGAAGATCCTCCCCGCCTCGGAGCCGATCCTCGACGCCGTCGCGCAGACCCTCGCCGAGCACCCCGAGTTCACCCTGCTCGAGGTCCAAGGTCACGCGGACGAGCGCGCCGACGACAACTACAACCTCCGCCTCACCAAGGACCGCGCCAAGGCAGTCATGGACGCGCTCCTGAAGCGGAAGATCGCGGCGAGCCGTCTCCGCTCGCAGGGCTTCGGCGAGTACTGCCCGCTGGAAGACGCGAGCACGCCCGAGGCCTGGGAGAAGAACCGCCGCGTCGAGTTCAAGATCGTCCGCAAGGACGGTCAACCGACCGACGTGGAGCTCGGCTGCAAGCGAGCGGCCGACAAGGGCGTGAAGTCCCCGCCGCCCTGACCCAGAGCCGAGCCTGAGGCGCTCGAGCCGAGCCACGGCGGTCTTGCCGTGGATTCCTCCCGACTCCCCTCTCCGCTCTCGCGGAGGGGGGAGTCTCGTATTTGGCCCGACGGAGGCAGCGCGCTTATTGAAAGGGCATGCGCTGCCTCCCTTCAGCGACCCTTGTCGGCGCCGGGCTGATCGTCAGTCTGTGGGCTCTCGATGGCGCCGCGGCGAACGGCGCGGGGCGATCGAAGACGCCGGCCGCTCCGAAGACGGAGAGCGTCGGCTCTCCCAATGAAGGCCGGCTGGAGGGCGGACGCCGTCTGGAGAGCTCGAAGACGCTGAAGGCTGTGCGGAGCCACCGCTGGGGCGTGCCCTCCCTCGTCGGCATGCTCGAGCGCGGCGCTTCGCGTGTCGCGAAGAAGTTCCCCGGATCGGTCCTCGTCGTCGGAGACCTCTCCCGCAAGGGCGGCGGCGACGTCGATGGGCACCGTTCGCACGAGAGCGGCCGCGACGCCGACGTCGGCTTCTTCTACAAGCGCGGCAAGAAGGCCTGGGTGAGCCAGCGGTTCCTCCCGGTGGACGAGGAGGGCAAGGCCGTGGGCTTTCCTGCGGTCACCTTCGACGACGCGAGGAACTGGGCGCTGGTGGAGTCGTGGCTCTCGGATAGCGAGTCGAACGTGCAGCTGATCCTCGTCGCGCAGCACATCAAGCTGCGCCTCTTGGCCCAAGGGCGCAGGGCCGGGGCGTCGCCGGAGATCCTCAACCGCGCCGCAGGGCTGATGATCCAGCCGTCCCGCGGGCTACCCCACGACAACCACTTCCACGTCCGGGTCGCCTGTCCTCGATCGAGCGACGACTGCATCGAATACGGGACCCGTGAGTCCAAGGCGAAGAAGGCGGAGCCGAGGACGACCGGGCAGGGCAAGGTCGCCCGGTCGCCCACCAAGAAGAAGCGGGCGCCCAAGAAGAGCTGAGGGCTTCGCACGGCCCCCTCGATTCGGCTAGCGTGACGGATCGTGGCGCTCACGCGCGCGTTCCCGGTGCTCTCCGTGCTCACGGCGCTCGTCTCCTCGTGTGCCGAGCTGCCTGACATCGAGCGTTCGGTCTGCGGCAACTCGATCGTCGAGCCCGAGAACGGGGAGGCCTGTGACACCTTCGCGGTCGGGACGGGCAGCCGCGGGCTGCCGACCTCCTGCGGCGAGGCGGGCTCCGAGTCGGCCTGTGTGTTCGTACACGACGACACACACGACTGCCCCGTCGGGCTCGGTGCGGGTCGCGACGGGGTCTGCCGGCGCCCGCTGGGGAGCTTCGACGCCGAGATCGCGCGCTTGGGACCGTCGGGGGAGATGCTCCGGGTCGCGGACTTCGACGGCGACAACGCAGATGACATATTTGTCATGAATCCGCTCGCGGCAGAGGCGCGTGTCCTCCTGCTGTCTCCCGGCGCCGTCGTGCGGGACACCCTGCTCGTCTCGACGACGGCGACGACCTTCCCGCCCGCGCTCGCGGAGGTCGGGGGCCCAGCCGGGCTGAGCGCCGCGAGGGATCTCCTGGTGCCGAACCCCAAGGGCCTGGGGGTCTACCTCGGGTCGGCGCAGGGCTTCCAGCCCAAGGCTTACGCGTCCGTGTCGTTGCCGGTGGGGGCGAGGGTCCAGCCGGTCCCCGCCCTCGCGAGGTACGACGAATACGGCAACGTCATCGGCGTCTTGTTCACCGATCTCGTGGCCACGCTGGTGGACGACGGCCCATCGACGGTGGTGCTCCAGCTGCTCGACCCTGACGAGACGCCGCTCGCGCGGCTCCCCGGCTTTTCTGTCGAAGACATCACCGGCATCGCCCGGATCGACATCCAGCCCGCGAGCTTCTTCGCGAGCTACGACGACGTCGTCGTCGGCGCTCGCCTCCCGGGTGCGGACGCCGTCGTGTTCGTCAAACCCCAGGCGAAGGACGCACTGAGGAAGGTCACGCCGAAGGTGCTGGGGCCTCCCGACCTGCCTTACGCCGCGGACATCGTGTCGGGGCCGTTTGCGTGGCGCGTCGGAACCACGCCGCGCGTGGCGGTCGTGGTCGACGACGCGGCCCGCGGTCCCGATGCGCGCCGGCTCGTCGTCTATGACAACGATCTCGCTGTCGAGCCCAAGTCCTACCCGCTCGTCGGGCCCAACGATGACGGCGAGGTGATCGCGATGGCGAGCGGGTTTTTCCTGGGGTTGATCGAGTTTTTCATCCTCGTCACCCCGAGCGGGGTCGACCTGGGCAACCTCGAGTGCGACATCGTGAGCGGTGCCTGCGAGGTCGTGCGGTCGAGGCTCATCGAGCTTCCGAACCTGGGCACCGCGGTGAAGGGCGGGTGGACTTCCGCCATCATCGACCCGGATGTCGTGCAGCTGGTCGCGGCGTCGGCGACCGGTGTCGATCATTTCCGTCTCGACGAGAGTGGCGGCGTCGCGGCGACCCACATCCCGACGGACGCGCCTGTGAAGGCGATCACGCGCGGCGACTACGACGGAGACGGCGCGCGCGACACCGTGGCGGTCCTGGGTGCTTCGGACGATTGCACCGAGGCCGACGAGCTCCTCGTCATCTACGGGGAGCCATCGGGCCTCCCAGGACAGATCGACGTTCTGGGAGAGCTCCCCGGCGTGAGACTGGCCGCCACGGGGCCTCTCCTCACCGAGGTCTTCGACGGGGTGGATGACGTCCTGCTCACGACCTATTGCGACGACAGCGAGCGCCTCGCATTGTTCGAAGGGGCGACCTCCCGCGACCTCCTCTCGTATCTGCCGCTGCCGGGCGAGGGGGCGAACGGTGACTCGGTCTCCCTCACGGCTGGGCGATTCGGGACCAACCCGTGGGACGACGTCGCCGTGCTCTCGGCGGTCTCGCAGGAGGAGCTGGGCTTGACGGTCCTCCGCAACGCAGGTGGCGCTGAGCTGGACCAGATCGGACCGAGCGCGACGCTCCCGATGGCGGACCCCAGCGACCTGTTCCTCGCGGTGTTCTCGGCTCGCCTCGCCGCCGGTGACGCGGACGGGGACGGCATCGAGGAGGTGGCCGTCTGCGCCCCGACGGTCGCCGAGGTCCTCGACCCCGAGAACGGCTCCACCTTCGAGGCGGAGCTCCACATCACGCCGAGATGCCTCGTGTACTCGGTCGGCGCGGATGGGCTGACGCTCCGGGCCGACGTCACCTCGAGCACGACGATGACGACCGGGTTCTTGGGGATCTTCGCGGCACAGCTCAGCGCGAGCTGGGTCGACATCGACGACGACGACAAGCTCGACCTGCTCTCGATCTACCGGCTGGCGGACGGCACCTCGACGGTCGTTGCGTTCCGGGGCGACGGCGCGGGCGCCCTCACGGAGACGCCGATCGTGCTCCCCGAAGGTCAGGCCTTCTCGGCGGCGGTGGACGGCAACGGCGGCGTCCCCGACACGACGCTCCTGGTCGCGTCGAAAGAGGCCGTCTTCGCCTGCACGCCGAGCGCCGACGGCGCGGTCGTCGACTGCTCCACCGAGGTCGTCCCTGCCGTCGAGATCGGAGACGAGGTGCTCGCGGTGGAGCTCGCCGAGCTGACCGGTGACGGAGTCGCGGACCTCGTGGTGTCGACGCAGTCGGGCACCGTCGTCTACCCGCAGCGAACCTGGGAGCCATGAGGGCCGGGCGCCTGACCGCGGGCTTCGCGCTCCTCGTCGCGCTCGCGCTGCCGACCGCTGCGCTGGCGCAGCCGGGCGACGCGCTCCAGAAGGCGCGCTCGCTCTTCGATGCGGGTGGCCGCGCGTACGACGCGGGTCAATACGATGTCGCGCTGCAGGCGTTCGAGCAGGCGTACGCGCTCGCACCGAAGGACGGCCTCCTCTTCTCCATGGCGCAGGCACATCGGCGGCTCTTCGTGGAGACGGGCACCGCGTCGCACCGGGACGAGGCGATCCGGCTCTATCGCGCGTACCTCGACAAGGTCCCGTCCGGAAAGCGTCGCGCGGACGCCAACCAGGCCCTGGGCGAGCTCGTGCCGGCCGGCGGGACAGCCCCCGGCGCGGCGGGCGCTCCAGGGGCGGCTGTGTCGCCCGAAAAGAAGACACGCATCTACGTGTCGTCTGCTACGCCAGGCCTCACGGTCACGATCGACGGCAAGCCGGCGCCTGGGGCGTCGAGGACGTTCGAGGTCTCGCCGGGGAAACACACGGTCCTCCTCGGCGCACCAGGTTTCGCGTCGCGCCAGCTGGACGTGGAGGCCGTGGCGAACGAGCTGGTCCCCGTGGCGGCGGATCTGGAGGAGCTACCCGGCCGGGTCGCGGTGAGCACGACCTCGGGCGCGGCCATCAGCGTCGACGGGCGGCTCGTGGGGGTGGCGCCGCTCGTCACGCCGCTCGACCTCTCCGGCGGACGGCATTTCGTCTCTGCCGAGCTGTCCGGGCACGTCACCCGCGCCCAGACCATCGAGGTGACGCGCGGCAAACGAGCCGATCTCGATCTCGCGCTCGACTCCACGGTCCAGCGCGACGTCTCGTTTGCGCTGTTCGGTCTCGCGGGCGCGTTTGCCGCCACATCGGGTGTGCTCGCGGGCGTGGCGCTGTTCCGAGAGGGGCAAGCGGAGGACGTGCTCGAGCGCGCGGGGACCCGGAACATCACGCTCGCCGACGTCCAGGAGTACGAAGACGCGCGTGCTGAACGTGACAAGCTCGTCATTGGGGCCGCGGCGACCGGCGGCGCAGCCGGGGCTGCTCTGGTCGTCGGCCTGGGCTTGTTCCTGGGCGATCAGCCGGAGCGCGCCGTCCCTCCGGCCCGGTCCGACGAGCGCCCGAGGGTCGAGCCCACGCCCGGTGGGCTGGACGAGCTCTCGTTTGTCCCCACGTTCGAGCCCTTCGGGATCGCGGCGACGCTCTCGTTCTGAGCCGCTCGACGCGGTCGAGGACCTCGTGCTCTCTTTCCCAGCCATGAGCACGACGCCGATCACCTTCACGACGACCTCGGGCAAGAGCGCGACGGCGGAGCTCGCGCGGCCACCGGCCGGCGGCGCCTCGGCCGCCGTCATCGTGATCCACGAGTGGTATGGGCTGAACGACGACATGCGACGAATCTGCGGGCGCTTCGCCGCGGAGGGCTTCGCCGCCCTGGCGATCGATCTCTATGGCGGGCGGTCGACGGCCGACGACGCGGAGGCGATGCAGCTCGTGAACGAGCTCAGGACCGCGGACGCGATCGAGATCGTGCGCGCGGCCGCCGAGCACCTCCGCTCGATCGGCGCTCGCAAGATCGGCGTGACCGGCTTCTGCCTGGGCGGCGCGATGGCCCTCGCCGCGGCGTGCAACGTGGAGGGGCTCTCGGCCGTGGTGCCCTTTTACGGGACGCCCAAGGAGGAGTTCCTCGATCTCTCGCGCGCGAAGGCCCCCATCCTGGGGCACTACGGACGGAACGACCCCATCATCCCGATCGCGCGCGTCGAGGCGATCGAGGCGCGCGGTCGAGACGCGGGCGCGACCATCACCCTCGAGCGATACGACGCGGGCCACGCGTTCATGCGCGAGGGCTCGAGCGCGTACGTGGAGGAAGCGGCGAAGCTCGCCTGGGCGAGGACCGTCGCGTTTTTCCGCGAGCAGCTGAGCGCGTAGCGCTTACGAGGCGTCTCCCTCCTTTGCGCCCTCGTCGCCCTGCTTCGCCTCCGCCTCGGCGATCTTCTTTCGCACGTCGTCCATGTCGAGCGAGGTGACCTTCTCGGCGATCTCGTCGAGGGCCTTCGCGGGGAGCATGCCGGGCTGCGCGAACAGGAGCACGCCGTCGCGGAAGACCATGAGCGTGGGGATCGCCTGGATGTCGAGCGCGCGGGCGATGCCCTGCTCGTCCTGCGTGTTGACCTTGGCGAACACGATGCCTTCGTGTCGGTTCGACGCGGCCTCGAAGACCGGCCCGAACACACGACAGGGCTGGCACCACGGTGCCCAAAAATCGACGAAGACCGTCTTGCCTTGCGCGGAGATGGTCTCTTCGAAGTTCGACTCGTTCAGCTCGATGGTTGCCACGCCTCGGGGCGTAGCACGCATTTTCCTAACCCGCGAGCGCGCGGGCGTGGTGGCGCAGGTGGTCCTCCACGAACGAGGCGATGAAGAAGTAGCTGTGGTCGTAGCCCTCGCGGATCCGCAAATCGAGCGGCTGGCCCGCGGCTTCGCAGGCCTCGCGAAGCAGCTCCGGCAAGAGCTCCCTCTCGAGGAACTTGTCTGCGGTGCCTTGATCGACGAGGAGTGTGCCGGGGAACCTTCGCCCCGCGCGCAGCAGCTCGACCGTGTCGTGGGCGGCCCAGCGCGCCTTGTCCGGGCCGAGGTAGCGGGAGAAGGCCTTCTCGCCCCAGGGCACCTGGCTCGGCGCGACGATGGGCGCAAAGGCCGAGACGCTCGCGTATTCGTCGGGGAGCTCGAGCGCGATCGAGAGCGCGCCGTGCCCGCCCATGCTGTGGCCGAAGATCCCACGTTTGCCGGGCTTGATCGGGAAGGTCCGCTCCACGAGCGTGCGGAGCTCCCGTGTGACGTAGGTTCGCATCCGGTACGTCGCGGCCCACGGCTGCTCCGTGGCGTCGACGTAGAAGCCAGCGCCCAGCCCGAAGTCCCAGCTCTCGTCGTCGCCTGGGTAGCGAGCCGCGCGCGGGCTCGTGTCGAGCGTCACGACCGCGAGGCCCAGCTCGGCGGCGACCCGCTGCGCCCCGGCCTTGATGACGAACGTCTCCTCCGTGCAGGTGAGGCCCGCGAGGAAATACACGACGGGCACGGGCTCCTCCTTCACGCCCGGCGGGGGCATGAAGACGGCGAAGCGCATCGGCCCACCGCAGACAGCGCTGTCATGCTCGTAGAATCCTTGGGTTCCGCCGAACATCCGGTGCTCGGCTCGAGTCTGCATGCGGGACACGGGTTCTCCCTTCAGTTCACCGGTACGAGCTGCGTGCCGTCTTTCCCGCAGAAGCTAGCCTCCGCGGGGAACCGGTCGCCACAATTGGGACAGATTTTCTCGAGCGGCTTCTTCCGCTTGGCTCCGGCGGGCTTCGGGGCGGCCGGCGCCGGCGCGGGGGCGGGGACGCTCGGCACCACGGGCTGGCTCGCGGCGGCGACCAGCGCCGTCCCGTCCTCTTCGCAGAAACCTGCTCCCGCCGGGTAGTCGCGTCCGCACTGGGGACACTGGAGGGCCCGAGGCTGCCCGCCTTCGAACAGCGCCACGTTGGGCGGCGGCACGAGCGACTCTCCTTCGGCCTCTTCGTTCCGCTTGAGCCTGCCCCGTCTCCAGAGCGCGAGCCCGACGAGGGCGAGCGCGCCGGCGACGCCGCCGACGATCGCGAGGAAGGTCCGCTTTCGCGCCGCCGCCGTGTCTTCGGCCTGGCTCGCGGCGCCGCCAACGCCGGCTGCGATCTCGGCGACCGCGGGCCGCTCGTCTTCGCCCGACTCGTTGAGCCCGCGCAGCTTGAGCAGCTCGTCGTATCGCTCGGCCGGGGCGATCTCGACCTCGACGTCGACCGCCTTGCCGCCGAGCGAGACCGACAGCTTGTGGACGCCGGCGGCCGCGTCCGGCGCGGCGGTCACCTTGGCGCCGTCCACCGAGAGCCCGCCACCCGAGCCGCCCTTTCGAGAGATCTCGGGGAGCACGGCGAGGCGACATCGGTCCTTGTCGGTGACGGCCACGGCCAAGGTGAACGACTCGCCCGGTCGGAGGAGCTTCTTCGCGGGACGAACCTCGATCCGGGCCGGCGGTCCGGGCTTGTCGCAGGGCCCTGCCGCTGGCTCTGCCGTCGGCGCGGGAGGCGGCGGAGGGGGCGGAGGAGCGGACGCAGAGGGGGTCGGGGTGGCAGCCGGCGGGGCCTCGCCGGCGCGCTGGACCAGCTTGTAGGACCGAGATCGCGAGACGCTCGCCTTGCACGTCGTGTCCTGGATGGCGAACTCGAACACGCCGGTCTCCTGGAAGACGATGCTGTCATCCGTCGCGGAGAACGTGTTCGAGACGCTCGCCCGACGAGGATCGCCGGCGGGGCTCGCGCACTTGTTCGACCAACCTCGGGCGCCCGAGGAGTGGGCGGTTCGCTTCAGGCCGGGGAGCTGCTCCCAGCACTGGGCGGTCGAGAAGCTCCGCCCGGCGCCCGAGAAGGCGAGGTCCCCGCCCTGCTGGGAGACCGTGACGGTGCCGCCGGGCGCCCCGCCGCTCGACGTGGGCTTCGGGCCGCAGGCCTCCCCCCACTCGCTCGTCGTCCAGGTCTCCTTCAGCGCCGACGCGCTCCAGGTCCCGGCCAGGGTGGGTTTGTCCTGCGCCGCCGCAGAAACCGCGACCGAGACGACGCAGGCAGCCACCGCAGTTCCGAGAGAAGGCCGCCTCATTCGAAAGCTCCAACAGGCTAGCAGAACCCACATGGACGTAGGGTGGGGCAGACCCCAACTTGCACCGTCCCGACTTGGGCCCGTATGATCGAGAACCCTGATCCCTCGTGGCGTGCCGGTGGAGGGCCGTCGGAATGAAGATATCGTGTCAGTCCTGCGCGGCGAAATACACCATTGCTGACGAGAAAGTCGTCGGCAAGGTCATCAAGCTCAAGTGCAAGAAGTGCTCGAGCACCATCGTCGTGAACGGCAACGACCCCGCGGTCGTCGCGCAGCTCCAAGCAGGTGACGGCGCGGACGACGCGGCGACGCAGCTCATGGGCCAGCAGCACGCGGCGTACGGTGCGGAGCCGTCCAACCCGGACGAGTGGACCGTGAGCGTGACGGATGACGATCAGCGCACGATGACGACGGCGCAGATCCTCACCGAATACGCGAAGGGCGCCCTCACCCACGACACCTACGTCTGGAAAGAAGGCATGGGGGACTGGGCACCCCTGCTCGAGGTGCCGGAGCTCGCCCAGCTCCTCCAGCAAGCGAGCCAGGAGGCGACCGCCGTCGCTCCTGCGCCCGCTGGGTTCGGTACGAACGGCAACGGGCATCACGCGCCCATGGCCGCCGCGCCGATGGCGGCCGCGCCCATGGCCGCGGCCGCGGCTCCGTCCCCTGTAGCCGCGACGCCTTCTCCTGGCGCGACGACCGCGGCGCGACGCGCGGGCGGACGTGGCGGTGGCGTCGATCTGTTCGGCGGCGGGGGGCTCCAGCACGAGCCGAGCGCGAAGGCCCTGCCCGCGGCGCCCAACCCTGCGGACAAACACATCGGCGAGCGCAACGAGACGAGCGTCCTCTTCTCGCTGAAAGATCTCGCCGCCGCGGAGGCCTCCGCGGCGAAGCCGGTCGCGAAGGCTTCGGATCCATTCGCCGCGGCGAAAAATGACCGCGTCGACGACATCCTCAGCCTGGGCGGCGTCGGTGCTGCGCCGATGCTCGCGCCGCCGCCTCTCATGGCGCCGGTGATCGAGGCCCCGCCACCGCCTCCTCCTCCCAGCGTCGCTCCGGCGGCGATGAGCCCCATGGTGGCCGCGGCGCAGTTCGCGCCGCCTCAGAAGTCGAGCCCCCTCCCGTTCATCATCGGCGGCGTCGGCGTCTTGGCTCTCATCGGCGGCGTCATCTTCTTCGTCGCGGGCGGCAGCGGCGACGACAAGTCGAAGGACACGACGAACAAGGAGACCGCCTCCGACACGAAGCCGGCCGAGACGAGCAAGCCGGCGGAGACGACGATGGCGGCTGCGGACACGGCGAAGCCCGCCGACACGCAGACGCCCACGGAGGAGCCGACGGCGACGACGACTGCGTCGGCCGACGCGCCGCCGTCGGATCCGAAGACCGCGCCGACGGGCCAGGTCGCCAACAACGATCCCAAGAAGACCGATCCGAAGGACCCCAAGAAGGACGAGCCGAAGAAAGACGAGCCGAAGAAGGACGACCCGCCGGCTGCGGGCGGCGGGGACGCCCCGTTCGATCGCGGCGCAGCGTCGGCCGCGCTCAGCGCCGCCGCAGGCTCCGCCAAGGGCTGCAAGAAGGCGGACGGCCCCACCGGCAGCACGAAGGTGCAGGTCACCTTCGCGCCGAGCGGGAAGGCGACGCAGGCCACGGTCGGCCCGCCGTTCGCCGGCACGTCAGTCGGAAGCTGCATCGCGTCCGCCTTCAAGTCGGCCAAGGTGCCGCCGTTCTCCGGCGCGCCCATGACCGTCTCGAAGACGGTCAACATCAAGTAGGGCCTCGGCCCGGAGCAGGCGTCAGCGCCAGAGTCGAGCGAGGCGATCCCACAAGGATCCGCCTCGCTCCTTCATTTCGCTCATGCCTTCGTCTCTCCGCGCGCTCTTCTGCTGCGCGCTCGGCGTCCGTCTTGTCACAGCTGCCGCAGCCGCAGGTCATCAACAGCGCCAGGCCGAGCGCAGCCTCACGCCGGCCGAGCGCGGCGCTCACGGCCCCTCGCCCGCCGCGACCAGCTCGCCGAGCTCGGCGGGGGTGAAGCCGACAAGCTCGGGCTCGGGCGCCAGGTGAACGCCGAGCCTGTCCGCCACGCCAGCGCGGATCTCGCGGGCCAGCGCGACCACCTCGGCGGCCGTGGCGCCGCCTCGGTTCGTGAGCGCGAGGCTGTGTTTGCTCGAGATGGCGGCGCGACCTCTGCTCGTCCCTTTTGTGAACCCGGCGCGCTCGATGAGCCAGGCGGCCGAGAGCTTGGTCCTCCCGGGACCAGCGGGCCAGGAGGGCATGCTCTCTCCTTCGCGGAGCGCGCCGAGCGAACGTGCGCGCTCGACGACGTGTGGGGCCTTCGACGCGTCGACGATGGGGTTGGTGAAAAACGAGCCGGCGCCGTGTGTGTCGCGATCGGCGTCGTCCAGCACCATGCCTTTGCCGCGCCGGAGCCGGATCACGGTCTCGCGCACGATCGCGGCGGTTCGCGCGCGCCCCTCGAGCGCCCGCTCGAGCTCCGCGTATCGGACGGTGGGCTCGGAGCCCCGCGAGAGGCGGAAGGCCACGGCGGTGACGACGTAGCGGCCACGCGCCTCTCGCTTGAAGACGCTGTCGCGGTAGCCGAAGCCACAACCGATCTTCTCCAGGTCCGACGCTCGGCCCGTCGCTCGATCGAGCACGGACACCGTCGTGAGCGTGTCCGCGACCTCTTGCCCGTACGCGCCGACGTTCTGGATCGGCGTCGCGCCGACGTCCCCGGGGATCCCGCTCAGGCACTCGAGGCCGACGAGATCGCGATCGACGCAGCGTGCGACGACGTCGTCCCAGGGCTCTCCCGCGGCTGCGCGCACGGTCACCTCGCCGGCGTCTTCCTCGAACGTCAGCCCGCGGAGCCCGACGCGCACGACGACCGCCTCGAGGCCCGCGTCGGCGACGACCAGGTTCGAGCCGCCGCCCAGCAGGAACGCGGGCAAGCTCCGCGCGCGCGCCAGCTCGAGCGCTGCGGCGAGCTCCTCCGCCGAGGTCGGCTCGACATAAAATCGCGCCGGCCCGCCGACGCGGAAGGTCGTCCGCGGGGCGAGCGGCTCGCCCTCGCGAACGATCACGGCTTCACTCGGATACGGATGGCAGCCTGGAAGCCCGCGTCGACGGCCTGCACGTCGTCGAGGAACGAGCGGTACTCGTTCGCGTTCACGGTGCCGGTCGGGAGCTCCATCGTGAACTCCTCGGTCACCGCCCCGTCTTGCTGCGAGAGCTTCCGCTTGGCGATGACGTGCTCACCCTTCTTCTCGACGTTCGGCGCGAGCCCGAGCACCGTAGCGCCGGGCGGGAGCTTGATCGTGCGCTTCACCCGGTACTGGATCGGCGAGTCGATCGTGAGCGCGCTCTGCCGCGCCAGGCGCGAGGCGTACCGCTGCGCGAGCGTGCCTCGTTTGGCAGGCTCGAAGCCGGGCAGGACCCAGGTCTTGCCCTCTTTTCCTTCGGCCGTACCGAAGCCGGGGATGGTCACCTCGGCGGCGAGGACGATCTCCCAGGCGCCTTCCTTGGACGCGAGGCGCACGTCGTCCACGCTGGCCCACGGCAGCCAGCCCTGGACGGTGGCGCGGAGCATCTCGCGCCTGTCGTCGCCGACGACGTAGAAAAATGCCTCGGCGAGGTACTGCGCCTCCTGGCCGCGGAGCGTGAGCGTGACCTTGCCCTTCGCGGTGCCCTGCTCGTCGAGCGCGAGGTCGATCGTCGCCTCGTCGACCGGATCGGAGTCCGCTACCGGGACGGGCATCACCGCCCCGTTTCCGAGGATGGCGCTGCGCCCTCGAAGCTCCGGGCTCACGCGTCCAGGGGGGAGGGGCGGCCCTTGCACGTCCGCGTCGATCCACACCTCGCCTTTGTCGACGCGTGCGACCACCAGCGGCTTGCGGAAACGGCCGGGGTGGGGCGGGAAGCCTGGCGCCGCGGAGAACGGCTCCGTCTCCGCGACCGCGACGTCGACGTCGACCCCGAGCTCCTTCAGCGTGCGGTAGACGACCCACGTCCGGCTGCCCGTGCCGTCCTCCACCATGCTCCGCGCGGTCTGGCCCTGGGAGCCGCCGCCGTAGTAGCCCGCGAAGTCACCCAGCTCGGCGCCACCCGAGGCGACTTTGATGACAGTACCGACATGCTCGACGACACGGTCCACGAGGGCGCGGCCCGTGACCTTCCCGCCGCCGCGCTGCGCGGCCTCTTGGGCGAAGCGGGCCATGAACGGGTCGGACTCGTCCATCCCGCGGATGTTCTCGCCGATGGCCCGACCGACCTTCTCCCAGGTCTGCGTCCCGAGGCTCACGCGGACGCCGCGCTCGAGCCAGGGCAGGCCATCCTCGATGCGGCGAGGCGCCTGGTTCGCGAGCTGGTACGTGTAGAAGCGGTAGCCGGCGCGCACCTCCTCCTTGGGCTTGCCGAGCATCGCGTGGGTCCACATCGCGGGCTTCAGCCACTCCGGCAGGCGGATGGCGATCTCGGCGCGGACGACGCTCGTCCGCTCGGGCAAGAGGTCGGGGGTGTCGATCGTGAGCTCACCCGTCTCGCTCGGCAGGTAATAGCCCTCCATCACGTTCTCGACGTAGTCGCCCTGCTCGAGCTGGCTCAGATCGCTCCCGCCTTGCGCCGCCATGTTGGCAGCCTCCGGCTCGAGGACGCGGCCGTCCTTCTTGTGGACACGACGACGTAGGGGCGCGATGAAGCCGCGCCCGTCGATCATCGGCTGCTCCACGAAGATGCCTCGCTCGACGTCGGTCGTGCCCGAGACGCGGCGGAGATCGTAGACGAGCACGCGCACGAGGCCGGTGTCGTCCACGCCGTAGTGCTCGACGTGTTCGAGCACGGCCGTCGCCGCGCCCGGGAGCGCCGGCTGTTTCCTGTCGCCTTCGACGATCGCCCGCCCCTCCTCCTCCAGGCGCTTCGCGTCGGCAGAGGGCTCGCCGAAGACGGCGCCTGCCCTCGACAGCGCGTAGGCGCCGTCGGCCGCGACCACGGCTTCGGCCAGCACACGCGCGCGCGCCTTCTGTTTGTCAGGCATCCGCGCGAGCACGGGCAAGATGGTGAGCAGCGAGCGCTCGTTCGGGAGCATGGCGTCGTAGACGGCGAGCGCGCCCTTGTCGTCTCCCGACTGGATCTTGAGCCGGAGCTCGCTTCCGCGGTACGCGCCGGGCGCGGCCCGCAGCTCCCGCAGTCGGTTCAGCTCGGCCAAAGCGCCCGTGCGGTCCCCCACCGCAGACTTGGCGTCGGAGCAGACGAGCGTGTCTCGAGGCATGCCACCTTCACACGCCACCTTGACGTACTCCACTCCCGTGCGCGGGTGCACGGTGGTCTCGAGCGACGCGACGAGGGCCGAGCCGGGCGCTCGGGCCGCGAGGGTCGCGTAGGCCTTCTCGGCCAGGTCGTGCATCGACGCCGAGTCCGCCAGCGAGACGAGGTAGGAGAGCGTCATCACGTCGCTCGCGCCGAGGTCGGCGCCCGGCCACGTGACGCCCAGCTCCTCCAAAGCGGAGATGGTGCCTTCGCCGTAGCCCTTGCGCCGCTGCGCGAGGTCGGCCCGCGCGAGCTTCGCTTCCCAGGACTGGGGCAGCGTCTTCTTCAGGTCGTCGAGCGCGGAGCGCGTGCGCTCGATGCGCTTGCTCTCCGGCATGTCGGCCGCCATCTCCATCGCCCGGATCCAGAGCAGCTGCACGGCTGCGTCGCGGCCCTCGCGCCGCTCGATCAGCGCCTTCTCGAGGAGCTGCTCGGCGCGTCGAGGCTCGCCGACGGCGAGCAACGCCGCGGCGTTGGCGGTCAGCCGCTCGTCCGTCTCGCCGCCGCGCGCGAAGCTCACCTGCGACGGCTGCGACGCCTTGACGGTGCTCGTCTCGCCAGGGCGAGGCGCCTTCGACGAGAGGCCGAGCCCGGCTTCGTCGACGACCGAGATCTCCACCGGGGAGGCGTCGCCTTTGTCCGCGAGGCGCAGGACCAAGCGCACCGTGCCCTCGTCGACCTGGGCTTGACCCATCACCAGCGTGGAGGCGCCGCCGGACTCGTACCGCCGCTCGAGGACACGCACCCCGCCGACCTCGAGCACCGCGGCGGCGCTCGTCGTGACCGCGAAGCTGAGACGCTGCGCCTTCGGGTTCTCGACGTCGATTACGACCTCGCGCATCCCGAGCAGGCGGCTGGTCTGGCGCGCGTCGATCTCACAAGCGTCGCTCGAGACTCGCGCGACCGTCGCGGGGGCGAAGCGCGACGGCCCCGGGTAGCTCGCCGCGAGAGGGCCGCGGCCCTTCACGTGACCGGGCTTCTCGAGCGCGGTGAGCGGGGCTGCGTCGACAGGCCCCACGATGGTCGCGACCGGGAGGCAGGCGCGCCGGCTCCACCAGATCTGCGCGCCCTTGGACTCGCCGGTGTAGAGCGCGAGCTCGTGGAGCGCCTTCGCGAGCTGCATGCGCATCAGGGGCGCGCGCTCGGCCTCGTCGCCTTCCAGCTTCTCCCACGCCTTGCGGAGGCGCAGCACGATGCTCTGGAAGCCCTCGCGAGAGCGCTCCGCGACCGGTGTCGCGATGCGTCCGGGCGTCGTGTCCCCCCGTCCGACGAGCGCGTCGAGCGACGCGATCAGGACGGCGAGCGCATCGGGATCCGCGGCGTTGTCGACCGCTTTGTCGATGCTCGCCAGGTACGGCTCCGGGTCCTCCGGCTTCGTCTGCTCGGCCTTGAGCGCCGTGGTGAAGGGGCCTGCGGTGACCGTGCGAGCGGCCGCGGCTGTCTTGGCGTCCTGGGGTTGGCACCCGACGAGCGGTGTGGCGCTGCACAGGAGCGCGGCCAGGACCAGGCGGGGGAAGCGGCGGGACATGTGGGGAGGGATGGTGCAAGGGAACGCCGGCCTCGGCAAGCGCGGGATAAGCCGGTCCCCGGGTTGCTTCCGCCCGGGGTTTGATAATCTTCCCTCATGATCATTTTCGGCCTCCTCGCCGTCCTCGCCATCGCTTGCGGGGCCATGCTGATCATCTTCTCGTTCATCGATCCCCCGAGCGAGCTCTCGTTCGTGCGGGATATCGAGTTCTATTACCTGACCCGCTACATCCCGGGCGGTTTGCAGCGCTTCCTGGTCGGGATGCTCCTGATCTTCGGCGTGCCCTTCCTCCTCTTCGGGGTCTTCTCGAACCACCTCTGACCGAGGCGTCAGCTCGCGCGGGCGAGCCGCTCGCCCTTCGCGCCCGATGCCGCGTCCGGAGCCCCGGCCGGCTCGCAGTCCACGATGCGGTCGCGGCCGGCCTCCTTCGCGGCATACAGGCGGCGGTCGGCGCGCTCGAGGAGATCGGTCGGGGCCTCCCCGGCTGCGTGCACCGCGAGCCCAACCGAGACCGTGACCTTCAGCTTCGCCGAGCCCACGTCGATCTCCCGCGATCGGATGAGGGTCACCATTCGCTCGGCCAGGGTCCGTGCGTTCTGGGGCGAGGTGTCGGGCAAGACGACGGCGAGCTCTTCGCCGCCGTAGCGCGCCACGAGATCCGTCCGTCGAGGGAACGCCCGAACGAGGCAGTCGGCGATCTCGCGCAGGACCAGGTCTCCGGCTGGGTGACCGTGTTTGTCGTTGATCGACTTGAAACGATCGATGTCGATCATGACGAGGCTGAGCGGGCGCGTGGTGACGGTGGCGAGCGCCGCTTGTTGCGCCAGCGTGGCGTCGAAGACGCGCCGGTTCGCGAGCTTCGTGAGCGGATCGGTTCCGCCCTCCTTCTTCGCCTCGTCGAGCTGGGTCTCCAGGTTGGCGAGCCGCTCACGGAGGTTCTGCGTCTCGACCGTGAGGCGCTGATTCTGCTCCTCGAGGAACTGAACCACGCTGCTCGCGAACTCGGTCGCCTCGCGCTTCAGCTCGGTGATCGACTCCGTGGTCGCGGCCTTGCCCAGGCGCGCCGCCTGGCTCCGCAGCTTCTCGTCCGCCTTGCCGTGCTCCACACACGCGCGGCCCACGCTGTCCACCAGCGCCCAGATCGCTTCGCGCGCCTCCTTCGTCGAGCGCTCGACGAAGGTCTGCTCCTTCTTGCGGTGGTCCGCGACGAAGCGCACCACGCGGCGCCATTCTCTCCTCGAGGTCTGCGGGGGAGGGCTCTTGTCGTCGGCCCGCTTGTCGAGCGGCGCGGCGATGAGCACGTGCTCGGCGCACCGCTCGAAGGACTCCGCGATGAGACTTTTGTCCTCCTCACCGACGGTGAACGCGTGCTTGCCGAGCGCACGCAGGATGTCGGCGGCGGCGTCGAGGACGTCGTCGACCGATACTTCGCTCGAAGCAGGCGGTTCCTCGACCGCTCGCGTCGGCTCGGGACCCTTTGCGGTCTTGCGCCAGAACATTGACGGTGTCCACGGAACGGCACGGGCGGCGCGCGGCTTAACCCTGGAATCGGACGAGCGCGAAGCACCCCTCGACGTCGGCGGTTTTGTTACCCTCCGCGCCCATGATCAAGACAGGCGACAAGGCGCCGAGCTTCTCGCTCCCGGCCGACGACGGCACGACGATCTCGCTCGCGTCCCTCAAGGGCAAACACGCGGTGGTCTACTTCTACCCGAAGGACGACACGCCGGGCTGCACGGTCGAGGCGAAGGATTTCTCGGCGGCGATGGGCAAGCTGCAGAAGGCAGGCGCTGTGGTGCTCGGCGTCTCGAAGGACTCGATCGCGAGCCACTGCAAGTTCCGCGACAAACACGCGCTCAAGATCCGTCTCTTGTCCGACCCCGACCTGTCGACTCACAGGGCGTATGGCGCGTTTGGCGAGAAGACGATGTACGGCAAGAAGGTCGAAGGCGTCATCCGCAGCACCTTCCTGATCGGCCCCGACGGGAAGGTGAAGCGTGCGTGGCCCAGCGTGAAGGTCGCGGGTCACGTGGACGCGGTCCTCGCCGAGCTGACCGGCGGGGGGGCCGCCGCTCCGGCGAAGAAGGCCGCCGCTCCGGCGAAGAAGGCCGCCGCTCCGGCGAAGAAGGCTGCCGCTCCGGCGAAGAAGGCTGCCGCTCCGGCAAAGAAGGCTGCCGCTCCGGCGAAGAAGACCGCGAAGAAGGTCAGCGGCGGAAAAGTCCGCTCTTGAACCGGCGGAGGCTCGGCGTCTCGCTCTGCGTGAGCGAGTCGACGAAGTCTCCCCACATCTCCTGCATGGTCCCGTAGCGCTCGCGCATGTCGATCGCGAGCGCTCGGCGGGTCCACTCGTCGACGACGGGCGAGAGCTCCGGGCGGAACTCCGTGAGCCGCGGGCGGGGCGCCGTCGTCGCCAGCTCGTAGAGCTGCAGCGTGGAGCCGGCGGTGAAGGGGGGCTGGCCGGCGAGCGTCCGGAAGATGACCGCGGCGAACGAGTAGATGTCGGACCGGTGGTCGAACGGGTGGCTGCGCCAGATCTCGGGCGAGATGTAGCTGGGCGAGCCCGCGATCATGCCGGCGTCGGTGATCTCCTCGAAGTCGGGCGTCTTGGCGAGGCCGAAGTCCATCAGCCGCGTGCCGCCGCCGACGTGGGGATCCATCAGGAAGATGTTCGGCGGCTTCACGTCCCGGTGGATGATCCCCTTCGAGTGGGCCGTCCCGAGGGCGTGCGCCACGGGCTCGAGGACCTCGATCACCGCGGCCGGGCTCATCCGGTCGCCGAAGCTCTCGATCTCGTAGAGGTGCGTGTCGAGCGGCTCGCCCTCGAGCAGCTCCATCACCATGTAGACGAAGCCGCGCGCGTCGGTGTCGAACTCGTGCACCTGGACGACGCTCGTGCCCCACAGCGCGGCGAGCGACTGCGCCTCTCGCCAGAGCCGGAGGACGTATTGGTCCTGGTCCGCGACCTCGCCGTTCAGCACCTTCACCGCCACCGGCTGGTTCAGCTCGGTGTCCAGGGCGCGGAATACCGTGCCGTGACCGCCCCTCCCGATCTCGCTCTCGAGGAGGTAGCGGCCAGCGACGCGGTCGCCTGGGTAGATGACGAACGTCATGGCGTTACGGAAGTGGAGGCCTGCGCCTCCCGCCCTCCGCCACATACCAGCTTTGTAACGGGGCCGGGGAGGGCGATCATGTTACCAGCCTCGTGCGACAAGAGAGCGTCATGTCAGCGTCCCCGGCCGATGCTGCCCCCCGGGAGGGGCCGAAGCTTTACGCCGAGCTCCCTTTTCGGGCGCGGATGCTCCGCGCCGCCGGCATCGCCTTCACGATCTACCACGTGGGAGCGGTCCTCGTCGGCGGCGCGGTCTCCGAGGTGCGCGGGTTCTTCAACCCCGTCTTCGGCTTCTATGGCGAAGGCCTGCGGATGACGAACTCGTGGGGCATGTTCGGCAAGCCGCCGAACTCGACCCACGTGACGATCGAGGTCGACACCAAGGAGGGGCGAGGGATCGTGGTCTCCACCACGCGAGGCCAGGACCGCTCCTTCTTCGAGCGGGTGCGCGACACGCGTATCCGCAAGATCCAGGGCAAGCTGACCGAGGAGGGCGACAGGAACCGCTTCGGGCAGGCCTACCTCGACTACTTCTGCAAACACCCGCCGCCGGGCCACACGGAGGTCCGCGTCGTGCGCGCGGTCAACGTCCTCCACGAGCTCAAAGACGATGACGGAAAGGTCACACGTGGCGCGTCCACCCGCATCCTCTTCACGCGACGATGTGCGGGCAACGCGCCGTTCTTGCCGTGGGTGCCCAGGGCACCCGCCACCGCGCCCTCACGTGGGCCCAACCCCGGCGGGGAGGGGGAGCTGTGAGCCGGATGGAGCGCGCCGAGCGCCTCTTCTTGAAGTTCTTCGCGGCTCCGACGAACGGCGCGCCGGCGGCCCTGTTCCGCGTGCTCTTGGGCCTGCTCGCTTGCTGGCAGACCGTCGGCGTCTGGCTCAACCTGGAGCGCTTCTGGGGCGACAAGGGGCTCATCCCCTACGCCATCGTCGGGGGGGACAAGTACCAGTTCCTCACGCCGTTTTTCTGGGTGTCCGAGAGCAAGGGCCTCCTCTACGGGCTTGCGATCGCGTTCACCGTCTCGAGCGTGGCCATCCTCGTGGGGCTCTATCCGCGCGTGTTCGCGCTGGTGCTCGCGTACGTCCACCTGTGTTTCCAGTACAGAAACCCGTTCATTCTCAACAGCGGCGACAGGCTCTTCATGATCGTGGCGGCGCTCGCCGTCGCTGTCCCGCTCGGCCATCGATTCAGCGTCGACGCGCTCGTCCGCAAGCTCCGCAAGAAGCCTGCGCCGCCCACGCCACACGTCTGGGGTCTGCGCCTCCTGCAGATCCAGGTCGCGTACGTCTACCTGAACTCGACGCTCGCGAAGCTCGGCAACACGCGCTGGCGCACCGGGATGGCTCTGCGCGACGTGCTCGCCTCGCCCGTCTTCGCCGAGTGGCCCACGTACGTCGACTTCACGCCGATCATCTGGTTTCTGACCTACTCGACGCTCCTCTTCGAGCTGGCGTTCCCGCTCCTCCTCTGGTTCCGGAGGCCGCGGCGCTGGCTCATCGCCTTCGGCGTCTTGTTCCACCTGGGCATCGACTCGACGATGCTCATCCCCATCTTCAGCTACATCATGATCGTGACCTATGCGGCCTGCCTCGACGACGAAGACATGGCGGCGCTCGGTCGCTTCTTCTCGCGGCTCTTTCGTCGTGCTCCGGCTCCCGTGAAGTCGGAGGAGGCCGCGGCTGCTCCGGGCGCTTAGCTCCGTCGCGGCTCTCGCGGCCGCGGCCTGCGCCTGCGGCGAGCAACCCACCCCGCCGGCGTCGCGGACACGGCCCGAACCGGTCGAGATCTGGATAGGTGGCGACGTCCACGTGGGCGATCGCGCGGCGGGGCGTCTCGACGCGCTCGGCCCGCTTCTGTCGGGAGCGACGGGCGTGATCAACCTCGAAGGCCCGGTAGGGCCAGAGCCGTCGCCCGGCGAAGGCGTGCGCTTGCACAACGATCCGGCGGCGCTCTGGGCGCTTCACGACGCCGGCGTCCGCGTCGTCGGCATCGCCAACAACCACGCGATGGACGCTGGCGAGGGCGCGCCGTCGGCGACGGCGGCTGCGCTGCGCGAAGCGGGCCTCGTGCCCGCGGGGCTCGACGCTGCCGAGGCGGTGGTCGTCGTCCGAGGCAAGAAGGTGGCGGTGACCGCGCACGATCTCGCGCGCGGCGCCCCGCCGACGCTGCGCGACGATCTCGCGCGGGCGGCGTCGAAGGCGGACGTGCTCGTCGCGACGTTCCACGTGACGGGCCCGCCCTCCTACCTCCCGCGCCCTGAGCTCCGCGAGGCCGTCGAGGTCGCGCTCGGCGCGGGGGCTCGCGTCGTCGCCGCGCACGGGACCCACGCGGTCGCGCCAGTCGAGCGGCGCGACGGCTCGATCATCGCTTGGGGGCTCGGCAACTTGCTCTTCTCCTGCGATTGCACCGAGGAGATCGACGGCGCCATCCTCCGCGCCTCGATCGGTCAGGAGCGGGTCGACGCGCAGATCATCCCCATCGACGCGGGCCTGCGCGGGGGCGCGGCGCGCCTGTCTCACGACCCCGCGTTGCTCATCGACCTGTTCGAGGCGATCGGCTCGAGCCCGCTCGAGCGCAACGGGACGGTGGCGCGCTTCTAGCGGCAGCCATTGTCGCCTGGCTGATGGCGAGTGTATGCCGCCCGCTCGATCGGAGCTTCCCATGTGGTCTTTCGCGCGCACCGTCCTCGCCTCCCTACTCGTCACGGTTCCACTCGCCTGCGGTGACGACCAAGGCTCCGGCGGCGCTGGCGGAGGGACGGCCACTTCTGGTCGCCTCTTTCGTCGGACCTCGTGGGCGCTCCGGCGCGCATCGTCGGGTACGGGCAGACGCTCTACGAGGAGCCGAACGCGAGCAAACACGACGCGCTCACCGTGCTCGCGGCGATCGACGAGGGGGATACGATCACGGTCGGCGACCTGGATCACAGGACCTGCATCGGAGACTCCGGCGGCCCTGCGCTCGTCTTCGTGGACGGCGTGGAGACGGTGATCGGGGTCAACTCCTACACGGACCTCGTGCTCGCGCGCCGGCGAGCGAAGCGCACCTCCCGCTGATCCAGGTAGCCTGGGCGGGTGGACGTCTCGAGCGACGTCCTCGGTCACACAGTCCCGTCAGCGGCGATGTACCCGTCGATGACGGCCACTGCAGACGTCCGAGCGGCGCTCGCCTCCCGCCCGCTTCACCGTGAGCTCAGTGCCATGGTGAGTCGGCGCGTGCCGCGAACCGAGGTGGATGACGTGGTCCAATCCGTTCTTTGCGACGCGCTTGCGGCCGGGAATGTGCCTCCGGACCCCGCGGAAGTGCCGCGTTGGGTCATGGGCATCGCCCGGCACAAGATCGCTGACTTCCACCGCCGTGCGGGGCGGTTCCAGCCCGAGGCCGCGGTGGAAGCGATGGCGGTGGATCCCGTCGAGGACCGCGACCTCCTCCAGCGTGTGGTCGGAGAGACCGCCCGATGCTCCTCCAATCAGCGCGTCCTCGGCTGGATCATGCGGGAGCACGCCGGTGATCACCTGTACGAGATCGCCGCCGAGGAGGACTTGCCTGCAGACGTCGTCCGCAAGCGAGTCTCGCGGTTCCGTCAGGTTCTCCGCGCCCGCTGGCTCTGGGCCGCGGCGGCGTCCTTCGCCCTCCTCGTGCTCGCGCTCCGAGCGGGCTCGAGCATCGAGCCACGGCGACTCGACGGTCACCAGCTCGTGGCGGGTCATGTCGACCGAACGCTCCGGGTGGTCGATCTGGACCTTCCACAGACCGTCGATCCTTCGGTCGCGGCCGTGCTCGAAGCCGAGGCCCGACTCACGACCGTGACGTTGCGTGGCGACGCGGTCACGGTCGAGAGCCCGTCTCGTCGTCTGCATGGCCGACTCGTCACGCGGTCCGAGTCGCACGCGACGCTGCGCCTCGACGACGGCCGCACGTTCCCTCTCGAGCTGGACGTGACGACTGGCCAGCTCGTCATTCGTACCGGTGGCGCAACAGTCGTCGTGGAGTGACGCGACACCGTCTTTCCCACCGGCCTGCTAGGCTCCGTCCCATGAGGCTTGGCCGTTCTCTGGTGCTCACGATCTCGTTCCTCGTCGCCTGTGGTGATCAAGCGGCGCCACCCCAGCCGAAGGCCGACACCGCGACCGCCACGACCACGACGACCGCCACCGCGGCGACGACCGCCAGCGCCGCCCCGACCGAGTCGGCCGCCGCAACCGAGCCGAGCGCCGCGCCGGCCACGAGCGCGAGCGCCGTCGCGAGCGCGGACGCCAAGGGCACGCCCGGCGGAACGACCACCGCGGCGCCCAGCGCCAGCGCGCAAGCGAGCGCCAAGCCGGACGTGGAAGGCGAGCAGAAGAAGGGCGGCTCGTTCAGCGCGTACCTGTCGGCGAAGCCCTCCTACAAGAAGGGCCAGCCGGCCACGGTCACGGCGATCGTGAACGCGCTCGGCGAGTACCACGTGAATCAGGAGTACCCGTACAAGTTCAAGATGGGCACCGCGCCCGCCGGGGTCACGTACCCGGAGGCCGTCGTCCGCAGCGTGAACCGCTCCGAGAAGCGCGCGACGATGTCCATCCCGTTCACGCCGGATGCTTCGGGCACGGCGACAATCAGCGGCGAGTGCGCGCTGTCGGTCTGCACGGACTCGAACTGCGTCATCGAGAAGGTCCCGCTTTCGGTCACCGTGAAGGTCGAGGACTGAGCGCCCCGCCGTGCGTTTGCCCTGGCTGGTCGCCGCGACGGCGGTTGCCGTCGCCTGCGCTGCTCCCTCCGCTTCCCAGGAGGCCGACGTGCTCGCGCCCACGGCCGGCGCAGCCGGCGCGGAGCGCGCGGCTCCGAGCGCGGCGCCAGCCGAGGCCGAGCCGGAACGCCCCGAGGCGCCCAAGCCCGAGGAGCACGACGGCCCGCGCATCGGCAGCATCGGCTTCCGCACCTGGATCTGGCCCGAGCCGAACCGCAAGCGCGACAGGCTGGCGATCGGGGCGATCCGCGTCGGCACCTCGGTCCGGCTGAAGTCGACCGAGCCCGTGCCGGGCAGCGGCTGCAACAAGTCCTGGTACGCCGTCGAGCCGCACGGCTTCGTCTGCGCGGACGAGACGACGACACGCGCGTTCGACACGCCGTATTGGCGAGCGCTCGCGAGCCTCAGGCCCGGTCCCGGACCGTACCCGTACCGTTATGCGTTTTCGTTCGGTGCGCCGATGTACTCGCGTGTGCCGACCGAGGCCGAGCAGAAGGCGGGCGAGTCGGACATGCCCAAGCAGACCGACGAGTTTCACACCCTGGGCAAATGGAGCGAGGGACACGAGCAGCTCGTCCTCAAGAACCCGAAGGACCGGCCCAAGCCCGACGGTCCGCAACCCGCGTTTTTCGAGGGCAACAAACCCATCCCGGGCAGCCCGTGGAACCCGGCCGTCCCGCGCGTGAAGATCATCCCGGCGGGGAGCGGCTTCGCGTACGCGCGCGTGTTCGAGGCCAACAGCCGCGTCTGGCTCCTCACCCCCGATCTGTTCCTGGTCCCGGCCGACCGCGTCTTCCCGTACGAGCGCTCGAGCTTTCGAGGCGTCGAGCTCGGAGGAGACAGAACCCTGCCGCTTGCCTGGGTCCGCGCGCCCGAGGGTGCTCCGCGTCTCGAGCGCGACGGCGAGGCGTTTCGCGACTCGGGCAAGCGCTTCGAGCCGCGGAAGCCGGTCTTCCTCACCGGAGAGCGCGTGACGGTGAAGAAGACCACGTGGTGGGAAGCCAAGGGCGGCGGCTGGCTTATCGATGGCGATACTGTCAGCGTTGTCGAGCCCCCCAAGGCCTTGAAACACGGCGTGAAGCCCGACGAGCGCTGGATCGAGGCCAGCATCCTCGGCGGGACGATGACCGCGTACGAGGGGCTCACGCCCAAGTACGCGACGATGTGGTCGCCGGGCCTCGGAGGCGTTCCGGTCAAGGGCAACAACTCGAAGACCTTCGCCACGACCGAGGTCGGCATCTTCCCGATCCAGTGGAAAGACGCCGTCGAGACCATGTCCCCCGACCCCGGCGCGCCGACCGTGTTCTGGTTCGCCGACGTCCCTTGGATCCAATACGTTCACGCTCCCATGGCGATGCACGTCGCGTATTGGCACGAGAGGTTCGGCTACCCGATGAGCGCAGAGTGCCTCAACGTGTCCGCCGCGGACGGGCAGTGGCTGTTCGACTTCACCTTGCCGAAGCTGCCGCCCGGGTGGGGCAGCGTCGGGGCTGGTCGCCAGAACGGCCCGAGCACGAAGATCAACATCACGCCGTGACCAAGCTTCTCCCCGGTCTCGTCCTGTGCGCGGCGGCCCTCGGGGCCGGCTGCAGCACGGCGCCCGGGACGCTCGGCGAGAAGACGGCCGCGGGGACGTCGGCCACGAGCGCGCCGGTCGCGGTCTCCCCCGGCGGCGCGTCGGCGGACCCGCCCGGCGTGAAGGCCTCCGCGTCGGCGAACGACGAGCCGCCGCTCCCTCCGCCCGACGCGGCGCTCCTCACGCGTCTTCGCGCCGACGTGGAGGCGGTCGCGATTTCCCGCGCGCCTCTCTCGCCCGGGTGGCGGAGCGTGCAGGCCAAGCTGAAGGAGCGGCTCAACGCGCTCGGTATCGCCACCAGCACGCAGGCGTTCGGGGGCGGCGGGCAGAACGTGCTCGGCATCATCGAGGGTACCGACAAAGAGAGCGGTACTGTCATCTTATCGGCGCACTACGATCACATCGCGGGGTGCGGCGGCGCCGACGACAACGCCTCCGGCGTGGCGGTCGTGCTCGAGGCGGCGCGGGCCCTCTCGGCCAGCAAGTCGAAGCGCACGCTCGTGCTCGCGTTCTGGGACCAGGAGGAGGCCGGCCTCCTCGGCTCCGCCGAATACGCGAGGGTCGCCCGCGCGCGTGGTGACGAGATCACGCTCATGATCTCGCTCGACGGGGTGGGCTACGCCGACCGGCGCGCGGGCTCGCAGACCTTGCCCGACGGCATCGACCTCATCTTGCCCGAGATGGTGAAGGAGCTCGAGGCCACCGGGAGAAAGGGAGACTTCCTCGCTGCCATCGGCGACGAGGGCTCCTCGGAGGCGATCGCGGCGCTCCGACGTCAGGGCGCGCGCCGTGGCCTCCCTGTCTTCGGCGCTGGGCTCTCGCGGCTCGCCCGCCTCGGCCTGCTCGACGCGGCTCGCTCCGACCACGCGAGCTTCTGGCTCGCTGGCTACCCAGGCATTCTCCTGACCGATACGGCAAACTTTCGGAACCCGCGCTACCACTGCGGCGCCGGCCCCGACACGCCCGAGACCCTCGATTACGAGTTTCTCGCAAGAGTTACGCTGACGACCATCGATCTGGTCCGCGAGGCGCAGGGCAGCTGAGCCGCCGAGACTGGGCCAGACCCACCGAGCTGAGGCATGATCGGGGGGTCATGAGGCTCGGCATCGATCTCGGAACCACAAGGACCATCGTCGCGGTCCACGACCGAGGCAACTTCCCGATCGTCAGCTTCTCTCGCCCCGACGGCGATCTGGTCGAGCACTACCCGACCATCACTGCGGACGTCGGGGGCAAGCTCGTCCACGGGCTCGAGGCCGAAGCGGCGGAGCGTGACGGGGCACCCTCGCTCCACTCCTGGAAGCGGCTCTTGCATCACACTCGCCAGGACGAGCCACTCGTCATCGGGAGCGTGGAGGTCAAGCCGATCGAGCTCGTCACGAGCTTCCTGGAGGCGCTCCGTCGCGACCTGTTCGAGCGCTCGAACGTCGCCGGGATCATGACCGAGTCGCTCGAGTGTGTGGTCTCCGTTCCGGCGAACTCCCACTCCACGCAGCGCTTCGTGACGCTCGACGCGTTCAAGCGCGCCGGCTTCTCGGTGCGGGCCGTCATCAACGAGCCGAGCGCGGCCGGGATCGAATACGCGCATCGCCACAAGAGCACGCTCTCGTCCCGGCGCGAGCACGTGATCGTCTACGACCTGGGCGGCGGCACCTTCGACGCCGCGCTCGTGCACATCGCAAACGGTCACCACGACATCGAGCTCACCTCGGGTGTGGCTCTGCTCGGCGGCGACGATTTCGACGCGCAGCTCTGCGCCATGGCCCTGGAGATGGCCGGGCGCACCTTCCCGACCTCCTCGCAGGCGCGTGCGGATCTGCTCCGCGAGTGCCGCGCCGCGAAGGAGAGCATCCACCCCAACACCAAACGCATCGTGCTCGACCTCTCCGCCCTCGGCGACGACGCGCCGGAGCAGCCCATCGTCGTCCCCATCGCGGACTTCTACGAGCGCGTGCGGCCGCTCGTGCTCGAGACGCTCGAGGCCCTCGAGCCGATCGTGACCGCCCTGCGGGACGAGGAGCAGATCGGCGGCGATCTCGCGGGCATCTACATGGTCGGTGGCGCGACCGGGCTGCCCGTCGTGCCGCGGGTGGTCCGCGAGCGGTTCGGCCGGCGCGTCCACCGATCGCCCAACCCGGCGGCCGCCACGGCGATGGGTTGCGCCATCCTCGCCGCGGACGAGCGCGATCGGGGCACGAGCCTGGTGAGCGAGCGCTTCACGCGTCACTTCGGCGTCTTCCGCGAAGCGGACAGCGGCGATCGCAGCGTCTTCGACGCGGTCTTCCCCAAGGGGACGCCCATGCCGGAATCGAGCGGCGAGCCCATCGTCGCGCTGCGCCAGTACCGCGCCGCGCACAACATCGGCCACTACCGCTTCGTCGAGTCGGCTTACGTGGACGAGGCGGGCGATCCCATCGGCGACATGACGCCACACGCCGAGATCGTCGTGCCCTTCGAAGGCGACGCGCCCCAGGAGAGCCCGGTGGGCCGCCTGCACGGCGAAGGGCCGCGCATCGAAGAGCGCTACGAGGTGGACGCCGCAGGCGTCATCGCCGTCACCATCACGAACCTCGACGCCCGCCGCGCGGCGAAGTTCGTGCTCTGAGGGCGGCGTCGAGCACCGAGCGTTACGGCAGCGGGGAGCGCTTCTCTCACGAGTGGAAACGAGAGATGCTGAAACCGTGCGCTCCCGTGTGCTCCTCGCGCTTTCCATCCTCTCCGCCGGCTGCTTCGTCGACGCGATAGGCGAGCAAGGCGGCGGCGCGGCGGGCTCGTCGAGCTCGACCACGAGCGGCGACGTCACGACGGCAGGCACCACGTCGAACGGCACGAGCTCATCGACCGGATCGACCGGCGGCGCGGGCGGAAGGGGCTCGACGAGCAGCTCCGGCGGCGTGGGCGGGGAAGGAGGGGAAGGCGGTGCTGGAGGTGGTCCGTGCACGAACCACGGCGCGCTCTTCGACGGTGTCGACGATCGGCTCACGGTGACCCCTCCTTCGAACATCCTCTCCGACTCGTCGGACTTCCGGTTCCAGATCAGCGTGAGCCCGAGCGGCAGCATGCCCGACGGCGCCGCGTTCCTCGCGGGGCGCTACGCGCCGGCCGGCGGAAAGGGCTGGGCCCTCTTCCTGGTGAAGGCGGGCACGATGTTCCAGATCCGAGCGGACATCTTCCAGCAAGGCGCCGCGCAGCCGTGCAGCGTGCTCTCGGGGCCGATCCCGTCGTTCCCTGCCCAGCTCGAGCTCCTGTACGACCCGGACACCATCTACGTGTCGGCTGACGGAACTGTCATTGGTTCGCAGGTCTGCGGCACCTCCGCGCTCGCCTCGGAGGACATGGGGCCCTTTCTCGTGGGTGGCGGCCCGTCGCCGACGACCCCGTTCAAGGGGAAGATCGATGACGTCTTCTACGTCAGCGACATCACGGACCAGACCGCTTGTGTGAACAGCAACACGCGTGATCGCGGCTGGGACTTCGAGACCGTCAACGGACAGCTCGTGGCTCCCTTGGCGGGCTGCACCGACGACCTCGTCCTCGGCGCGAGCCCTAACGACGCCGTCGGCGATCCGACCATCGGCTGCTTCCCCTGACGCTGGTACGCTGACGCGCGATGCCGCGCCGCGCTTCCCTCCTCCTCAATCGGAGGGGGGCGTGCTCTCCCACGCCAGCCGCGCCACGAAGACGCTCTCGGAGGCCGCGGTGGTGAGCGGTCCTTGACCGAGATCCAGCCCCTGGCCCGCGACGACGCCGGTCACCAGGAGCGCGCCGTCTCGCGGGTGAATGGCTCGAACGCTCTGCGCGGACGCACCGTCGAACGCGCGGCCCGACACGAACGCACCCGAGCCGACGTCCAGACCGACCAAGATGGTCGCGTTCTCCTTCGAGAGCGGCTCACCGAGCACGGTGCCCTCCTCGAAGTTCCAGGCGCCGTTCACGCTGCCCGCCACGAAGACGCGTCCGCCGAAAGCGGTCGCATCGAGGTCGCCGTTGTCCGGTCCGAACGGGCGGGCCCAGATCGGGCTCGAGTCCGGGTCGACCCGCGTCGCGAAGCCGTTCGAGCCGTCGATGGCGGTCGGAAGGCTGACCGGCCCGAGATGCAGAGAGCCCTGGTAGGTGCCCACGGCCACGCAATCGTCGCCGAGCGAGGTCATGGCGGTGACGGCGGCGTCCGTCGTCTCGATCGCGGACACCGGCGAGCCGCTCTCGCGATCGAGTCGCGCTATCGCTGCGGTGCTTCCCGGCCCGTTGGGCCACGCGAACATCCCGAGCCCTCCACTCCCGAGACAGATCGCCCCAGACGACGTCACGGCGACGGCGAGCGCCTCTTCGTAGGCGGCCGAGCCCAGAGACCGAGACCACAGGGTCGCGCCGCTCGTGGGGCTGAGCCGAGCGAGGAACATGTCTTTGTCGCCGATGGCGGTCCGCGTGGCGTCGCCGAAGTCGACAGCTCCCTCGAATCCGCCGGCCGCATAGACCGCGTCGTGATCGGCAGCCAGGGCCCGGACCCGGACCGCGTCGGGCGCGCCGCCCGCGCTCGAGAACGACCGCGTCCAGACCGCGTCGCCCGCTCCGTCGAACGCGACGACGAAGCTCGCCGCCCCGCCCTCGGCGACGACGGGGCCCGTGCCGAAGTCGAGCGTGCCGGTGAGGTGCCCGCCGAAGACGATCAGCTCCGCCGCGATCGCCCCGCCTTCGATCGTCGCCTGCGCGAAGCCGGGGAAAGGTCGAACCCAGAGCACGTTCCCACACGGATCGACTCGAGCGAGGAGCACGCCTCGTTCGCCTGGATCGCGCGTGACTTCCGGGCCGAGAGCGGGGTGGTCGGCGTACGACGCGAGCAGGTAGAGCGTCCCGTCGGCCGCGGCGACGGAGGCGGGCTCGGTGACCGCGCCGCTCTCCGGCAACACGAGGCTGAACGGGACGAGCGGCGGCTCACACGAGACGGAAGTCATGCCTCCCGTGCCCGTCGAGGAGGAGGTGGAGGCGTGCGTCGTGGTCGAGGTCGACCCGCTAGATGTCCCCGGCTCCGGCGCCCCGCCCGCGCCGTTCGATTGTGTCTCGTCGAGATCGGTCCTCGCACCGCACGAAGCGAGCAAGATGGCAGAGCCGATCCACCCGAGACGGCCACTGGCTCGCCGTGACGGCATCGCCAGCATGTTACCCGGTCTCGGCCGTTCCTGTGGCGTCGCGCTCGGCGGATGGCAGCCGTGACCGTCACCCCCCTTGGAGGTACTGCCAGAAAAACGGGACGGCGAAGAGCAGGAGCAGGAGCACGAGCGCGATCCAGCTCGCGCCTCGCGGCGGACGGTGTCGCGTCGTGGCGTTGTATTGGAGGTCGGGGTGAGGGTCGCCGCCGCTCCGCGAGACGTCGAGCTCCTCGTCGGGGCGGCTGAAGATCCCGCTGCCCCCGCCGTCGTCGGGAGGGGCGGCCACGCCGAACGATTGCGGAGCGGCGTGGTCGGGGTCGGACGGTGGCATGACGGTACTGTTTCTTTCAGACGCCGGGCGGCTCCGGCTTGGGCTCGGGCTGCTTGGGCTTCTGCACGGGCCCCTGCTCAAGCATCCGCTTGAGGTCCTGCGTGGAGGTGAAGTCGCTGTCGATCGACGAGCGTGAGCTCTGCACGAGGGCCTTGAGCGGCGCGCTCTTCACGCTCACGAGCGCCTGATCATCGATGAACGACAGCGCCTCGCGTTGGTTTTCCATCATCACGTCGACGAACGCCATGTCGAAGCCTCGGCCGGTCTTGCCCTTCAGGGCGTCGAAGTCCTCCTGCATGTCCTCCGATTCGACGAGCGAGGTCTCCGACGGCTGCGGTGTCATGCCCGCCTGCTCGACCAACCCCTGACGTTTGCTCATGGCGTCCTTGCGGTGCGCGATCACCATCGCGGCGTAGTTCTGGACGAGCTGGCTCTTGGATCGCGCCGCCGCGAGCTTGGCGAGCTCGATGTCGCGCTCCTCCATGGCGGAGAGCACGGCCACGATCTGCTCGTCCGAGATCGTCATCGCGGCGTCGGTGCGACCCTCTTCGTCCTCGGGCGCACGTGCGGGCGTCTGTTCGGTGTGGTCCTGCCTGGCTGTCATCTGTGGCGCGGGCGAGGGCGCGCTGGGTCGGGGGGCGCTCACCGGTGTGACCTCTTGCACCTCCTCCGCGTAGCGCGCGGACGAGTCCTCGCTCCTGCTGCACGCCACGGACGAAGCGAAGACCGCCGCCAGGAGGGCGAGACTCCGACGAGATACGAGATCCATGTTTGCCTCCGATGAATGTGCCGAGAAGGCTGCTGCAAGACCGGGGCCGTCGGGATACCTTCTTTGATCCAACAAGGGAGCTTGCAGCCATGACCGACGAGAACCTCTTCCAGCACGTCACGAGCTTCGAGCAGGGAGAGATCTCAGGGAACGTGCGTCTCGGAAAGTTCGAGGCGCACTACGAGGAGCTCTTCGCCGAGGCCCTGGAGGACGGCGTCATCACCTCGGAGGAGCGCGCGCGGCTCGAGAAGGCAGCCGAGTCGCTCGGCCTCGATCGGGATCGTGTGCTCGCGCTGGAGAAGGCGCTCACGGCGGCCTGGGAGACGCGCCACGCGGCTCCGGTGAGGGACATCTCTCAGATCGAAGCCCCGGCGATGTCGTTGCGCCCGCTCGAGCTCGAGAACGATCCGCAGGTCAAGGGGCTGCGCAAGCACATCCTCGAGCTGGAGGCGCGCATCCGCGATCTGGAGCGCGAGCTGGAGGAGGCGCGAGCGCACATCTCCGTCGACATCGACTTCTCCGACGTGGCCGCCGCCGCCGCGCCCCCCGACGACCCGGAGGAGCTGTACCGGCGCGTCCGCCACGATCCGCGTGACGCCACCAGCATGCGCGGCCTCTTTCGAGCGTTTCAATCGTCGGATCCCGATCGCGCCTGGTGCGTCGCGCACGCGCTCGCGTTCCTCGGCCAGGCCAACGACGAGGAGCGAGCGCACCTCGCTTCCCGCGATCCGGGCGGGCTCATCAAGCCGACCGCGTCGCTCTCGACCGACGCGTGGAAGCGCATGCTCTTCCATCCGGACGAAGAGCTGCTCACGGGCGAGATCTTCGCGGTGGTGACAAGCCCCGTCCTCCTGGGGCGTGTCTCCGCGCTTCGTCATCAGAACGCGCTGCCCAAGCTCGATCCTGCGCGCCTCCAGGATCTCAAGACATCCACCGTGCAGGCCGTCCGCTGCTTCGGCTGGGCTGGGTCCATCCTCGGCATGGCCACGCCTCCGCTCTACGCCGATCCGACCTGGGACGGCGCGGTGGAGATGGTGCCGGGCGTGCCCCCGTCGACTCGCCTCGGGAAGCGCGCGCTGTCGGGGCGGGGCCCGCTCGAGCTGGCCTTCCTGGCGGGACGGCACCTCGCGAGCTACCGCGAGGACCATTTCCTCCGGATGCTCTTCCCGAGCATCCCGGATCTGGAGGACATCTTCCTCGCGGCGCTCACGATCGGTCAGCCCCAGCTACCGCTCGCGGCGCAGGCCAAGCAACGAGCCTTGCCCATCGCGAAGGCGATCGAGCCGCTGCTCGACCCGGCGCAGAAGGATCGGCTGCGCGGGCACTTCCTCCGGTTCGTCGAGGAGGGCGGCCGCACCAACCTGAATCGCTGGGCTCACGCCGCGGATCTCACGTCGGCGCGCGCCGGTCTCCTCCTCGCCAACGATCTCGGCGCCGCCAAGCGGATGCTCGAGCTCTCCGGAGACACGGAGATCGACGCGAAGATTGACGACCTCATCGTCTTTTTCACGGGGGATCGATGCGCCCGGCTCCGCAAGCAGCTCGGCGTCGCGGGCTGATCGTCGCGCTCGGCGTGGCGCTCTCGGCCTGCCCCGAGCCGGAGCGCCCCGCCGAATCCTCGGCCGAGTGCGCCTCGCGCGGAGCGTGCACCAAGAGCGGGCGCTGCACGCTCGACCCCAAGTCGAAGAAGTGTGTCGTGGGCTCGGACAGCGACTGTGCGCGTGCCGACATCTGCCACGTGGAAAGGCGGTGCAGGAAGGTGGGCAGCGCCTGCGGAGAGTGACGCGCCTTCGCCCTCGCGACGGCCCGCCCGCCTGGCTCGACCATTGCGAGAACAGGCGACCATGCGCCCAGGGACGCGGTGTTATGGGGGAGCTTCGCCGGGCGACTCGGAGCCGAACGCCTCGAACGAACAGGGAAGTCACGAGCCAGTCGTCTCGGGCGTTTATCGCAGGGCATGAGGCTCGGCTCGCAGCTGCGGCTCTTCCGCGCCCTGGGCTGGGCGGTATGGGGAGCATCTGGCTGGCCGAGCACCTGGGCCTGCACATGCCCGTCGCGGTGAAGTTCCTCCGCGAACAGCTGCTCGCTTGCGAAGGGGCCGTGGCGCGCATGCGACGCGAAGCTGCGGCCGCCGCGCGCATCCGCAGCCCACACGTGGTGCAGATCTTCGACCTGCAGGTCACGAGCGAGGGCATTCCGTACATCGTGATGGAGCTGCTCGAGGGCGAGTCGCTCGAGGACCACCTCGCTTGGCGCGGCCACCTGACCCTCGACGAGACCGCGGCGATCGTGAGGCAGGTCGGCGCAGCGCTCACCAAGGCGCACGATCTCGGGATCGTCCACCGTGACATCAAGCCGGAGAACGTCTTCTTGCTCGACGGCGAGCGCGAGATCTTCGTCAAGGTTCTCGACTTCGGCGTGGCCCTGGATCTGTCGGATCGCAGCGGTGCTCGCCTCACAATCGACGGTGCGCTCGTCGGAACACCGAGCTTCATGTCGCCCGAACAGATGATCGGGTGTGAGGTCGTGGGCCCGGCCGCAGACGTCTGGGCGCTCGGCGTGGTCGCCTACCGCTGCCTCACGCAGACCCTGCCGTACTCGGGGGACAGCGTCTAGGCGATCGCCATCGCCGTGGACCGAGGTCCGCCCGAGCCCGCCTCGAAATACGTTCCCGATCTGCCGCCGTCGGTCGACGAGTGGCTCCTGCGGATGCTGGAGCCTCGCCCAGAGCGGCGGTTCCGCGACGCTCGCGCGATGCTCGAAGCCTTCGAGGAGGCCTACGCGATCGCGAAGGGCGACCGGTCTCGATTACCCACGGTGCGTGATCAAGAGCGTGCGCATCGTGCGGTCTTCACGGCTCGACGTGTCGACGGAGGCCACGACGCTGCGTGTCGGTCGCCCTCGGCCCTGGCGTCAGGCGAGGCGGTTCGCGGCCGCTTCGCTCATCCTGGTGGCGCTCGTGGTCAGCGTGTGGTTCGGCGCGTCGTCCTCGCGCGAGGCTTCTGCGGTCGAGGGGCTACGTCCCCTTCGGCGCGAAGCGCAGCCGGCCGAACCGAAGCGCGCGGTGGAAGTTGCCCCGGCCGAGAATCGGTGACCACGCGGCGCCGCCGTTGTCTTCCATCGCGTAGAAGTTCGCGCGCCAGGTGTCGCCCGGCTTGGGAGGCGCCGCTTTCGCTTTTGTGAGGCTCGACCAGGGCAAGGCGATCTCCACCGTGTAGCCCTCGTCGACGTCCGACGCGTCGTCGAGCGTGCCGTGGATCGAGACCCCGCTCACGATCCGGCTCTTCCACTCCTGATGCCCGAACGGGCCGTCGGGCCCTCCGCGCGGGCTGTTGTAGCCGTCGAACTGGGAGTCGAAGACCAGGTTCTGCGGGCCGACCTGGAGCTCGTAGTAGTCGCGGTTGTCGCCGTCCCCGTCCGGGTCGAGCATGATCTCGACCGTGTCGCGCTCCCAGAGGTGGGGATCGTCCGCGCCTTTCGGAAATCCACCGCGCACGTCTCTGTCTTCGACCTCGAACGCCAGGTAGAGCGCGTCGTCGTTCCAGAACAGCGACACGACGCCGCAGACGCGACCCTTGGGCAGATCGGCGCCGGTGCCGGCGTCCACGAAGCGAGCCGTGCGCGCTGCGTGATGCCACTGCATCTCGGCGAGCTCGCCGTCGATCATCATCCGCTTCTCGCCCTGCGCCTCGTAGGGGACGTTCAGCTCGGGCACCGCGGGCTCGGGGCTCGCCGGCGCGGCGGACCGTGGCGCGGGGGCTGGCTCGGCGTTGGAGCAAGCGACCAGGAGGCAGAGGAGAGCGGCGCGGTGCACGGGTGACCTCGTGTAGCCTAAGGCCATGGCGGCGCGGCTCACCAGGGAGGGGGCGATGACGGGGTGGCGCAAGGTCGCGACCGCGACCTGGTCGTCGTCGTCCGAGGCATCGATCTTCGGGTGGCTCCACATCGACGCGACCAACCTGCTCGCCTGGATCGAGCGCGCCCGCGCCCGGACTTCCGCGCGCATCACGGTGACCCACGTGGTCGGCAAGGCCGTGGCGCTCGGCTTCGCCGACTGCCCCGAGGCGAACGCGGCGCTCTCGCTGCGCGGCATTTTGCGACGCGAGACGGTCGACGTGTTCTTCTCCGTCGCGGCGGAAGGGGGACGCAGCGTCGCGGGCGCGAAGGTGAGGCGAGCTGACGGGCTCGGGGTCGCGGAGATCGCGGAGCGGCTCGACGCGAGCGTCTCCCGCATCCGCAAAGACGGGGACACGCCGCTCCAGAGGTCGCAGGCCATGCTGAAGAGCCTGCCGGCCCCGGTCATCGCGGCGGCGCTGAAGGTCGTGTCATTTGCCTCGTTCGATCTCGGTCTGTCGCTCGATCGGCTTGGTGTTCCGACCGATCCTTTCGGAACGGCGATCGTGACGAACGTGGGGGTGCTCGGGCTCGAGCAAGGCTTCGCGCCGCTCATGCCCCACGGTCGGTCGCCGTGCATCGTGACCGTCGGCCGCGTTCGCGACCGGGTGTGGCCCGTCGAGGGCGAGCCGAAGGTCCGCCCGGTTCTGACGCTTGGTGCGACCTTCGACCACCGCATCGTGGATGGGCATCACCTCGGGAAGATCTCCGGACGCATTCGAGAGATCCTCGAAGATCCCGAGCGAGCGCTCGGCGCGCCGGCGGCGCAGCCGACCGCCGCCGGTGCTACGCTCCGCGCCGAATGATCGGCATGTACGAAGCCATTGGTCTCGTCGCGATCCTCGTGGCGCTCGGGCTCGCTGGTTACTTCGCGTGGGTGGCCGCGAAGAAGCCCGACATGAAATGACGAGGGCGCGAAAAAAAATGCTCGCGCACCATTGACGAAACGAGGACCTGTGCCGATTCTAGTCATGCCTCGTCCGAGGCGTAAAAATTAGGTCGTGCAAGACGCGCGTCCCTATCACCGTCGCGGCAATGGCGAACGGGGAGACCGGAGGCGCGATACATGAACACCGCGTCCGCTGAGCTTGGTGCAGAGGAGCGGCCCTGGCGGGGGTACGAAAGCCGCCGGCCCCGTCGGCCTTGTGCTGACGGGGTTGTTCTTTTTTGTTTCGCAGCCGTTTCGCGTGGGGCCCCAGCCCCACGCGAAGAGCGTTGGTGCGAGCTGAAGGGCCGAGAGCCCCACGCGAGGTGAGTCGTGGTGACCTGAAGGGCGGAGAGCCCCACGCGAGGAGGGTCGTTGCGACCTGAAGGGTGGAGGAGCCCACTCGCAGAGGGTCGTTGTGACCTGAAGGGCGGAGGAGCCCCACGCGAAGAATCAGTCTTCGGCCGGCATGAACGTCTGCTTCTTGCCGAGCGCCGCGTAATCGGCGTTTCTGCCCTCACAGTCCGCGCGCGCCTGCTCCACCGTTCCATCGAAGCCGTCGCGGGCCTTGCCCTCGTAGTAGAGCCGGCGGTCACCGTCGTGCAGCAAGCAGACGCCCAGCTTGCCTGCTCGCGGGCAAGGCACCCTGGCGTACTTGCCGCGGATCAGGTCATTCTCGCAGGCTGCGGCGTCCTCTTCCTTCGGCTCAGCCAGGCTCTCCAGACACGTACCCCGTTCGCCGCGCATGTCGCAGCTGGATGTCGCCTGAGCGGAGTCGGCCGAAGCCGACGCTGCGCCCGTGGCTTCGGCGGAAGACGTGCGGCCCGGGGCCGGCGCTGCGGTCGTGCCGATCGAGGGGCCGGGCGGCGCGGGGCGCGGTTGATCACACGCGGTCGCGGCGAGCAGGACCGCGCCCAGCGCTAGGCCACACGCGAATGGCGTCGTCCGCGTCATCCTCATCGATCAGCGACGGCCGCGCTTGCGGGCGTCGCGTTCGCGCTTTCGCTGAGCCTTCTTGGCGTTCTTCTCGGCCTGGGAGAGCGTCTTGACCTTGGTGAGCGAGTCCCCGCCGCCCATGCCGGGCATGCCCATGCCAGGCATGCCCATACCGGGCATGCCCATGCCGGGAAAGCCAGGCATGCCCATGCCGGGCATACCGGGCATGCCGGGGAAGCCGGGCATGCCGGGGAAGCCGCCAGGCATGCCGCCGCCCATCATCTTCTTGGCGTTGCGGGCCATCGCCATCTGCTTGAGGCCGGGGATCTTCCCCATGACGCCCAGGTTCTGGCCGAGCGACGACATCATCTGGCGCATGAAGACGAACTTCTGGATGAGCTCGTTCACTTGCTCGACCTTCACGCCGCTGCCGCTTGCGATGCGCTCGGAGCGCTTGGGCTCGCGGATGAGCGCGTAGGGGTCCTTGCGCTCGAACTTGGTCATCGACTGGATGATCGCCTCGATGCGGACGAGCTCGCGATCGTCGAGGTTCACGTTGTCGGGCATGCCGCCCGGGAAGAAGCCGCCGAGCGGGAGCTTGTCGACCAGCTCCTTCAGCGAGCCCATCTTCTGGATCATGCGGATGTGCTCGAGGAAGTCCTCGAGCGTGAACTCGCCGGTGAGCATCCGCTCGGCGTCGCGCTCGGCCTTCTTCTGATCGACGACCTGCTCGAAGTCCTGCATGAGGCCGACGACGTCGCCCATGCCGAGGATGCGGCTCGCCATGCCCTCGGGCCGGAACTCCTCGAACTTGTCGGTCGTCTCGCCGACGCCGGTGAAGAGGATGGGCGCGCCGGTGACGTCTCGGACGCTGAGCGCAGCGCCGCCGCGTGCGTCGCCGTCGAGCTTGGTGAGGATGACGCCGGAGAGCGCGAGTCGCTCGTGGAAGGAGCGCGCCGTCTTCACCGCGTCCTGGCCGATCATGGCGTCGATGACGAGGTAGACGTTTTCAGGCGTGGTCCTGCCCTTGATCTGCTCGAGCTCGGTCATGAGCTCTTCGTCGATCGCGAGGCGGCCGGCGGTGTCGTAGATGATGACGTCGCGGCCGAGCTTCTTCGCTTCGTCCCGCGCAGCCGCGCAGATCTCGAGGGGCGTCTTGTCCGGCAGGTTGAAGACGGGCACCTTGATCTGCTGCCCGAGGACCTTGAGCTGCTCCACGGCGGCAGGGCGCTGCATGTCTGCGGCGACGAGGAGCGGCTTCTTGCCGTCCTTGTCGAGCATCCGCGCGAGCTTCGCGGCGCTCGTCGTCTTACCGGAGCCCTGCAGGCCGATCATCATGATGCCGGTGGGGCCCGAGCTCGCGAACCGGATCGCCTCGCCGTCGTGCTTCATCAGCTCGATGAGCTCGTCGTGGCAGATCTTGATGAACGCCTCGCCGGCGCCGACGGCCACCGTCTGGCCCTCGTGTTTCACGCGCGTCTGGAGCGTCTGGCCGACGGCCTTCTCCTTCACGCGGGCCAAGAAGGCCTTCACGACGCCGATCTCGACGTCCGCTTCCAGCAGGCTGAGCCGCACCTCACGGAGGGCAGCGTCGATGTTCTGCTCCGACAGCTCGGTGAGCCCAGCGAGCCGGTTGCGTGCCTGGCGGAAGCCGCGGGTGATCGTCTCGAACATGAGGGAAACCGGGTTCTAGCACGTGCCAGGCCCGGTAAACACCGGGCTCAGCGGCTGGCGGCGACGACGAGGTCGCCCTTCGCCTGCTTGCACGTCTCGAGCAAGGGCTCCGCCTCGCCGAGGAGCGCCTCGGAGGTCTTCAAACGCCGCACCAGGTCGCCCGGGTCGCTCTTCTTCGAGGTGTCTTCCAGCTCCTTCTGGATCGCCTCCGACATCTCGTTCGACTCGGCGAGCTTCTTGTAGGCGTTGCCGCAGGCGTCGCGGGCGCGCGCGGCTGGCTCCGTTTCGAGCTTCAGCGCGAGCAGGTCCGCCGCGGCGGCCTTTCGCGCCGCGTAGTCGCGGGCCGGCGCCTCCTGCAGGCGATCGATCGCGGCGAGCACCTTCTTGCGCTCGTCTCCCTCCCTGCCGCAGCCGACGAGGGCGAGGCCCACCCACAAAGCGAGCGCCCCCCTCCACGCAGGGGAGGGGGGCCGGGGGGGAGGAACCCACAGGCACGACGTCGAACGCTTCACGGACCGCTCTGGTCTTGGCTCAACGTCCGGTCTCCGCTCTCGTCAGTCGACCGGCTTGGGAGGCGGGCCCATCTGGATGCGCTCACCCAGGTAGGAACCGATGAGCGTGAACATGACGCCGATGAGGGCCATGATGACGTACATCCAGATCGGCATCGTCCGGACAGTCTGCGTGCTCGCCAGGTAGCCCACGGTGGGGATCGCGACGAACAAACACGCGACGACTGGCTCGATGAAGGTGCGGCCAGGCGAGATCATGCCGATGAGCAGGCCGCCCACGAACCAGACGGGGATCGAGACGATCATCCCGTTCGAGCCCTCGAAGTCGAGCGCGGTCACGACGAGCGGCAGGCCCACGACGAGCGCCGCCGTGAGCACGGCGAGCACGACCAGGGCGATGCTGCACCACAGGACGCTGAAGCCGGACTGCCCCATCTGCCGCGCGCGTGCGATGTCGGCGCGCGAACGTGGACCGGCTTCGAAGCTCGCGCCGCAGGAGACGCAACGGCTCGCCGAGGCTGCGTTCTTGAAACCGCAGGCAGGGCAGAGCTGGGGCTTGGTGTTGGCGGATGCGGTGGCCGTGGCCATGGACCGACGAGGCTAGTTTCCCCAGGCCTCCTGGGCAAGCTCGCGGAGCCCTGGACAAGTGTTGGGGCCTCCTCTCGAGCTCAGGAAGACCCCTCGGTTCAGGAAGCGGTGCGCCTTTCGGCGTTTCGTATAGTCTGTTTCCCGACGTGGCCTCCGATCAGAGCCAGGCCTTGCCCCCCCTCGAAACGAGCGAGCCGGATCCCGAGCTGCTCGCTCTCCCGGCACCCCCCAAGCGAGAGCGTGCGCTCACCATCGCCCTCATGTTGCTGACGTCCATCGCGGCGGGTCTGCTCGCGTGGTCGCTGCGCAGCGAAGCGGACTACGCGCTCGCCTCCGGCTCGCCGCGCGAGATGGGAGACCTGAAGGCGCTGTCGCTCGATCCTTCGATCGCCAACACGTACGTGCGCGGAGGAGCGCTGCTCGGCACGCAGGGCGCCATCCGCTACGGGCGCGCCGCAGAGGGCGACACGTTCCGGCTCGCTCCCGTCATCGGGCACGACAAGCTCTGGGTCGAGATCCGCGTGCCCGAGGGCTTCGAAGGTCCGCGGTTCATCCCGCCCACGCAGTTCGCGGGACGTCTGGTTCCTTTCAACCGCGCCGGTCTGCGCCACGCCAGTCTGCGCGGGGCGGTCTCCGACAAGACGCAGGTCACGGTCCCGGCCGACGCTTGGATCCTGGTCGACTCGAGCTCTCCTCGTGCGTCGCGCTGGGCCCTCGCGTTCGTGGTGCTCTTCGCGGGCTTCGCCGCGTGGAACCTCATTGCTGCCGTGCGCCTGATCGCGCGCGTCCGCGACGGGCTCTCCGAATGACGATGCAAGCGAGCCCCGGCCAGGTCGAGAAGGTCCTCGAGGATCTGATCAACAGGCTGACGAAGGCCCAGGCCACGGCGGAGCTTCGCGCGGCCCTCATCGAAGCGAAGCGCCTGCGGAACGTCACGACGCGCTGGGCCGCCATCCCGCCGCCTCCCGACGCGCGTCGCGAGATGCTGACCCGCGTGCAAGAGCTCATCGCGCAGGTCTCCACGTCGCTCTCCAAGCCGCCGCCTCCACCCGACGGGCGCGACAGCAAGACCCCGACGCCTCCGCCGCCGTCCGCCGACAAGAAGCGAGAGTCCGTGGAGCGTGCCCTGAGTCAGCGCGCGTTCCGCGCCACGGAGCCGGCGATGGACTCGGTGCGCGGGCGAGACATCATCGCGGCCTCGCTCGGCCGAGCCGTCACCCCCGACGAGCCCGGGCCCGCGACGCTCACGCCTCGCGAGATGAGGGAGCGTGGGCTCACGCCGCCGCCCATGCCGTCCATGACGGCGCGCGGGCTCACCCCGCACCCGCTCTCCCCGCGTCCCCGCGCGATGGACTCCGCGCCGCCGACCTCGTCTCCGCCCCTCTCTCCGCCGCCGAGCTCGGGCGCCCAGCGGTCGGCGCCGCGGTCGGTGCCACCTCCGCTTCGCGGGCGTCGGCCTTCGGAGGAGCCCGGCTTTCGATCGATGTCGCCACCGCGAGCGGGTTTCGGCTCGGCCTCGCGCTCGAAGACGAAGACCGGGCTGTCCGAGTCGGAAGACGAGCGGACGATCCGGTCCAACCTCCCGACCGCGCCGCCGCCGCCGCTCAACACGCCCTCCGAGCCTCTCCGATCCGGGGCCCAACCGCGCTCCGACAACCCACCTCCCCCAGCCGCCCGGCGCGAGACGCGCCTCATGGGCTCTCAGGGCATCAGCGAGACGCTCGACGCGATCGCACAGGGTCGAGATCGATCGGAGGGCCGCCGGCCCAGCGAACCGGACACGGCCGAGACCATGCCGCCGCCTTCGCCGATCGAGAGAGACATCGCGCGCGCCGCCGCCGGGAGCCCGGTCCAGGTGAACGCGGTCTCCGCCCAGCGCGAAGGCAGGATGGACGGGTTCAGCTCGGCGATCTCCATACCCGCGATGAAGCCGGTGCGGCCCTCGGGGTTCCCCGGCAAGAAGCCGTCGAATCCGACGCTGAAGCTTCCCACCCCGGTGCCGGCGCCCCTGCGGTCTTCGCCACCGCCGTCCGCCGCGGGCAAGCCGCTGCGCACCGTCGTCGCGCCTGGCGTCACCATCGTGAGGCCCGACTCGGCGCAGTGGCAGCCGCACCCCACCGTGCAAGGCGCCACCCTCAAGCTGCTCTTCCGCGACCCGCGCGCGGGCATCTACACGGCCCTGCTGCGCCTCGCGCCCGGAGCGGTGCTGCCCCGCCGGAGGCACGCGGCCTCGGAGGAGGTGCTCGTGGTCTCGGGCGTCGCGACGGTCGGCGCACACGAGCTGCGCGCGGGCGAATATTGCCGCGCCGAGTCCGAGTCCGTGCACGAGCCGATCACGACCTCGAGCGGTTGCACGTTGTTCGTCTGCGGGTCGGAGAACGACGAGTTCTTGGAAGAACCGTGAGCACGGCCTACGACGTCACGATCGTGGGGGGCGGCGTGATGGGATGCGCGGCCGCGTTCGAGCTCGCGAGCCGAGGCGTCCGCACGCTGGTGCTCGAGCGGAGCGTTCCCGGAGCCGAGGCGTCGAGCGCGGCCGCCGGCATGCTAGGGGCCCAGGTCGAGTCACACGCGCCCGGGCCCTTCGTCGATCTGTGTGTGGCCAGCCGCGACCGCTTCTCGTCGTGGGCCGCGCGGCTCCGCGAGGTGAGCGGCATCGACGTCGAGCACCGCGTGTGCGGCATCACCGCCGCCGCGTTCGACCGCGCGGAGCTCGACAAGATGGAGGCGCACGCCGCCTGGCAGCGCGAAGCCGGTCTCCGCGCGGTGCCGCTCCGTGCGAGCGAGGTGCGCGCGATCGAGCCCGATCTCGCCGCCGACGTGATCGGCGGGATCAGCTTCCCCGACGACGCGCGCGTCGACCCACCCCGGCTGCTCAAGGCCCTGCGAATCTCGGCGGAGAAGAGCGGCGCGAGCTTCCGCACCGGCGCCGTGGTCCGCAAGGTCGCCGGCGACGGCGCGCGATCGAGCGGGGTGGTGCTCGAGTCGGGTGAGACGATCGAGTCCGCTCACGTCGTCCTCGCGGCGGGCAGCTGGAGCACGCTCGTCGGCGGCACCACGCTCGCGCCTGACGCGATCCGCCCCGCGCGAGGTCAGATCGTGGAGCTCCAGCTCGCCGTGCCGTTCCAGCGGGGAATCGTGGTCGGCTCCAAGTGTTACGTCAGCCCTCGTGATGACGGTCGTGTCCTGATCGGCTCCACGCTGGAGTTCGTCGGGTTCGAGCGCGGCGTCACGGCGGGCGCGGTGCGCGACCTGCTCACGTCCGCCACTCGTATGTTGCCGCGGCTCGAGGCCGCCGACCTCGGGCGGGTCTGGTCGAGCTTCCGGCCCTACACCGCGAACGAGATGCCGTTCATCGGTCCGTCGCCGATCGAGAACCTGTGGCTCGCGACCGGCCACTACCGCAACGGCATCTTGCTCTCGCCGATCACCGCCGAGATCATCGCGGCGCTCATCGCTGGTGAGGCGCCGCCTATCGATCCGTCGCCGTTCCGAGCGCCCGCCTGACCCAGGCGAGCACCGCGACGTCGGCGGGCGGGAAATCCTCGTCACGGAGCTCGTGCGCGGCTGCCCACCTCACGTCCGCCACGTCGAGCGGGCGCGGCTCCGCCGAGCCCTCGGTCAGCGAGGCTTCGAAGAACAGAAGGAGCACGCTCTTCTCGGGGTAGGCGTGGAAGGTCACCTCCACCGGCGCGCCCACGACCGCCGTCACCCCGAGCTCCTCCTCCAGCTCGCGCGCCAGCGCCGCGCGCGGGTCTTCGCCCGGCTCCACCTTGCCCCCCGGGAACTCCCAGGCGCCGGCCAGGTGGGAGCCTGCCTTGCGCTGCGAGAGCAGGACGCGCCCACCGCGGAGGAGGACTGCGGCGGCCACGATGACCGGGTACCGAGACGTCTTTCCTTCAGCCGCGTCGTGTGACATGCCGTGGCATGCCCATCACATACCGGGACGCGGGCGTCGATATCGATGCAGGCAACTCGCTGGTCTCTCGCATCGCGCGGCTCGCGAAGTCGACGCGTATCCCCGAGGTGGTGTCCGACATCGGTGGCTTCGCGGGGCTCTGCAACATCCCGGCCGGCATGAAGGATCCCATCCTCGTGAGCGGCACGGACGGCGTGGGCACGAAGCTCAAGATCGCGTTCCTCACGGGCGTTCACGACACCGTCGGGATCGACCTCGTGGCGATGTGCGTGAACGACGTCATCGTCTGCGGCGCGCGGCCCCTCTTTTTCCTCGACTATTTCGGGACCGGCAAGCTCTCGGTCGACGTGGGGGAAGCGGTCATCAAGGGCATCGCGGAGGGCTGCAAACAAGCGGGCTGCGCGCTGCTCGGCGGGGAGACCGCGGAGCTGCCGGGCATGTACGCCGAGGGCGAGTACGATCTCGCCGGGTTTGCGGTCGGCGTCGTGGAGCGCGCCGCCATCCTCGATGGGTCGCGCATGCGCGCCGGCGACAGCGTGCTCGGCGTCGCGTCCACGGGCCTGCACTCGAACGGCTATTCACTCGCGCGGCGCGTCTTGCTCGACAAGATGGGCCTCAAGATGACGGATCCGTTTCCTGGGATCGACGGCAAGACCGTCGGCGAGGTGCTGCTCACCCCCACGCGCATCTACGCGCGCGCCGTCACCGCCTGCATGTCCGAGCTCGGCGCGGATCTCCGCGCGTTTTCACACATCACCGGCGGCGGCCTGCCCGAGAACCTCCCGCGCACGTTCCCGCAAGGGCTCGGCGCCCGCCTCGATCTCTCCAGCTACGAGCGCCCTGCCGTCTTCCGCGCCATCCAGGAGGGGGGACCGGTGGAGGAGGCGGAGCTGCTCCGCACCTTCAACTGCGGCGTCGGGCTCTGCGTCGTCGTGGCGAAGGGCAGCGAGGACAAGGCCATCCGCGCGCTCGAGGGCGCGGGCGAACGCGCCTGGGTGCTCGGCGAGGTGATCGAGCACGGCTCGGGCGAGCGCGTGGAGATCCGCTCGTGACCGAGATCGCGCGCGTCCTCGTCCTCGGCAACGGAGCGCGGGAGCACGCGCTCGCCCGAGCGCTGACGCGCGGCGCACCGAACCGCCAGGTCTTCGTCGCGCCGGGCAACGGCGGGACGCGCGGCGCGCGCATCCACCGCGAGCCGGTCGACCTCGCCCGGCGGGACGCGGTGATCGATCTCGCCGAGCGGCTCGCGCCGGATCTGGTCGTCGTCGGGCCCGAAGCGCCTCTCTGCGCCGGCATCGCGGACGCCCTCACGGAAGCGGGCTTCCTCACCTATGGTCCGAGCCGCGAGGCCGCCCGCCTCGAGGGGTCGAAGGCCTACCTGAAGGAGCTCGCGCGCGAGGCGAACATCCCGACGGCGCGCTTCTCGGTCGTCCGCTCGTACGCCGAGGCCGAGCGCATCATCGGTGAGCGCGGCGCGCCCATCGTGGTGAAGGCAGACGGCCTCTGCGCCGGGAAGGGCGTCGTGGTCGCCGCGACGGAGGCAGAGGCGAAAGAGGCCGCTCGGTCCATGCTGGAAGATCGCATCTTCGGAGACGCGGGCAGCACCGTCGTCCTGGAAGATTGCCTCGTCGGTCACGAGGTCAGCGTGCATGCGATTTGCGACGGCGAGCGCTTCGTGCTCCTGCCTCCTGCCCGCGATCACAAACGCATCTTCGACGGCGATCGCGGGCCCAACACCGGCGGCATGGGCGTCGCTTGTCCCGCCCCCGGGGTCACCACGTCGCTCCTGGATCGTATCGCGCGGGAGGCCATCGCGCCCACGCTCGCGACGATGCGCGCGCGCGGTACGCCGTTTCGCGGCACGCTCTTCGCGGGCCTCATGGTCACGCCCGACGGTGACCCCATGTTGCTCGAGCACAACGTCCGCTTCGGCGATCCGGAGTGCGAGGCGCTGATGGAGATGCTCGACGGAGACCTCGCCGGCCTGCTCGCGTCCGCTGCGCGCGGGGCGCTCGAGCCCGACCTCGTCTCGCTCCCGCGCGATAGGGCCGCGGCAGTGGTGATCCTCGCGGCCGCTGGTTACCCCGGCACGCCGAAGAAGGGCGACGTGATCGGCGGCATCGCGGAGGCCGAGGCCATCGAGGGAGTGCTCGTCCACCACGCCGGCACCGAGTCCCAGGACGGCTCGCTCTACACCTCCGGGGGTCGCGTCCTGGCGGTCACCGCGCGCGGCGCCACCTTCGAGGAGGCGCGCGTGCGCGCTTACCGAGCGGCCGATCTCATCACGTTCGAGGGCAAACAGCTCCGCCGCGATATCGGCCTGACCGCGTAGCGCTCGGACGCACGCCTGGGGCGTCGGTGGGGCGCTTGGCCCGACTCGTCCGCAGCGTGCAGAGGTGCGCACCTCTGCACGCGCGGTCTCGTAGAGGGAAGGCCTCTGCGCTAAGACCTCGCCATGGCCCTCTCGCTCGCCAAACACAAGAGCTTCCCTGGTGTGTCCGGCCCGGTGCTCGTCGTCGTGATGGACGGCGTCGGCGTCGGCGCGAAAGACGAAGGCGACGCGGTCTGGCTCGCGCGGACGCCCGTCCTCGATGGCCTGGAGAAGACGGCGCTCGTCACGAAGCTGCGCGCGCACGGTACGGCCGTCGGCATGCCGTCGGACGACGACATGGGCAACAGCGAGGTCGGCCACAACGCGCTCGGGGCGGGCCGCGTGTTCGATCAGGGCGCCAAGCTCGTGAAGCGCGCCATCGAAGACGGCTCGATGTGGCGAGGTGAGGCGTGGCGCGAGGCCGTCCGCACCGTGAAGGAGAGCGGCGAGCCGCTCCACTTCATCGGCCTGCTCTCGGACGGCAACGTCCACAGCCACATCGACCACCTCGTGGCCATGCTTCGGCGCGCCGACGAGGAGGGGGTGGCCAAGGCGCGCGTTCACGTGCTCCTCGACGGTCGCGACGTGCCGGAGACGAGCGCCCTCACCTACGTCGATCAGCTCGAGTCCGTCCTCACCGACATCTCCAGGAAGCCGGGGCGCGAATACCGCGTCGCCTCCGGCGGTGGTCGGATGACCACCACGATGGACCGGTACGAGGCGGACTGGGCCATGGTCGAGCGCGGCTGGAACGCACACGTCCACGGCAAGGGCCGGAAGTTTCCCAGCCTCCGCGCGGCGGTGGAGGGGCTTCGCGCGGACAAGCCCGGCGTCATCGATCAGAACCTCCCCTCGTTCGTCATCGGGGACGGAACGACCGCGTCGGGGCCCATCCGCGACGGCGCGGCGGTCGTCTTCTTCAATTTTCGCGGCGACCGCGCGATCGAGATCACGCGCGCGTTCGAGCAGGAGCAGTTCCCGTTTTTCGATCGAGGCGCGCGGCCCAAGGTCTTCTTCGCGGGGATGATGCAATACGACGGAGATCTGCGCCTTCCGACGCGTTTCCTCGTCCCGCCGCCGGCCATCGACGACACGCTCGGCGAGCACCTCGCGGCCATGGGCATCCCGCAGCTCGCGATCAGCGAGACGCAGAAATACGGTCACGTGACCTACTTCTGGAACGGGAACCGCACCGAGCCCTTCGACAAGCGCACCGAGACGTACGTCGAGATCCCGAGCGACACGCTGCCGTTCGAGGAGCGCCCCTGGATGAAGGCCGCCGAGATCACCGATCGTCTCATCGCCGAGCTCCAGACGGGTCGGTACCGCCACGCGCGCGTGAACTTCGCGAACGGCGACATGGTCGGGCACACCGGCGTCCGCGAGTCGGCCATCCAGGCGGTCCAGGCGGTCGATCTGTGTGTGGGTCGGTTGCTCCCGGTCGTGCTCGGGCTCGGGGGCGCGCTCATCGTCACCGCCGATCACGGCAACGCCGACGAGATGTACGAGATCGACAAGAAGACCAAGTCGTTCCAGAAGAAGCCGGACGGTACGCCCAAGGCGAAGACGAGCCACACGCTGAACCCGGTGCCTTGTTACATCGTCGGGGCGAGCGGGCTCTCGCTCGCGAACGTGGAGGCGCCCGGGCTCGCGAACGTGGCCGCCACGGTCCTCCAGCTCATGGGCTTCGCCGCGCCCGAAGGCTGGCGGCCCTCGCTCCTCGCCTGATCATGGCTCGGTACGTCGTCGTCACGGCCACCGATACGGGCGTCGGCAAGACGCTCGTTTCGACCGGGCTCGCCCGGGCGCTCGTCGCGGCAGGCGAACGCGTCGTCGCCATCAAGCCGTTCGAGACCGGGCTGGTGGGTGACGAGCGAGGTGACGGAGAAGCCCTCGCGGCCGCGACCGGGCAGGTCGAGCCGCGCCGCGCGCTCGTTCGTCTGCGCGACCCGCTGACCCCCGCTCTTGCGGCCGAACGGGAGGGGGTGGTGCTCGACGTGGCAGCCGTCACCGCGCGCATCCGCGGGCTCGCGGCCGGCTTCGACACCGCGATCGTCGAGGGGGCGGGTGGTGTCCTCTCGCCGCTCACGTGGACAGCCGACATCGTCAGCCTCGCGCGCGATCTCGGAGCAAAGCACGTCGTGCTCGTCGCCGCCGACAAGCTCGGCACCCTGAGCCTCACCCACACCGCCGTGAAATGTCTCGTCGATGCCGGGCTCACGCCGAGCGCGATTGTCCTGTCCGCGCCGTCTTCGCCGGATCTCTCGACCGGGACCAACGCCGCGGTCCTCCGGCGACGGCTCGCGGGTCATGGCGCCGTCGCGGAGAACATCATCGAGCTCCCGCGCGTCACCAGCGATGAAGAGGCCGCTCGCGTGCTCGCGAAGCTACCGCCTGCGGGCGGTCAGTAGATTCGGCAACGTTGGGTGCCGGCCGAGCCCGCGTCGGCACCCGTCGCCCCAGGCTCATCTCCGGCTGGCCGGCACGTGAGCTCGGAGAGCCTTCGTTCCCCGGTGCAACACGCCGGCCCCGCAAACATCGTTTCCATCTCGAGCTCCGGCACCGGTCCGAAGATGCGTCGAGCGAGGGACGTTCGGACGTCGCTCGCGGTCGTCGACGGGCTGAGCGTCTTCCAGAGAGTCCGCGCGCGGAGCTGCGGGTCGGGGCGATCGATCTCGTGGAGGGCCTGGACCACCTCGCGCAAGCTGCCCTCCGAGCCGGAGCGATCGATCACGAAGAGGAGCATGGCGAGGCTCTGGGCGTAGAGGAGCGGCGCGTCGTCTTTGGGCGCCTCGGTGATCGTGGGAACGCTGAGCGCGTCGAAATCGAAGGCGGTGCGCTCGCGCAGCATGGCGATCCAGGTGGTGACGGGCGGGCGGCCGGCGAAGTGCTGCGCGGCACCCTCGTTGAACCAGGCCGGCATGCAGCCGACGCCGCTGTGGAGCTGCGCGTGCATGACCTCGTGTCGCAGCGTCGCGAGTCGGACGCCGAAGTCGACGGACGGATCCGAGACGACGTGCACCGCGCCGTCGTACACCCCGCTCGCCCACTCGGGCGTGCCGGTCGCGAGGTGAAGCTCCTCGGACGAGGGGTACAAGAAGACGGTCAGCTGCTCGCGAGCGTCGGTCCCGGTGGCGTTCGCCGCTTCCCGGAGCAGGCCCGCGACCGCAAATGCCAACGAGGTGGGCTCGTGGACTGCGAGGCCGGGCGGCCAGGCGACCGTGATGTCCGCTTCCGTCAGCCGTTGGTACGACGCGGGAATGCCTGGGACCACCAGCGGCTCACACGGATCCGCTGCATCGAGGAAGGCGCCACGCCGTCCCGGCTGGGGAGGTGACGCAGCTCCGGTGTGGCGCGGCTTCGGCCGTCGTGGCGCCTCGACGACGTTGTCCGGGGTCGGCTCCTCTTCGTCCTCCTCGGGGCGCGTGTGCTGCTCGGGCGCTGCGCGTTGGCGTGTCGCGGGGGCGGACGTCTTCTCCTCGAGGGCCGGCTCCGCGCGGCCGCGTTCTTCGGTCGAGCCTCCTCGGAGCAGCCACAGCCCTGTCGCCCCAGCCACGACCGCAGAGACCGCGAGGAGCTTGCGCGAGGAGGAGGAGGTCGCCATTCCGAGGGCGCGTGCCGGCTTCGAGCGTAGCGCCGCGCGGAGTGGCGTCCAGCCGCGACCGCTCGCGGGTCGGGCTCTGGGCTCGCCCCTTGCTTTCTCCTCCGCATGCGCAGGCGGTGGCTCAGCCGTCGGCGCGAGCCACCACCTCCCGAACCAGGCCGCGCAGCCACCGATGCGCAGGATCGGCTTCGAAGCGCGGGTGCCAGAGGAGCGAGATGGCGATCGGCGGCGTGGGGAAGGGGAGGGGGAACGCGTGCAGCCCGGACCGGAGCGCAGCCGTGTGCCGCTCGGGGACGGTCGCGACGAGGTCGGAGCCACGAGCGAGCGCGAGGGCGGTGGAGAAGCTCGTCACGATGACGGCAATGTCACGAACGAGACCCAGTTCCTCGAGCCCGGTGTCGACCGGCCCTCCAGCGGCCTCGCGCCGCGAGACGGCGACGTGCCGGCTGCTCGCGAAGCGCGCGGGCGTGACGCGACCTCTCGTGAGCGGGTGTCCGTCGCGTACGGCCGCGATGAACCGATCGCGGAAGAGAGCCTGAGCGCGCACCTCCGGTCCGGTGATCTTGCCGACGACGCCTGTCTCCAGATCGACCGCCGCCTCGCGCAGCGGGCCGCTCCCCTTGTCGAGCTTCTGGACGAAGCGGAGGCGCACGCGGGGCGCCTGTCTCGCGACGCGTTCGAGGAGCGCGACCCCGAACGTCTCGACGAAGCCCTCGCGCGTCCGGATGGTGAAGGTCCGATCGAGCCTGGAGAGGTCGAGCTCCTCCACCGGCCGGAGCACGGCCTCCGCGTCCTCGACGACTCGCCCGACGCGGCCCGAGAGCTCGGCCGCTCGAGGCGTGGGGACCAGGCCCCGCCCCGCCCGTACGAGCAGCGGATCCCCTGTCGCTTCACGCAGGCGCGCGAGCGTCCGGCTCATCGCTGAAGGGCTCAGCCGAAGGCGCCTGGCCGCGGTCGCGACGGACCCCTCTTCGAGCAGCACGTCGAGCGCGACGAGGAGGTTCAGGTCCGGCCTTGCCATGCGGGCTCGTATCGCCGTCGAGACATGGCGTCAAACGCACGAATGGAGTGCGATCGGTGCGTCTACCGCCATGTGTTGCGCGGGCTCATGTTCTCCGTCGGTCCCGGTCCTCGGGCCGCACAACGGAGGTTCGCTTGAAGTCCTCGCAATTGGCCGTCGCCGGCCTCGCGCTCTCGATGCTCCTGTCCTCGCTGGGGACGAGCAGCGCCAACGTGGCGCTCCCCACGCTCGCGGAGTTCTTCGGGGCGCCGCTCCCGGCCGTGAAATGGGTGGTTGTGGCCTACCTCCTGGCCATCACCGTCTCGAGCGTGGTCGCCGGCCGCCTGGGCGACCGGTTCGGTCGTCGGCGGCTCCTGCTCGCCGGGCTCGGCGCGTTCGCTGCAGCTTCGATCTTCGCCGCGCTTGCGACCGGCCTCGAGGTCCTCGTCGTGGCCCGCGCAGCGCAGGGGCTCGGCGGCGCGTTGATGATGGCGCTCTCCGTCGCGTTCGTTCGGGAGACCGTGCCCGCGTCGAGGATCGGCCGCGCGATGGGGCTCCTCGGCTCGACGTCCGCGGTCGGGACGGCCCTCGGCCCCGCGCTCGGCGGATTGCTCATCGACCTCTTCGGTTGGCGCGCGCTCTTCCTCGTCAACGTCCCGCTCGCGCTCCTGGCCGCGTTGCTGGTGGCTCGGTACGCACCGGCCGATCGACGGCGCGCTGCGGCGGCTCGCCCCGAGATTGTGTGGAGCGCCGAGCTCGCCGCGGGTCTCGGCGCCACCTTGCTCGTGGCGACCGTCCTGATGTCGACGCTGGTCGTGGGGCCGTTCTACTTGGCCCACGCGCTGCAGCTCGAGGCAGGGCTCGTCGGCGTGGTGATGGCCGCCGGCCCGATCGTCGCGGCGCTGACCGGCGTGCCGGCGGGGCGGCTCGTCGACCGCTTCGGCGCGCAGAAGGCCACGCTCGCGGGGCTCGGCGGCGTCGGCATCGGGGCCGCCTCGCTCGTCACGATGCCGGGGTCGCTCGGGACGGTCGGGTATGTCGCGCCGCTCGTCGTCCTCACGGCCGGCTACGCGCTCTTCCAGACCGCCAACAACACCGCCGTGATGCAGGCCGTCGGCGCGGAGCAAGGTGGCCTCGCCTCCGGCGCGCTCAACCTCGCGCGGAACCTGGGCCTCATCGCCGGCGCCGCGGGCATGAGCGAGGTCTTCTCGCTCGGCGTCGGATCGAACGACATGGCGACGGCGCCGGCCGCAGCCGTCGCGACGGGGATGAAGACGACGTTCGCCTTCGCGACCGGGCTGGTCATCCTCGCGTTCGCCATCGTCTCGCGACGCTCGCGTGGCTGGCTTCGAGCCGCCGCGTGCGTGGCGGTGCTGATCGCCGCTCGGCCGGCGCTCGCGCAGGATGCGCCGCTCGGCAAGCTCGAGCTCCGCAGCGAAGACGGTTCGAACAGCGTTCGTGTGGTCGGCCTCGTCCAGCTCCAGGCCGCGCACGAGTGGAAGAGCGACGCGCCCGACGAGAGCGCGGTGCTCGTGAACCGAGCTCGCATCGGCCTCGTGGGGAACCTCTTCGGGAAGGACCTGCGCTACGTGTTCATCGCGGAGCTCGGCGGCGGCGATCCGCGGCTCTTGTTCCTCAGCGTGGACTACGAGCTGGTGCCGGAGTGGCTGGCCGTTCGCGTCGGGCAGTTCAAGCGGCCCTTCTCGCGGCCCTTCATCACGATGGCCGGTGAGCTCGGGACCATTGATAGGCCCCCGACCGTCGGGCCCAAGGTGTTCGGGGACGACGCGGATGTCGGCGTGATGCTCCACAGCGGTCCGGCGCGGGGCGGGCTCGAGTACGCGCTCGGCGCGTTTCGCGGCGGAGTCAGCGCGCAGCCCGACGGTGTCCACCCGCTGGTGGCGACACGCGTCGGCTGGGGCTCACCCGGTCTCGAGCCGTATCAGGAGAGCGACCTCGCGGGCGGGCCCCCCCGCTTCGGCGTGGCCGCGGCGGCGCTCGCCGACTTCGACGGGGACGACGACGGCTCTTCGGTTGCCAACGGCCTCGTCGACGTGCTCTTCAAGGTGCACGGCTTGTCCTTGTCTTCGGCTCTGCATGTTGGCTCCGAGCAGGATGGGCCGAGCTGGCTCTCGCGGCGCCTCGGTGCGTTGGGGCACTACACGCAAGTGGGGCAGGTCATCGCGCATCGCGTCGAGCCGGTGGTTCGTTATTCGTTCTTGCGCCCCGCGCACGGCGCCGATCAGCACGACTTCACCGGAGGCTTCAACGTGTTCTTTCATGGCCATGCCATCAAGTGGCAGAGCTTCGCGACGCTTCGGCTCGAGCCGAGCGAGCGGAGCAACGGCCGGGACCTGCGGCTGCAAACGCAGCTGAGCATCGCGTTCTGAGCCAGCTGGGCGAGCGGCCCCGGCTGGGTCCGGGGCTGACCCGAGCTGCGACACCGATGGGGCAGTCGCCGCCTGCGCTGCCCCCTGGGTGGCCCGGTGGCGGTGGAGGTCGGGAGCCAAATGCCGGCAGAAGCCGCAGATCGCGCACGGTACGGCTGTTGCTCAGCGTGCGAGCATGCCTACTTCTGCGCTGCCCCCGCGGACGCCCGCCCTGGTCGCCCTGCTGGCCTCGTCGGCGTTCGGGTGCATCGGCTCGATCGGGGGAGAGGACGGCGGCTCCTCTGACGACCCGGACGGAGACGAGACCGCGTACGCGACGAGCGCGTTCGAGTGCAAGCCCGGCATCGCTCCGGCCGAGCTGCCGCTCCGCCGCCTCTCGAACCTCCAATACCGCAACGTGGTGGAGGACGCGGTCAGACGGATCGTCCCGACGTCCGCCGACGCGGTCCTGTCGGAGGTCTCGTCGCCGTTCAACGCGCTGCCTCGCGACACGCGCTCGGGGCCCGAGCCGAAGTATGGTGGGTTCCGTCGGCTCGATCAGGCAATCTTCCAGGAGACGGTGAGCGGCGCGTACAAGGTCGGCGCCGAGATCGGCAAGGCCATCGTCGATGATCCGGCTCGCCTCACCGAGGCAGCGGGCGACTGCGCGACCGACGCGGACACCTCGAACGACGCCGCTTGTCTCGACGCCTTCATCCAGAAGATCGCCCCGCGGACGCTGCGCAGGCCGATCACCGAGGACGACGTCGCGTTCTACCGAGGCGTGGCTGGGGAGACGCTCGAGAAGGAGGACTACGCGGACATCATCACGGTGCTCCTCAGCGCGCCGAGCTTCCTCTACTTCGTGGAAGAAGGCAGCGGGGAGCCCGCGGACGGGGCGGTCACGCTCTCGCCGCACGAGCTCGCCAACCGCCTCGCGTTCCACTTCTGGCAGTCCGCGCCCGACGACGAGCTGTGGGCCCTCGCGGAGTCGGGCGAGCTCGCGAGCCCGGAGGTCTACGCGGCGCAGGTCGAGCGGCTCTTCGCCGACGCGCGGGCCCAGCGCTCGCTCGACGAGTTCTACGGCGAGTGGCTCGACCCGCAGCACCTGGGGCAGCTCGACTCGGGGCTGGGCACGCCGGACTTCGAGGCCTTCCGCGGCGACTTCACCCCGACCGGCGAGACGCGCCAGCACATGGTCGACGAGGTCACGCGCATGGGCCGCTTCTACACGGTCGATGCGCCCGCGAGCTTCGACGAGTTCTTCACGTCGGATCGCTCCTTCGCGGAGAACGAAGACGTCGCGTCGCTCTACGGGGTCTCGGTGTGGACGGGCGGCGAGCCTCCCGTGCTTCCGCCGGAGCGCGAGGGCGTCGCGGCGCGCGCGCTCCTGCTCTCGAGCGGCAGCGCCTCGACGCACCCGATCATGAAGGGCGTCTTCCTCCGCAAGGCGGTGCTCTGCGACACGATCCCGCCGCCTCCCGGTGACGCGATGGCCGTGGCGATGGAGCTCAAGCCTGCAGGGATCACGGCGCGGGACCTTGCGGTGGCCGTCAGTGAAGCGCGGCCCGACTGCGCGGCGTGCCACACGACCCTCATCAACCCGCTCGGGTTCGTGACCGAGAGCTTCGACGCGCTCGGGCGTTATCGCACCGAGGAGACCGCCTACGACAAGACCACGGGTGAGGTGCTGGGCACGGCGCCCGTCGACACGTCCGCCGTCCCGCAGGTCACATCCGAGGACATGCGGCCGGCGTCGACCGTGGCAGAGGTGAACCAATACATGCTCGAGAGCGAGAAGCCGCAGGCCTGCTTCGCGCGTCGCTACTTCCGCTTCACCTTCGGGAGAGAAGAGGGGGAGGGCGACGGCTGCATCCTCGCAGACACACACGAGGCGCTGCTCGAGGGCGGCGATCTCGGCGCCGTCATGAAGAGCATGGCGCAGAGCCCTCAGTTCCAGAAGAAGACGTACACGCCGTGAAGGAGACCAAGATGATCGCGAAGAAGAGCGGCGGCGCGACGCGGCGGATGTTCCTCCGGGGGCTGGGCGGGGCCGTCCTGGCCATCCCGTTCCTCGAGTCCCTCGTCTCCAAGAAGGAGTCCGCGGCGGCGCCGAGCGGCGCGCCGCGGCGCTTCATCGCGTTTGCGACCGGGCACGGCGGGGTGCGCTCCACCAACATGTTCCCTGCGCAAGCGACGCTCACGCAGAGCATGGGCTACGCCGGATACACCGTCCGTCGTGGTGCGCTCACGCTGGACGTTCAGAACGGCGTCGCTTCGCTCTCGCCGGTCCTCCGCGGCGACTCCACCGTCTTCACGCAGTCGCTCGCGAGCAAGATGAACGTGCTGCGCGGCCTCGACGTGGCGAAGTACATCGCCCACAACGAAGGCAGCCACCTCGGCAACGTCACGAGCAACGATCCGAGCGGGACGCCGCTCCTCCGGCCGACGATCGATCAGGTGCTCGCGTACTCGACGTCGTTTTACCCCACGGCGCCGAAGGTCCGCTCGATGAACCTGGCCGCCACCGGCAGCATCTCCGTCGGGCACGAGAACCCGAGTGATCCGAGCAGCCCGCTCCAGTCCATGCCGAGCTCCCACTCGGTGTTCGATCTCTTCAACGCCGTTTACACGCCGCCGGATCCGAACGAGGTGAAGCGACCCCCGGTCGTCGACAGCGTGCTGGCCGACTACAAGCGCGTCCGTGACGGCGCCCGCATCTCCAAGGCCGATCGTGATCGCCTCGAGTCCCACATCTCGCGGCTCGAGGATCTCGAGGCGAGCCTCAACGCGGTGCAGTCGTGCGGTACCGTCATCGGCCCCACCGAGGACCCGACCGGGCCCTGGGTCGGCGACTACTTCACCAACCCGGACACGCAGGCGAAGTACCTCAACGCGTATGCGGACGTGATGGCCATCGCGCTCAGCTGCGACACGTGCCGCCTCGGGACGATCTCCTCCGACATCCTCATGGACTACACGGGGGCCGACTACCACCAGGACGTGGCGCACCGAGCCGACCAGTCCACGCCGCAAGATCCGCTCCCGAACGTGAACGCGCAGGATCACATCCGCGACGGGTCACAGCGCTATTTCGAGCGGGTGTTCTTGCGGTTCATCGCCAAGCTCGACGCGATCGACGACGGCAACGGCGCGACGCTCCTCGACTCGTCGCTCGTCACCTGGACGCAAGAGAGCGCGATCCGCACGCACGACAACATCGACTGGCCCGTCGTCATGGCCGGCGCCGCGACCGGCTCGCTCCGGACCGGGAGCTTCTGCGACTACCGGAACCTCAGCGCCGCCAAGATCTACGAAGGCAGCAACGACGAGACCCACCCGGGGCTGATGCTCATGCAGTACCACGGCACCCTCCTCCAGGCGCTGGGCATCGATCCCAGCGCCTACGAGGAGTCAGAGTACGGCGGGTATGGGCCGATGATCGATGAGAGCGCCGACAGCTGGTTCCCGCACGGCCTCTGGTCCGAGACGGTCAAACACGCCGCCCACGAATACCTGCCCTTCCTCCAAGCCTGAGGAGAGCAGCGAGCGCGAGGAGGGCGAGGCCGCCGGCGTCGTCGTTCTGCGCGGACCGGCACGAGCAGCCGGAGTCCGGCCCGTCGTCCGCCGCGTCCCCGCCGCCGTCACCGCCCGCGCCCGTCGTCGTCGAGGTCGTGGTCGTGGTCACAGACGGCGGAGCACCGCCCGCGCCGCCGGTGCCCTGCGGGTCCTCGGGCGCGTTCGTGACCAGCTCCAGCGAGCCCTTCTGCGACGTCGCTTCGGCGAACCTCGGGACGAGGTTGTCCGCGATCGGGCGGAGGATGGACTT
>JAEUKE010000133.1 GCA_016794345.1 Myxococcales bacterium
CGTCATCCTCGGGGACGTGCCCCGCGGCACCTCCGCGGCAGACGCGGGGAAATACGTCCGCCTCTTCGTGATCCTGAACGACGTCACCCTCCGCAACCTCGTCCCCGCCGAGCTGGAGAAGGGCTTTGGCTTCTTCGGCTCGAAGCCCGCGACGGCGTTCGCGCCATTTGCGGTCACGCCGGACGAGCTCGGCGGCGCGTACCGCGACGGCCGCGTGCACCTGCCGCTCCGGTCCACGCTGAACGGCAAGCTCGTCGGCGACCCGGAGGCGGGCCCGGAGATGCACTTCTCCTTCTTCGACCTGATGGCCCACGTGACAAAGACGCGACGCTTCGGCGCCGGCACCATCCTCGGGAGTGGAACGGTGTCCAACCAGGACCGGGCGCGTGGCATCTCGTGCCTGGCGGAGCAGCGCATGATCGAGATCATCGAGAGCGGCAAGCCGAGCACGCCCTTCATGAAGGCGGGCGACACCATCTCGATCGAGATGAAGGACGCGGCCGGGCGCAACGTGTTCGGAACGATCGAGCAGACGGTCCGGAGCGTCGGATGAAGCTCTACAACTATTTCCGCTCGAGCTGCTCCTACCGCGTGCGTATCGCGCTGGCGCTCAAGGGCCTCGCGTACGAATACGTCGTCGTGCACCTCGTGAAGGACGGCGGCGAGCAACACCTGCCTGCCTTCCTGCAGAAGAACCCGATGGCGCAGGTCCCGGTGCTGGAGGTCGACGGCCTCTGCCTCTCGCAGTCCGTCGCCATCCTCGAGTACCTCGACGAGCGCTACCCCGAGCCGCCGCTCCTCCCGAAGGATCTCGTCGCGCGCGCGCGCGTGCGCGCCGCGGTGGAGGCGGTGAACGCCGGCATCCAACCGCTGCAGAACCTGTCGCTCATGAACGAGATCAAGAAGATGGGCGGCGACGGGCACGCCTTCGCCAAGGCGGCCAACGAGCGCGGCCTCGTCGCCCTCGAAGAAATGGCGACCGCCCACGGCGGAGAGCGCCTCGTCGGCGACGAGACCTCCCTGGCCGACGTGTGCCTCGTCCCGCAGATGTACAGCGCGCGTCGCTTCGGGGTCGATCTCGCCCCATTCCCGCGCCTCGTCGCGATCGACGCGGCGCTCACCGCTCACCCGGCGTTCGCCGCCGCTCACCCCGACCGACAACCCGACGCCCCAACCGCCTGACAGGGTGCTGAGGTAGTTTCCCCTCCTCCAAACAGGACCCATTATGCCCGCCCTTTCACCCCCCTATCCCCCCTCACCACGTGAGGGGGGAAAGCCGTCCCTCGGCATTCGTCGCCTCGAATCGATCCACTATTACGTCCGTGACCTCGACCGGAGCCGCAAGCTCTACTGCGACTACCTGGATTTCGCGGAGCTCGGCGAGTCCAGCGCGGAGCTGACGGCGAGCGGCAAACAGAAGAGCCTGCTCTTCGGCGCCGGCGACTGCAGGATCATCGTCTCGATGCCAATCGGCGAGGGCGGGCGCGCGTGGCGCTACCTGCGCCGCCACCCCGACGGGATCGGTACGGTCGTCTTCGAGGTGGAGGACATCCAG
>JAEUKE010000212.1 GCA_016794345.1 Myxococcales bacterium
GGTCGAAGCCGGCTCCACCGGGACCATTCAATATCCTTGCGACGGCGGCATGGTGACCGCCACGCTCGGCTCGATCGACTTCAGCGGCACCGTGCAGAACGGCTTCTTGTCGCTGGACGGCGTGCTCATCGTCCCCGGCCCGGACGGCTGCCAATGGCAGACCAACCACCACATCGAAGGGTTCTTGCCCGGCGGTCAGCTGGCCTACTCCTACAGCGAGTTCGTGGCCGTGTCGGACGGCAGCTGCTGGCAGCCCTGCACCGAGGTGGGGGACGTCGAGGTGCAGTGGTGAAATGACAAAAGCCCGCTGACGGGCTCCTGTATCCTGACCGGATGCGCCTTTTCGGTCGGGGTCTCGTCGTGTCGCTCGTTCTCTGTGCCTGGGCCTGTGGGGACGACGCGGGCGGATCCGGCGGAGGGGGCACGGGGCAGGGCTCCACGGGCTCGGGCGCCAGCGGCCAGGGGTCGACGACCTCGTCCTCGACCGCGTCGTCGGGGACGGGCGGAGAAGGCGGCGCCACGAGCTGCGTCCCCGGCGAGACGCGCGCGTGTTACGGCGGGCTTCCCGGCACCGAAGGGCAGGGAACGTGCGTGCCCGGGGTCGAGACCTGCAACGCGACGGGGGACGGCTACGGTCCTTGCGAAGGAGAAGTCCTGCCGCAAGTGGAAGACTGCGCGACACCCGCGGACGAGAGCTGCGACGGCGTCGATTGCGGACAGACGCTATGGGCGCGCTGGCTCGGCGTCGGCACCTACGGGATCGCCGGCGCTGCGCTCGACGTCGTGGATTGGCAGGGCCGCATCGCCGTAGGCGCGGCCTTGATGAACGCAGCGGATCCGATGAAGCTCTCGGGTGTGGGCATCGTCGAGCTCGACGTCTCCGGAATGACGAGCCAGGTGCGGACCTTCGCGTCCGCGCTCGGAACCGTGACGGCGATCGAGCTCGCCGCGGGAGAGGACGGGACGCTCGCATTCGGCGCGGTCGCCGCGAACGACCTCGATCTCGGCGGCGGTCCGCTCGACGGGCTCGTCGTCGCGAAGCTCGACGCGGGCGGGCAGCACCTCTGGTCCAAGGCGTTCCCGGCCGGAAACTTCGGTGCCGATCAGCTCACCGCAATGACTCAGACCGTGGAAGGGGACGTCGTCGTCGCGGGCTTCGCCGCGGCAGGCCTCGACCTCGGAGATGGCCCGCTCCCCCAGGGGGGCTTCGTCGCGCGTTTCGCTTCCGCGGATGGCGCGCTCGTCGCGAGCGCGGCGCTCGGGTTCACGTCCCAACGTGTTCGGGTCGTGGCGCTGGACGACGGCCGATTCGTGGTCGCGGCTTCGCCAAAGCTCTCCATCCTCGAGGCCGATCTGACCGAGTCGTGCGCGGCCGCGGTGACCATCAACGCGTCGGGGCTCGATCGCGCGCCGGACGGCACGGTGTGGGTCGCGCACGCCGTGTTCGGCGGCATCGACGCGTTCTCGGTCGCGCCTGATTGCTCGACGACTCCGCCGTTCACGATCGCCGTCGCCCAGCCGCTCAACCCGGCGCTGGCCGTCGCGAAGAACGGCGACCTCTTCGTCTCGTGGTCACCCGGAGGCACGTCGCAGACGATCTCGCGACGCGGGCCGGGAGGCGCAGAGATCTGGACGCGGGTCTACCCGGCGACCAACGTCGTCGATCAGGAGGTCGTCCTCCTCGACGGCATTTGGCCGATCGCTTCGAGCCTCGCAATCACGGGCGGGATCGGCGCGGGGATCGACTACGGCACGGGGCCCCTCGACCCCGGCGTCGCAATCGGTCGTGTCGCTCCGTGAGCCCGACGTGAGCACGCCTGGGGAGTCGGCTCAGGTCGCCCGCTGCGCGCGTGAGACCGAGCTCGGCTCCCGAGCACGTCAGGGCGCCGCGCGGACCTCGAGGTCCTGGCAGGCCGCGACGTGTCTCTGTTCGACGAATGCAATGGCGCCGGGGCCGGGTCGGAGGCCGCCCGCGAAATCGACGAGGTGACGGCCGCCCACCATTTGCCGGACTCGAATCAGGGTGCCCGGATCGATTGTGCCGACCGTCTCCGTTCGGCCATCTTGCTCCATCGCGAGCGGGACCGGATCCGAGCAGAGGAACCGGTGCTCGCAGCAGCCGCCGGAGGTGGAGACGGTGCCCAGCCCGATCTTCCCGAAGCGCTCCCGGCGGGGCGCGGCAGGCGCGAGGGCCTTCGCGTCCACCCAGCCGAACACGAACACGTCCTCGACCTCCCACGCTATCCGCGCGCGCCCGTTCTCGCGATCGAGCACCGCGACGTCGGGGGGCGTCGCCTTGCCGAGCACCAGCGTGGCGACCGGCTTGTCGCCGGCCTCGCGGGCGAGCGGGATCCGACCACCTCTCAGGTCGGCTCGCTCGAGCGGGACGCCGAAGAAGTTCTCGAATGCATCGAACGGCTCGTGCGCGAGCCCGATCACGGTGCACGGAAGGCTCCCGGAGAGCTGGCGGGAGCCCGTGACCTGAACCGCGTCGGGAGCGACGAGCGAGAGGTCCAGCCCGTCCGGCCGCGCGCGCACGAGCGTCAGCGCGGCCGTCGTCTTCGGCACGACGAATCCACCGAACACCGAGACCCGATTCGCGAAGAGCGAGACGTCTTCGGGGCGC
>JAEUKE010000230.1 GCA_016794345.1 Myxococcales bacterium
TGGGGGACGTTGGTCGGCTCGACGCTCGCGCTCTCGGCTTGCGGAGAGGCAACGTCGGGGGACGGGGACGGGGACGATGACGACGACGGCACGAGCAGCACCGTCGCATCCGGCGAAGGCGCGGGCGGCGAAGGCGCGGGCAACGAAGGTGGCGCCGGCGGCGAGGGCGTCGGGGGCAGCGGCGGCGCAGGAACGAGCGCTAGCACGACCGGCTCTTCCGCCTCGTCCACCGGCACGGGGCAACCCACGTGCGGCTCGGAAGGCGAGGCATGCACGGATGGCTGCTGCGCTGGGCTCGTCTGCGCGGACGCGCTCGGCGAATGCCAGGAGCCGTGCGACAGCACGTCCGACTGCGGAGCCGGCGAGTGCTGCGGCTGGGTCGGCGGAGATCAGGTCTGCGTCTCGACGTCGGTGGGGGTGTGCGGCCTGGACTGTGTCGAGGGCGACCTTCAATGCTCCGCGTCGACCTTGCTCGACCAATGCGAGGATGGATTCTGGGTCTCTTACAGCTGCCAGGACATCTGCGTGAGCGCCGGGTACCAGTCGACCGTCGGCTGCGAGACAGGCAACACCGACGACACCTGCTTCTGCTCCTACGATCCGCCTTGCACGCCGGGCGAGGCTCAGTGTTATGGGAGCGACGTCCAGGTCTGTCAGGGCGACCAGCTCTGGACCACGTTCGACTGCGACCAGGTCTGTCAGGACGCGGGCTGGGACTATTCGGTCTCTTGTGGGTACTCCCAACAGTACGGGGACGAGCTCTGCTTCTGCGACTACTACGAGTGCGTCTACAGCTCGGATTGCCCCGGCGACTGCCAGTACGGGGACAACTACGTGTGTTGCCCGCTCTGCATCAGCAACGAGTGCGACTTCACGTGCACCTATTTCTGAGGGAGCACGCCGTCGGGATTGTTCTCCAACCAAGAACACTTTCATACAGATCATCCTGCTGGATCGTCCTCTCGGGCGAGGGTAGCGATACGGAATGCGATCCATCTCCCTTCCCGCTTCCGCCGATGCTCTCCGCACCGGGCAACTCTCGCGCCGGCAAGTCATGCGCGCCTTCGGCGCGAGCGCCCTCCTCGTTGGCTGCGGCGAAGACGACGTCGGCACCGCCGGTACCGGCGCAGGCGGTGCCCCAACGACGAACGGGAGCACGACCGCCTCCGCAGGAGGAGGTGGTGGCCTCGGCCAAGGCGGAGCAGGCGGCGGAGACCCCTTCGCGCAGTGCAAGCAGCGCGGCCCCACGGAGGGCTGCTTCGTCACCGAAGACAACATCCTCGGGCCCTATTACAAGGCCGGCGCTCCCTTCGACCCGAACCTCGCCGACGACCTCGAGGGTGAGCTGCTCCTGATCGAGGGAACGGTCTACGGATGCGACTGCGAGACGCCGCTCGCCGGCGCCATCGTCGACGTCTGGCAGGCCGACAGCGACGGCGCCTACGACAACACCGGCTTCCTGCTCCGAGGCAAGGTGCAGACGGACGCGGATGGTCGATACAGCTTCCTGACCATCAAGCCGGGCTGGTACCTCAACGGGTCGCAATACCGCCCGGCGCACATCCATTACAAGGTTAGCCACCAGGACGGCGTCGCCCTGACGACGCAGCTTTACTTCGAGGGCGACCCCTACATTCCGATAGACCCGTTCGTGAAGGAGTCGCTCGTCATTCCGCTCTCGGCCGGCAACACCGGCCGGGGTCGGGGGCTCGTCGGCACATTCGACGTCGTGTTGGGTTGACCTGCACGCTACACTCCCCGGATGAACAACCTGGCCTCTCCCGGCCCCGCGCGCGCATTGTTGCTCGCGGCGCTGGGGCTCCCTGCCTGCAGCGCAGTCCCATCCGAAGCAGGCACGCCACCCGGGAGCACGGTCGCAGAGAACGAAGCGCCGGAGGGAAGCCCCAGATTGGCCGCAACCTCCGAGATGAAGGAGGGCCAGCGCTGTCGACCAGTCAGCGGCTCGACCAATGGCGAGACCGTGTGCGAGAGCGTCATTCTTGCGGTCCACCACGATTCCCTCAAACCCTGCAGAGATGCGAGCGCATGTGAGGCACCGGAGACGTGCGCGTCACGAGGTGACGGGCTCGGGATGGAGCAATTCTGTCGCCGAGTTCCGAGATCGGGTGACGCTTGTGACAGCTCTCACGACTGCCCTGGCGGTGAGGCCTGCCTGGTGGAAGCGGCTGGACGTGGTCGCTGTGTGGCGGATGCCTGTGGTACCGGGTGCGCCGCGGGCCTGGTCTGCGCGGTCTCGGTCGACCGCTTCGTGCGTCTGGAAGAGGCTGGGCCGCCTGCACCGCCGAGTGACGGGCCGACGCAGCTCGGGTGCTTTCCGAAGCAGGCCACCAGCTTCGCGAGGCCCTATGGAATGCGCAGTCCCTGCGACCGGCAGGGAACCGACCGCTGTGCGCTCGAGGGCGGACGCTGGGTGTGTGAGCGCCCGATCTCCACGCGCCCCTGTGGGCGCCCCCTGGTGGTCGACGGCGCAGCTGTGGTGGCAAGCGTCGGTCAATCCGCTGGTTGGCTCGATAGCGGAGGAGACCGAAGCAACTGCGCCCGCTCCACCCTCGCCGTCCGAGTACGCCACATCGCCTTCGAGGAGCACGCGAGCATCGCCGCCTTCGCTCGCACGATCGCGATGTTGTCGGCGCTGGGTGCGCCCGCGGATCTGCTCGCCGAGACGAGCCGCGCCTTGTCGGACGAGATCGTGCATGCGCGAGAGGCCTTCACGCTCGCCCGACGGCTCGGGGCGGCCGACCTCGACCCTGGCGTGTTCCCGGAGGCGGTCGCCGCCTTCCCCCCACCCGACCGCGTCGCCGAAGAGCTCCTGGCCGACGTGATCATCGGCGGCTGTGTCGGTGAGTCGCTCGCTGTCGTCGAGGCCCAGGCGCTACGAGAGGAGGCTCCCCCCGAGGCGCACGCGTTCTTCGACCGCGTGATCGCGGACGAGACCCGCCACGCCGAGCTCGCATTCACGACAGCACGCTGGCTCTTGCGCACGAGCCCGAGGCTCGCGGCCGTCGCAGCCGACGCTGTCGATCGCGCCATGGACCGATTCGGCGTCGAGCAAGACTCGCCGTGGCCCACGCTGGTCGCGAGATTGGCCGAGCAGAACGGGCCTCGGGCCGGGACGGGCCGGGCCGTCGCCGCTCTGGCCCATGGATGACACGCGAGGAACGGAGAGCTAGCGCCTATGGCGTCCGACGGCCGGCCGCTCGCCCCGCGGCGACGGCGTCGGCACGGATCTGCTCGCCCAGCTCGTGCCCTACCTCGATGGCCGCCTTGCGCTCGGCGGCATGACTCTTCTGGATCGAGCTCACCACCTCGCGGAGCGCGCCAACGGGCTCGGGCCACTCCTGGTAACAGACGACGTCCTTCTTCCGCTTGCCCAACCAGACGGTGAACGTCTGCGTGCTGCCGTCCTCGATGTCCTTGTTCGCGTAGCGAGGCTCGAGAGACCAATACGAAGGGGCCATCGCGGCTCTCCGGAGCGCGGCGAGCTCGGCGTCGGTCAGGTCGTATTCGGCGAGCCGGAAGAACATCTGCGTCACGGGCTGCCCTTGATGGGTGGCTTGCCGCGCGTCGTGGAACAGGTCGCGTACATGGCGACCGGTCACGTCGAACACCTGAGTCCCGCCCATCTCGAAGTGGAAGTCGGTCCACACGAATCGGTCGAGTCGATCCGTCTCGGCATCAGCAGAGCGAACGCTGTCCGGGGCGGTGACCTCCGCCGTGGCCGTGGGAGCGGACGGCTCGACGCCGGAGCCGGCCGGCGTGCCCGTACACGAACAAGCGAAGACAACCACCAAACAGGGGCCAGCGAGCGCGCACAGCTTCAGCGGGAAGGGTGCCGCTCGACGGTCGTCGACCTGAGAGACGCTGATCATGGTGGCGGGAGCTTATCCAAAGACGCGCTGGTGGGCGTCACGCCGAAGCCAGCTCACCCCAGCGTCGAGACCTTGAGCCTCCTGAAGATGCTTCGCTTCTTGTACCGGTGCTTCTCCATCCGCCCCAGGATGTCGACCAGCGTCTCGACTGCCTCCGCGACGAACGGTCCCTTGTTCAGCATGACGCACTCGGCCGCCACGCTCGCCGCCGCGTCCGTCACTTCCGCGCGGGTAGGGATGCCCGTGCGCGCGAGCCCGTCGAGCACCTGCGTCGCCCAGACGGCGGGCACATGAGAGGCTTCACACAGCCACAAGATCTCTTCTTGCAGCTCGGCGAGCCGCTCGAAGCCGACCTCCACCGCGAGATCACCCCGAGCGATCATCACACCAAACGGGGGGCGCTTCATCGCTTCGAGGAGAATACGCGGCAGGTTCTCGAAGCCCCGCCGCGTCTCGATCTTGAGGACGATGCCGATATCGTCGCGCCCGAGCGCGGCGAGCGCGGCGTGGAGGCTCCGCACGTCGGCCGGCGCCCGCACGAACGACATGCCCACGAGGTCCGCGCGCCGAGCGACGAACGCGAGGTTCTTCAGATCCTCGGCCGTCAGGCTGGCGACCGGGAGCTCGCTCTCCGGCAGGTTGATGCCCTTGTCGGCGCGGAGCTTGATGGGCGAGCGCAACGCCCTCACGACACGGAGGCGCAAGCCCCGCCTGGTGACCTGCTCGACGGTCGTCTCGATCTTCCCGTCATCGAACAGCACGCGCTGGCCGACGCCGACATTCGAGAGGGCCTCGGGGACGGTACAACAGACGACCGCCGCGCTGGAGACGCGACCATTCGAGCCGCGCTTGGCAGGTCGGCCTGCGACACGCCTGCTCGTGAGCAGCAGGGGATCGCCGACGCGCAGCTCGATGGCAGCGTCGATTGGACCACCGACGAGCCGTTGCCGCTCTTTGCCGACGACGCGCCCGCGACGAACGACGACGAACGGCATGCCGCCCACGACCCAGGCGCGCCGGTCGCAGGTGCCGACCAAGCGGTCGTCCTCGCGGCTGATCGCCAGCTTCCGCCGGCGACCGCGCGTATCCGCGAAATGAATCTCATCGCCCTCCAAGAGCGCGTCGTGGTCCTCGTCGCCGACGAGCAGGACGGGAGCATCGAACACGTCGGGAGCGGAAGCCCGGTGGAGGACGACGCGCGCCGGCTCCACCATCTGGCCGATCTCGTTGCGCACGATCTTCCATGTCACGACCCGTTGCCCGCCCGCGATCGGTCCGGTTCGAATCTTCGGCCCCGCGAGGTCCATGAGCACGCGGCAGTCGGCTCCGGTCGCGCGTCGCGCCTCTTCGAGCGCCGCGACCATTTGCTCCCAGTCCTCCGTCGTGCCGTGCGCGCAGTTGATCCGCAAGACGTTCATCCCTGCTCGGAGGAGGCGCGCCATCCATTTGGCGTCGGCTTCCTTGGCATCGGGCGCGGTCACCATGATGTAGACGTGGCGACCTCCCGGCCGCGGGCCCAGCACCTCGCGGGTGTGTTTGTGGAGGAGGTACTCGGCGGTCTCCCAGGTCAGCTCCTGCGAGCGCCGGCGCTCGAGCGTCCGGAGCTGGCGCTTCGTCGCGCTGCCGGCCACGCAGCGCGACTCGGCCACCCGCAACGCGACCTCGAGCACCGAGCCGAGGGCGACGCTCTCCGCGCGTCCGAGCGAGGAGAGGCCCCGCTGCTGGAGGAGGAGCTGAAGCTCCCGGAGATCGAGCTGACGTAAGGCAACGTAGTGGATCAGGTTCCGCGCGCTCATCTTTGCCGCGGGATGCACGCGCGCGAGCGCCGTCTGCTCCGCTGACTCGACTCGCCGAAGGTGAGCCTCGATCTCGTCGAGGCGCGCCGCGATGAGCTCGAAGGGCTGGTCACGCATCGAGGCCGGTCTTCGAAGCTTCGGTGCTCGGCTTGCCTTCACGCGCGCGAGCTACCACGAGCTGCGGCCGGGCGCAGTCCCTGCCACGAAGACGTCACATTGGGGCGCGCGCGCCATCGGCCGTCGGGCCTGCTCGCCCTCTGCTCGGGATTAAGGCGGATTAAGCTGACTCCAACGTGGCGCTCCCCCACCCTCCTCACATGTGTCTTCGTGCCACCGCGCGCGGCTTCGCCGCTTTGCCCCTGGCCCTCGTGGCGTGCACCTCGCCCGAGTGGGGGCCCGGAGAGCCCGAGCGATTCGCCGGCCCCGCTTCCAGCGAAGCCTACGCCGTCGGCGTCGTCGCGGACGATGACGGTGGCGTCCTCTACGTGTGCGGCACCACCGACGCCTCCCGTCCCCGCTCCGAGTGGCTGGACATCGACGCCGAGGGTCGGATCACGACCCGAGGCACGACGACCGAGCGCGGCCGCGCCGACGTGAGCGACTCCGGTGTGAGCGGCACGGTCTCGCTCGTTGACGGCTCGGAGGTCTCGTTCTCCGTCCCGTTGGTGACGGATCTCGAGCTCGGCCTGTTCTCGGTGGTGGACAGCGGCTGCCGCTCCGGCGTCGTCGCCTACCCGGGAGGCAGCGCCGGGACCTGGTGCTCCAGCGACGGCCGGTTCGAGCAGGTCACACCCATCCAGCCGATCGATGGCGGAGCGCTCCTGGTGCAGATCGCATCCCAGCTCCGCCGGCTCCGCGTCGACGCGGTCGACGCCGCGACGTTCAGGTAACCTCGCCTCGTGACGATCACGGCGCCTCGGCCGAACAACCTGTTCGTCGGCCGCGAGGCCGATATCGAGCGGGTATCCGGGCTGCTCGACGCGGGCCATCCGGTCGTGACGATCTGGGGTGCGGGCGGGCTCGGCAAATCCCGGCTCGCCGCGGAGATCGCAAAGCGGGACGAGCGAAGGGTCGTGTGGACCGATCTCTCGGAGGTCACGAGCCGAGAGAGCGCGCTCTCCGCCTTCGCGCTCGCGCTCGGCCTGACCCCCGATCCGGACGGCCTCGAGCGCGACGAGTCTCGAGCGCGCCGCGCCCTCGCCGCGGCGGGCCGCACGCTGGTCGTGCTCGACACGGCCGAGCACCTCGGCGACCGGCTCGACGAGCTCGTCAGGCTCATCGTCTCGCCCCCGTCGCGGGCGCAGATCCTCGCTACCACACGCCACAAGCTGAAGTTGCCGCGCGAAGCGATGGTGGCGCTCAGACCTCTCGCGTTGCCGACCTCGACGGCTGCGCTCGCGAGCTCCGAGTCGGGGCGGCTCTTCTTGGCGCGTGCGAACGAGGCGGGGGCAGGGCTCCGTGGCGACGCGAGCCAGAGCCTGCTCAGCATTCTTCGGGCGCTCGAAGGCATCCCGCTGGCCATCGAGCTGGCAGCGGCGAACGCCGGCATCCTCGGCTTGCAAGGGCTCGAGCGTCGCCTCGAGAGCCGCCTCGCCGTGCTCGCCCGCTCGACCGGGAAGCGTCGGTCGATGCGCGAGGCCATCGCGTGGTCGTGGGAGCTGCTCGACGACGCCGAGCGACGCACGCTCGCGGCGTGCGCGATCTTCCGAGGGACCTTCACGTACGACGCTGCGGAGCGCGTGGTCGGAGGCGACACCGCGGCGCTGCTGCTCGCGCTCGGCTCGCTCGTCGAGAAGGCTCTCGTCTTCACGCGCGAGGCGGAGCCGGGTGGTCTCCCGCGCCTCGCGCTCTTCGAGACCGTGCGCGAGTTCGCGCTCGATCGCTTGGCGGAGACCGGGACGCTCGAGGCAGTCCGCGATCGACACGACGCGTACGTCCTCGCGCACGCCCGAGGCATGGCCGAGGAGATCGAGCGCAAGGGGTCCTCCTCGGCTCGACGCGAGCTCGCCCAGGAGCTCGACAAGATCCTCGACGTCCATGCCCGCGCCATGGAGAGCTCCGACAAGGGCAGCGCAGAGATCGCGCTCGATGCGCTCCTCGCGGCCGACCCGCTCCTGTCGCTTCGACGGCCGCCGGCTGCGATCGCCACGCTCTGGGAGCGGACGTCCGAGAGACTGAAGGGCCGCAAGCTCGCCGCGACGCGTAGGGCCGAGCTCTTCCGCGCGACCGGCAACGCTCTCGCGGGCGTGCAGCGCGACGACGAAGCCACGCGAATCCTCGCCGACGCGCTCGCCTGGGCGCGACGAGCGGGCGACGCATTGGCGCTCGGTCGAGTTCACCTCGACATCGGGCTCTGCCTGCACCGGCGCCGCGCGCTCACCAAAGCCGAAGCGGCCTACCGTGCCGCCGTCGGCGTCCTCGAGGGGCTCGGCGCAGGTCGGCTGGAGAGCCGCGCGCTGGCGAACCTGGGCGCGCTCCACCATGACAGGCGAGACTTCGCGGGTGCGCGTCGGTTCTACGAGCAGGCGATCGGAATGGCGGCCGCGATCGGCGATCGGCGCATCGAGGGCGTCTCGCTCACCAACCTCGCGGTCCTCTCCGCGGAGGAAGGCGATACCTGGCAAGCCGAGACGCAGCTCCGCCTCGCGCTCGAGCTGCTGCGCGAAGCGACGGACCTGCGCCTCGAGGGAATCACCTGGGGCAACCTCGGCATGCTCTCGCTGGAACGCGGCGACCTGGCGCGAGCGCGGGAGGAGCTCGCCAACGCCGAGGAGCGTCTGGGCTCGACGGGCGACCGTTGGTCGCTCGGGCTGGCGATGGTCCGGCGCGGCGCGCTCGCCGCGCTCGAGGGCGACGTGGCGATGGCGCGCTCGGCGGCCTTCGAGGCGCGCTCGACCTTCCTCGCGTCCGCCGACGCGATCGGCGCCGCGCTCGTCGAGATCACGCTCGTGCTCACCGATAGCTTGTCGGGTCGCCTGACTCCGCGAGAAGGGAGCGAGCGGCTGACCGCGGTCCTCCAGCGAGGCTTCGACGATCGCACCGTGGGCGAGGCGAGCGACGACGCGCGTGGGCTCGCGCGCATCGCGCAACGAGCCTTCGAGCGGCTCGATCAGGGCCGGCCGCCGGAGATCGACCCGCCAAAGGATGCATTGGTCGTCGGCCCCGAGGGAGAGACCTTCCGCGCTCCAGGAAGCCCGCCGCGCTACATCGGAGATCACGACGCACCGAGGCGCATCCTCTCCCGGCTCGTCGAGGAGCGCCTCGCGCGTCCGCGCGGGTGTCTCACGGTCGGCGACCTCATCGGTGCCGGTTGGCCCGGGCAGTCCCTGCACCCGCTCGCCGCAGCCAACCGCGCGTACGTCGCGCTCGCGTTCTTGCGCAAGGTCGGCCTCGGAGAGTTGATCCTCCGCGCGCCAGGTGGATACCTCCTCGATCCCGAGGTCGCCGTCGTCACGGTATCGCGAGCGCTCGCGCCTCGACCGGTCGCGCGGAGCAAGCGGCGCGGCGGGCGCTAATCGCAGACGACGCCGGCGCCGGGCTCCGCCACGTAGAGCGGCGCCACCGTGCCCGTACCGTGGAGCGGGACGAGGAAGGCGCTCGTTCCGTCCGTGAGCACGGCCCGCTCGGTGTCATGGGTGAGCATTCGCAGGCCGCTTGCGTCTCCCGCCACGCTCGAGAGGGTAATCGCGAGGTCCCCGCGGGGCGCCGTCACGCCCCAGGCCGGCGCGGGAACGAGCTCGAACGCCTCGATCTCGACCCCGCCATCCTTCGGAACGGCCATGATTGCGCGGCCGTCCACCACGTCGAGGAGCTTCTTCTCTCCTCCGCCGAAAGACGAATAGACCACGTATTGCTCCGACTCGGCGGTGTAGTAGAGGAACGTGTAGGCCTGGTTCTCCAACGTCACAGCAATGACATGTCCGTCAGTCTCGACGCCGGTCATCAGCCCGTAGGAGTGGACGCCGTCCGGGTTCCAGCCGTGTCCGTTCGCGACTCCGCTCGCGAGACCGAGAAAATGCACATCCATTTCACCCGTGTCGACCCACAGGTCCCCTTCCGCGAGGCCGCGACCAGGATAGACGTCGCAGGGCTCTCCGGCTCCGTCATGGATCGGGAGCGCTGGTGTCGTCGTCACGTCGAAGCGATGAAGGAGCGCCGGCGCTCCGTCCGGCTCTTCCAGGCAGAGGTGGAGAGACGCGCCGTCGAAGGCGATGGCGTCGGACCCCGCGACCTGCGCGCTGGGCAGGTCGACCGTGCCAACGAGCGAACCACCCTGCTCGAACATGGCCATCACGTCGAGCTGCGTCCCGCGCACCCGAGCCCAGTACCCCTCGGCTTGCGGCGTCCAGCTCGCGCCTCCCTCGAGCTCGGGGTGAACTCCCTCCAGGGTCGCGAGCTCCGAGCTCGCTGGCTCGAGCACCGCGTAGACCGGTGCGCCCCCGAGCTCCGCCTCGATGTGGAGCATGCGGCCGATGAGCGTCGCGCTCGTCGGGCTCCGCAACAGGATTCGATCGGCAGGATCGATGACGCACGCCGGCTCGCTGGGATTATCCGGCTCGCCGGGTGCGGCCGGCGGCGCGCCGTCATCGACGATCTCGACGGTGCTGCAGGCGGAGCCGAGCGCGAGGATGGGGGAGCAAGCGAGGACGAAGCTTCGAGAGAAGGTCATGGCCCGATGGTGCCGCCGCGGGCGGAGCTCGCCCCTTAATCTCGCTTAATCGACAGACCTCGGCCCCGCCCTCGGGGCTCCCGGAGAGAGCGCCGGCGCGGCGTGTCAGCCGAATATCAGCCGAGCTTCAGTCCCCCAAAGCCGCGGCGGGACTAGGCTGAGCAGACGATGAGACGTACCGGGGCTGACGCGTGGGTCATGATGCTCATCACCGCCTCGTGCGCCTCGCCCGCGCCGAGCGACAACGGCCGGGGTGGGCCACCGTCGGGCGCGGTCGTGGTCGACTCGGCGACGCCTCCGACGAGCGCCCCCGCAGCGAGCGTCACCGCGACACCGACAGGCTCACCGTCCGCCAGCGTACTTCGCCACCCCGTCTCGACCGGGCTCAGCCTCGGCGGCCGCTCGGCCCTCGTGGAAGGCCCTGCCGCCGAGCCGGCGAATCACGCACCTCGCGTCATCGCTCACGGCCTCGCGGTCGAGGAGAGCCCTGTCGCCTCTCTTCCGAGACGGAAGCTCCACGTCGTGTGGCCCGGAAACGTTCGCGAGACCGCGATCGTGGGCCGCTACTCGATGTTGCTGCCGGCTGACGGTGGGCGGAGCGAATGGCTCTCGATGCTCCTCGTCGAGCCGCTCGGCGACCCTCCGCCGAGCACCTTCTTCGGCGTCGAAGGCGCCTCACGCGTCAGCTGGAAGGCCCCCATCGCCGACCCGGCGCGCGAGCTGGTCTCCTGTGTGCGGTTCGAGGGCATCACCGCCGTCGTCGAGGTACACGGAGACAAGGAGGCGCGCATCGTGATCGGGGACCGCTATCGCGGGAAGAGCGCGCTCGCCGAGGTCCTGGGCGCGGTCGTCGTCGATGAGGCCGCCTACGTGTGGCTCGCGAAGGAGGACCGCGCCGAGCTCGTCGCTCTCGCGGAGACCCCGCCCCCGCCGGACTCCCCGTCCGGCAAGCCTCGGTGCGCCCCGCGCTGAGCCCGCCGTTGTAACATCCGCGGCGTGTCGCTCTGTGCGCGCCGTGAGCAGCTGATCGAGCGCGTCCGTTCCGATCTCGTGGAGCAAGGACACTCCGCCCTCGTCGGTCCACCCGGCATCGGCAAGACCTTCCTCTCACACGAGATCGCCAGGACCTTCGCGCGCGTGGTGAAGGTCGATCTCGTCGAGACGCCGGACCTCCCCCTCGCCCTCGGGCGCGCGGTCGACCCCCACGCATCGACCCTCTCCGTCCCTGCGCTCCTAAAGCGGATCTCGCAAAGCGGCGCCTCGCTGATCGTGTGCGACGCAGACGATCTCGAGAGCACCGATGGCGCCGGTTTCGAGCGGGCGCTCCGGGAGACGCCCGTGGCTCATGTCCTGTGGATCGCGAGGCGGAGACCAACCTGGCTCGACGCAGCTCACGTCGCCCCCCCTCTGGTCACCCCCGAGACTCCGACCGACTGGCCGTCGACATCGGCGGGCCAGCTCTTCCTCGATGCGCTACGGCGTGCGGGCATGGCCGACGTCCCTGCACGCGACGTCGCCACCGTGCACGCTGCCATCCAGGCCTGCGACGGCGTGCCGCTCGCGCTGGCGGTGACGGCACGCCTGGTCGGGACCTTCGGCGCCGAGGCGCTGTCTCGCGGTGCGCCGGGCGCGATCCGGCGTGCGGCCGCGCTGGATCGCGCCTTTGCGTCGCTCGTGGAGAGCTTGCCGAGACACGCCCTCGCGCTCGCGACGCGCCTGTCGCTCCTGCGCTCGCGCTGGACGGCGGACGTCGCGCTCGAACGCGGAGACCTCGAGGCGCTCGAGGCGCTCGGGGACGCCGGGCTCATCTCGAGCGAGCCGGGCCGGGATGGCGTGCGCATGCGCTTGCTCGGCCCCTTCGCGGATTTCGTCCGGCCGGTCGGCGAGGAGGAGAACGCCGCGCACTACGACCTGGTGGCCGCGCGCGTCTCGAGCCTGTGCCAGTGGGCCGAGCTCGCCGGCGAGACGCGGTTGCTCTCGGCTGAGCAGTCCGACTTCGCGGCGTTGCTCGCGTTCGACCGCGAGCGGGGCGATCCGCGGACCCTGCGGATCGTCGGCGAGGCGGCCGCGTTCTTCGGCCTCGGCGCGATCGGAGACGAGCTTCGCCGATCCGTCCGCGCCACCCTCGACCGGAACGCGGATGCACCGCCCCTCCCGCTGGCTCGTGCGCGCCTCGCCTGGGTCGCGCTCGCCCGCTCCTCCGCGGAGCCCGAGCCCGTCGAGCGGGTGGTGACATCGGTGCTCGAGATCGCCGAACGCGAGGGCGATCTCGCGCTGCAGGGCCGCGCGCTCAGGCAGCTCGGCATCTTTCGCATGCTGGGAAACCGCATGGAGGAGGCAGCGACGACCCTCGAGCGCGCGCTCGAGGCTCTCGACGAGGGCGGCGACGATCTGCACCGCGGCGCGACGCTCGACTTCCTCGCGCAGGCCAAGGCGCGCCTGGGCCGCCACGACGAAGCGGCCGAGCACCTGCAAGAGGCGATCACGCTGCACCGCGCGCACGGCAACAAGCGCCTCCTGGTCTACGCGCAGACCGGGTTGGCCAACGTCCTCGGAGCGATCGGGGACACGCGACGCGCGCGGCTCGGCTCCCTGCAGGCCATGACCGCCGCGCGCGAGCTCGACGATCCCGTCTGCGAAGCGTACGCGACCGTCGCGCATGCGCTGGCGTTGCTCGTGGACGGCCGCGACGGCGAGGCGCGTGCGCTCGTCGAGCGCGCGCGCGCCCTCTACGAGGCGGCGGGGCATCGCAACCTGGTCGACTACTGCGACGGGCTTCGCGGGATCGCCGCGCTGCTCGACGGCGCGGTGGACGAGGCCCTGCCTCTCCTGGAGATCGGCGCGGCCGGCACGCAGCGTCCGATGGCGCTGCTCTGCGAGGCGTACCTGGCGACGATCGAGCTCTGCGACGGGCTCACCGACCGCGCGCAGGCTCGCGTGCAGCGCGCACGTCGCGAGCGCCTGGGCTCGGCTTCGCCCGAGCCCGCGGTCGCCGTGCTCTTCGCGCTCGTCGAGCAGCCGAGCGCGCCGGCGGCCGCGCCGAACGCGGAGAAGGAGCCGCGCGACATCGAATACCGCGTCGCCGCTCGGTGGATCGAGCGCGTGCGCGACTCCTTGCCGCAAGAGCCTGCAGAGCCGCAGACCCCACCCCCGAGGATCCTTGTCGCGCCTGACGGCGCCGACTTCGTGGTCGACGGGCGGCGTGTGGCGCTCGGCGGCAAGCCCGTCCTGCGACGGCTCCTCGCCTCGCTGGCAGCGCACCGCGAGAGCTCGCCTGGAGCGGCGATCGACGTGCTCGCGCTGGTCGCCCGCGTCTGGCCTGGCGAACGCGTGATCGAGCTCGCCGCGCGGGCGCGCCTGCACGCCTGCGTGCTGCGATTGCGGCGCCTGGGCATGGGGGACGCCCTCCAGCAGTTCGAGGGCGGCTACGCGCTCGACCCTTCGGCGGTCGAGATCGTCCCTGCGCGCCCCTGATATCGCGCTGACAAGCGGCCCTCGCGGGGAGGAGGGCGCGTCCCGGCCGCGTAAGGGCGCGCATGCAGATTCGCAGACTCCTCCTCCCGCTCCTCGGACTCGTCGCGTGCGCCAAGCCTGCCGGGGACGGCGCCGCTGCCTCGAGCTCGACCTCCACGCAGTCGAGCGCTGCGACGTCGGGCTCCAACACCACGACCGGCTCGACCGCCGATCGCTCGATCGCGCTCACCATCCGACCGCCCGCCGCCGGCGACAAGCGCGCGACCCGGAAGAGGGCCGAGGAAGCGATGACCGTCGGGATGCGGGGCACGAAGGGAGGGATAGACGTCCGCACGAGCAAGATCGTGTCGACCGAGAAGACCGAGACCTGCCTCGAGGTGAAGGACAAGACGTGCATCAAGCTCGAGGTGGAGATCAAACGCGACAACGTCGACGAGACGACCACGACCCAGCTCGTCGATCTCGAGGGCAAGCCGGACCCCAAGGACAAGCCCAAGACCAAGAAGAAGGGCGGAGACAACCCGACCACCGGCGTCGTCTACATCGTGGCGAAGGACGGCAAGAAGCCGGTCGTCACCCGGAAAGACGGGAAGAAGCCCTCCAAAGCGGAGCTCGCCCTGGTCGAGAAGGCGTACGACGACGACCCTTCCCTCACGGCCGAGCTCGAGTCCGCCTATCCGAAGGCCGTGAAGGTAGGCGACTCGCTCGACGCCTTCGCGAAGGCTCTCGCCAAGGTCATCGCAGGCAAGTCCAAGGACGTGACGGTCGTGTCATCCTCCGTGAGGGTGAAGGAGATCCGCCCGACGGGCAAGCGCGCGCTGGTGGTGCTCGACATCGACGTCTCCCTCGAGTCCTCCACGAAGGAGCTCAAGGAGCTCAAGACGCGGTCGAGAGGCACCATCGAGATCTGGGCCGACGGCGGAGACGAGCACGCCAGCGCGATCACGACCGAGCTCGACGGCAAGTTCCGAAAGGACGGAAGCGTCAACGGGAAGTTCGTCGAGACGACCGAGCGCACGGATGACTCAGCGCTCGGCGCGGGCGCCCCCTGAGGGCCGGCGACGTCGAGCTCCGTGGGCTCAGCTCTGGCCGGCGCCGGGGGCGCCCTTCATCAACGGCAGGCGGCGCCGCAGCGACTCGGCGCTCCCTTCGCTCGGCGCGTCCGCGGCGATCTCCTCCAGCGCAAACCTTCCCCGATCGTAGGGGCGCTGCGGCGCGCGCTCGATCGGCACGAGGCGCTCCCGGATCCCTCGCTTCTCGAGCTGCTTCACGCGGTGGTAGCAGAACGGGTTGTTTCCACGTCGACCGAAGAGGGCATCGGTCATCCAGGAGCACCCAGCTCCACACGCGGCCGCATAGTAACAGTCCTTGCAATGGCCCCAGAGCTCGTCCGTGGTTCGTTCGCGAGCGAAGTGAAGTTGCCCCCTCTCGTGCCACAGCCGCTCGATCGGCGTCTCGAGGAGGTTCCCGCCCGCGTAAGCTTCGGTGGCCAGCGACGGGCAACCCTTGACGGTTCCGTCAGACTCGATCCCGATGACGAACTCGCCGGCGCCGCAGCCCGACCAATGCGTCTCCGTCCCGCCGGGGTGAGACCGAAGGACGTGCTCGTGCGGTCCGTAGTAGCCGATGGTGTTCCCAGTCACCACGTCGAATGGTCGTCCTCCGGCGAAGCTCTTCACTGCTTCGAGCTGGATCTCGGCCAGGACATCGATCACCTCCACGATCTGCCACGGCTCGAGGAGCCACTCCGGCCGATCGGCCGCGCGTCCCATGGGCACCGTCAGCCCCGGCTGCCACGCGACGACCCCGCGACGCCGAAGATCCTGGGCGAGGGCGCGGAGCTCGCCGAGGTTCAATCGATTGACCTGCGTGTTCACTGTCGTCAGGAGCCCCGCAGCCACGGACACTTCGAGCGCTCGAATAGCCGCCGCGTGGCTCCCGCGGTTTCCTCTCTGCAGATCGTGCGTCGCTTCCATGCCGTCGACGGACACGCCGACGGCGAAGAGCCCCGCGTCTGCCAGCGCCTTTGCACGGCCTTCATGGAAGGCTCGCCCCCCCGTCTGCAGCTGGGCGCGGACACCGAGGGCTGTGGTCCCCGCGACGATCTCGGCGAGATCGTCGCGGAGGTAAGCCTCACCGCCGATGAAGACGAACTCTCTGCAGCCGAGGGCCACGAGCCGCTTCGCCGTATCGAGCACTTCGTTGGTCGTGAGCTCGCGGCCGCGCGGCTTGCCCGCCCGTGAGCCGCAATGATTGCACGGCTGGTCACACTGCAGCGTGAGCTCCCAGACCGTCAGAAGGGGCGCCGGCTCCGGTCCGTCTGCAGCGCGGTGGGCTCGCGGAGGGTCTTCCGTCTTCGGCAGCACGGGCCCAGCGTATCAGCTCTGCATTGACCCCACCCCAACGTCAGGCGAGCCTAGCAGCGTGGTTCGCTTCATCACCTGCCCTGGATGCGGCTCCGCTGCCAAGGTCAACGAAGAGCGTTGCCCGTCGTGCGACGCGGTCCTCCGCGCCAAGGACGGAAGCGTGCCCCGCCACGCGGCGGCGCTGCTCCTCGGCCTCACGGCCGTCGCGGTCCCCGCCGTCGGTTGTTCTTCGGTCGATGGTGACGGCGTCGGCGGCCAGGGCGGAGCGAGCCAGACCGGAACCGGCGCGAAGAGCACGTCGATCGGCAACGGCGGACCGTCGTCCAGCGTCACGAAGTACGGCGGGCCCGGCATCACCTCCGTCACCACCGGCGGCTTCAGCGCCGAGGGTGAGCCCGACAATCGCTGA
>JAEUKE010000263.1 GCA_016794345.1 Myxococcales bacterium
TGTTCGCGCCGGGGGACTTCTACCTCGAGCTGATGCCGACGCCGACGCCCGAGCAGACCACGCTGAACGGCGAGCTCGTCCGCATGGGCAAGAAGCTCGGCATCCCGCTCGTCGCGACGAACGACTGCCACTACGTGAACCAGACGGACGCGCAGGCGCACGACGTCCTGATGGCGATCCAGACGGGCAAGAGCCTCAAGGACGAGAAGCGCCTCAAGCACGTCGTCGACAGCTACTACATGAAGTCGCCGTCGGAGATGGACGCGCACTTCAAGGACGTCCCGGAGGCGATCGAGAACACCGCCGCGATCGCCGCGCGCTGCAACGTCAAGCTCAAGCTCGACCAGACGTACCTGCCGAAGTACCAGGTGCCCGAGGGCGAGACGCTCGACACGTACATCGAGAAGCTGGTCGTGCAAGGGCTCGATCGGCGGTTCCGCGAGATGTCGGGGCGCGGGCAGGCGTTCGATCCGGATCAGTATCGCGAGCGGTGCCGCGTCGAGATGGCCGTCATCCAGAAGATGGGCTTCTCGGGCTACTTCCTCATCGTCTGGGACTTCATCAACTGGGCGAAGGAGCACGGCATCCCCGTCGGGCCGGGCCGTGGCTCCGGTGCCGGCAGCGCGGTCGCGTGGGCGCTGCGCATCACGGACATCGACCCGATCGAGTTCAAGCTCCTGTTCGAGCGGTTCCTGAACCCCGAGCGCGTGTCGATGCCCGACTTCGACGTCGACTTCTGCATGAACCGGCGCGGCGAGGTCATCTCGTACGTGCAGGAGAAGTACGGCCGGGACCGCGTCGGTCAGATCGCGACGTTCCATCAGCTGAAGGCGCGCGGCGTGATCCGCGATATCGCGCGCGCGATGGAGATTCCGTTCGCCGAGGCCGACAAGCTCGCGAAGCTCGTCCCCGAGCCGGTCGCCGGCAAGTCACCGCCGGTGCGCGAGGCGATCGAGCAGACACCCGAGCTCAAGCAGCTCTACAACGAGAGCCCGCTGCACCGCGAGCTCCTCGATCTCGCGGCCTCGCTCGAGGGCCTGAACCGCAACGCGGGCATGCACGCCGCGGGTGTCGTGATCGCCGAGAAGCCGCTCTGGGAGTACGTGCCGTGCTTCCGCGGGCAGAACGACGAGATCGTCACCCAGTTCGCGATGAAGGAGGTCGAGAAGGCCGGCCTCGTCAAGTTCGACTTCCTCGGCCTCAAGACGCTCACCGTCATCGACATCGCCGAGCGGCTCGTGAACAAGCGGCCGGACGTCGCCGCGTCGGGGCACAAGTTCGAGGTCAACAAGGTGCCGCTCGACGACGCGGGCACGTTTGCGCTCCTGCAGTCAGGCGAGACGACCGGCGTCTTCCAGCTCGAGTCGAGCGGCATGCAGCAGCTCTTCAAGGACCTTCGTCCCGACGCCTTCGAGGACATCGTCGCAGCCGTGGCGCTCTACCGGCCCGGTCCGCTCGGCACCGGCATGGTGAAGGACTTCGTCGACTGCAAACACGGTCGCAAGCCGATCCAGAAGATGCACCCGCTCGTCGACGAGATCCTGGTGCCGACGTACGGCGTCATCGTCTACCAGGAGCAGGTCATGCAGGTCGCGCAGAAGCTCGCGGGCTACTCGCTCGGCGGCGCCGACCTGCTCCGCCGCGCGATGGGCAAGAAGAAGCCCGAAGAGATGGCCAAGCAGAAGGCCACCTTCGTCGAGGGCTCGGTTAACAACGGCGTCACCATCGAGGACGCCGAGCGCATCTTCGGCCTGCTCGAGTTCTTCGCGGGCTACGGCTTCAACAAGTCGCACTCGGCCGCGTACGCGCTCCTCACGTACCAGACCGCCTATTTGAAGGCGCACTACCCGGTCGAGTTCCTCTGTGCGCTCATGACCGCCGACCGCGACAAGATCGAGAAGGTGGTGCGCATCATCGCGGAGGGGCGCGCGTGGGGCGTGGAGACGCTCCCGCCCGAGGTGAACCAGAGCCAGATCGACTTCACCGTGGTCTACGCCGACCCGAACGCCGGGCCGGAGTCCCGCCGCGGCGGCAAGGCGCGCCGCGGCGGACGCCGCCGCGATCCTTACGACCCGAAGATCCGGTTCGGGCTCGGCGCCATCCGCGGCGTCGGCGAGTCGGCGCTCGAGGCCATCCTCGAGGCGCGAGGCGAGGGCGCCTTCAAGGATCTCTTCGATCTGGCCGAGCGCGTCGATCCGCGGCGCGTGAACAAGGGCGTGCTCGAGTCGCTCGTCGCCTCCGGCGCCTTCGACGCGACGTTGACCGAACGCGGCATCTCCCGCGCGCAGGCCTTCGGCGCGATCGACTCCGCGCTCGAGCGCGGACGGAGCGCCAGCAAGGACCGCGAGCGCGGCCAGACGAACCTCTTCGGACTGTTCGCCGCGGCCGAGCCGGAGGCCAAGAAGACGAACGCGGAGTACCCGAACGCGAGCCCGTGGGACCTGCGCGAGACGCTCGTGCGCGAGAAGGAGGCGCTCGGCTTCTATGTGTCGGGCCACCCGCTCGAGCGGTACGGCGTCGAGCTCTCGCGCTTCGACGTCACGCCGACCGCCCAGCTCATGACCGGCGAGCCCTGGGCCAAGGTCCGGGCGTGTGGGATGGTCGAAGGGTGGCGCGTCCGCATCTTCAAGGGCGGGGGAGGAAAGGTGGCCTTCTTCACGCTCGAGGATACGTCGGGGCGCATCGAGGTGAAGGTCCGCGAGCGCCAGATCGACGCCTACGAGAGCGTCCTCACGAGCGGCGAGCCGGTGCTCGTGAACGGAAAGCTCAGCTTCCCGTTCGTCGAAGAAGGCGAGGAGGAGTCGGGCCCGCGCGAGCCCACGCTGCTGCTCGACGAGGCCGTCCTGTTCACCGACGCGCTCCGCGCGGAGGCCAAGAGCATCACCCTGCGGCTGTCGGCCGCGCGCCACACGCCCGCGGCGGTCGAGCGCCTGAAGGGCGTCCTCGAGGGCTCGCCGGGCGCCTGTTCGATCATCCTCGCCTTCGAGCTCGAGGGCGGCGCCGAGGCGACGATGACCGTTCCGTCTCTTCGGGTGGAGCCGAGCGACCAGATGTTCGGCGAGGTCGAGAAGCTCCTCGGCGGCAAGGCCATCGAGCTCCGCTAACCGCGGGGGGGCGGTCGGGTCACGCGTCGCGGTCGGGCGACTTCGACCAGTGCGCGACGTAGGGCGCGAGCTCGCAGGTCGCGCCCATCGCCGCGGCCGCCTCCCAGATGGGCGTCAGGTCCATGCTCTCCGTCTTTCCGCGCACGAGGACCGGCGGGCGGCTCGGATCGCCGGTGGAGCCGCGTGGCTTCGACCGCGCCGAGGTGCGAACGACGACGCGGAGCGGCGAAGGCGAAGTGAGCTCTCGGATCCGCTTGGATGCCGCGATGGCGATGTTGTCGTGGAGGAGCCGGGGGCACGCGAACTGCAAAGTCCGCGACACGAGATCGTAGGAGAGGTCGTAATTGATCGCGAGCGTGCCGATCTCTTCGAGCCCGAGCTCCTGCGCCATCGCGACGAGAGACGGCAGCAGCCTCTGCGTGCCGACGCTGAGCGTGAGGACGCGGAGGGCCTTCGCGCGGCGCGCCAGGGCTTCGACGGTCTCGAGCGAGCTCTGCATGCCGCCGAGCCGCAGCTCCCGGAGGTTGGGAAGTCGGTCGAGCGTGTCTCCCAAGCGCGCGTGGTAAATCTCGCCCGCCCATCCCTGGTAGGTGCGTGGCTGACCGAGCTCCAGGACCTCGAGCGGTCGCTCGGACCCCTCGGCCAGGGCCGCGAGCTCCTCCGTACCGATGTCTGTGAGCTCGCGCAGGTTGTAGAGCCGCTTGCCGCCGAGCAGACCGGTCGTTCCGAATCGGAAGTGCCGCCAGACGGTGAGCCGCTCGACGGTGGACCACTCCCGCTGGGCGCCCGCGCCCGTGATCAGGATGAGGTGCTGCTGGGCAGCGTTGCGACCGACGCCACCTTCGCCGGTGGCCGCCTGCCACAGGAACCCGTTTTGAAACACATCGTCGCTCTCGGCGACGGCCCGGGCGATCTCGCCTAGCCACTTCGATCGGTTCTCGGCCAGAAGCTCGCCTTCTCGCTTCTTGGGTCGCTTGCCGGTGCCGTGCCTCGCGAGCTGGAGCTGCATCAGCTCACCGCGCGGATCGTCCGACTCCACCAGTCGGGTGGCGAGCTCTTTGCGAACCTCGAGGTCCCGCGGATCGTCGTACACCGCCTGGATGAGCTCGTTCACCAGGCGCTTTCCCGGTGACACCCGCCAGCCGTTGATGAGGTCTCCGATGACGTCGAGCTTCGCCTCGTTCGCAGCGCCCAACGCAGGAGGCTCGAACGTCTGGAGCGCACGGAGCGCAAAAAGCAAGGACTCGCGGATCGGCGCCGGATTCGGATCCGGCCGGTTGCGCGCGCAGTGCTCGGCCAGCGGTTCGGCGTACCGCACGTCTCTCATGGCCACGAGCACGGCGGCGGCGGTTTCTTCCGCGCGCCGCACTTCGTCCTTGTTGGCGAAGAAGACCCCTGCCGTCAGGAAGTGGAGCACTTCCCGCGATGCGCGCCAGCTCGGCTCCGCGAGGTAGGCGGCGAGCTTCTGCTCGACCTCCCGAACGTTGCCGGTGCGGCCGGGATAGGGGAGACGGTCCCACCCCCACGTGCAGTCGAGCACGTCTGCGATCCGAGGGCTCCGCGTGAGGACCCACGCTTCCTCGAGCGCTGGATAGGCGATGCTTCGTCCCCCGCGCGGCAGCATGTCGAGCGCGATGTCCAGCAGGGCAGGGAGCTTCTCTTCGATCGCGCCCGGATCGAGGCCAGGAATCGACGTGTCGGGAAAGACGACCGGTACGGTCGGCGGCTTGCGAGCTTGCGCAACAAGATCCGCCTGCGCGGTTGCGTGCGGCGCCGGGAGCGGCACTTCGGCGACGAGCGGCGCGCGCTGCAGCTCGGCGGCGTGCCTGGCCTTCGCCTGCTCGACCGCACCCGGCCAGTGGATACCCAGCCTCACGAGCTGGGCGACGGCCTGGGCGACGGCGTCCGGGTCGGGCGCGGGGCCGTCGATCTGAAGGGGGAGCGCGAGCACGTCTTCTTCGGTCAACGTGTACGAACCCGAAGCCGTGGCGATCAGCAGCGCGAGCGCCAGCTGCCCGTACGACGCCTCGAGAGGGCCTTCCGCCAGCCAATCCGCCAGCACCGCCTCGGGCGACTCGTCGTACCGCGGGAAGCGCTCGTCGATCCCGCCGCGCTTTCGCTGGTTCCCGAGGATCCAGCAGCCGTCGGTGGCGAGTCGCTCCCCGTGCTCGCAGGCTCGCCGGGCGAGGCCTCGGAGCGCGGGCGGGACGTCGGGGAGGCGCGCCTCCGGGGTCCGCTCCGCGCGCGCCATCCCGGCCTCGCTCTCCGGCGAGTCGTGATCGAACGAGAGCATGACGACACCGTGTGCGTTCCAGAAGACGACATGGTGGTTGCCGCAGCCGTCGTCTTCCGCGTAGGAGCCCGCCGCGCCGTCACCCTCGAACGTGTGCTCGAGGAGGCCGTAGCGGACCGCCGCGAGCGACTGCAGGATCGCTCGGAGCCGGACCATCGCGACGAATCGGACGCGTCGTGTCGCTGCTTCGAAATCGACTCTGCCCCCACTCACCTCGGCGAACTTAGCCTGGCCGTAACTTCGCGGCTAGACGCCAAGGTCGGTCAAGCGACCCGCCACGAGCGCGCGGTCTTCCTGGTGCTTCAGGATGACACCGAGCGTCTCTTCGACCAGCGCCGCGTCGAGCTGGGATCGGCCCAGGGCGAGGAGGGCGCGCGCCCAGTCGATGGTCTCGCCCACGCTGGGCGCCTTCTTCAGGTCGAGCTTGCGGACCTTCGTGATGAACCGGGCGAGGGAGCCCGCGAGCGCCGCGTCGAGGCCGGGGACACGCGACGCGAGGATCTCGATCTCGCGCTCGGGCGGCGGGTAGTCCACGAAGGCGTGCAAACATCGCCGGCGGAGGGCGTCGGTCATGTCGCGCGAGCCGTTGGACGTCAACAGGACGAGCGGCGTGTGCTTGGCGCGCACGGTGCCGACCTCGGGGATGGTGATCTGCATCTCCGCGAGCACCTCGAGGAGGAATGCCTCGAACTCGGGGTCGGCGCGGTCGACCTCGTCGATCAGGAGGACGACCGGCGAATCGCTCTCGAGGGCGGCGAGGAGGGGGCGAGCGAGCAGGAAGCGCCGATCGAAGAAGCTCGCCTCGCTCGCGGAGACCGCCGCGACGGCCTCGGCGACCGTGGTCGCGGCGGCCGTGAGCCGCTCGAGGCTGCCCCGGACGAGCTGGGTGTAGAGCATCTGCTTGGCGTAGTCCCACTCGTAGAGGGCCTTCGCCTCGTCGAGACCCTCGTAACACTGGAGCCGGACCAGGGGTCGCCCGAGCGCGGCCGCCGCGCTCCGCGCGAGGTCGGTCTTGCCGACGCCGGCAGGGCCCTCGACGAGGAGCGGGCGGCCGAGGGCGAGCCCCAGCTGCAGGGCGACCGCGACGGCGGCGTCGCAGACATAGCCCGACTCACGAAGGGCCCGTGTGAGCTCGGGCGCGCTGACAGGTGGCCTGACCATCATCCTCGGCCGGGCAGCGTAGCCGCTCGCCGGCGTCACGCCAAAGAGCGCGGCGGCCCTCGGCCGGGACGCCGGAATACGAAGGACTTCTACGTCCCTCGAAAACCAGAGTAAAAAAGGAGCTAGATGTCCGAAGAGCGCGCCGACCTCGTCCGAGTCGACACGACCGGAGCGGCCCACCCCGTGGGCAGGCTGGCGAGCCAGTGGATGCGCGGGCGGCAGGGCACGTTCCGGGTCATGCCCGGGCCGCGCCACCTGGTCTTCATGCGCCACGTGGGAGAGGACGGCGTCCGCGACGAGCATGACGGCGCCGTCTGTCGGCTGGCCGGCGAAATCACGACGCCCGGGGCCCTGTGCGACATCGTGTCGCTCGTCGGGCAGGCCTCCTGGAAGGGTGAGCTCATCGTGACGAGCCCCCAGGCCACGCGCTCGATCTATTTCGATCACGGGCACGTGATCAAAGCCAACTCGACCGCGGACGGCGAGAAGCTGGGGGAGGTGCTGTACCGCTACGGTGTCCTCAGCCGCGAACAGGTGGAGGAGACGGCCAAGGCCGTGAACAACGATCTCCGCTTCGGCGAGGCCGCCGTGAAGCTCGGGTTCGTGACGCGCGAGAAGCTCTTCAGCGTCATGCAGCGCCAGACGGAGGAGGTCGTCTACGCCGTGCTCCTCGTGAGCGACGGCATGTTCTATTTCCTCGACAGCTTCGACGAGAGCAAGATCGTCGTGCACCTCAACATCTCGGTGAGCTCGCTCCTCATGGAAGGCGTCCGCCGGATGGACGAGACGCGCTACTTCCGCGAGCGGATCCCGAGCGAGCTGCACGTGCCCGCGCGCGTCTCCGGGCGCCCGGCCCCGGCCGAGGAGCACCTGGTGCCGTTCTGGGAGGCGATCGACGGCCAGCGCAGCGTCTCGGACATCTGCCGCGCCGTCGGGCAGGGCGAGTTCGAGGTGACCCACGCGATCTTCCAGCTGCTCCAGGCCGGGATCGTCGTCGTGTCACCCCCGCGCCCGACCGGCCCCGGGGCCATCGTCGCGCGCTTCAACGAGGCGATCAGCCTCATCCTCACCAACGTGGACGCGCTCGGGCGCGGGGCCGAGGTGCGGGACCAGCTCTCCAGCTTCGCCACCGGCGCGGGCATCTACGACGCGCTCTTCATGGGCGCCGGCCCCGCCCAAGACGGGACGCTCTCGGTCGACCGGATCCTGGAGAACATCACCATGCTCGCGGGGCCGGGAGAGCAAGGCGAGGCGATGCTCTCCCAGTGGCTCTACGAGTACGCTTCGTTCGGTCTGTTCGTCTCCGAGCCCATCCTCCGGGTGAGCGCGGACCACACGAACGTCGCTCGCAGAGCGGGTGAGCTGCTCGCGCCGCTCGCGCCGCAGTGAGCTGCGCCCCCCTCGCGGTCGAGGGTTTGACGGCTCAGAGGGTCGGGCCTTCCGGGCTCGCGCTCCTCGCGGCCAGGTACTCAACGACGCGCCTGGAGATCTTCCGAAGATCGGCCTCGTAGCGCTCCGCGGGGGCCTCCTTCATGGACCGCGCCTCGGTCGAGCTCTCGACCTCGATGATGTCGAGCACGTTCCCCAGCCGATCCTCGATGCTGACTTGCATCACGAGCTTGCTCGGGCGGCTGTATACCGTCGTGACGAGGCCGGGATCCATGTAGGAAATCTTGGGGCGCACCACGAAGCTCGCTTCCTCGGGCGCATCGTGGAGCCGGAGCCCGCCCGTGCGTTCCGCATGGAGCTTGAGGTAGCCCGCAAACGCGCTCGTGACCTCCGCCGAGCCGTCGGCGAATCCCTTCCGGACGAGGACCTCGTCCGAGGAGCGTCCTCGGCTGGCGACGGCCGACGTGTCGATCGGGAGCACGGCGAACTCCGAGCTCCCGGCGAGGGCGTTCGAGGGCTCTTGCTGGATCACGGTCCAGCTCGGCGAGGTGCAGCCCGCGAGGAAGAAGACCAAACCAGCCACCGCAACGAGTTTCATGGATGAGCTCCTTTCGTTTCGTTCCAGGCTCGAGTCTCGTCATCAGTCACGCGCCGCCCCTGGAAGGAACGGATACGCACAGTTACTGGGCCAAGAACCGGCGAAGTGCGGCGGCCGGGCGGCCTCTTCCACCGCCTTCGACTCGGCGACGGACATGGATCGGCACGTCGTTCGTGCCGGGTAGTCCGGGTAGGAGTCGAAGAGCGACCGCCCCTTGGAGCCTCGCGATGGTGACGAGACGCAGCCCGACGCCAGCAAGAAGACCGAGATCGTCGCCAGCGAACGCCAGTTCATGGCGAAGAGCTTGGGGCCGCAAACGTTGCTGTCCTGTCGAAAGTTTGTGTGAAAAGGTATGGCAGAATGAAATGAATCGAGGTGCGGGCGCTTCGCTCCCGTCGCAGCGAGCGACGAAGATTTCAGCAACGAAGCTGTCATCGTTGCGCTTGACCAACCGACTTTCGTGGTGAAGGTGGTGGCGTGCCGGACGACGGCTCACGGAGGGAGACGATGAAGACGTTCATTTCGATCACGATCCTCACCACCTTCGCTTCGCTCGCAGGCTGCAAGTCGCCCGAGCCGCAGGCGCCCTCGGGGCCCCAGGCTGCGGCGGCGACTCGATGGTCCCCGCCGCTTCCAAGGTCGGCGGACGGCGCGACGGTGGAGGTCGATCGCGCGATCCTGGACGCCTGCGGCGACGTCCCGCGCGCCTACTTCGCCTTCGACTCTTCCGAGGTCGCGCCCGAGGCCCGCGCTGCGCTCGACGCGATAGCGCGCTGCTTCCTCACCGGGCCGCTGAAGGGAAAGACCGTGAAGATCGTGGGCCACGCGGACCCGCGCGGTGAGACCGAGTACAACCTCGCGCTCGGCCAGAGGCGCGCCGGCGCCGTCGCGAGCCACCTGGCTCGGCTCGGTGTGGAGGAGGGTCGCCTCGCCCCGTCTTCACAAGGTGAGTTCGAGGCGACGGGCCTCGACGAGGGGGGCTGGGCGCGAGACCGTCGGGTGGAGATCTTGCTGGCTGGGCCCGAGGGCCCCTAGCTCTTTGGGGCCGGAAGCGGATGGGCAAGCGGACGAGGCGTGCTGACAGGGCGGAGCTCGGCGTGCGCCGAGTCCTGGCCGCGCTGCCCGGTCCCGACGAGCTCGCAACGGCGAGGGTCGAGCTCGTCTCGACCGAGGGCCCGAGCGCGGGCAGCAGGCCCGCGGGCGTAGCGGAGGGCGACGACGGGAGGCGGTACTTCTTCAAGATGGCGCCGCCCGAGCACGTCGCCGCCGAGATCTTCGCTCACGAGGTCCGCGCGCTCGGCGCGCGTCCGACGGTCCCGACGGCCGCGCGGCGTCTCGCGTTTGCGGGTGGCACGCCGGTCGCGGGGATGCTCCAGCCGCTCGTGGAGCACGCGGGGGTCAGGCTCCCCACGGACCCGATGCAGTGGACCGAGCTGCAGCGGGAGGTCCTGCTCCGGGAGCACCCCTGGGAGTGGCTGCTCGGCAACCTGGACACGCACATCGACCAGTATGTCCTGGTCGGGCCCGACCGGCTGCCGCTCAACATCGATTGGGACCACGCCCTCGAGGACCTCGAGGTCGACGTGCTCGATCGATTCACGAAGCGATCGTTTGCGATCGCGCCCATCCGGAACGCCCTCTACGACGCCTTCGCGCGGGGCGACGTCGAGCTGAATCTGCGCGGCCTGCGAAGGGAGGTGCGGCGCATCGCGCGAATCGACGAAGAGCCCCTCCGCGCGGCGCTGCACGACTGGGCCGTCCGCGCGGGCGTCACGGAAGATCGAGCGGACCGCGTCGCGTCGCGGTTCTTCGCCAGGAAGCGCGCCATCGGGGCGACGTTCCAGGCGCTCATGACGGAGCTGGTGTACGAGCGCGCGGCGCGTCGAAAGCCGGGTTCCTTGCCGATCCGGGTGCGCGCGCGCATCGCCGTCAACGATGCCTGGCAGCGGCTCGTCATCGACTCGCTGCACGACAAGGTCGTCATCCCGTGGCTTCGCCTCTACCGGCGCGCTCTCGCGGTGAGAGCAGCGCTCGGTCTGGCTCCAGAGACCGACCGGCGTCGTGGCCGTCGCCGATGATGGTCCCGGCGGCTTCGCGAGCTAGTTGGAGGCTCAGTCGGCGGTGAGATCGAGGACGTGGTCCGCCACGTCCTCGGCCGCGTCGCGCAAGCTCGCGGTCCGATCCATCCTGCTTGTGCGGACGATGTCGAGAACCCACCCGTTCCTGTCCTCGATGTAGACCTCCATCCAGACGGCAGGGCCACGAACGGTAGCGGCGTCGCGGCCCAGGCCGAGCAGGCGTGGGCGAATCACGAAGTCGGCTCCGTCGGGGTCCCCGGTCAGCGCGAGCCCGCCACGGCGAGCGAGCGAGGTCTCGAGGGCGCGCCGAAGCTCGACCTCCACTTCGGTCGGAGCGGGAGGCCCCTCCGCGTGCGGCGCCTCCAGCGGAAGGACGGCGAACCGCTCGGACTCTCGCAACATCGCGGCGTGGTCCTGGCGAACCACCCACGATCTTGGCGCGCAGCCCATCATCGTGAGCGAGAGCGTGAGCGCGGCGAATCGTGCCTGAATGCAGCTTGAATGCGCGGGCTTCATCGGATCACCACGACGCGGGGTGAGGGGACTGTCGCGTTCGGTCCGCGAGGTAGACAGCGACGCCGCGAGCGAGCTCGCGAAGGTCGCGGTCATGGGTCTCCCGGGCGAGCACCCGACCGAGCTCCACATCGGTCGAGCTCTGCACGCGGATGGTCTCGAAGACGTAGCCGCGCCGATCTTCGATGGAGACGAGCAGCGACACGCGAGAGGGCAAGCGCGTGACGAGGTCCACGTGGCCGGGCTCCATGCGCTCGAGGCGCGGTCGGATGACGAAGTGCGCTGCCTCCGGATCGCGGTGTATCTCCGCCACGCCCTCGCGCGCCGCCTGCAGGCGGAGGTGCGCCGCGAAGCTGCGGCTGATCTCGCGCGGGCCGTCCACGTAGCCCTTGCCAGCGAGGACCTCTCGGTCGGACCTCCGATCCCGCGCCAGCGCGGTGGTGTCGACGTCGAGGACGGCGAAGCTCGTCGCTCCCTCCAGCGGCGCGACGGTGGCCTGCTCGATGACCGCGTAGGGAGGCGCGCAGCCGATCCCGAGCGACGCGATGCACATCGCGATAGCGAAGATGACGGTTTTGCCAGTCGTCATGAGCGAGGTCCTTGCGGGTCGGGATCGGTCGCCGTGCGCTCGCCGAGGTAGTCCGCGAGCGCCCGAGAGATCTTGCGCAGGTCGCGATCCAAGAGCTCCTCGGCGTCCCGGCCCGGATCCGCTCGCGTGGAGCTCTCCACTCGCAGGACGTCGACCACCGTCCCGTCGCGGCGCTCGATGTCGACGCGCATCACGATCCGCGAGGCGCGCGCGCGCAGGAGTGAGGCGCCTCCGGGATCCAGCGCCTCGATGCGGGGCCGGATGAGGAAGTCGGCGGTCCCGACGTCGCGGTGCACGAAGAGGCTGCTCGAACGCGCCTTGGCGCGGAGGTAGGCGGCGAAGGTGTCGCAGACCCTGCCTTCGTCGAGGGAGGCAGCAGCTCTGCCCTCCATCGGACCTTGCACCGGCAGCACGGCGAACTCGGTCGCGCCGCGGATCGGGTTCGAGGGCTCCTGGTGAACGACGGTCAGCGGAGACGCCGCACAGGCCGTCGAGGCGAGCGCCACGACCATGAGAAGGCAACGCATCACTCCTCCTCCTTCCGAGAGCTAGAGTGGGCGCGGCGATCGGTTTCGTCATGTCGAAACTTTACGCGTAACGATTCGAGCATCCTGAAGCGGCGGCTTGAGCGGGCGACGCGCCGTCGCTGCTGCCTGGCCGAATCGTGTGGAATGATTATTCGACTGGAACGTGGTCTCGGAAGGCGCATCTTCCCTCCGATGAGTCTGCGCGCCCCTCGCGTGGCCGAGCCACTCGTGCCCACCTCGAGCGAACATTGCCTCCTGTGCGGCTCGAACGTCGGCTCGGTGACCCGTCCGCAGATGGCGACCCGCTGGACTTGTGAGGGAAATTGGGGCTCGGAGGCATGGGACCCGATGCGTCCAGGGGTCGTGCTGACGGTGCTCGTCTGCGACGCGTGCCTCACGACGAACGCAGCCCGGGTCTCGTTCCACGACAGCTCCACCGGTCTCACGCGACGATGGAACGTCCGCTCGGACCCGCCGCCGACCTGCGTCGTGGGGATCCTGGCGCGACCGCCGATCGAGTGGCGTCTTGTCCCGATGGTCGGGTGCCTCGTCGCCCGGTGTGAGCCGCTGGGGCTCACCGCTTGTGCCAAGACCGCAGGTGCGCTGAGCGAAGCCATCAACCGCGAGCTCGTCGATCTGTTCCTCGCCCTGGAGCGCGAGGGGCGGCTCGACGCGTATGCGGCCGAGCGAGGGTGGACGGTCGTGCGACACGCCAGCGGGGAGCCCATCGAGCTCGACGTCCCGTGGCGGCTCGTTCGCGAGCCCTGAGGGCGTGCGGCTCGCTGGCGCCCCAGGCCGAGCTCGGGTAACGAGTGGCCAGCGCACAGATGAGACTCACCTCCGCCCTGCTGTTCTTGACGCTGTCGACCTCGGCCGGCGCGTGTGCGTCCACCTCGCAGGCGCCGAAGACGCTCACCTACACGGAGGACGCCCGCCGCGCCTACGAGGAGGCCATGACGGCCTTCCGCGCGAAGGACTGGGAAGGCTCCCGGCCGCTCTTCCAGGAGGTGAAGAAGAACTTTCCCCAGAGCCGCTACGCGCGCCTCGCCGAGCTGCGCCTGGCCGATATCGACTTCGCGCAGGAGAAGTACACGGACGCCATCGGCGCCTACCGCGCCTTCGCGCAGACGTACCGCACCGACAAGGAGGCGGAGTACGCGCGCTACCGCCTGTCCAAGGCGCTGTTCTTCGATATCAGCGACACGATCCTCCAGCCCCCGGCGGAGGAGCGCGACCAGGCGGTGACGGCCGACGCGCACCGTGAGCTCAAGGCTTTCCTCCGCGCGTTCCCGCGCACGCGGTGGCGCAAGGACGTGGAGTACATGCTGGAGGTCGTGACCGGTCGCCTCGTCCGGCACGAGCTCTACGTGGCCCGTTATTACCGCCGGCAAGACAACTTCGACGCGACCATCGCCCGCATCGACTACGCCCTCAAGACGTACCCCAACTCGGGCCTCGATCCCGAGGCGCTCGTCCTCAAGGGCGAGACGCTCATGATGATGAACCGCAAGAAGGAGGCGAAGGTCGTCTTCGAGAGCGTCATCAAGGACTGGGGTGGGCCGTTTGCGGTCACCGCGCGGGAGTTCCTGGAGGAGCTGAAGACGCCTTCGCAGGATCCGCCCGACATCCGCCGGCCGGCCGACCCGGGCGTCCCCGAGAAGAAAAAAGAAGACCCAGCGAAGGCGAAGACGCCGGCGCCGAAGGCGCCGCCGCCGGCCGGACCGGGCGCGGAGTGAGCGGCGTCACCGGCCGTCCGGAGCACGGCCTGCGCGTCGAGATCGTGCTCGACGAGGCGGCGAGCACGCCCGAGCGCGCCGTCTACCGCGGTGCGCTCCACGAGCCCGATCGCTCGCGGCAACTCGAGGCCGTGGCCACGGCACGCGGCGTCGAGCTGACCCTCGACCCCAACGATGACGCGCTCGTCAGGGTCATCGCGCCGCTCGTCCGCGCCGCCACAAAGGCCGAGTTGGTGCAGGGGGACCCGCCGCCTCGCAAGATCGTCCGGTGGCGACCCCGGGCCGACGGCTGATCGGCCAGCGCGGCGTCTCGCGCCGAGACCGCCGAGACGCTCGAGCGCCGTAGGCGGCTCGCCGGAGAGCCCCGGTCCGCGGACCCGACCGGCGCCGGCGTGAAAATCAGCCTCGCGCCGGGTGGCCCGGCGGTTGCTCGGCCGGGAGCATGGGCAGGCTCCACCGTCTCGGCTTGGTCTCGTTGCCGCTCCTCTGGGCGCTCTCGTCCGCCTGCAGCATCGTCCCGGGGCACCGCGGGGGCGGGAAGAAGGAGCTCGGCGTGGGGCTGCTGGCGGCCGTGGCCGGCGCTTATTTCGCCGTGGAGGCACGGGAGATGTTCTTCGGTCCGGGCGCCGACGCGTCGGCTCCGGAGGAGGAGGAGCTCTCGCTGCTCGCGCCGGGGTTCGTCCTCCCGGGCGGCGGGCACATCCGCGTGGAGCGCGACCGCGAGACGATCTACGAGATCACCTACGAACGCGACCCGGTCGCCGTGCTCACCGAGTTCCACGCCCACCTCGAGGCGAGGGGCTGGGCGAGCGCCCAGATCAAGGAGTCGAAGTCCCTCGCGTTCCGGGTCAAGCGAGGGCGAACGACGGTGCTCGTCCTCTTCAGCAAGGACGAGCAGAACCGCCTCGTCATCTCCGCGATGCGTGGCTGAATGCGTGGCGGAGTCCGGGCCGACCCGAGCTACTTGGTCTTCGCGGGCACGCCGCGCAGGCCACCCGCCTGGAGCCACGAAGACTCCACGCCGCGCGGGAGCGCCGTGAGTGGGACCTTGCCCTTGGGGGTCGTGGCCGCCGCGCCCTCCGCCCACTTCGACGGGGGCGGGAGGCCGAGCGTCTTCTGCCCGCGGAGCGACTTCATGCCGGCGTCGTCCACGCCGAAGCAGACGATCCCCTCCGCCGCCAGGGCGCTCGTCGCTTGGCTGGGGACGAACGAGGCGATGATCGCGCGCACGGCCTCCCGGCGTAGCGGCTGCTCGTAGATGGCGCGCGCCTCGGCGTCCGTCAGGAGCAGGACGAAACCGTCGCCGCTCGGCTTCTTGCCGGCTGTGTCGAGGCCCTCGACGACCTCGAGGCTCAGCGGCTCCTTGATCGGCTGGAGGGCAGGGGCGACCGGCGCCTTCTTCGTGCCGGCCGCGTCGCCCTTCTTGTCGCGCAGGACGAGCACGTCATCCGTCGGGAGGACCCGCGGGACGGTGACCCGGACCGGACGCTTGAAGCTCCGAGGATCGCCCACGGTCCCCGTGGCGACGGCGTAGGCGAGGGTCTCGGCCGAGGCGATGACGAACCGGCCCGACCCGGGGACGAGCGGCTCGGGATCTGCGGTGCGGAGAGAGACCGCGCCATCGGGGGGCGGGTAGACCTCCGAGGTGACCACGCGGCTGTCGGGCTCGATGATGCGGGCGCCGGTCGCCACGAGGTCCACGAGCGCACCTTGCTGGGCCAACACCTCCAGCACCTGTCGGGATGGCGGCGAGACGAGGAGATCCAGGCGGGACGGGACGCGCTTGGACTTGAGGAGGGCCGCGGCCGCGAGCATGTCGCGGAGCGTCGCGCCGCTGTCGCCGCCCAGCACGACCTGGCCCACGGGCTTGCCCGCGAGATCGCCTACCCGCCGGACGTTGCCGTCCTCGTCCATGAGGAGCGGATCGACGGTCGCGAGATCGATGCCCACGACCTCCTCGCAGGGAGCGCCGGGGTCGGGGACGATCGCGCGGTGCGCCTTGCTTCGGCGCTGGTCGCGGAGAAAGCCCTCCGTCTTCTCGTCGGAGACGAACATGGCGGCCGCCGCGCCGATCTGGGGCGCGATGCCGGCCAGGACGCTGCGCTCCTGCACGGACAGGAGGCGCACGCTGGGCCCGGCGAACTCGAGGACGACCGGCGCCGCGTGCTCCTTTTCGATGCGTCGGACGACCTCGTCGAGGCCCTTTCGGAGCAGCTCGAGCGCGACGTCACGGGCGCAAATGAACGGCCGGACCCGCCCCGAGAGGTGGATCTGCACGCTGCGCGGGGGCCGAAGCCAGACGCTGCCGGTCGCGAGCGCCTGGCCGAGGATGGCAGGCGACACGACCAGAGAGAGCATGCCCACCCCGCCGACCGTGGCGAGGCGGGGGTCGTCCGTCAGGCAGAGGCGGGCGGGGGCGGCGAAGCGCTCGAGGTGGACCGGGCCAGGAAAGCCGATGCCGGGGCGGGCGATCTGGATGTTGAACGAGGGAAGCTCCGGGGGGGTGGAGCCCGGGCCGCGATCCTCCGTATCGCGGAGCGAGGCACGGTTCGTAACGCAGGTGCCGTCGTAGGCGACCGCGACCTCGACCGTCGTCTTCTTCAGCCCGAGCGCGGTCGCCTCGGCCAGCGCCCGCGCGGGGGCGCGGGAGAGCACGACCTGATCGACCTTCACCTGGACGAGGTCTCCGCGAAGCTGCGGATCGTTGCACCGCCCCGCCAGGATTTTCTGGGGCATCGTGCGGGGCGGGTCCCCGGCTCGTGCGCGCATGTTCGAGCTGTCCTCTTGGAAGCTCCGAGCGCGGTTGCCGCGCCCCGAGCGATGTGCTTGGGCCGCCCTTGGCCCACGCGGCAACGGAAGTTAGCCGTTCGCCCCGAGAAGGGTCAAGGCGTCCGAACAGTCGCCCCCGCTGAGACAATCCCTCGGCTGTCTCCCGGACGCAAGACTCTCGGTGAAAGTCTTTACCACCGGGCCGGAGGGCCGTTAGAGTTCGAGGTCAATGTTCCAGGCCCTGCTCAAAGAGGTCGTCGACGGCATCGACGGTGGGCTCGCGACCCTCGTCATGGACTACGAAGGCATCGCGGTCGACAGCTACACCAAGCCGAACCCGCCGGTGTCGTTCGACATCCAGACGGTCGGCGCCGAGTACAGCGTCGTCGTGAAGTCGATCCAGCGAGCGAGCGAGATGCTGGAGTCGGGGGAGCCGAAGGAGGTGACCATCCAGGCGGACAAGGTCACGACCCTCATCCGCGTCGTGAACGACACGTATTTCGTGGCCTTCACGCTCCTGCCCGACGCGAACCTGGGCAAGGCCCGGTTCCTCCTCCGCACCCGCGTCCCCGCGCTCCTGAAGGAGCTTGCGTAAGCCGGGCGCCGCGGTGCGGGTGCTCGTGCTCTCCGGCCCCAACCTCGATCGACTGGGCAAGCGCGAGCCGCACATTTACGGTTTCGTCACGCTCGCGGAGATCCACGCCGGGCTCGAGGCCGTTGCCGCGGAGCGAGGGGCGGAGGTCGTGTGCCGGCAGTCCGCTCACGAGGGCGACCTCATCGGCTGGATCGGCGCCGCGCAGGAGGAGGGCTTCTCGGGCGTCCTCCTCAACGCCGGCTCGCTGACGCACACCTCCATCGGTCTGCTCGACGCGGTGCGGCTCGCCGGCGTCCCCGTGGTGGAAATCCACATCTCCCAGCCCGAGGCGCGCGAGCCCTTCCGGCGGCGGTCATACGTATCACGCGCGTGTTTCGCAAAAGTCACCGGGTTCGGCGCGCTCTCGTACGAGCTCGGCCTCGTTGGCATGCTGCGTCATCTCGCGCAGAGCGGGACCGCGTAAGCAAATTCGCGCTCCCGTGAGGATTGGCATCACCTGACGGTTTTGGTAGCGAAGGGCACCGCGTGAACATCGACATCGATCACTTGAAGGCGCTCGTCACCGCTCTTGCTGACGGTGGTGTCACTGAATTCGAGTTCGAGGACGAGCAGGTCAAGCTGCGCATCGCCCGCGGGACGCCGCAGCCCGTGGTGCTGGCGCAGCCTCCGGCGCCCTACGTCGCGTCCTACGGGCCGCCCAGCGTCGCGCCCATGCAGCCCGTGGACTCGAGCCTCACCGTCCCGCCGCTCTCGGTCAAGCCGGCCGCGCCGGAGGAGGACGAGGGCTCCGTCCACTACGTGACCTCGCCGTTCGTCGGCACGTTCTACCGCGCACCCTCGCCGGACGCGCCGCCGTTCGTGGAGGTCGGGTCGAAGGTGCGAGAAGGCCAGACGCTCTGCATCGTCGAGGCCATGAAGCTGATGAACGAGATCGAGGCCGACTGCGCCGGGACGATCATCGACGTCTGCGCCGAGAACGGGAAGCCCGTCGAGTTCGGTCAGCGCCTCTACAAGATCAAGGTCGGTTGAGCCGTGCAGCGTCCGCCTGCCGCCAGCAGGCTCTGTGCCTGCCCTTTGACCCCCCCGGCCCCCCTCGCGGCGCGCGGGGGGAGTGAGGCATCGTGTTCAAGAAGGTCCTGATCGCGAACCGCGGCGAGATCGCGATGCGCATCCTGCGCGCGTGCCGCATGCTCGGCATCCGCACGGTCGCCATCCACTCGCAGGCCGACGACGCCGCCTTGCATGTCCGCTTCGCCGACGAGGCCGTCTGTGTCGGTCCGCCCGAGCCGGCGAAGAGCTACCTCAACGTGCCCGCGATCATCGCCGCGGCGGAGGTCACCGGGGCGGACGCCATCCACCCCGGCTACGGCTTCTTGTCGGAGAACGCCGCGTTCGCCGAGCTCTGCAAGAAGTGCAAGCTCACCTGGATCGGGCCCACGCCGGATGCGATGCGCTCCTGGGGCGACAAGGTCAGCTCGCGCGAGAACGCCAAGCGCTTCGGGCTCCCGCTCCTGCCGGGCACTGGCGTCCTGAAAGACGCGGACGAGGCGCTCGCCCGCGCCAAGGAGATCGGCTTCCCGGTCATCCTCAAGGCTTCGGGCGGAGGCGGCGGGCGCGGCATGCGCATCGTCCGCAACGCGGACGAGCTGCCGCGCGCCTTCGAGACGGCGCGCCACGAGGCCACGGTCGGCTTCAAGAACCCGGACGTCTACCTCGAGCGCTTCGTGGAGGAGCCACGCCACATCGAGTTCCAGGTCCTCGCGGACGGGCACGGCGGCATCTGGACGCTCGGCGAGCGCGAGTGCTCGCTCCAGCGGCGCCACCAGAAGGTCATCGAGGAGGCGCCGAGCCCGGCGATGACGAACGAGCTGCGCCGCGACATCGGCGAGCGCATCCGCCAGGCGATCGGCGAGACGGGCTACACCTCCCTGGGGACGCTCGAGTTCCTCATGGACGAGCAGCAGAACCTCTACTTCATGGAGATGAACACGCGCGTGCAGGTCGAGCACCCCGTCACCGAGATGACGACGGGCGTCGACCTGGTGGAGATGCAGCTCCGCGCGGCGGCCGGCGAGAAGCTGAGCCTGGCCGACACGCGCCCGTGGAGCTTCCGCGGCCACGCCATCGAGTGCCGGATCAACGCGGAGGACCCGAAGAGCTTCGCGCCGTGGCCGGGCCTCATCACGAGCTACCACCCGCCGGGCGGCGGGGGCGTGCGCGTCGACTCCGGCGTCTACGGCGGGTTCCGTGTGCCGTCCAACTACGACGCCCTGCTCGCCAAGGTGATCGTCCACGCGCCCACGAGGCCCGAGGCCATCGTGAAGATGCAGGTCGCGCTGGACGAGTTCTTGATCGACGGGATCCGGACGAACATCCCGCTGCACCAGGCCCTCCTGCGCGAGCCCGAGGTCATCGAGGGCCGGATGAGCACCCGGACGATCGAACGCGTCGTCTCGCGCGGATTTTAGCCGTCCGCTGTGCTAGAGGACGGCCACCTATGGCCGTCTCGACCCCTGGGCGGGAGCCGGTCCGCGCGCGGGATGACGCCGCGGCCAGCTCCCCCGAAAGCGACAACGTGCAACGCGACTTCTCCACCTGGGTCGCGGCGACGTCCGATCCGTCCGAGCTCGTGCTCGGCATCCCGGGCTTCGCCTACGCGGATCTCTACGCCTCGGACAAGCTGGCCGAGCTCTACCGCTTGTGGGACGCAGGCTTCTCGGCGGAAGACCCCGAGCTCTACGCCAAGTTCGATGCCTACCGGAGGTCGCTCGGCCAGGGCATGAGCGCGGAGGCCGTGAGCGAGGCGCTCCTCGCCGCCGCGCCCAGCGTCTCGCGGTTCGTCGCGCGCCTCTTCGGCGTGGAAGAGGCGGCGAGCGTGCTCGCCGGCGAGACGTCCGGCCGCAAGGTCCTCTGGACCTTCAAGCGAGAGCTCGTGAAGAAGCGCGTGCACAAGGCCAGCGCGGGGCAGGCCTTCGGCGCAGACGCCGCGCTGGCCTCGGCCGTCGCGCGCGCGGCGCTCGTCGCCGCAGGCGCGCCCTCCGACCTGCTCGGCTCGGGCAGCTCGGAGGAGGAGACGGCCGTCGCCGAGGCCGCCATGAGGATCTTCGAGGTCGACGACACGGGCCGCAAGGCTGCGAAGGCCGGCGGCGCGAAATGGACGGAGGAGCTGCACGGGCGCGCGCGCGCGGTCCGCGCCGCGCTCTCGGCCGTGCCCGGCGCCAAGGGCGAGGCCCTCGCCGTGGCCGGCGCGGAGCCGACCGACGCAGAGGATCTCGCCGTCTCCGGCTACGCGCTCGACGCGCTCGAGGCCTGGCTCGTCGCGCGCCGCGCCGATCACCACGACCCGGCGCACAGGTGGCCGTCGCTCAAGGCGCCCCACAACATCGACCCGGCGAACCTGGTGAAGCTGCGCCGCACACGCGACGATCTGCCCGAGCTCTTCGTCGGCCCGGCGGACGAGCGCCGCGCCCGCGACGGCTTCTCCCTGACGGATCGGCGCATGAGCCCGCGACAGGCCGAGCAGGAGATCGACTACTGCCTCCTCTGCCACGACCGCGACAAGGACTCCTGCTCGAAGGGCCTGCGCGACGCGAAGACCGGCGGGCTGAAGAAGAACGGTCTCGGCGTCCCGCTGGCCGGCTGCCCGCTCGGCGAGAAGATCAGCGAGATGCACTCGATGCGCGCAGAGGGCGACGCCATCGCGGCGCTCGCGCTCGTCTGCGTGGACAACCCGATGTGCCCGGGGACCGGCCACCGCATCTGCAACGACTGCATGAAGGCCTGCGTCTTCCAGAAGCAGGAGCCGGTGAACATCCCCGAGGTGGAGACGCGTGTCCTGACGGACGTGCTGGCGTTGCCATGGGGCCTCGAGATCTACGGCTTCCTCACGCGGTGGAACCCGCTCCACGTCGCGCGCCCGTACCAGCGCCCGTACAACGGCAAGAACGTGCTCGTGGTCGGCCTCGGCCCTGCGGGCTACACGCTCTCGCACCACCTCTCGCAAGAGGGCTTCGCCGTCGTCGCGGTGGACGGCCTGAAGATCGAGCCGCTCCCGGTCGAGCTCACCGGGGACGACACGCACCCGCCGCGTCCGATCCGCGAGTACGACAAGCTCGTGCAGGAGCTCGGCGAGCGCATCCTGCTCGGCTTTGGCGGGGTGAGCGAATACGGCATCACCGTCCGGTGGGACAAGAACTTTCTGACAGTTCTGTACCTCTTGTTGTCGCGGCAGCGCCTCTTCGCGTGCCATGGCGGCATCCGCTTTGGCGGCGCGATCACCCTGGAAGACGCGTGGAAGTACGGCTTCGACCACGTGGCTATCGCCGCGGGGGCGGGCCGCCCCACGCTCATCCAGATGAAGAACAACCTCGCCCGAGGCATCCGCAAGGCGAGCGACTTCCTCATGGGCCTGCAGCTCACCGGCGCGCTCAAGCGCTCGGCGCTCGCGAACCTCCAGGTGCGCTTGCCGGCCGTCGTCATCGGCGGCGGCCTCACCGCGATCGACACCGCGACCGAGCTCATCGCCTACTACCCGATCCAGGTCGAGAAGACGGCCGACCGCATCGCCGCGCTCATCACCGCGAAGGGCGAGAAGGCCATCACGGAGATGTTCGATGACGAGGAGAGGTCGTTCATCGCCGAGCAGCTCGGTCACGCCGCGCTCGTCCGCGAGGAGCGAGCCAAGGCCGCCGCAGAGGGGCGAACGGCGGACTTCTCGGCCCTCATCGACTCCTGGGGCGGCGTCTCCATCGTCTACCGCAAGAAGCTCGCGGACTCGCCCGCGTACCGCCTCAACCACGAGGAGGTCGCCAAGAGCCTGGAGGAGGGCGTCCGCTACCTCGAGAACCTCGCCCCGCAAGAGGCCGTGCTCGACACGTACGAGGCCGTGAAGGCGATGCGCTTCACCCGGCAGGTCCTGGGCGAGGACGGCAAGTGGAAGGACTCGGGCGAGGTGGTGGAGCTGCCGGCCCGCACCGTGTGTGTGGCCGCGGGCACGCAGCCCAACGTCACCTACGAGCGCGAGATCCCGGGTACGTTCAAGTTCGACAAGTGGGGCCAATATTTCGCCCCGCACAAGGCCTGGGTGGACGACGCGGGCAAGCTCCACGTCGAGCCGGCGGAGAAGGCCAGCGAGGGCTTCTTCACCAGCTACGACGACGGCGAGCACGCCGTGAGCTTCTACGGCGACAACCACCCGCACTACGCGGGCAGCGTCGTCAAGGCCATGGCCAGCGCGAAGGACGCGTACGGCGCGGTGCGCGACCTCTTCCGGCACACGATCGCACGGCTGGACGCGGAGCCGCAGTCGGCGCGCGACATCCGCCGGATGGCGCTCTTCGCCAAGCTCCGCGATGAGCTCGGGGCCGTCGTCCACGAAGTGAACCGCCTCACGCCGACGATCATCGAGGTCATCGTCCGGGCACCCGCGGCGGCCCGCAAGTTCCACCCCGGCCAGTTCTACCGGATGCAGAACTTCGAGAGCCTCGCCCCCGTCGTGGACGGCGTGCGCCTCGCGATGGAGGGCATCGCGCTCACTGGCGCGTGGGTCGACAAGGAGAAGGGCCTGCTCTCGCTCATCGCCCTCGAGATGGGCACCTCCACGCGGCTCCTGGCCGGCCTGAAGCCCGGCGAGAAGGTCGTGGTCATGGGGCCCACCGGTGCCCCCACCGAGATCCCCGAGAAGGAGACGGTGCTCCTCGCCGGCGGCGGCCTCGGCAACGCCGTCCTCTTCTCGATCGCCAAGGCGCTGCGCGAGAAGGGCGCACACGTCATCTACTTCGCGGGCTACCGCAACGGGGCGGACGTGTTCAAGCGCGAGGACATCGAGCAGGCGGCCGACCAGGTCATCTGGTGCAGCGACGCGGGCCCCGAGATCGAGGCGCGCCGCCCGCAGGACCGCCACTACCGAGGCAACATCGTGAAGGCGATGATCGCCTACGCCCAGAACGAGCTCGCGGGCGCGGAGCACACGACGCCGCTGTCGCAGGTGCGGCGTATCATCGCGATCGGCAGCGACAAGATGATGAACGCCGTCCGCGAGGCGCGGCACGGCGTGCTCCAGCCGTACCTCGACCCGAAACACGTGGGCATCGGCAGCATCAACTCGCCGATGCAGTGCATGATGAAGGAGGTCTGCGCGCAGTGCCTCCAGCGCCACGTGGATCCGAAGACCGGCAAGGAGACGTTCATCTTCTCCTGCTTCAACCAGGATCAGGAGCTCGACCTGGTCGACTTCAAGAACCTGGGCGCGCGCCTGCGCCAGAGCAGCGTGCAAGAGAAGGTCTCGAACGCGTTTCTGGACCTGGTCCTGAAGGACGCGCCCGAGTTCCGGCGGGTCTGACGGGAGCCGTCGTGGAAGCGGGGGGGCTTCGCCGGCTCGACGCCGAGGACATCCCGGCCCTCGGTGAGCTGGCGGCCGCGGTGACGTGGAACCCGGCGCTCGATGCCTGGCGCTGGATGCTCGGCGTCGGGGTGGCGTACGGCGTCGACGACGGCGAGCGCCTGGCGGGCGCCACGCTCGTCTTTGCGTACGGCGAGGCGCTGGCCATGCTTGCCATGATGATGGTTCGCCCCGAGCGCCAGCGCGCCGGGGTCGGGAAGGTCTTGCTCGACCGCGCGCTGGCGTCTGTACATGACCAGACTGTCATGGCTCTCTACGCGACGCAGGCCGGAGAGCGGCTCTACCGGCCCAGCGGGTTCGTCGACGCGGGCTCCTCGGTCCGGTTCGAGGGCCTGCCGGACGTCGCGAGCGCGCCCCGCGTAACGAGGGAGGCGCGCGTCGAGGACCTCGCGGCGATCGTTGCCCTCGACGCGCGTGCGCAGGGCGCCCCGCGCGCCCTGCTGATCGGCTCGATCGCCGCGCGTGCGCGCGGCGTGGTCGTCGAGCGTGGCGGCGAGATCGCCGGCTTCGGGTTCTCGGTGCCGGAGGACGGCGCGCTCCGGCTCGGTCCGATCGCGGCCGCGCGTGACGACGACGCGGCCGCGATCGCCGCGGACCTCGCCCGTGGCGCGGGCGTCGTCCGCCTCGATCTGGAGCCCGGCGAGGAGGCGCTCCGGTCCTGGGCGGCTCACGCGGGGCTCCCGGTCGCGGTGGTCTCTCCGCGGCTGGTCCGCGGGGGTGCCATGCCCGGGGAGCGCCGGCTCGTCCGCGCGCTCGCAGGCCGTCCGTTCGGGTGACGCCGGGCCGCGCTCAACGGGGCGCGGGCGCGGACGCCGTCACCGCCTCGAGCACGGCGCGAGCCTTGTGGAAGTCGACGATCGCGTCGACCTCCCGCAGCCCCGCCTCGAGCGAGGCCTGCTCCCGCAGGTTGACGAAGAGCAGCGTCGAGTCTCCGAGCTCGAAGCGGTCGCGCTCGCCGACCTCGAGCTCCCTCGCGACGCGCAGCTCGCTCTGGGCGATCTCGACGCGCTCGAACGAACGCGCGAGGGCGTTCTCGGCGTCGAGGACCTGCGCGCCGATCTGATCGGCGGCGAAGCGAGCCTGCGCCTCGACGCGCGCGAGCTGCGCGTCGGCGGCGCGCACCCGGCCCTCCGCCACGTTCATCTCGAGCGGGATGTCGACGAGGAGCGAGACCTCGAGCTCGAACGGCCTGCGCTTCTCGTTGCCGTCGCCGAAGTCTTGCGAGCCGATGACGGTCAGATCGATCGCGGGGGCGCGCTGGTTTCTTGCCCACTCTCGCTCGACCGCGCCCTGGGCGCGGAGCAGGCCGAGTCGTGCCATCTCCGGGCGCCGGCCGAGCGACTCCGTGACCGCGGCCTTCGAGAGCGGGCGAACGAAGCCCGGGGACGGGATCTCGCCGGGGAGCTGATGGGCGAGCGGCAAGATGGGCTCGCCATCGCGGTCCCGGTAGTAGAGCGATAGCTCGAGCGAGGCCTGCGTCAGGGCGCGCTCGGCCGAGACGACCTGCTGGCGTCGCTGGAGGATGGCGCGCGCGTTCTCGGTCTTCTCGATCGCCGGGATGTCGCCGGACGCCGCGCGCGAGGCGATGTCCGCGTCGCGCGCGAGCGCGACCTCGAGCGCCTGCTTCGCGAGGGCGAGCCGCTTGCCCGCACCGACCCAGTCCCAGTAGCGGACCGAGGCGGCGCGGCGGAGCTCGAGGCGCCGCTCCGCGACGGAGAGCTCGGCGACGTCCCGGCCGATCTCGGCACGCGCGATGTTCGCCCTGCGTCGATCGATGGGTCCGTTCCGCCAGAACGGCAGCGTCGCGCCCGCGCGCACCTCGCCGATCTCGTTCGTCTCGAGCTTCTCGTCGTAGGGAGCGAAGCTGTCGCTGCCCCAGCGATAGCCGCTGAACATCGTGAGACCCCAGAACGGGGTGGGGACCTCGATCACCGAGTCGATCCGGCCGGACGGGTAGCCGCCGAGCGGGACGATCGTCCCGCGGGTGCGCCAGGCGACGTCGAAGGCGCCCTCCGCCGATTGCACGTCGCCTGCGGCGACATCCCGCTCGGTGGCCGCGGCGTCGAGGAGCGGGTGGCTGCGATCGGTGCTGGCGAGGACCTCGTCGAGCGTGAGCGATCGCCGCGCGTCGTCGGCCTGCGCTCCCGTCGCGACGAGCGACACGACGAGGAAGGCCAGCGCGAAGAGCCACGAGCGTCGCATCAAGGAGACTCCTTCTTCTTCGAAGACGGCTTGGCGCCGGCGGGCGACAGGTCGGGCGGGGCGGACAACGTCGGGGGGAACCCGTTGAACTGGCGCCAGAGCTCCCAGCCGAGCGGAACCGTCTCCATCAGCACCCAGCCGTTCGCGCGCACGCCTTGCCGGAGGTACACGCCGCTCGGCCAGGCCTCGCCCTCCTCGGGCACGATGAGGATGCGGAACTTGCCGCTCCCGTCATCCGTCGCGTCGACGAGGACGACCTCGCCGCCGAAGGTTCCGATCGCCGCCGAGGGCCAGCCGCTGAACTGCACCGCGGGCCATCCCTCGAACTGCAGCCGCACCTTCCGGCCCGCGTGCACGAGGGGCATGTCGTTGCCGTCGATCCAGAGCTCGACGGCGCGGTCGTCGGTGTCGGGGACGAGCACCGCGAGGCCGTCGCCCGCCTTCACCTGCTCGCCGCCCTGGTTCGCGATGAGCCGCAGCACGACCCCGGCGCGAGGCGCGAGCACGGCCTGCGCCGATTGGCGGGACACGCGGACCTCGATGCGCGCGAGCTCCGCCGTCGCGCTCGCGATCTCGGACTTCGCCGAGGCTTGCTGGGCCTCGGCGTCCTCCACGAGGGCGGCGGTGTCGGCCTTCACCTTGAGCGCGTCGCTCTGGACGGCGAGCACGTCGCTCTCGGCGCCCCGGAGGCTCGCGCGGGCACGATCCTCCTCCGTCTTCGCGCGCGCGTCTTCCGCCTCCGCGAGCTCGCGGGTTCGCGTGGAGGAGAGCCCGCGCTCCTCGAGATCCTTCTGGCGCTCCACGTTGGCTTGGGCGACCTTTGCGGCGGCGGCGGCGGCCGTGACGGCTCTGTCAGCGGCGACCTTGCGCTCGAACGCGACCTTCACGCGGGACTCGGCGGCGGCCATCGCGCTCTCGCGGGACGCCTCGAGGGCCTCGATCCGGCGGGTGATGCTCGCGTGGCGTGACTTGGCGGCCTCCAGGCGCGCCGCGACGGCGTCGCGCTCCTCCCGCAGGCGGCTCATGAACGACGGATCGTTGTCGGTGATGTCGACGATGGGGTCGCCCTGCTCGACGCGGGAGCCTTCCTGGACGTACCAGTGCGTGATCCGACCCTCGACGGGCGCCTCGACGATCTGCTGACGCTCGAGGGGGGCATACGCGACGACGCGACCGGTGCCTTGCGCGTTCTGGACCCACGGCGCGAAGATCAGGACGAGGGAGGTCACGAAGAAAACGCCCGCGAGGATGCGTGACGCGAGGCGCGTCGTCGGCGCCGAGCGGACGAGGCGCATGGCGGGCGTGTCGGGCATCGATCGTGCGGCTTCTTGCATCATCGGATCTCCACGGCGCCCGGAGGAGGGGGCGGGGCGCTGGCGGTGCGGTTGCGCGTGAGGTTGATGCGGCGGTCACACCACGCGGCGACGCTCTCGAGGCTCGTGAGGACGAGGAGGGTCGTCTTGCCGTCGCAGACGGACGACAGACACCGCTCCAGCTCGTCGAGCAGCTCGCCCTCGAGGCCGTCGAGGAGGCCGTCGATCACGAGGAATCGAGGCTTCCCCGCGAGGGCGCGCGCGAGCATCAGGCGCTGGGCCTGGCCCAGAGAGAGCGGGTTGCCACCGGTGAGGAGCTTCGTCGCGACGCCCGAGGAGAGCCGGGCGACGGTCTTGGAGAGACCCACGGAGGCGAGCGCCTCGTGCACGTCCTGGGGGGCGACGTCCTTCCTCCAGAGCGCGACGTTGTCGTAGACCGTCCCTTCGAAGATCTCGACGTCGCGCACGAGGGCCACGTGCCGGCGGAGCTCTTCCGGGCCGAGCTCGCGGACGTCGACGCCGTCGAGGAGGATGGCCCCGCGGGCCGGCGCGCGGAGGCCGAAGGCGAGGTCGGCGATCGTGCTCTTGCCTGCGCCGTGGGCGCCGGTGATCGCGACCTTCTCTCCGGGGAAGACCGAGAACGAGAGACCCTCGAAGAGCGGCGGTCGGCTCGCGTGACCGAAGCGGACCTCCGACAGCTCGAGCGTGGCCGGCCCGCGTGCTTCCAGGGTGCGGACGGCCGCGCTCGGCTCGAGCTCCAGATCCGTCACGGTCCCGATCTTCTCGAGGGCGGTGCGCAGATCGTAATAGCTCTCGAGGTGCTTGCCGAGCTTGGCCACGCCCGCGACGATGCTGGTCACGACGAGCTCCGCAGCGACGAGCTGACCGATCGAGAGCTGCCCCTCGATCACGAGGAAGCCGCCGATCGCCAGCAAGGTGGCGCTCGCCGCGGCCTGGAGGGTGACGCTGGCGACGATCTGCCGGAACACGATCGCGAAATGCCGGCGGCGGCGGTCCAGGTAGCGGCGCGCCAGATCGTCGGCGCCATCGAGCGCGGCGTTCTGGTTCATGCGGAAGGCGATGGGGCTCCGCGCGACGTCCTCGAGCCAGGCCACGAGCTCGTATTTCGCGCTCGACTCGTCGAGGCTCGTCGGGATGGCCCGGCGCCCGAGCACGAGCACGATGAGGGCGACCGCGACGATGAGGACGAAGTCGAACGCGAGCAGGAACGGGTGGTAGAACCCAAGCAAGACGAGGCCGACGAACGCCTGCAGGACGAGGAGCGACCCGTCGATGAGCAGCGCCGCCGCCGCCTTCTGCGCGGTCATCACGTCAAAGAATCGGTTGACCTTCTCGGGCGCGTAGACGCGGTCGAACTGGTCGATCTTCATCCGCGGGAGGCGGTAGGCCATCTCGGTCGCGGCCCGCACGAAGAGGCGCTCCTGGAGGCGCTCGACGACCTTGGCCTGCATCGCGCGGAGCAGACCGTTGAACGCGAGGCACCCGAGCACGATGAGCGTGAGGACCACGAGCGGCTGGATCAGCACGCCGAACGCCACCGTGTTCACGACCGCCTGCACCGCTACGGGGACGGCGAGCGTGGTCAAGCCGATGAAGATCGCGTAGACGAGCACCGAGAAGAGATCCTCGCGCTCGAGCCGCAAGAGCTTCGTCAGCCGCGCGACGCCGCCGTGGGCGTGATGGTCATGACCTGCGCCCGTGTCCGTGAGAGGCAGCGCGATCTCCATCGTCAAGGCGGCGATCGCCTCGGACTCGTCTTCCGCGCCCAGCGACCGCGCGAGGGCGCGGGGGGAGACCCACTCCACGCGCCCGTCCTCCTCGAGCTCGATCTGAACGAGGCGAGCGCGCTTCACCAGGATCGGGCTCCCGCCTCGGTCCAGCACGAGCGGGAGCTCGTGGCCGCGAAGGCGCGAGATCTCGGCCGTGGAGAGGCGCACGGGGCTCGCGCGGAGCCCGAGCGGGGCCGCGCGGGAGGCGAGGAGCTCGAAGAGCGTACGCTCGGTCCCCTCGTCCGCGGGTCGGCTCAGCGTTTGCCGCAGGAGCTCCGGGTCGAGCGGGTGGTGGAGGGAGGTGCCGAACGCCTCCAAGATCGGCGTGATCTCACCGGGCGACGCGCGTCGGGCCAGGGGGGCGGGGCCGGGGCTCTGCGACCGAAAGGCCGCGTGGGAGGGAGTGGGCTCGTGCATCCTCGTTCAGGTGGCGACAGGATGTTCACGATTCCAAGTTCCGCAATTGGGAACTCATGAACGAATCCTGCGGCCCGAACGAAGTGTATGTTACGTGCGCGTCATGCGCGGCGCGCCCACGCCCATCTTGTCCCAGACCTCTTCGAGCGTCCGCTGGGCGATGGCGCGGGCCTTGGCGGCGCCGGTCGCGAGCGCCTCTTCGATGCGCTTCTCGTCCGGCCGGAGCTCGTTGTACCGCTCGCGAACCGGCGCGAGGTACTGGACGACGGCCTCGGCGACGGCCACCTTCAGGTCCCCGTAGCGCTGGCCGGCGAAGTCCTTCTCGACGTCGGCGGGCTTCTTCCCCTGGATGGCGGCCATGATCTCCAGGAGGTTCGAGATGCCGGGCTTGTCGTCGGCGATCTTGATCTCGGTGCCGCTGTCGGTGACGGCGCTCTTGACCTTCTTGAGGATGGCCTTCGGCTCCTCGAGCACGTAGACGGTTCCGTTCTCGTTCGTGGAGCTCGTGCTCATCTTCTGCTCGGGCGACTGCAGATCCATGATTCGCGCGCCGACCTCGGGGATGCGGTGCTTCGGCACGACGAGCGTCTCGCCGAAGCGCTCGTTGAAGCGCTCCGCGATGTTGCGGGTCAGCTCGACGTGCTGGCGCTGGTCGTCGCCGACGGGGACCTCGTCCGTCTTGTAGAGGAGGATGTCGGCCGCCATGAGCACCGGATAGAGGAAGAGACCGGCCGAGATGAGCGCGTCCTTCTGTTTCGCGCTCTTGTCCTTGAACTGGTGCATGCGCGTCAGCTCGCCGTGAGACGTCACCGAGCAGAGCAGCCAGCAGAGCTCGCTGTGCTGCGGCACGTCGCTCTGGCGGAAGAGGATGCACTTGTCGGGGTCGACGCCAGCCGCGAGGAGGATGGCCGTCGTGTCGTAGAGGAGCTTGCGCAAGGTCGCCGGCTCGTAGGGCACCGTCGTCGCGTGGAGATCGACCACGCAGTAGATCGACTCGCCTCGCGTCTGCCCTTCGACGTACTGCCGGATCGCGCCGATGTAGTTGCCGAGGTGTTTCCGCCCGGTGGGTTGGATGCCGCTGAAGATGCGCATGTCGGTCTCTTCTCGTCTCCCTTTACTCGCCCCGGCGACCGATCTCCACGTGAACGGGGACGGTGCGGGTGTCGCCGAAGACTCCGCCCCGCTTTCAGTTCTGAAAAATCGGGCGGAGGACGGATTGCAGCGACGCGATCTGCGGACCCACCGACCACGCTCAAACGGCTGACAAACGCGCGGCACCGGACTTGCACAGCCTCCGGGGAGCGGGTTGCGATATGCGAGTCGGGGCAGGCGTGAGTCCGGAGGCGTGGGAGGAGCTCTGGAACGAGCTCGCCAACGAGGTCACGCGACGGGCCAGCGCTCTTGCGGAGAGCGTCGACGCAGCGGCCAGCACGACACCGCACGAACGAGAGCAGGCCTTGGCGCTCTCCCGCGACATGCGGCTCGTCGCCATGCTCCACGGCGCAGTCAGCGCGGACCGGGGAGCGGAGCTGATCGAGCGCGCGCGCCGGCTGCTCGGCCGACCGCTGTGCGCCGTCGACCGGCGGTTCGAGGATGACGACGAGGACGAGACCACGATCCCGCGCCGTGTGAACCACCTGCTCGAGCACGAGTCGGCGGAGGGAGCGGCGAGGAGCGCGCGGCCCGCGCGCGTGCCCTCTCCGCCGCCGCCCGTCCCGGGTCCCCAGGTGATGACAAAACGCGACGCGGCTGGGCTGCGGCTGAACTGGTCCGACGCGGGCGGCCGCAAGACCCGCTGGTGAGGCTGCGGCCTCGTCGCGTGGAAACGGAGCTTCTCCAGGGGACTAGTCCCGTGGAAACGGAGTTTCCACGCTAGAAGAAACGAGTCCCCTCCGGAACAAACTGCCACTTCGCCCGAGAATTCGGGCCGCCTTCGCCCCGTCAGGGGCGGCCCGAGTTCTTCAAGAAATGATGGTTCCAGGGGACTAGGCGGCCGGGGTCTTCACGAGCGGCTGGAGCGCCTTGCGGAACCGCTCCGACCAGGGGCACGGCTTGTTGGTCAGCGGGTCGAGCCGCACCAGGCGGGTGGCGCCGTCGGCGAAGACGATGTCACCGTGTGGGGAGCGGACGCGCGCGTCGATGACGAGGCTCGAGCTCCCCAGCTTGGAGGGGGTGAGCTCGACCAGGATCTCGCCTTCGCCGCGGAAGGGGACGAGGTAGCGGATGCCGTGCTCCGCGATGACGTGCCACTTGTCCGGGTTGTGCTCCAGGTCGTCTTGCCAGTGGAAGCCGAGGGCGTTGAAGAGCTCCCCGCGGGCGCGCTCGATGAAGAGCAGGTAGCGGACGTTGTGGAGGATGTTGAGCGCATCCAGGTCGTCGAAGTAGACGCGCTGGACGCTGCGGAATGGCGACAGAACCGTCATTTCTTGGGTTTCGTGGCGGGGCCGACCTTGCCCGCTGCCTTCTTCTTGACAGCCTTCAAGGGGGCCGCCGGCTTCTTCTTGGCCCCGACCTTCGGTGCGGGTGCAGGCCTCGTTCTCGGGGGCTTGCGGCCGACGTGCTCGGCCTTGAACGCCGACGGGCAGAGGTCGCTCACACCGCAGGCCGCGCAGGCGGGGCGCTGCGCGAAGCAGACGCGCCGCCCGTGGAAGATGAGCGTGTGGGAGAGCGGGTCCCAGTCTTCACGCGGGAAGAGCGCACAGAGGTCGAGCTCGATCGAGCCGGGATCGGTGTTCTTCGTGAACCCGAGCCGCTGCGAGAGCCGCTGCACGTGGGTGTCGACGACGACGCCCTCGGGCGTCCCCCAGCTGACCCCGAGCACGACGTTGGCGGTCTTGCGGCCGACCCCGGGGAGCTCGACCAGGGCGTCGAGCGTGCGCGGCACCTCGCCGCCGTGTCTCTCCACGAGGCCGCGGGCGAGGCCGACGATGTTCTTGCTCTTCTGGTTGTACATGCCGAGGCCGCCCTTCTTGAGCAGCTCGCCGACCGCGGTCGGCTCGGCCGCGGCGAGGGCGCGCGCATCGGGGTAGGCGGCGAAGAGGGCAGGGGTCGCCTTGTTGACGAGCTTGTCGGTCGTCTGGGCGCTGAGCACGGTCGCCACCAGGAGCTGGAAGGGCCCCTGGTGGTCCAGCTCGCAGTGCGCGTCCGGGTGGATGGCCCGGAGCTTGGCGAAGACCTCGCGGGCGCGCGCGACGCGCTCCGCCTTCGTCTTGGGCCGAGCGGTCACGAGACGATCGTGCGAGCCCGGGACTCGCGCTCGTCGAGGATCTTCTCGACGCTGGCGAGGCTGTTGTCCACCGACTCCTGGACGATCTTCAGGATGATGTTCGGCTCACCCTTGAGCGCGTCGTAGTACCGCTGGCGCTCCGTCGCGTGGATGATGGCCGGCGGGTGACCCGAGCGCATGAGCAAGAGGTTCATGAAGAGCCGGGCGACCTTGCCGCTATCCGACGGGAAGGGGAAGACGCGGAGGAGATCGTAGTGGGCGCGCGCGGCGATGCGGATCGCGTTCCGCGTCTTGCGCGTCTCGGGGTCGTTCAGCCAGTCCACGACCTGCCGGACCTTGTAGCCGATCTTGTCGGGCTGCGCGTACTCGTGGAAATACAGCCGGTGCTGGGGGATGTCCCGGCGGTACTTCACCGTCTTGATGTCGCCCTCGGCCGGGTGAAGGATGAGGTAGATCTTCTTGATCACATCGATCGTGATCGGGACCTTCTTCTTCGCCGCGTCGCGCACGAACTCGATCGCCTCCTTGTGGCGACGAATCTCGTCTGCTGCCGGCTGGAGCGTGGAGTCGGTCACGACGGGCTGATCGCCGAGGCCGGCGCCCAGCTCCTCCAACGTGTAGACGGAGCCCTCGAGCGCGCTGTCGTGGTAGATCCACGACTTGTCGAACCGCGCCCAGTAGTCCGCCTGAAACTCGGTGGGCTGCGCCTCGAGCCGCTTCTCGATCCCGGCGTACCGGTCCTCGATGCTGGGCTGCGTCTCCAGCTTCCGGACCGGGATGGGCAGGCTCACCGCCTGGGTGACGCTCGGCCCTGGACGCTCGGTCTGCCGGCGAACGAGGGTCACACCCCCTTCGCGGCCACGGGGCGGGGCGCTGCCTGGCTTTCGGGCAGGCGCGGCTTGGCCCGGGCTGGAAGCGCGGGGCGCCAGGATGATGGGCTCGCCCTTCCGCGAGCCCTTGGGGGCAGGGACGCCCTTGGCCGAAGGGGCCGGCGGGGGAGCCACGGCCGCCTGGTGGTGGGTGGACGAGCGAGACCCGTTGGCGGCCACCTTGCCCGAGGCCGGGGGAGCCGGCGCCTTGGCTGGGCCCTTGCCCTGGGAGGAGGGCCCCTTGGCCGAAGGCGCAGGTGCCGCGGGCGTCCTGGCGCCCTTGGCAGGGGAGCCCTTGGCAGGCGCCTTCGGAGCCGGAGCAGCCTTCTTGGGGGCCACCGCCTTGGCAGGCTTGGGAGCCGCCTTCTTGGCGGGCTTCGCCCCCGCCTTTTTCACGGGGTTTGCCTTCTTGCTCGCTGCCCCGCGGGCGCCCTTAGCCGTAGTTTTTGCCATGGTCGATCACTCGCGGAGACCCCGGCTGCTGGCATACCGCGACGGCGGGCGAGCCTAGTCGCCGCCACATGGAAACGTCAACACCTCTCGGACCGGCCGGTCAGCCGAGGCGGGCCCGCTCGACCTCTCCACGGGTCTGGCTCTTCAGCTGGCGCCGACGGCCTTGAGCAACGCGGTGCCCGCCTTCCCTGGACGGTAGGCCGCGCGATGGAAGAGCCGCGGGGCGAAGGTGTGCTCGGCGCCGCCCGCGTACCGCAGGGTCACCAGCGTACCGCGCGCGAGCTCGCGCCCGGCGACGTGCTCGGGCAGCCAGCCGAAGCCGAGGCCGCGGAGGATCGCCTGCTTCTTGGTCTCGAAGTCGTTGAGGTGGAGCTGGGAACGCACCTCGAGCCCGGCGGTCGGCAAGGACAGGCGCGGGTCCGAGCCGCGTACGGTGAGGAGGACGTGCTCCGACAGGTCGGCGGCCGAGAGCTTCTTCGCCTGGGCGAGCGGGTGGCTCCGGTGGGCGCAGAGCCTGGCGCGCACGGGCGGCATGCGATGCGACGCGAGCCCCGTCCGGAGGGGCGGCAGCACGGCCATCATGAAGTCGGCCTCGGCGCGCTCGAAGGCCTCTTCGACGCCCGCCAGAAACTCGGCCGAGACCGAGACCTTCGTGGGCGCGCCCCGATCCATGAGGCCACGCATCCAGCCCAGGACCGGGCCGATGGGGACGATGCCGTCGAAGACGAGGCGCACCGAAGGCTCCCAGCCGCTCTGGATGCGCTGGCAAGTCGTCACGAGCTCGCGCTCGGCGTCGAGCATCTTTCGCGCGTGGAGCAGCACGGCCTGACCCTCCGGCGTGAGCCGCAGGCGGTAGCCGCTCCGATCCAGGAGGAGCAGCCCGGTCTGCTCCTCGAGGCCGGTGAGCGCATAGAGGACCGCGGTGTGCCCCTTGTGGAGCTTCGCGGCTGCCTTCTGCAGGGTGCCTTCCTGGGCGAGCGCGCTGAGCGCCCGGGCTTGCTCGAGGGTCACGAACATGGTCGGCACATTGTGCGATCCATCGACAATGATGTGCAGCACATTGTGCTTTTTGCGCGCCGGGCGGTCCCCCAGACTGCTCCCCCATGGACATCCCCTACGTCCGCGGTCGGGTGGCGATGCAGGCGCACGTGGGTCTCCCGGAGGGGACCTACGAAGAGGAGTACGCGCGCAACGGGTTCTTCGGGCGCTACGCCCACCTCTACAGGAAGAACGCCCCGGTGGGCTGGACCAGCATCGAGGGGCCGTGCAAGCCGCGCAGCTTCGACCTGCGGCCCGCGTTCGGCGGTGGCGGCGATCTGTTCGCGCTCCGCAAGCCCATCCTCGGCAACGCCGACGTGCGCTGCTCCACGCTGGGGCTGACCGAGGCGATGCCCTACCTCGCGCGCAACGCGGACGCCGACGAGCTCTTCTTCGTCCACGCCGGCGCGGGCCGCTTCGAGACCGACTTCGGGCCGCTGCCCTACGAGACGGGCGACTACCTCTACGTGCCGCGCGGGACCTGCTTCCGCTTCGCGCCGTCGAGCCCGACCGCGATGCTCTCGATGGAGAGCCGCGGTGAGATCACGCTGCCGGATCGCGGCATGCTCGGCCAGCACGCGCTCTTCGACCCCGCGGTGCTCCGCGTTCCCTCGCCGGACGAGGCCTGCACGCTCGGGCCCGACGCGAGCGGCCAGTGGGAAGTGCGCATCCTCCGCGAGGACCAGATCACCCGAGTCCGGTACCCGTTCTGCCCGATGGACGTCGTCGGCTGGAAGGGCACGGTGACGCCGTTCGTGCTCAACGTACGCGACATCCGCCCGGTGCTGAGCGACCGCTACCACCTGCCGCCCTCGGCGCACACGACGTTCCTGCTCCGCAACGCGGTCGTGTGCACGTTCGCGCCGCGGCCGATGGAGAACGGCGACCCCACCGCGCTGAAGGTGCCGTTTTACCACTCGAACATCGATTTCGACGAGGTGCTCTTCTACCACCGCGGCGAGTTCTTCAGCCGCGCCGGCATCGAGCCCGGCATGCTCACGTTCCACCCGCAGGGCATCCACCACGGCCCGCACCCCAAGGCGTACGAGCGCAGCAAGAGCGCGACGCGCACGGAGGAGGTCGCCGTCATGCTCGACACGAAGAACCCACTCGCCGTGCTCGACGCGGCGACGCCCCTCGAGAACCCGAACTACTACCTGAGCTGGAGCGATCGATGAGCACGATGGACACGAGCACGAGCACGAACCCCCTGGGCCTGCGCGGCATCGACTTCGTCGAGTTCGCCTCGCCCGACCCGGAGGCGCTCCACAAGCTCTTCACCGACTTCGGCTTCTCGCGGACGATGAAGCACCGCGAGCGCGCGATCGACCTCTACCAGCAGAACGACATCGTCTTCCTCCTGAACCGCGAGGTCGGCTCCTTCGGGCAGAGGTTCTGCAAGCTCCACGGCCCCGCGATCGTGTCGATGGGCTGGGTCTTCGACGACCCGCGCACCGCGCTGCAGCAGGCGATCCTGCGCGGCGGTCGGTCCTGCCGGGAGGGCGATCTCGAGCTCTCGTCGGGCGGCCGCGTGCCGGCGCTCTACGGCATCGGCGACAGCCTCCTCTATTTCGTCGCGCCGCAGGGCGATCGAGAGAAGCACTGGGAGCGCCTCGGCTTCGTGGCCCACCCCGCGCCGGTGAAGATCGCCGAGAAGGGCTTCGTGGCCATCGACCACCTCACGAACAACGTCGAAAAGGGCACGATGGAGACCTGGGCGGGCTTCTACAAGAGCGTGTTCGGCTTCACGGAGGTCCGCTACTTCGACATCCGCGGCGCCAAGACCGGGCTCACGAGCTACGCGCTGCGCTCGCCGGATGGCTCCTTCTGCATCCCCATCAACGAGGGCACGGAGAAGAAGAGCCAGATCAACGAGTACCTCGAGGAGTACAAGGGCCCTGGCATCCAGCACCTCGCTTTTCTCACCAAGGACATCCTCGCGTCGCTCTCGAAGCTCGAGGGGACGAAGATCCAGATGCTCGACATCGACGACGAGTACTACCGGACGGTCTTCGACCGCGTCCCCAACGTCACGGAGGACCGCGCCGAGATCCGGCGGCGCAACGTGCTGGTCGACGGAGACGACGCCGGCTACCTGCTCCAGATCTTCACGAAGAACCTGGTCGGGCCGATCTTCATCGAGATCATCCAGCGCAAGAACCACCTCTCGTTCGGCGAGGGGAACTTCGGGGCGCTCTTCCGATCGATCGAGCGCGACCAGGAGAAGCGCGGCTACCTGGCGGACGAGCAGCGCGCCTGACGACGTGACCCGGTCTCCTTCGGGGCGCAGCGCCGTCCGGGACCACCTCGCTGCCCGCATCTGGTCGTACACTGGCCCGATGCGGGCGCGAACGTGGCGCATGGGGAGCCTTCTCGTGTTGGTGGCGGCGGGCTGCGCTGGCTCCGACGACCGCGTGGCACAGGGCGGGAGGGAGACGATCTCCGCGGGCGGGGAGACGCCGAGCGCGCAGTCGAGCACCGCGGCGGAGGCCAGCGCGCTCGGCCTCGATCCGATGGGGCCGGTGCTGCAAGCGGCCATCGACGCGCCTCAGCTCGAGCCCTACTGGCACCTCGCCGAGCGACCGGACCGCTCGCCCCTCGTGCTCGTGCGTTTCCCGGCCCTCGAGGGGAACCCGAAGCTTTTCAAGTTCGGCAAGGCAGTCGAGTACAGGGCGCACGACGAGCTCGAGGGCAGGCCCCACCTCGAGGTCCAGTCGATCGCCATCAAGCCGGATCGGGCGACCGTCGTCCTCGGCTACTCCGTGGAAGGGATCGTGGCGCACGTTCACCTGGTGCGAGAGACCGGCGCTTGGGTCGTCGCCAAGGCCGACGTGGTCGAGCACTGAGCGGGGGCTGATCTCACGCGCCTCTGACGTGGCCTGGCACGTGCCGGGCACGTGCCAGGCCGTGCCGGACCGATTCGATGCCGAACCCGCGTGATCTCGGCCGCCGCTGTCTTCTGGCATGCCGGCACGGGCGTTGCTGACCGCGCTCGACGATGCTTTCGCGCGTTGGAGCGCTTCTGGTCGCGTCCGCTGGTTGTCTCGTGCTCGTCGGGTGCGTCGAAGACCCGCCCACGGCCGAGTCGGTGCCAACTGGGGGATTGGCCAAGGCCGACCTCGCGGGCGAGTGGGTCGTGGGGATGACGACCGTGTGGGCGTCGCCGGAGACCAACTGGGCCTTCGAAGGTGACGCGGTCTCGTCGTTCGGAGGCGCCAAGATCCGCTGGGAGGTGCAGGAGCATCACCTCGTCGCCTACGAGAGCTTCGAGCGCATCGCGGGGGGAAACGACGGCGCCTCGACGGGGCTACCCGACCCTGGAACACGCTGCTTCGACGCTGCCAGCGGTACGGAGCTGTCCTGTCTGCCAGATCCGACGAAGGGCACTCGCGGCCACGTCTTCGACCCCGGGGTGGTGTGCCGCGGGCCGAACGGAGACGAGGTCGACTGCTTGCCGTATCGCGGCGACGTGGTCGCCATGTACCCGGTCCGCCGGCACTACGACGTTCGGCTCGAGGGCGAGCGGGCTGTCGTCGACACCACCCGCCCCTGGTACCTCGCAGCGCACGTGGAGGTCGACTGGGGGCACAACCTGGTCGAGCAAACATTCGATCGGAGCTTCGTGTTCCTCGATCGTGAGAAGCGCATCACCCACCTCGGCGCGGATCTGCCGCACCGTGACGGCTTCTTCACCAATCGCTCCGCCGCTGGCGAGCTCGAGTCGTTCGACTTCGTCACGCGGCTCTTCGTCGAGCCCGAGCTATCCGCGCACCAGTCCCTCGATGGGCTTTTCTACTGGTACGGCGACTGCCGGTTGCTCGGCCCTTGCACCGCGGCGGAGGTCCACGTCCGCACCGCGTTTCGCCGGGTCGACCCGGAAGAGGACTTCGAGCCTCGTCCCTACGGGGAGCGCCAGTACTCCCACTTTCCCCTGTTTCGAAGCGAGCGCGTCAGCTTCGACCCCTACGCCGGCTTCACGATCCCCGGACGTGTCCAGCTGGCGCAGGCATTTCCGATCTGGGAGCAGGTCTACCGGCGATCGGCGGATGGCTCGATCGAGCGAGACGAGAGCGGTGCTCCCGTCGAGATCCCCCACGCCGATCGCGTCGTCCGACCCATTCGCTTCTACCTGACCGGCGAGTGGCCGGTCGACCTGTTTGAGACGGTCGAGGACGTGATCGCCGACTACGACGCCATCCTGAAGGAGGCAGCCCAGGAGCTCCGCGAGGGCGCTCCCGTCGACGCGGACATGGTGATGCTCGACTACAACGGGCTCGTTCGCGAGGTCGACGCAACGGGGTTGGAGACCGAATGCGCCGCGCTCGTCGAGGCGGGGGTGGCGACCGTCGAGGTGCTCGACGACGGTCGACCGGCGTGTGGGTTCTCGGACTATGCCCCTGGCCGATATGCGGCGTTCTTCGATCGAGCCACGCCGCGACATTCGGAGTGGAGGCTCGAGCCCGAACGACGTGTCGCCGTGCTCGGAGACCTCGTTCATCACAGCCTGCATTGGGTGCACGCGCCCCAGCAGGCAGGTCCGCTCGGCTATGGTCCCTCGTTCATCGATCCCGAGAGCGCCAAGACGATCGCGGCGCAGCCGGCGATCTACGGGCACGCCCTGAACACCTACACGACGCTGACGCTGGCAGCGATCAACGTGCAGAACGGGCGCCTCTCGATGGAGGCTTACCTCGCCGGTGAAGGCGCCGCGGTCGACCAGGTCACGTCTGGCCAGACGACCTTCGAGCTGGCGGATCCGACGGCGCAGATCAGGCGCCGTCTGCTCGAGCGCGCGAGAGGCGCGGCACGGCCCGACGTCGCGCTGCTCGGTGAAGACGGCGCACGCGAGCTCGAGCTCGCCGTGCAGCACGCGACGCCGCTCTCCGCGAGCCGCGGCAGCGCATTGCTCGCGGCGGCCGTCGAAAACGACGGCACCGCCGCCGAGTTGCTTCGGGTCGAATCGCCCGACCCCGATGCTCACCCCTCGTACGTCGACACGGCGCTCCTGGAGGCTGCGTCCGCACGGCAGCGGCGAGCGCTGGAGAACAACGTCACGCTGGCCGACTTCTACGACCCATTCACGGTCGCCGTCGCGGACCGCTACAAGGATCTGCCCACGGCAGAGCTCGCCCCGATGGGATCCGCCTGGCTCGAGATCCGGCGTCTGATCGCCGGAGGCCTGATCGCGCACGAGATGGGGCACACGTTCGGCTTGCGCCACAACTTTCGCGCGTCCCACGACGCCATCAACTACTCCGACCGCTACTGGGAGCTCCGCCGCACGACGCTGGCCCCGGCCTCCGAGCTGACGGACATGGCGGCAATCGTTGCGTCTGCGACCCCGACCGAGGAGCAGCTTTCCGCGGGGATGCCAGCCGAGGCGGCCTCGTCGGTCATGGACTACCACGCCAGCTTCAACGAAGGCGCGCGGCTCGGTCGCTACGACAGGGCTGCTTTGATGCTCCTCTATGCAGGGCGCGTCGAGGTCTTCGACTCGCCGGCCGAGAGCCTGGATCCTGATTGGCGTGACGCCGCACGCTCGGCCTTCCTCGCGACCGATCGCTTCACGCAGGCGCCGGCGCGGGCATTCCACTACGCGCAGGTACCGTTTTTGCTCGGCAATGGTGATGCAACCGCCGGCGTCGAAGCGCTCAAGCGACGGCGTTGGGCCAGGTGGGACGAGGTCGTCGCCGATCAGGAGCTCGGCTCGGAGGCGACGCTCGTGCCCGTGCCCTATGAGTCGTGCACCGACTACGAGCTCGGCATGTCCGAGGGCTGCCTGCTCTACGACGCGGGCGCCGACCCCTACGAAATGGCGGTCGCGATCGCGAACCGGTACGAGCGCGACGTGGTCGCCTCGTTCCGCCGCGACCGCGTGGACTTCAGCCTCACGCCAGAGCTGCGCTTCCTACGGTCGTTGAGGCTCTTCTTCTTGCCTTTTCGGAATGTGTACCAACACGGCATCGAATGGGCCACGGCCCGCGGCCTCGACTACTCGACGCCTCGCGACGGGCTCTGGCTTGCCGGGACCTACCTGGCGGCCAACACCCTGGCACGTGTCCTGACGACGCCTGCCTATGGTCCGGTCGCTCCGTCGCCGGACTTCTCGGTGTGCCCGCCGGCCCCGAGCGGTGGCCGAGCAGGATCGCTGAGTGTCCCGATGGGGATCGGCCGCCGGCTCGACACGGTCTACGACTCGGATTCCGACTTCTTCGAGGTGTCCGAGGTGGGTCACCGCTCCGACAGGCGAGCGGCGCTCTTCAGCCTGACCGCCGACTGGTACGAGGACTACGCCGTCGCAGACCGGGGCCTCCCGTGGTCACAGGGCTTCGGGGGCTTCTTGTCTCGCACGGTCGGGGCGACGTTCCTCGGTGATCCCTCGCTCTCGCCGCGCATCGACGCGGCGGGGAACATCGCGTTCAGCGACCCGCTGGACGTGATGGCGTTCGGAGCCGGCGGCGGGTGGGGAGTCCCGCCCGCTGGGTGTGTGCTCGACGTCGCACGAGACGACCTCGAGCGATACGTGACGGTCATCTATGTCGCCGCGTTCCTGCGGGAGAGCTTGAACTTTCGAGTCGCGGACCGCTTCCGCGTGTTTCGCGTCGGATCGAGCGAGGAGCCCCAGGTTGGGCCCAGTCACGAGATCATCTCGTTCGTCGACCCCGAGACGGGCATCGTCTACGGCGCGTTGCGGCCGGTCGGCATCGATATCGTGAGCGTGGACTATCCAGCGGTGACGACGGTCGAGCGGGGCAGGGCGATCAGCGATGCGCTTGCGGTTGAAGGGGTTGGTGAGTCGGAGCGCGAGGACCTCGAAGCCGGGCTGCGAGGGGTCGCGCGCGACGCCGCGTTGCTCCGGTACATGGTGCATCGGTTCGATGCGCTCGCGGAGGAGGTGTTGTGATGAAGATCGGCGGGCTCGTCAGGGCGGTGCTGCTGGTCGCAGTCGTCGGGGTATCAGGGTGTGACGAGGATGTCGCGCCGTATGTGCCCGATGGGGTCGTGATGAAGGACGACCTGTATGGAGAGTGGTACGCGCAGGTCACCTTCGCCGATGCTGCTGTCGACGAGTCCTTCGTCTTCGAGGGGATCCAGGCCACCGCGGGGCTCGTGCGCTGGGAGGTCCAGGAGGCCCTGCTGGTCGGATACCGGGCGTACGAGATCGCGCCGGGGCGCGACGCGGAGTCCTTGGGCGGCGACGGCGAGGCGCCCGTCTCGGTCGAGCGACAGACGGGGGGGCTCCCGCCGGGTACCCGATGTTTCGCGACCGAGTCCGGGATCGAGCTGCCGTGTGTCGCCGAGCCCGATCGGGGGGTTCGCGCTGGGTACGCCGGAGAGCCTGGCGTGACTTGCCGGGATCCCGAAGGGGAGGTCGTCGCGTGTTTTCCCTACCGCGGCGACCCGCTCCTCGCCTATCCGATCGAGAAACACTTCGATCTTGTCGAGCGGGACGGGGCGCTCGTCGAGGATACCTCCCGACCCTGGAGTCAGCGGGGCTTCATCCGCGTCGATTGGTCCCGCAACGTCGTCTCTGGGACCGAGCTGAACCCGACGTTTCGTGTTCGCAACACCCTCGACGATCCCACCGTCGCGACCAGCACGGTCGAGGAGACGGTCGGGGGACACGATGGATTCCGACGGGTGGACGACGGCTTGGGGGGCTTGGAAGGGATCGAGTGGACGAGCCGGGTGGTCATGAACCCGCCGACCGTCGAGTACGAAGCCTTCCCCTATACGCAGCGGTATCCCTATTGTTTCTTCGAAGGCTACGATGGTCTGAGCTCTTGTTTGCCCACGGAGCTGCGCCTGCGAACGACGTTGCGCCGCGCCCCGCGTGAGCCCGACTTCGAAGCTGCCGTTCAGGATGCGAGGGACCAACTGCGGTTCCCGCTCTACGGGGCGCGCGCCGAGGACTTCGATGCTGCTCACGAGGCTCGCCTGTCCGAGGAGGTTCTCAAGCCGTTCCGCTTCAACCTCTGGAGGCAGACCTTTCAGCGCGACTCTTCCGGTCGGTTCGTGCGCGACGACGACGGCCGGCGTGTCGCCATTCCGATCGAAGAGCGCGAGGTGGCGGAGGTTCGCTACCACCTGACGGGGCCCTGGCCCGATTCCGCTATCGCTGCCGCTGAGCGCGCGGTGGCAGCGTACGACGGAGTGCTGCGCGAGGCTGTCGCATTCTTGCAGCCCGCCCGCTCGCACGAGGGCGCCGTGATGAAGCTCTCGTTCAACGGCCGCCGCAAGCTCGTCCCGGTCGCCGCGAACCCGGCCTTCTGCGATGCGGCCATCGCCAGCGGCCGCGCCGAGTCGGCGCGCCTCGCCGACGGAGAGGCCGCTTGCGCGCTCGCCGATTACGACCCGGTCGAGGATGCCCCCATCCACGACGCGGTTGTCGAGTGGGCGGATCATCCGGAAGGGAATGTCGCTCGCGTGGGCGACTTGCGCCATCACGTGCTGAACTGGGTGGAGCGTCTCACGCTGGTCGGGGTGCTCGGCTACGGCCCAACCAGCGCCGATCCCCGTACCGGCGAGAGCCTTCAGGCGTCGGTCCATCTCTATGGCTCCAACATCTCGGTCTGGACCACGGACCTGGTGGACCGAATCAACCTGACCAACGGCTTCGGGCTCCAGGGCTGGAGCGCGGGGTCCGACCTGCGGACGGCGGTCGAGCAGCAACGTTTCGCCGACGCGTTCCGAAACCTGGCGGCGGAGGTCGCGGATGCGCCCATCGAGCGTGGCGTCGACATGCTCCTGGGGAGCGAGGGCGCGGCGCGCCTCGCGGCAATGCGGCCCTCGGGGCTCGCAGCCCTCCGCACGACCTCGGTCGGACCGAAGGCGCTGGCCTCCGCGCTCACGGAGTCCCCCACGCTCGCCGCGACGTTCACGCCAGAGGGCGCGGCTGCGCCGTCTACGTTGGGGGCCCGCTCGGCGGGCATCCTGGACCTCGAAGACGGGGCCGGCTTCACCGGGTGTCGGCTCGACGCGACGAGCGGCCTCTCCGTCGCCGCTGTGGCGTCGCGTTATGCGGGAGCTCCGATTGTCCGCGGCGACGCGGCCTGGCTGGAGGTTCACGACGCCGTCGCAGCGTGGGTGGTCCTCCACGAGATGGGGCACAACTTTGCGCTCCGACATAACTTCAATGCCTCCCACGACGCGCTCAACTACCCGCCGCAGTTCTGGCAGTCGCGCAAGGAAGCGCTCCGTGCCGAAGCGGACCTCGAGACGACGGGTGACTTTCTCGAGATGACGGCCGCGCTCGACGCGGTGTTCCGTGAAGAGGGGCCTGCGTACTCCTCGGTGATGGACTACCTGGCGATTGGTGGGCAGGTCAGCGCGGCGCTCGGCCGTTTCGACCGAGCCGCGATCCTCCATAACTTGGCCGAGGCCGCCGAGGTGTTCGACTGGGCTCCGTCCGAGGTGCCGCTCGAGGTTCGCGCGCTCCTTCGTGCGGCAGGCTCTCCGGCGTCCCGAGGGCCTACGGTCGGTCAGCAGATCCACTACACGCAGCTGCCGTATCTGCTCGGTGACGGCGATCGCGATCTCGGGATCGAACGGCTCGGTCGTCGCAAGCTCGTCCCTCGCGCAACGATCGACCGGGACGTCGGGTCGACCGATGCGGTGGCGCCACTGGTCGTGCCCTACGGGAGCTGCACCGACGGGCACGTGAACCACCTGCCGGACTGTCAGCGCTACGACGTGGGACCGGACGACTATTCGACCGTGCGCACCACCGTCGACGAGCATCGACTGAGCTACTTCTTGATGTCGCTTCGGAATGACCTCTCTTACCTCTTCCGCGAGAGCGTCTGGCAGTTCGACGTGACGGTGTTCGACCGATTGCAGTTCGTCTTTGGGCATGGTCTCGCCCAGGTGTTGAGCCAGCGTCGCGACGCCGTGAGCGAGCTGTCCTGGGCCGCAGCGACGGCCATCTCGATGTCCCACCTGTTCGACCTCGCAACGAAGGTGGAATATGGCTCGTACACCTTCGACCCAGCAAATGGGGTCTACTTGCTGTCGTCCTACGAGCTCGGGGCCGGGGACGTCGACGTGTTGCCCGGGGTGGGCCGTCGGGAGGCCGATCGCGGGAGGGATACCGGGAGCGTGTCGGGGCGCCTCGAATACGACGAGGTCGGGCACGCGACGACGCGCCTCGTCGCCGTCCAGTCGCTCGGCTGGAGCCTTCCTTACGACACCTATTGGGACGGCGGGCACGGCAAGCTCCATGTCTCCTATGCCGAGCTGTTTCCGGAGGCCGTGGAACGCGTCGTCACCGGCTTGTACCTGTACGACGTCGACACGGTCGCGCCGCACTATGTCCCCGAGACCGGCAAGATCGTCTTCCCCGATCTGCTGTCGTCCGCGCGACCGCAGGGGTACCCGCTCTTGCCGGCGCTGTCCGCGGACACGCGCAACGCGGTCGTCGCGAGTGGATTCGCGCTCTTGCGCGAGGGACAGTCGACTCGGTTCGTCGAGCGTGCCCACGTGTTTCGCGTGGCTGGCGCCGAGGAGGTCGCGCCCGCGCCAGGCTACGTGTTGGGGTCGGTCACGGTGCCGAGCACCGGCGTCGCGTACGGAGCGCTCATTCCGGAGCAGGGGTCGTTTGGTCTCGCGGCCCAGTACATGTCGTTCGCCGAGAGTCAGGAGGCGGCGTTCCTTTCGCTTCCGGAGGGCGATCCGGAGCGCTCGTACTACGCCACCAACCTCCTGCTCCTCGGTATCGACTTCGACTACCTGCGGTGGCTCTACGGGGCGTTTGCGGGGGTCAATACCCAGTGACGGCAAGGCCTCATTCGAGGCCGAGAGAAGAGGTGAGCTGATGAAGAGCAGGCGTGACAAAGCAGACACGAACGCGCGGCAGACGGTCGCATCCCGGCGGAATGCCACGAAGCTCCTGGCTGGAGCGGTGGGGCTCGGCCTGGGGCTCGGCCTCGTGCGAAAGGCCCACGCCGCCCCGGGGTTGGTCTTCGAAGCAGACGGCAAGACCATCGCCTCGTCCGATCTGCCGGACGAGGTCGCGCACGCGCTCCTGGACAAGCAGGAAGTCTCGGTGCTCGCCGAGATCCAGGGGAGCCTGTATCGCGCGAACTTCAAGATCGAGATCGAGGGCTAGCAGGGTGCGGCGGCTCCCGCTCCAAGCCCCGCTCGAGAGGACGCGCGAGAGCGCGTTCTCGTACGTGTGTGGTGGGTGCGGGAGCTGCTGTTACAACAAGTCCGTCTCGGTGAGCCCGTACGAGCTCCTGAGGCTGGCGCGGGCGCTCGGGCTCTCCACCACGTTGGTGCTCGAGACCTACGTGAGCCCGGAGGACATGTCATTGCGGCGGCGCGATGACGGGAGCTGCGTGTTCCTCCGTGGAGCGGCCTGTGGCGTCCACGCGGGTCGACCGGCGGCGTGTCGTGTCTTCCCGCTGGCCGAGGTGCAGGCCGCACCCGGCGCCCAGGCCCTGTACGGCGAGCTGAGGCGGTCGCTCGCGTCGCCCGGTCGCGTCGGAGAGGAGGGAACGGTCGGCGAGTTCCTCGAGCGCCAGGGATTGGCAGCGTTCGACGCGCCGTTCGCGGCGTATCGCGCCGTGCTCGAGCGGCTCGTCCGGCTGCTCGAGACGGACCACGGCCTCGAGAGCGAGCTGGGGCCGGAGATGTGGATCGACGCGGACGCTGCCTTGGGGGCCGGTGCCCCGGAGGACCCCGAGGAGGCCTGGCGTCGGCACGTCGCGCTGATCGAGCGCGCGCTCGCAGGTCTCGAGGCCGCTCCTTCGTGCGACGAGTCTGGCGGGGTCGGGGGCGGGTGCTGACGGTCCAGCGGTGCCGGCACGTGCCGGCCCGTGCCGGGCACGCAGGCCCACGCCCGCCGTCCTGAACGCCGCTTTTCATCGGGCCGAGGCGGTGCCCGCGTCGGGCACGGGCGTTGCTGCTGCTCGAAGAATGGACGAAGCGGGCGCCGCGCGCGTCGACTCTGCTTGGCCGACGAACGACCGGTCGCTCCCGGAGCCACGACGTCTCGTGCTCGGCTTTCCTCGTCGCTGGGAGGTGGCGCTGAGCCCGTTTGCGTTCGAGATGGAGCGGCGGGCGGAGGGCTGGCTGCGGCAACGGGGGATCATAAGCGACGCCGCCACGGCAGAGAAGTTCGCCAAGCTGGCGGTTGCGGAGTACGCGAACTGGCCGTTCTCGCGCGCCGAGGAAGATGAAGCGGAGGTCATCACGAAGTTCCTCGCGCTGTGGATCTTCTACGATGACCTCATCGAAGAGTCCGACCTCGGCGAGGGAGGAGGGCTCTTCGACGCGATCGCCGGCAGCCTCGACGACCGTCCCCACGACAGCGTGTACCTGGCCTGCTGGTCGGAGCTCGGGCGTGCGTGCGCCGCCAAGATGAGCGCGAGCTGGCGGCAGCGGCACGCGACGCGCTTCGTGGACTGGGCGCGATCCGTCCGCGAGGAGTCGGCGCACGCCGAGCTGTTTCGGCGCACGGGGGCTTCACCGACCACCTTCGAGCACCTGGCGCGTCGCAGCGCCAACATCGGGATGCTCCCGAACATCGACTTCATCGAGTACCAGAGCGGTCGCGAGCTTTCCGCCGCAACCCACGAGCACCCCGCCATGCAGGACCTCGTCGCGCTGGCGTCCGAGGCGGTCGCGATCATGAACGACGTCTTCGGGTACGCGAAGGACGAGCAGGCGCGGTGGCCCAACCTGATCCGGTGCCTGCGTGACGAGCGGGGTCTTCCTCTGGCCGGCGCGCTCCGCGAGGCAGTCTCGATGCACGACGCTCGCGTCGCCGCGATGGATCGCGCAGCCGAGCACCTGATCGCCGACTCGCGGGAGCCGATCGCGGTCTCGGGCTGGGTACAGGACCTGCGGCACGTCGTGTACGGCTTCGCGCGCTGGCATGCGACAGCCCCACGCTACGCCTCGGTCTTCGACGTCGGGGAAGGCCGCCGGATCGCCATCGGTGTCGGGGCGCGTTGACGGCCCGAGCCTCAGTCCTCGGAAGACCCCGTGCCGCCTGCGGTCGTCCGCGGCGCCCGGCGCGCCAGCCAGCGGCGAAGCTGCGTCCGATGGGCACCGAGCGCGCGGGCCGCGGCCGACACGTTGCCGCCGACCGACGCGAGAGTCCGCTCGATCCTCTCGTCGTCGGGGAGCGCGGCGGGGGGAGCTGCTTCTGTGTCGTCGCCCGCTTCCGGTGCGAGAGGTCGGCCGGCATCGGGGGCGAGGTGCCGATCTCGAATGGGGCCGTCGCCCTCGGCGCGCGCAGCCAATGCAGCAGCGCGGACATCGGCGATCAGCTCGCGCAGGTTGCCGGGCCAAGGGCGGATCAAACAGGCCTCGAGCAGCGTGGGGTGGAGCGTGTTTCGCTCGGAGATGCCGCGCGCCACCGCGGCCACGAGCCGCGGGAGGTCCTCGAGCCGCTCGCGAAGCGGCGGGACCTCGACCGCGGGCTTGGCGAGCCGATAGAAGAGATCGGCCCGAAAGCGGCCGCGCGCGACCTCGGCGCGGAGATCTTTGTGCGTCGCGCTGCAGACACGAACGCTTACGGCCTCGGGACGCGTCGCGCCGAGGCGGGTCACGCTCTGGGTCTCGAGCGCGCGGAGGAGCTTCGCTTGAACCTCGAGATCGAGCTCGGCGATCTCGTCGAGGAAAAGCGTCCCGCCGTCGGCGGCGTGGAGGTAGCCCTCGCTGTCGCCGTCGGCGCCGCTGTACGCCCCCTTCTTCGCGCCGAAGAGGAGCCGTTCGGCGATGGGGTGTGGGATCGTCGCGCAGTTCACGGCAACGAAGGGGGAGGTGCGATCGGCGGCGTCGTGGAATGCTCGCGCGCAGGACTCCTTGCCGGTTCCCGTCTCGCCGCTGAGGAAGAGGACCTTGGAGACCTTGCTCAGCTGCGCGATGGACGAGAGGACGCGTGCGAGCCGTGGTCCGAGGACGAGCCCGCCCTCGATCCGCACGCTGCCCCCGACGAGCGGGCCGACGTCTGGCCCGAGCAACAGGGCATGGGAGCCGATGCGCACCAGGCCCCTCGACACGCCACCGACGGGTGAAGTGACGCGCTCGCCGTCGAAGTAGCTCCCATTTTTGCTGCCGAGATCGGAGACGCGGAACGCGTCGCGGATGCGCTCGAGCTGGACGTGGCGGCGCGAGAGCAGATCGTCGGCGATGGGCACGTCCGCCTCGGGACCTCGGCCTACGACAAGGCGGCCGCCGTCGACGAGGGGGAGCACGCGCAACGCCTCCTGATCGGGGGCCTTGAGCGAGAGGACGACCACGCCTGGGCGTGCGCCCCCGTCGGCGGCGCCTTCGCCTCCGTCGGCAGGCGCCTCGATCGTGGTGGAGCGGTTGGTCATTCCGTCAGCCCCGGGGCGAAGATGCGACTCATCAGGGTCGGGCTCACGAGGCGAGCGTCGACCGCGGGGGTGCTCGCCCCGAGAGCGCGCTCGGCCAGCCGCTGCACGAGGACGAGGCCGTTTCGTTCGAGCGCGGGTAGCGCGGCGCCCAGCGCGCGCTTCTTGCGCTCATGGTGACCGGCTGCGCCGAGGAGACAGGCCTCGGCGAACCGCGCGAGCGCGGGGGCATGGGCGACTCGGCACCGGGCCAGCCAGCGGATCGCCGCTGCGGCGCGGGCCTGCCAGGCCGCGCGCGCGGCGCCGCTCGTGGCGGCGACCGCGGCGATGCGGGCCCGCGCGCGCATCCACGCGGCGTCGCGGCGGATCGCCGCCACGTGGAGAAAGAGCGAGCGGTCGAGCTTGGCCAGCGTCGTGTCGGCGCGGCGAGCGGCGGCGACGCCGTTGCCTTCGGACAGATCCAGGTTCACGCGTGCGAGGTCGATGTCGTAAGCGAGGAGGTTGTACCGCTCCCCAGCCCAGAAGGAGTCGCAGGTCTCGAGCACACGGCGCGCTTCGTCGGGCGTGCGAAGCAGCCAGGCGAGGTTGGCGTAGTTCGCGGCCGCGCCCGTCGCGCCGTAGCGATCGCCGCGCGACGCCGCCCGCGCGAAGATCGGCGGCGCAAGCAGCGCGATCTCGTCCAGCCGCCCGAGCTCCAGGGCGGCCCAGAGGTAAAAGTGAAGCGCGGTCATGTGGTCCCACGGGGCGTCGCGCACATGCTCGGTGAAGAGCGCATCGGCTTCGGCGCAGCAGCGGAAGGTCACCTCGAACCGTCCGAGCAGCGCCATCGCGATCCCGCGCGCGCCGAGGGCCATCACGCGGGCCCGGGGGGTACCGATCGCATCGGCGAGCGCGTCGGCGTCGAACAAGAGCGCCTCCACACGTCGCGTCGCGGGTGCACCCTCTCCGGCCGCCCCGACCGCCTCGCCCGATAGCCCGCGCAGCCTACGCAGGGGATCGCCCGAGCGAGCCGCTTCGAGGTAGTGGCGGGCGGTGAAGCTCGCGGCCACGATCGGGTCCACGAAGCCGAGCCCCTTGGAGATGGATCCCGCCGCGTCCGCCCGGCGGGCAGCCGAGTCGTCGAGCGGGCGCGGCGCCGCGAAGCCTCGTTCGCTCCACCGCACACGCGCGCGCATGGCGACGAGATCCACGAGCGCGCCCGCGCGCGTGCGGGCGCGGCGCATCCCCACACGCTCGAGGACGGTGTCGAGCGCGGCGATCCCGGTCCCGATCCGTCCTGCCTTGAGGAGCTCCTCGGCCGCACGTCGCTCGAGGTCCAGCGCCTCGGCGGAGGGCAGGTCGCGCGCCGCGAGCGTGAAGGCCCGCGCGGCGGCTTCTCCCGAGCCCTCGGCGGCGTGGATCTCCGCGAGGACGACGAGGAGCGCGGTCTTCTCGCGGCTGGATCGGCTGGCCCTGAGGCCGATCGAGACGAGCTCGTTCGCCTTGGCGAACGCGTACGAGGCGAGGGCGGTCTGCGCCGCGACGAGGAGGAACCTCGGCGCGCGCTCCGGCGCTCCACCGGCGAGCCAATGGCGCGCGATGACCTCCGCGTCGGCCGCGTTTGCGCTCTTCTCCAGCGCCGCGGCCCACCTCGCGTGGAGCGCGGCCCTCGCGTGTTTCTCGAGCGGGTCGAGCGCCGCGGCGGCGAGCCGCGCGTGGCGGGGTCGGACGAACGTCCCCGCGCGCGGCGCGGCGACCGAGTCGAGCAGCGCCGCTTGCCGCAGCACGGACAAACCACGCACGAGCTCGTCGGTCGTGGTGTTCGCCTCGCCGCGACCGACCAGGACCAGGTCGCGCTCGTCGACGGGGTGGCCTGCGGCCGAGGCGAGCTCGAAGAGATCCCGCGCGGTTGGTCCGAGCGCATCGAGGCGAGCGCCGACGAGCCGATCGAGCGACGCGTCCCCGACCTCCCCGCCACGCGCGACCTGATCGGCGAGCTCGACCGCCAGGAGTGGGTTGCCCGAGCAGCCTCTGCGTATCTGCGCCAGGAGATCGCTCGCGTGGTGGGCGCCGCGGAAGCGAGACCGCGACAGCTCGTCGATGACGCGATCGGCGAGCGGTCCGAGAACGAACTGTCGGACTTCGGTCGTGGACGCCAGCGCGGCGGCGAGAGCCTCGGCGGTCGCGGCGCCGGGGCGGACCGTGGTGAGGAGCGCCACGCGCTCGAGCCGTGGCGACGTCAGGACGCGCTCGAGCGCCCACAAGCTGTCGGCGTCCGCCCACTGGAGATCGTCGATGAGCAGGAGCACGGGGGCGCGTTCCGCGATCGCGGCGAGCAGCTGCGCGGCAGCTTCGACGGCGTGCTCTCGCTCGTCGGCGGTAGCGAGGCCGCCGCGGAGCGGCGCTCGCGTGGTCGCCGCCAGCGACGGGGCCAACGACGCGAGCGCCTCCACCTGCGCCGCGTGGGAGCGGAGGACTGCCTGCGCTCCAGGCGCGGCGAGCATCGCCGCGCCGAGACCGTCGAGGAGCTCGAAAGGCCCCCGCTCGCGCTCGAAGCAGCTCGCGGTGAGCACGCAGGCGCCGCTCGACACACCCCAGGCTTCGGCGCAGGCCGAAGCGAGCCTCGTCTTCCCGATCCCGCTCTCACCGGCCAGGAAGATGACTGTCCGCGTGTCGGCCTGCAGCGCGCCCAGGATCGCGCTCAGCTCTTCGTCGCGGCCGAGGACGCCACGTCGGGACGGGGGCGGCGCCGGCGCGGAGGACGTGCCGCGAACAACCTGGTCGTTGCCGGTGCTGATCCAGTCGCGAAGGCGCTCCAGGACGACCAGCGCGTCGGGACGTCGTTCGGCGGCCGGGTCGAGCAGCGCGTCCACGAGCGCTGCGACGGCGGAAGGCACCTCCTCGTTGAGCTCACGCAGGGACGGTGCCCGCGCCTCGCGTTTCGACCGCATGATCGACGCGGCGCTGCCTTCGAAGGGCAGTCGGCCGGCCCAGGCCTCGAACATCATGACGCCGAGGGAGTAGAGGTCGGACGATGAGGCGAGGGCGCGCGCCGTGCCCGCTTCGGGCGCGGCGTACGCAGGCGTGCCGCGGAACCCGTCGAGGCGGTGCGCCGTCCTCGTCAGGCTCTGCGCGAGACCGAAATCGACGAGGACGGGGCGCTCGCCCGCCCCGATGACGACGTTGCTCGGCTTCAGGTCTCCGTGGACGACGGCGCGCTGGTGCAGGAAGGCGAGGGCGTCGGCGATCTGGGCGAAGACACCGGCCGAGCGACGTGGGCTCGGACGGCCAGGGGTGGCGGAGGGCGGGGGGGGCGCCGCGGCGCTCGCCTGTTCGTCGGCAGGCTCCTCGAGCGCCGTCCGGGTCGCCGACAGCTGGCTCGACGTCTCGAGCGCAAGCCAGCGGCCGAGATCCATGCCGTCCACCAGGTCCATCGAGATGAACCAACCCGACGCGTCCCAACCGAGCTCGTGGAGCACCACGACGTTGGGGTGGAGCAGGGCGGTCGCGGCCCGGAACTCGCGCTTGAAGTCGGTGATCTCGCGAGGGTCGAGGCGCGAGAGCAGCTTGATCGCCACCGTCGCGTCGAGGATGGTGTCCCGAGCCTCGAAGACGGTGCCGAAGCCGCCGGCTCCCACGACGCGGTCGAGCTGGTAACGCCCACCGAGCAGGTGGCTGCGAATCGGCGCGGTCACAAAACGTGCATGCTACGGCAAGCAACCGCCCGGTCCAGATCCGTCGCGCCTCGGTTGGGGGCTCCGGCGACGGCGCGGGTGAGAATCAGCGCCCCTACTCGACCGTAGCGCGGTCTCCGGTCGCGACACCCGCCGCTTCGCCGGCGCGGACCTCGAGCGCGGAGGCGACGCCGTCCACGCAGCGGGGGGTCGTGTCGTCGATCTCGAGCCTCTCGAGCGCGAGGACAACTTCGTCATCGCTCAGGAAGAGCGCGTCGAGATCGTAGGTCATTCCCTCGCTGGTCAGGCACGCCTCGCCGACGAGTGGAAACTCGATCAGGAGCCCTTCGCCCTCGGCGAGAGCCGGGCGGCTCGCGAGCCCGGCGCGCCGCTCGGCCTCGGTGCGGGGGGGGCGTGCGGAACTCGCGCATCGTGGCGAGGCCGTCCGGAATTCCGACCGCGCCTTCAGGCGCGACGTCGTGAAGGAGCAGATCGCTGAAGGCCTCCTTCCGCTCGTTGTCGGTGGGCGGAGGCTCTTCCGTGTCGTCCGAGCAATCGAGACCAGCGAGACCGATCAGCGATGCGACGAGCCAGCGACGAAACATGACCGCCGCGGATGCGCGGATCGTACCAAGCCTAAGGAATAGAAGTGCCCAATCGTTACATGTTTGTCATGCTCGGGCGCGTCGAGCCCTAGCCGAAGGCGAAGAAGCGCAGGAACACGAACGCGAGCGGCGCGCCGGCCAGGAGCGAGACGGCGAGCCCGGCCCTGGCCCAGAGCGGCGCGACGGTGCCCGGCGGGCCGCGACGAGGTTGGTTGGTGGCGACGAGGAAGAGCCCCGCGGTCGGAAGGACGCCTGCGATGAGCGCCAGGAACGGGTAGTAGCGGTTCAGGCCGTAGGCCGTGACGAAGTTCGCGACGAGCGCGATGGCGGAGACACCGAGGAACGCAAGCCCGAGGCTGCGCGGCTTGACGAAGCCCTTCCCGTGCACGACGGCTGCGATGATCGCGGCCGTCCAGCTCGCGTTCTCCTCCGCCTCTTCGACGGACACGCCACCGGGCTCCCCCGGCGAGGGGCCTCCACCGTAGCCGTAGTTCTTGTACGGGTCCGGGGCCGGAGCCTGCGGTTGTTGCTGCGGCCAGGCCTGCTGCTGCTGGGCTGGTTGCTGTTGCCAGGCTGGCTGCTGTTGCTGCTGCTGCGGAGCTTGTTGCCAGGCCTGCTGCTGTTGCTGCGGAGCTTGTTGCCAGGCCTGCTGCTGCTGTGACAGCTGCTGCTGCTGCTGCGGAGCTTGTTGCCAGGCCTGCTGCTGCGGAGCTTGTTGCTGTTGCTGCGGCTGTTGCCAGGCCTGCTGCTGCTGCTGCTGTTGCTGCGGCCAGCCCTGCTGCTGCGGAGCTTGTTGCTGTTGCCAGGCTTGCTGTTGCGGTTGGTGCCCACCAGGCGGCGGAGCGCCACCTTGCCCTCCCCAGGAACCTTGGCTCATCGCCCATCACGGTATCCGACCCAGCTCGCCCACGGAAGAAGCGATCATCGAGCGCGGACCGCGTGGTCGCGTGGGTCAGGTCACGCGAGGAGCACGAACTTCCCGCGCTCCCCACGCGCCAGCGCCTCGACGGTCAGCCTCGCTTCGGATAGCGCAAAGGTGCGTGACACGTGGGGTCTGTGGATTCGTTCCGCCGTCATCTGGAGCAGCGTTCCGAGGTCGGCCTTGAACCACTCCGGGTGCGCCGCGCGCATCCGCTGGATGCTGTGTCCTTCGAGCACGGCCTCGTCACCAGCGCGAGCCGTGCCGAAGACCTCGGCGCCGGCGAGTCGTGCGAGCTGCGTGGCAGCCGTGCCGACGCCGCCGGTCGCGCCATGGACCAAGACGCGGCACCCCGGGCGCACCTCGGCGACACGGTGGAGCATCTGCCACGCGCCCACGCCGCCCATCACCAGGCACGCGGCGGTCGCGCTCTCGATCTCCTCGGGCACGCGCACCAGATCGTCCGCGCGCGCGAGCAGCTGCTCGGCCCATCCGCCGACGATCGAGAGACCAGCGACGCGGACCCCCGCGGCTTCCACACGCACCCGCACCTCTCCGGCGCGAGGCTCGAGATCGGGCAGCTCTTGCCACTCCAGAACCTCCGGTCCCCCCCAGCTCGTGGCGACGACGGCGTGCACGGCTGCGCACACCGTACGAGCGAACGACGCGCCCGGAGGGAACGTGTTCGTGACCGGTGTGTCACGGCTCGGCGACGCCCGCGCCAGCGACGGGCATCAAACGCGCGAGGCGCCGCCAGCGTGTCGGCCGCTCAGGCGTCGATGTTGATGCCGAGGTGGCGGCGAACCGTGAAGTACTCCTCGCTCGTCGCGAAGAAGAGCAGCGCCTGGTGCCGCTCGCGGTGCGGGACCGCGGTCGAGCCCTCGTCGCTCGCCTTGATCATCTCGAGGCTGATCTCGAGATCGTTGGCGAGCACGAGCGCGACACGGTCCGCCGTGAGATCGACGCCGGCGACCCACTTCTTCAGGTCGATGGCGCCGGCTTGGAGCAGCTTCGTGACGAGGCTCGAGAGCTGGTCCCGCGTGCCACCGGTGAGCGAGCGCTCGAGGAACGCGAGGTTCTCCGCGACGGGGCCTTCGAGCTCGGGGTTGACCGGGAAGGCCGGCACGATGAGCTTGATGGCCGCGAAGAGCCACGCGCGCAGGCCGGTGCCGGTGGGGACGAGGTGCCGGATGTAGAGGCCCGGCCGATAGTAGGAGAGGTGACGGCCCGCGATGAAGGCCGCCGGCTGACCGGGGATCTCGTGCGCGAGCGCCGCGGCCCCGAGGACGATGGACGGCGTGCGCGCGTGGAGGAACGAGAGGCCGCCGGGGTCCTCCGGGTTCTGGAAGACCGGCGGCGGATCCATCCCGAGGACGCCGCACGCGTAGTAGAGCGTCTGGCTCATCGGGTAGGGGTGCCGGACGAGATCGAGGGCGTAGGCCGCCTGGTAGCCGAGCTGCTCGAGCGGCTGGCCGTTGCGGGTGAGGACGGCCGGCTCGATCACCTGGAAGATGCCGGTGACCAGCGGGTCGGCGTCCGGGTGCATGAGCGCGTCCCAGATCTCGGGCGTGAGCCGGTTCTGGGCCGCGGCCGCGCCGTCAGCGCGCATGCGGCGGTAGAAGCGCTCCTCGTCGGGCTCGGCCATGTTGATGACGGCCAGGCCCTGGCAGAGGCACCACGCGGCGTCCGCTCGCTTGGCCTCGGTGTAGAGCTTGCGGAGCAAGCGGTACGGCTCGGGCTTGAGCGGGTTCTTCTTGAGGATGGGCCGCTGCGCCGCGACGGCCTTGTCGAGGTACTGCGCCGGATCGCTCGCGTAGAGCGTGGCGAGCAGCTCGTTGCGGGGGTCGTTGTCCGGGTCGAGCGTCTGCGCAGCCTCGAAGGCGTCGATCGCCTCGGTCGTCCAGCCGAGCTTCTCGCGGTAGAGCTGCCCGAGCTTGTCGAACGTGACGAGGAGCTTGTCGCGGTCGGCCACCTCGGTGGCCTGGTCGAGCTGGATCTTGAGCAGGCGCTCGACGCCCTCGTGATCGCCGAGCTGGCCGCGCACGTCGATCGCCTCGTTGAGCGCCTTCTCCAGCGTCGGATCGAGCTCGAGGACCTCGTCGTAGAACTTCGCGGCGCGCTCGAGCTCGCCCATCTGCCGGCCGGCCACGATGGCGGCGGTGTGCAGGTACTTCGCCTTCTGCTTGTTGTCCGACACCATCGACGCGAGCTTGAGGACGACGTCGACCAGGCGCGACCAGTCCTTCTCCTCGCTGTAGAGCTGCATCAGCTTGGTGAGGACGCGGCGATCGTCCGGGCGCTCGTCGAGCGCCGCGATGTAGCTCTTGCTGGCGCGGGTGCGGTCGCTGAGCTTCTGCGAGTAGATGTCGCCGATCTCGAGCAGTACCGTCGTGCGCGTCTCGCCGGTGAGCGAGTCGAGGCGGCGCGTCTTGATGCGGACGAGCTCCTCCCAGTTGCCCTTCTCCTCGTAGACCTTGGCGAGAACCTCGATGGGGGCGTTCGACTCGGGATCGAGATCGGCGGCCTCTGCGAGGGGAGCGATCGCGTCGTCGTGCTGGCCGAGCTTGTAGCGCGCGGTGCCGAGCCCGAGCAGGGCCTCCGAGCGCATCTTCATGCCCAGGCGCTCGTCGAAGCGCTCGAGCAGCTCCTCGAAGAGCTTCACGCTGCGCTTGGCCTCGCCCGCGTCGAGGTAGACGCGCGCGGCGTTGAGGTGCGCGTCCGGCGAGTCCGGCGCGGCGGCGAGCAGCGCTTCGACGACGCCCACTGCCTTCTCGAGCGAGCCGACCTTGGAGAGCGACTCGATGTAGCGGACGACCACGCGGTGCGCGTCGGCCTTGGGCAGGGCGTCGAGGCGGCTCGTGACGACCTCGAAGGCCTTCGACGACTCGACGAACCGGCCGGCCTCGTAGGCGATGTCGCCCGTCACGACGTGACCGAAGAGGCTGGTCGGGTCGAAGTCGATCGCCTTCTTGGCCGCGTCCGCCGCGCGCGGCGTGTCCTTCAGCTTGTCGCGGAGGAGCACCGCCATCTCGCCGTAGAGCCGGCCCTTGGCGATCTTGCCGTCGTTCGTCTCGATCTCGCGGGCGATGAGCTCGACCGCGCTCGCGGCGTCGCCGCGCGCGAGGTAGGCGGCCCGGAGCGCGTGCGCAGCGCCGGTGTTGGAGGGCAGGGCGTCGAGGGCGGCCTTGTAGCGCTCGATGGCGCCGTCCTTGTCGCCCTTCTCCTCGAGCATCTTCGCGGCGCGGACCCAGAGGTCGCTCTTCTGCTCGGGCTTGTCGGCCTTCGCGGCGAGCGCTTCGACCGCGGCGAGCGCGGCCTCCGCGTCGCCGGTGGCGGCGCGGACGTTCGCCAGGGACTCGAGCGCGCCGCCGTGGTTCGGATCGATCTCGAGCACGCGCTCGAGGGCCTTCTGCGCCCGCTGCGGCGAGCCGACCTGCTCGATGAGCACGCGGCCGAGCGCGAGCAAGGCGTCGATGCGAGGCTTGTCCTCGGTCACGATCTTGAGCTGCCGCTCGTAGGCGGCGACGACGTCCTCCCAGCGATCGAGCGCGCGGTAGTGGCGCACGAGCGAGGTGAGGGCGGCGAGGTGCGCCGGGTCGACCTCGAGGACGCGCTCGAGGGTGGCGGCCGCCTTCGCGTGGTCGAGGAACTCCTCCTCGTGGATGCCGGCCATGCGCTCGAGCAGATTGATCTTCTGGCGCGGTGTCGCGGCGATCGCGAGCTGTCGCTCGAGGACCTCGATGAGCTCGCCGTAGCGGCCCTGCCGGTTCAGGATGCGGTCGAGGCCGCGCAGCGCCGTGAGGCTGGTCGCGTCGACCTCGAGCGCGCTCTCGTAGCGCCGGAAGGCCTCGGGGAGGTTGTTGAGCTGATCTTCGTAGAGCTCCGCCACGCGGCAGATGGCCTCCACGCGGGCTTCGCCGCGGAGCGCCTCGCTGCGGCGCTCGAGGATCTTGGCGAGGCCCTGCGTGTCGCCGAGCTGCTGGTAGATGCGGCCGAGCGCGTCGCACGCCGCGTCGTGGCCGGGGTCTTCCGCGATGATCTGCTCGTACAGGTCGCGCGCGCGGCCCGGGTCGGAGAGCTTCGTCTCCAGCAGATCGGCGGCCTGCGCGCGGTACTCGCGCGCCTTCTCCGGCGTGGGCGCGCGGTCCGCGCGGCGGAGGACGACCTGCCCGAGCTCCTGCCACTGCTGCGCGCGGCGGTAGACCGCCGCCATGCCGGCGAGGGCGCCGTCGTGCGCGGGCTCGATGGCGAGGACGGCCTGGAAGCAGGGGAGGCCGAGATCGGGGCGCGCGACCTTCTCCGAGTACCAGTGGCCCAGGCGGGTGAAGAGAACCACCTTCGTCTCGGGCGGCATCCGCGGGTGCGTCGTCGCCTCGCTGAGGATCGACAAGGCCTCCGTCCAGAGGCGCATGTCGCTGCCGGCGGTGTGCTCCAGGTCCGCTGCGTACTCGTCGTTCTGCACGTCCTGGGCGAGCGCCTGCGCGTACGCGAAGACGCCCTGCTCGTGGTCGTCGAGCTCGCGGATGTAAAGATGCCCGATCTGGTTCAGGCAGCGAGCGCGCTCCGTGTGGCTCTCGCTCTTCTCGCGACGCTCGAGGAGCATCTCGATGAGCTCCTCGAATTTGCCCTGCTGCCGCCGGACCTCTTCGAGGGCCATGACGGCGATGTCGTCCTTCGGGTCGAGCTCGCAGACCTGGGCGTAGATCTCCTCGGCCTGCGCGAACTGCTTCGCGTGCTCGTGGATGCGCGCCGCGCGGTAGAGGAGCGCCTTCTTCGCCTCGCGCGCCTTCTCGCGGGCTTCGCCCTCTTCCTCCGGCATTTCGACGCCGTCGGCGGAGACGCTGAAGGCCTCGGCGACCTTGGCCGGCTCGGCGCCGCTCTCGATCGCGGCCTCGAGCGCCATGGCTGCGTCGTGGTCCTCCGGGTCGGCGACGAGCGCGTCGACCTTCGCGTCGAACTCCTCCTGCGAGAGCTTGCTCGTCGCCGCGGGCTTGCCGATGCTCTCGATCAGCTCGAGCACGACCTTGGCCGACTTCGGGCGCTTGTCGGCGGACTTGTCCAGCAAGGAGAGGACGAGATCGTCCACCTCCTTCGTGACCCAGCCGCGCGGCGCGACCGTGCTCGGCGCGGGGGCGGGGGTGGTGAGGTGCGCCGAGACGAGATCCGCGCCGGTTGCGGTCGCGAACAGCGGCTTGCCGGTGAGGAGCTCGAAGAGGAGGGCGCCGAAGGCATAGAGATCCGTCGAGGCGTCGGCCTGCTTGCCGCGGAGCTGGTCCGGGCTCAGCGCCTTGCCGAGCCCCGGCTTCGCCAGGGCGCCGATGCCCTGGGCGAGCTTGTCGCCGCCGGCGTCGACCAGGATGGCGACGGGCGTGCCGCTCGGACCGCGCGCGACGAGGACGTTCTCCAGCTTGACGGCGCCGTGCGCCAGTCGCGCTTCGTGGATGTCGATGAGCGCGCCGAGGACGCCGCGGAGCAGCGGCTTCGACTCGTTGAGGTGGAGCGCGCCGGACCGCGCGACACGCGCGGCGAGGGGCTGCGCGTCCGCGAGCTTGTAAGCGGCCCAGAGCCGAGAGCCGGTCGTGCCGACCTCGGGCTCGGCAGGGAGCGACTCGTTCGCGAGCTTCGCGAGGAGCTTCCACTGGGTGAGATAGCGGCGCGTCGCCGCCGCGTCGCTCGTGAACGCGGCCTTGAAGACCTTGAGCACGCGATCGCTGCCGTCCCGCTTGGCGGCGTAGACCGTGGCGCGGGGGCCGTCGGCGATCTTGCGCACGATCTGGAAGGCGCCGAACGCCTCACCCGGCTTGAGCTCCCCGTCGACCGCGCCGCCCGTCTTGGCGAGCTCCTTCACGCGGGCGTCGAGGTCGATCCGGAGGGCCGTCATGGCGTCGAGCAGCGCCGGGACGGCGTACGCCTCGACGCAGCGGTCGACGAGCGCTTTGGCGAAGGACGCCTTGGACGCCGTTCCGCCGACTTCGGTTGACGGAAAACCGAGGAGGTCCTCCGAGAGTGAGAGCAGCTCCTCCAACGAGTAGAGCCGCTCCAGCTCGCCGCGCACGATCTCGATCGACATGGTCCTCCGAATCCCCACCGGCCGCGGGGAGCGGCGAATCCTACTTGTCGGCCGTGTTCGACCCAACCGGAAAAGTGAAGGCCCGGGCGCTCTTCCTGGGGTACTCTCCTGCGTCGCCGTGATGCGTCGCGTCGCCTCCTTGCTTTTGGCTTGGGCTGCCGCTGCCTGTGGGGGCTCGAACGAGCTCGAGGTCATCCACGCCGTTCCGGAGCACGTGATCTCGGTGGACGAGCTCGCCTTCCGCGTCGAGCGCTCGTATTACGAGCCCGCGACGCAGCTCGAAGGCCTGCGGGTCGTGGGCATCGTGGTGCGCAGGCCGCGCTTCTGCGATCCGGAGAAGGGCGCGTGGACGTGCCCGAAGGGCGTCGAGGCGCGTTTCCTCTTCGCGGACCCGGGCGGTCAGCCGGTGGCCGTCGAGATCCTCGGCGAGGGTGACAGGCTCGAGGAGGGAAAGCGCTACGTGCTCTGGGGATCGGCGGAGATGGCGCCGGACGTCCCGCAACGGTGGGTGCTCCGCGCCAAGGTGCTCGCGCGTGTGGACGCGGCCCCGTGAGCTCGGCCGATCAGCGCTTCTTGAACTGGAACACGACCTCGCTCTGACGGACGAGCCCGAGGTCGTCGCGGGCGATCCGCTCGACGGCGGCGGGGTCGTCGCGGAGCCGGCCGACGTAGCCGCGGAGCTCCTCGATCTCGCGCTGCAGGTCTCGGTTCTCGGCCTCGACCGCGTCGAGCTCCCGCTCGAGGCCTCGCAGACGCGGCAGACCCTCGCGCGAGAAGATCATGAGCGGAGCCCCGATGAGCGCGAGGAGGAGCACCGCGATCGGGAGCACGCGCTCGAGGACGAGGGTCAGGCGCTGCATGCGAGGCGTACTTCGCACGTCTGCGCTGGTCGGGGCCAGATTTCAGGGGACTGCGCCAGGCCGGTCGTGGCTGTCCGGGGTGCCGGCGTGCAGACGTGCGCACCTCTGCACGCCGACTTCGGGTATCGTGACCGCCCGTGACTGTCGACCTCGCGCGACGTCTGCTCGCGAGCGGTGCCGTTTCCTCCCGCGACGTCGAGGCGGCCCTCTACTTGAGCGTCGTCCGGGGCGTCTCGCTGTCGCGCGCCCTGGTGGACCGGGGCGTCCTCAGCGAACGGGCCCTCGAGGACGAGCTCAGCCGGAAGGCCGGCCTCCCGCTGCGGCAGGTCTCGCTCGATCCGGAGCTCGTCGCGCGGCTGCCCCGAGGCATGTGCCGGATCCTCGCGGCCGTGCCGCTCCGGCTCGACTCGGCGGGGGTGGCCGAGGTCGCCGCGGTCGACTCGCTCGACACCCACGTCATCCAGGAGTTCTCGTTCCACCTCGGCGTGCCCGTCCGCCTGCTGCGCGCGACGATGGGGGCGATCGAGGAGGCCATCCGCCGCCTCGAGCTCGCGGACGGCGCGGCGAGCACGCGCTCGCGAAGAAGGACGCCCGCGTTCCCGCACGGCGCGCCGGACACCGTCCCGCCGTCGCCGCCTCCACCTTCGGGCGGCGAGGACGTGCCCATCCCGCTCGTGCGCCGCCTCTCGGTGCCCAACGTCGCGCAGGACGCGATCACCTCCGACATCTCGGCTGCGGAGCTCGACGTGCTGCGGGAGATGTCCCTGGCCGATTCGCTCGAGGTGACGACGCTCCCTCCGCCGTCGACCGTCCCGCGCCGGCCGGCCCTGCGCGAGCCGCCGTCGTTGTCGCCTTCCGTCTCGTTTCCGTCCTCGCCGCCGCCCGGGCTGCCGCCGGAAGAAGAGACGCCGGTCGAGACGCTCCCGCCCTCGCGCCGACCGTTCGCGAGCTCGCTCGGAGACATCGGCGACCACGATCTCTCGGAGGAGCTCGCGCCTGGGACCTTGCGCAAGCTCCGCGAGGAGGACGACCGCTCCGCGAGCCTGCTCGTCGGCGAAGAGGAGCCGACACCGATCGAGACCGAGCCGCCGGTGGCCGACGGCCCCGAGCCCGAGACGATCAAGCGGGCGCCGGACGCCGGGTGGACGCCGAGCCTGCCCGAGCTCTTGATGTTGATCCGTCGCGCGCCGGCGCGCGACGAGCTCTTGGACCTCGTGCTGCGCGCGCTGACGCTGCTCGCGACGCGAGCCGCGATCTTCGTGGCGAAGAAGGATCAGTTCCGCGGCTGGTCCTGCAACCCGGCCTTCGGGAGCGAAGAAGAGCTGCGCGACGTCTACATCCCCACCGAGCTGCCGAGCGTGCTCGCGACCGCGGCGGCCGCGGGCTATTACCTCGGGCCCATCCCGCGCACCCCCGGCCACATGAGCCTCTACGCGGTCATGCGAACGGCGACGAGCGACGTCGCGGTGTACGTGGTGCGGGTGAAGAACCGCGCGGCGCTGCTCCTCGTCGCCGACGAGCTCGACGACACCCTGCTCGGCACTCGATCGATGGGAGACATCGCGCAGGCTGCCGGCGAAGCGCTCACGCGGATCCTCGGCAGCCGCTGAAGCACGATGCCGTCCGGGCCCGGCCGCGCTCCTCTGACGGCTGAGGCGAGGGCCTGCGCCGGCCTCCGGGCGCGGAGGGCTGGCGCGGCCTCCGCAGGCGCGATAATCAAGGAGCGGCGTGCCTGCTCCTCAGCCCACCGCCCTCGGATCCGACCGGCCCGACAAACGTCGGCTGCCCGTGCTCGCGAGCGGCGCCCTCGCGCGGGAAGATCGCAGCGACGTCCGAGTCGTCTCGATGCACCCGGTCACGCGCCCGCGCAGCGCGCGAATCTCGATCACGGATCGTTGTGACTTCGCCTGCACGTATTGCCGCCCGTCGAAGAACGACGGCTACGCCGAGAAGCGGCTCTCGGTCGAGGGCTGGCGCACCACCATCGCGGGGCTCGTCGAGGCCGGCGTCCGCCGCGTGCGCATCACCGGCGGCGAGCCGCTCGTCCATCCGCACGTCGTCGAGATCGTGCGGATGATCTCGGGCTTCGGCGTGGAGGATCTCGCCCTGACGACAAACGCGTCGCAGCTGACCCGCCTGGCGAAGCCCCTCGCTGAGGCAGGCCTCCGTCGCGTGAACGTCTCGATAGACAGCCTCCGCGCGGATCGCTTCGAGGCCATCACGCGAGGCGGCGCGCTCGCGCCCGTGCTCGCGGGGATCGAGGCCGCGCGTGAGGCGGGCCTCGATCCGATCAAGCTGAACGCGGTGGTGCTCCGCGGCGTGAACGACGACGAGCTCGAGGCGCTGGTGGAGTACGCGTGGGCCCGGCGGCTCGTGCCGCGTTTCCTCGAGGTGATGCCGATCGCCGAGGGCGCGAAGCTCGTGCACGACCACCTCGTCCCGGTCGCGGAGATGCGAGCTCGGCTTGCCTCGCTCGTGGAAGACGAAGAGCCCACCACCGAGCCGGACCGCGGGCCCGCGCGTTACCTCCGCTCGCGCCGCGATCCCTCGCTCCGGGTCGGCTTCATCAGCGGGACGAGCGACACGTACTGCGCGACGTGCGACAGGCTCCGCGTCTCCTCGAGCGGCGTGCTCCGTCCTTGCCTCGCGACCGATGAAGGAGTCGACGCGAGCGAGGCGGCCGAGCAAGGGGACGCCGAGCGCGTGCCGGACCTCCTCGCCGAGGCCTGGGCGAAGAAGCCCGACGGTCGGAGCTTCAAGGGTTGCACGGAGCCGTCGGCGGCGCGCGTGAGCATGCGCGCGATCGGGGGTTGAGCGTGCGATCGCTCGGCGTGTTCGCGTTCGAGGCCGCCGAGATCGGCGAAGCGCTCGGCTTCCTGCCGCTCGCCGCGCGCCGCGCGCTGGACCACGCGGGCGTCCATCTCCCTCTCGAAGGTTGGCGTACCCTGTCGCTCGCGACGAAGCGCGCCCTGATCACCCAAGGCGCGACGGACCGCGTCGACGGCGAGGCGGTCCGCGCGTACGTCGCGGAGAGCGAGATCGAGGCCCGGCCCATCGATGGTCCGGATGAGGACCTCGACAGCAGCGCGTTTCCGGATGACGTCGCGGCCGCCTTCGGGTCCGAAGAGTCGCTCGTCCGCGCGGCGTGGTCGCGGCTCCGCCCCCTCGAGCGCTTCGCGCTGGCCCACGTCGCGCGAAAGAGCGTCAAGCGCGGGGAGCCGGAGCGGCTCGCCGCGGCGCTCGCCGAGATCCTGGCCGAGCGAGCCGAGGCGCGAGGGCAGGGGCGCATCCGCGAGGTGGCCCTGTCGGTCGACGAGGCCGTCGCGGCCGTGTCTCACCCTGGCGCCGGCGGCGTCGACCTCTTCCTCGGCGTCGTGCGCGAGACCAACGAGGGCCGCGCCGTGACGCTCCTCGAATACGAGGCGTACCGATCCATGGCCGAGGCCGAGCTCGGCCGGATCGAGCGCGAGATCGAGGCGGCGCTCGCGGGCGTGCGCGTCTTCGCGTCCCACCGGATCGGCCCGCTCCGCGTCGGGGACGTCGCCGTCGTCTGCGCCGCGAGCGCCGCGCACCGCGGCGAGGCGTTCGCCGCGTGTCGCCGCCTCATCGACGAGATCAAGGCGCGGCTTCCGATCTGGAAGCGCGAGCACGGTCCCGACGGCCCTCACTGGGTGGGCTGGGAAGACGCTCGCTGCACGGCCGAAGGCCACCATCACGTGCACCGCTGAGCCCGCATCGCCCTCGGGAGACCGGACGCTGCACGACCCCCTCGGGAAGGAGGAGGAGCGTTCGGCGTATGCGTGCCCGTATGCTGTCGAACCTCGTGCGCCCCACCAATCTTCGCTTCGTCTTCTTGTCATTCGTTCTTGCCCTCGGGCCGCTCACCGCATGCGGTGACGACACCGAGCAGCCGGCGGGCGGGGGCGGCTCCGGCGCCGGCGGCTCCGGAGCAGGGGGCGGCGGCGAGGGCGGCCGCGCGCCGCTCGCGCTGACCGAGGTGTCGCTCGCGCCAGCGGACGGCAAGCGGGACGATCGCTTCGGAGCGGACGTGGCCATCAGCGGCAACACCCTCCTGGTCGGCGCGCCCGGCAAGACCACGAGCAAGCCCGACGCAGGCGCGGCGTACGTCTACGTCCGCGACGCGTCCGGTTCGTGGGTCGAAGAGGCCCAGCTCGCTGCCGGCACTGGCCTCGCGTACGACCAGATCGGGCGCGCCGTCGACCTCGACGGCGA
>JAEUKE010000310.1 GCA_016794345.1 Myxococcales bacterium
ACGGCGTGCATCCTCAAGAACTTCTGGCGCGAGTCGATGGGCCACCTCGAGACCGAGGGTGAAGCTGCGGCGCTCGACGCGTTGCACGAGGCCTTCGCGGCGAGCGGCTACCACATCCAGGACGCGCTCGTGGAGATGACCGTCAGCCCCGGCTTCAAGCTGGTCGCGGAGCCCAAGTAAGGAGCCATGACGATGAGCCGCTTCTCTCTTCCCCGTCGCACTCTCCTCAAAGGCTCTCTCGGGATCGGCACCGCGGTCGTGGGGCTCCCGCTCCTCGAGGCGATGCTGAACGACAACGGCACCGCCCTCGCGGGCGGCGCCGACCTGCCCATGCAGTTCGTGGTCTGGTTCATGGGCAACGGCTACCGGCTCGAGCACCTCGAGCCGACGACCACGGGCGCCGGCTTCGCGCTCACGCCCGAGCTCCAGCCGTTCTCGAACGTGGCCGACTACCTCAGCATCGTGACCGGCCTCCAGAACTGGAGCGACAGGCAGATCACGCACCACGAAGGGATGATCGCGTATAGCGGCTACCACGTGGCGCAGCAGTCGGGCCTCTTCTCCAAGGCGGGCGGCCCGACGCTCGATCAGGTCATCGCGAACCACATCGAGGCGACCGCGCCCACGGCGCCGCCCGTCCGCTCCATCCAGTGCGGCATCTCCAAGCGCACCAGCATCATGGACAGCGGCACGACGATGCACGTGCTCTCGCATCGCGGCACGGAGGAGCCTCTGTTCCCTGTCTTCAACCCGAAGCAGGTCTTTCAGACGCTCTTCGGTGAGTTCGTGCCCAAGCCGGACGACAGCTCGCTCCGCCTCAGCGTGCTCGCCGCGGTCCGCGAGGACATCAAGAAGCTTCAGGGGAAGCTCGGGGCCGGCGACAAGCAGCGCCTCGAAGCCCACCTCGAGGGCATCGCCCAGCTCGAAGAGAAGCTCCAGAGCGTTCCGCCGACCTGCGCCATCCCGATGGAGCCGACCGAAGAGAACCAGGACGTCAACGGGGACGAGCCGATCACGAACGTGAACAAGGTCATGAGCGACCTGCTCGTCTACGCGTTCAAGTGCGACATCACGCGCGTCGCCAGCGTCATGTTCATCGGCGGCGCGGCGGAGACCACCTACTCCGAGATCGGGCAGAACGTGGGTCACCACTACAACACCCACGACGGCAGCAACTCCACGCAGCAGAACCAGGTGCACCCTGGCGTCATCTACGCGCACGAGAAGCTCGCTTACCTGCTCGAGCAGATGAAGGCGACCGTCGATCCCATGGGACAGACCCTGCTCGACACGGGCCTCGTCATGTCGAGCAGCGACTGCTCGATCGGCCTCTCGCACTCGGTCTCGCGTCAGCCTTACATCCTGGTCGGCAAGCTGCGCGATCGGATGAAGGCCGGCTACCACCACCAGGTCGCGGGCGCGTGGAACGGCAACGTCACCAACCCGAACGCGGGCGGCAACACGTCGGACGTGCTCTTCACGATCGCCAAGGCCTTCAACAAGGACATCGCTTCGGTCGGGGACATGTCGCCGAAGAACATGACGGGCTGGTGGTACGGCACGGGCGGCACGCCCTCGCAGATGGTCGCCGGCTCCAGCACGGCCATCCCCGAGATCACTGGGCCTGCCTGGGGCACCTGATCCGGACGCGCAAACGCCCGGCGTCGCGAGACGCCGGGCGGTGATGTCGACCTGCGGGGGAGGGTGGTCAGCGCGACCAGCGCGCGACGAGCTCGGGGAGCAGCGTGGCGCCCATCTGGAAGAGGTGAGCCATGTGGTGCTCCTTCGTCTCGCCGCGGTATCCGCGCACGTGGAACAGCCCGCGCTTCGCCTCGGTGGTCGGCTCCATCTGCTTCTCGAGCTTCTTCGAGACCGCGCCCTTCATGCTCTCGAGCTCGAGGTAGGGCGGCGCGTCCCGAGCCGGATCGCTGGGCGTCCGAGCGGCGCCCGCTCGCGCGACGAGGTAGTCCGCCGTCGCCGACGTGCTCGCGTAGGTCACGGGATCGATCTCGGAGTGCGTGATCGAGAACAAGATGTGGCCCTCGGCTGCCTGCTCCGCGATGGTCGCAAACGGCTTCATCTGCCGGTGGTTGAGCTCGCCGTTTTCCCATCCGCAGTGGATGCCGTCGAGGATGAGCACCGCGTCGAGGTTGTCCTCCTTGCGACGGACCTGGAGGATGGTGGAGATGGCGCCGTAGCCCGCGCTCCAGCCCGAGAGCGCGACGCGACGAAGGCGACCGCCCGCGAGCCCGCGCCGCTCCAACCCCACGCGCACCGACTCCAGCAGCTCCTCGTAGGTCCCGGGGACCGCGTAGTACTCCTCGTACGGAGCCGAGCCGATGCCGAGGTTGATGATGGCAACCGCCGCGTCGAGGTGGGCGACCTCCGCGCTCTCGCGGACCACGGCCGTGTTGCCGTGGAAGTGGATGAGCAGATCGTATTGGCCGTCGGTCCTGGGCTGGAACGACTCGGGGAGGACGAGGATCCCGCCCGGGATGCTGACATGACCGTCACGTCGAAGCTTGACGCGATCCGCCGCCGGCGCCGGCTCTTGACGTTTGTCCCGCACGAGGCCGTCGAGCAGGCTCGCCCCGGTGGCGCGAGTCCCCGACTGCGCGAGGCTCGCTTGCACCATCGTGACGAGCTCGTCAGTCGAGGGCAGGACGATCTCGGCGTTCTCGAGCCCGCGCTTCACCCCGAAGAACGAGAGGATGCCCAAGAGCACGAACACCCAGAAGGGCATTCGCGGCCGGGCGTCCCGCCTCGCCGTCGCCGCGCGGTCCTCGGTGACGACCTGGATCGTCGCCGCCGTGGGCGGAGGGGTCGGGGTCTCGGACGCGCCGGAGAGGCTGCGGCGTTCGGCGACCCGGTGGCCCACTCGTGCAGCCAGGTGCGCTCGCCGGGTGTTGCGGGGTAGCTCGCGCCGCGCCATCGAGGCACCCTGCTCATAGGGCCGCGATCGGGGCCAAATTTCCGACCCGCCG
>JAEUKE010000004.1 GCA_016794345.1 Myxococcales bacterium
GTGGACCTTCCGCACCGAATACAAGCTCGACGCGGAGACCACGACCGCGAAGATCGTCCGCGTCTACGCCGATCCGGAGCTGCTCCGAGCGGCGGGCGCCGCTCGCTCGCCCACGCCCATCATCCCGCGCGCCAACGCGGCGGTCGTGCTCGTGACCGCGCCGCTCACCGCGCCGGAGCCGGTGCTCGGCGGCGAGCCGCACTGGCGCGGGAACCCGCAGAGCGTGACGTGTTGGGAGTGCAACAAGCCGATGGTGTACGTCGCGTCGATGGCGACGCCGCGGGGCTTCACCCCCACAGTCCCGATCGAAGGCTTCCACGATCACTTCGGCTGTGACGCATGTCGAACCCTGACCGTGATCGGCTCGTAGTCGCGCCGGATCCGGACGCGAATCAGACCGCTATCTTCCGGAACGCGTAGCGGGCGAGCAAGACGCCGTTGCTCGGCGCGAGGCCAAACGCTTGATAGGCGCCCCGCGTCCAGGTGGCCAGCATCTCCCGCGCGACATCCTGGCCCACCATCACGCAATGGGAGGACTTCGAGGTGGAGACGGTCTTCGCGTGGATGCAGACGACCTGAAGCCGCACCCTCTCGAGACCGTAGTAGAGCTGGGCCGGCGGATAGGTGTTGAACGATGCGTCCAGCATCTTCTCGAGGATGCGGTACGTGTCGCGCATGATCACGTGAAGCTCCGACAGCCGGACCCTCAGTCGCTCGTGGAGCTGTTCCGCCTTCGAGGCGGTGAACAGGTTCACTTTGTCGAGGAGAGGAACGGCGCGCCCGGCGGCCGCGTGGTGCGGCACGAGCGCGTTGTGCTCGGCGATCGCCGCAGCCAGCTGATCGTACAGGGAGACGCAGCCCATCTGGCGGAGCGCCTCCCCGATCGTGGCGACGACGTCGCCCCAGCCGAGAATGACAGGCCTGTCGCCCCAGACGAAAGGGGGGCGTCGCGGTGGCGTCCTGCGAACGTAGTCGATCGCGAGATCGGCCAGCTGGTGGCGCGACCCCGAGAGCCCGAGGGCGCCCCCGACGATGGCGCCGAGCTTGTCCATCGCTTCGATGGCCTGCGGCTGGTTCACGAGCACGCAGGCCAAGGTGAGGATCGGCCGCTCGCCGACGACGGCCACCGCGTTCAGTCGGACGTGCGCCTCGATGATCGCGTCTCGCAGGGTGATCTCGAACTGACGCGCCCCCGCACGTGACACGGCGAGCCACGCGTGTTGCGCCAGCGTCGAGATGGCCCATGCGTGCCAACGTTCACGGCTCTCCATCTCGCCCTTGCCGCCCTCCATCCCGAGCCACCGCGCGAGCTTGGACCCGTCGTCCCCGTTGCCCGCGCGGGCCGCGGCGAGGACCCTCGCATGGGCGACGCCGCGCGCCAGCGAGTCCTCCACTTTGTGCTCATCGAACGCGGCGAAGAGGCGGCTCTGCGCGTCGGGCGCGGCCATCGGCGGCGGCGCCTGGTCGGGGCTCGCGAGCGCGGCTCTGTACGGCGAGAGCTCGCGCCGATCGACTCGTGTGCCTTGGTCGACGACTGCGATGCCCGAGAACGCGACGATCCCGGGAAACGCCTCGTCCGCGGCGGAGATGAGATCGACGATCGCCCGCGCGGCAAACCCGAGCTGCCCGGTGTCGCGAACGACCTGATCGCCGCGGAGCGTGATGACGCGCTCGGGGAGTCGCAAGTAGGACGTGATCGTCATGGCGCTCAGGGCTGCCAGGTAGACGCGCATGGGCGGGTA
>JAEUKE010000006.1 GCA_016794345.1 Myxococcales bacterium
CAGCGCAAGGATGGCCAGGAGCTTCGTGAGGCACTCGCCCGTTTCGAGGTCCGGAGACGCGTCGAAGCTCGCTCGGCGGCGGGTGGCGCAACCTTCGAAGACGCTGTCGCGGCGACGGTCAGCGCGATCCTGCGAGGCGCGCCCGCGACCGTGGAGGCCACCGGCAGCAAGGTCGGCCTGCGTACCCACTGCAAGAAGGGTGATGTGGTCGTGCGGTTCTCCGAGGACCACCGTTACGCCGGTACGGCCATCGTGATCGAGGCCAAGCACGACGCGAGCTTCACCGTGCCCAGGGCGCTCGAGGAGCTCGAGACGGCGCGCGCGAACCGTGGTGCCTCTGCCGGTGTCTTCGTCATGGCGCGCAGCCATGCGCCGGCCGAGTTCCCGAGGTTCATGCGCCGCGGGGTCGACGTGCTCGTCGTCTGGGATGACGGCGACCCCGACAGCGACATCGTCCTCGAGGCCGGGCTGCAGCTCGCTTTCTACATGGCCCCTCTCGTCCGCGCCTCGAACGACGAACGCGGTGAGATCCAAGCCATCAAGAACATGGAGGCCTTCATCCAAGCGGAGCTGAACCGGTGCGACGAGTACCGGAAGATCGGCCAGAGCTTCCTGTCCGGCGCCGAGAAGATCCTGGAGCAGGCGCGCAAAGGCGAGAAGAACCTGAAGGCCATGCTCAAGAACGCACGCAAGACGCTGCAGGCGCTCGACATCCCGCTCCTCGACGGGGACGGCGAGCCCGAGATGCTTTGCCTGCCGGGGCTGTCGCATGAGGACGCCGCCGAGTAGGCGGGGTGAAAGGAGACAAGCCATGAAGTTCCGAATCAGCCAATGGGACCTGCGTCCGCGCTCGCGACCCACGCCCGGTATCGAGGTCTCCATCCGGCTCGATCAGGTGGATCGCGATGACGCACGGTTCCGATTCTGGCTCACCAGCCTGACGCCGCGCGCGATGCTGAAAGCGAACGCGTGCGTCGAGTGGCTCGACGTCCGAGTCACCAGGATGCTCGGTGAGCCGATCTCTCACGACGGCAACTTCCCCCTGAAGCTCGTTCTCGAAACGCCGTTCGATCTTCTGGAGCGTCTCGAGATGGCGCGGGCCGGGGGGAGCGAGGTGATCCTCGAGCTCCAGCTGGACGCGACGGTGACAACACTCATCCAGGCCATGGCAGACATCCCGAACGCAGAGCGACGCGCGGAGCACGTCCCCGTCTTCTCTCCGCAGCAGCTTCACTCCGACAAGCTGGCCGGGCAAGAACACAGGATCCATCGGGACGCCTGGCTGAAGCTGTTGGGCGGGATCGGGTTTCGCGAGGTGCTCGTCGTCGAATTCGCTCGCCCCGTCCTCGGCGCCGCGCAAGGAGCTGTGGCGATAGGGGCACGCGAGAAGCTCGCGAGCGCAAGGGACTCCTTCGACCGTGCCGACTACGATCACGTATGCGCGGACGTCCAGACGGCGCTCGAGAACCTGGCAACCCCAGGAAAGGGCGAGCTCGCCTCCCGGCTCATCGATGGAGCGTTCCAACACGTCACGCCCGCTGTCCGTGGGCGACTCAGGGAGGCGCTTAACGGCACGGCGCCCCTCATCCACTTCGGTCGTCACGCCGGCAAGACCGACGAGGAACGACGCGAGACGGTGACGAGGGAGCACGCCGCCCTCCTGCTCGCCTGGGTCACCCTCGTGGTCGGCTGGGCGGAGCAGGGACCGGGGTAACCGCTCACGAAGTGTCCGCAGGTGTCCCCTGGTGCACGCCTTTCGAGGACCAATGATGCCCGGGCGGACGGATCGAGACTGACTCGAGCCGTTCGCAGGAAGGCATGGTTTTCGGCATGAGTAAGAGCAACGGCGGCGGCAAGGGTAGTGGCGGCTCGAAGGGTGGGCAGAGCGGCGGCGCACCCAAAGGTGGGCAGGGCAACGGAGGGTGGCCGAGCACGACCGGCAAACCGTCAGGCGGAGACCGCAGCAACGCGCCGCCTTCGAAGTAGCGCCGAGGCGAACGAACCCATGAAACGCCCCGGCCGCGGCATGAACGCGGCGGCCGGGGCGTTTCCCACGACCAGAGGTCGACCGTGAGCGTTGTGCAGGTACCCACGGGCAGTCAGCTTCTCGGTGAGCTGGTGCGGGCGTTTCAGCTCCACGATGTCGCCGACCATCGCCTGCGTAAGGTTGTCGGCAAGCGAGGTCAGCGCCTGTTCGCCGAAGGGCGACAAGTTCGCAACCCGTGCGGCCCTATCTGCTTGCTCGGGTGGGTGCTCGTTGGAACCCCGACTTGTCGGTGCGGTCACGAGCCCGCAATCCCTCAGGTCTTCGAGCCAGTGCTGCTTCCCCGGCCGCACCCGCTGGCCGGACTCTTCGTGATGTCTGCGCACGTTCACGCGCTCGCGTGGGACCGCTTCGCGAGACCAGCGGTCGCCGAGAGGCCGGAGTTGCTCAGGGCCTTCGTTCGGTTCGGCACGCTGGATCTGGCGATGAAGACTGTGCAGTTCCGAATTCACGAGGGACTCTCGGCACCGGTCCCGGGCACGCTGCCCGCGTGGGCTGAAGCGGTGCGACGGGGCGAGCCGATCTCGCAGCTCCTCGACGCGAGCCCACACGCTCTGGGATCCACGGCGAAGCACGCCGGATTCTCAGTAGACGCTTTCAAGCGATGGAGGCGCGGCGAACGTTGTCCCACCGGTACCAACCTGAAGTGCTTGGTGAAGGCCGTCCTTCCTGAGGACGCACGGGCATCAGCGCAAGCAGAGCTCTCGCGTCACTACGCGCTCGCCGCGCTCGCCGACAAAATCAGTCGCTCCTTCGGGGCGCCGTTCCTTCGCGAGCTGGCGCTCGTCTTCAACGCTGTGGTCGGTTGTCAGATGGCCGCGTTCGCGGCGGGGCCCGAAGCCCTTGGTCCGATTCTCGAGAGATTCGAGCCGTTCATGCTCGCGTTCTCTTCCTGGCTGCTGCCGTCCGAGGTCTTCATGCGCGTCTCGGAGCATCACGCGCCTGGATGGGCGAGCGATGTCGATCGGGCAACGCAGATCTGGAGGCGGCCCCTTGCCGACAGCTTTCCCAAGCGGGTCGACGACCTACTCGGGTGGGTGCGTGAGCTCCATGACGGGAGGTAACTCCTAGAGGCCGCGCGGCTGGATCGCTTCGCGCTCAACCGACGCGGCGGTCCCGTCACTCGGTCGTGTAGGCGACGGCAGAAGCGGTGCGCTCCGCGTAAGTGCCGTTGCATCCTCAGGATTCCGCCGCGTCGCCCGCTATCCCCGTCCCCGCCCTCCGCCTGATCGCCCCAAATCCTCAGCAACTACGGCAACCTCCCCGCACGCAACGCCAACCCGCTGGTCTGCACCGCCCCCGCAGCCGTCTGCACCGCCCCTGCGAGCGTCTGCACCGCCCCTGCGGGCGGCTGCACCGCGGCTCCCGGGCACGAAAAGCGACACGCCGATGCCGATTTCGCTTCCTCGCGTGTCCTCGGCTTCGAGCTGGTCGCGACTGTAGCTCCAGAGGCGGAAGCAATGTCGCGGACGCCGAAACGGAGACTTCGTATGACGACGAGCATCCCTGGGGCGAACAGTTCGGTGTCGCCCGGTTCTGATAACGGTTCTGTTTCCTCCATCACCACCGAGGTGGACGTGTCGCGGCGGACCCTGGAGACGTACCCGGAGCGCGCGCTGGCGATGCTTCGGACGCTGGGGACGGACAACGGCATCCGCGCGACGATGTTGAGCTACGGCTACTCGGACGCGGAGCACAAGGAGGGCTGGCGCCGGCTTCACGCGGCGTCGGGCTTCACGAACATCGCCGAGCCGAGCACGGAGATGGACGCGAGCGTCCGGAGCGCCATCGCCGAGCTCGACGCCATGGATGAGCGCATCTTCCGCATCACGTCGGCCACGCTGTCCAAGCGGTTCCCCGCGCAGGCGCAGTTCGTCCTGGGCGGCATTGGCGCTTCGCGCGGCGCGGCGGCGGTCATCAACCTGCAACTCTTGATGGATCGTCTCGACGCGCTCGAGAACGATGCGTCGCGCGTCGCGACCCGCGCTCAGGATCGGGAAGCGGTGGCGAAGCTGGGAGAGCGCGGGCTTTCCAAGTCGGAGCGGTCACGGATCCGCCAGCTGATCGAGGCGTCGCAGCGGGCGAACCCGGTCGACCTGTCGCCGAGCGCGCGCGAGGAGGCGGACAAACAATACGTCGCCAACCTCGTGGCGCTGCGTGACTGGTACCAGGAGTGGGCGGAGATCGCGCGTGCGCTCATCACGCGCCGCGATCACCTGATCCGGCTGGGCCTCGCGAGTCAGAAGCGATCGGATGCGGAGGAGCCGGAGACGCCGGTTGCTCCGGCGCCGGTCAGCCCGGGGGTCTGACGGAGGCTTCGATGGCCGACACACCCAACGCAGATCGCGAGCTGCAGATGGCGCGCCTGCTGCTCGGCATCCCGAACGCGCGCGTGTTCGAAGCGCTCGCCGCCCACGGCTTCACCAAGGCCGACTACGAAGAGGGCTGGACCCTTCTTCGTCGGGTTGCGGGCGCACGCATTCGCGAGCCCGAGTCTGTTCCTCCCAGCGTCGACGTGGTCTCCCGCGTCGACGCGTGGGAGGACCGGTGGTTCGCCATCATCCAGGCGACGCTCAATCGCGTGGACCCGGCCCTGTGCGAGGAAGTCTTTCATGGCCTCGCACAGGCGGACGGTCAGGCCGCGGTGGAGAGCGTCCGCACCTTGCTCGCGCGCCTCGACGCGCTCCGGTCGTCGAAAGAGGCACGGAGCCGTGCGGCGTGCGAGCGCCTCGAGCGCCGCGGGCTCACCCCCGCGGTGCTCGACGAGGTGCGCAAGCTGCTCTCGCCGGTGGACGCCGCTTCGGCGGCTCCTGGCGCCGGGCACCATGAGCTCACCGAGCAGGAGATCCACGCGGCCGAGGAGGCGATGCGGGGCTACTACGACGAGTGGAGCACCATCGCCCGGAGCGCTGTCTCGGATCGACGGCTGCTCCGCCGGCTCGGCCTGAGCACGGCGAAGCGCAG
>JAEUKE010000018.1 GCA_016794345.1 Myxococcales bacterium
ACGCCGGTCGTCGCGGCGAGCGAGGCCTTCACGCGACCGTGGAGGACGGCGAGCCAGAGGAGCGGCAGGCGCATCTCGTCCGCCGTGCTGAGCCGCAGGCTGGGGACGACCTCCCGCCGCTCGAGATCGAAGTCGGGCTGGTAGAACCGGTTGAAGAGCACCAGCGCGTCGGCGCCTGCGTCGTCGAGCTGGCGCGCCATGTTGGCGAATGCACTGAAAAACGGTCCGAGCTTGATGGCGACCGGAATCGTCACCGCGCCCTTCACCGCCCGGAGGATCTCCAGGTGGCGGTCTTCCACCTCGCGACCGCTCACGGCCATGTCGGCGGCGACGTAGGACACGTTGAGCTCGATGGCCGAGGCGCCCGCCTCCTGGAGCTGACGCGCGTAGTTCGTCCAGCCTTCGCTCGTCGTGCCGTTGAGGCTGGCGATGATCGGAACGCGGACGGCCTCCCGCGCACGTCGCAGGAGCTCGAGGTAGCGACCGGGACCGACGCGGAAGTCGAAGCTGGCCGGGAAGTAGCTGAGCGACTCGGCGAAGCTCTCGGTACCGGCCTCGGCGAGGTGCTCGAGCGCGGCGCTCTCCGCCCGGATCTGCTCCTCGAAGAGCGACGCCATCACGATGGCCGACGCGCCCGAGTCCTCGAGGCGGCGAATGCCGTCCAGATCTTTCGAGAGCGGCGACGCCGACGCGACGACCGGGTGCTCGAGCTCGAGGCCCATGTAGCTGGTTCGTAGGTCCACCATGCTCAGCTCCTCTGCCCCGCCATGGCCTTGTAGGTCTGCCAGCGCTGCTTCACGGCTTGTTCGGCGCGCTGCATGAGGTGCTCGGCCTCGTCCGGGTTCGTGTGCGCGAGCATCCGGTAGCGGAGCTCCGCGTACGCGTAGTCGCGGAAGCGGGTCCGCGGGTCACCCGAGTCCAGGACGAACGGCGTCTCGCCCGAGACGCGGACCTCGGGGTTGTAGCGAACGAGCGGCCAATACCCGCTGCTCACCGCGGCGGCTTGCTGGCGGAGCCCGTACTTCATGTCGATGCCGTGCGCGATGCAATGGGAGTAGGCGATGACGAGCGATGGCCCCGGGTACGCCTCGGCCTCGCGGAGCGCGAGCAAGGTCTGCTGTGGGTTCGCACCAAAAGCGACGCGCGCCACGTACACGTTTCCGTGCGCGATGGCCTGGAGCGCCAGGTCCTTCTTGCCGATGGGCTTGCCCGCCGCGGCGAACTTCGCGACCGCGCCGAGCGGCGTCGCCTTCGAGGCCTGACCGCCGGTGTTCGAGTAGACCTCGGTGTCGAGCACGAGGACGTTCACGTCGCGGCCGCTCGCGAGCACGTGGTCGAGACCGCCCGAGCCGATGTCGTAAGCCCAGCCATCGCCCCCGACGAGCCAGACACTACGCCGAACGAAATGGTCCGCGACGGAGGCGAGCTCGACGGCCGCGGGGCTGGAGAGCGACGCGAGCCGCTCCTTCAGCTCGCGAACGCGCGCGCGCTGGGTGCGGATCTCGCTCTCGCGCCGCTGGGGTGCCTCGAGGATCGCATCGACCAGGTCGGCCCCGAGCGCGCCGCGCAGCTCGAGCGCGAGGCGGCGCGCGACGCCCTGGTGCACGTCCGCCGCGAGACGGAACCCGAGCCCGAACTCGGCGTTGTCCTCGAAGAGCGAGTTCGACCAGGCCGGCCCGCGCCC
>JAEUKE010000241.1 GCA_016794345.1 Myxococcales bacterium
CCCGAGCTGGTGCCATCGGCGTCTTGCTTGGTCGCGATTGCGCCGGGTGAAGTGGGCGTTTCCTTGGGAATCAACGCGCAAGGCGAGCTGCTGGTTTGGGGCAACGAGATCAATCCCTGGGAGGCGGGCGACGGGAAGGGCCGAGGACCAGGACCAGAGCAACATCTCGTGCTCCCGGTGCGTGATGCCGTGTCGGTCAGCATGGAGAGCCACGGCGTTGCCATCGATCGGCACGGGTCACTCTTCTACTGGGGCGGGCTCGAGATCGACGTGCCGACGCTGTACCCCGCTCCGGGTCGGGTGGTTACCGGCGAAGCAAACCACAATGTCGTCTGCTACCTGCTCGACAGCGCGGAGGTCTACTGCTTCGGCGGCAACAAGTTTGGCCAGCTCGGGCAGGCCGACCTTTCGCTGCTGAGCTACGATTCGTTCATCATTGACCTCCCGCTGCCGGCGCAGAAAGTCGACGCTGGCGACCAGCGCGCCTGTGCCTTGCTCGTCAATGGCGAGGTGTGGTGCTGGGGCAACGGCGGCGACATCCTCGGCGTTTCTTGGGAGGAGCTGCCTTACAGCCCCGTGCCTCTGCACGTACCGGAGCTGCCAGTCGCGAAGGACCTGTTCGTTGAAGGTGGCGGCGCGTGCATCCTGGACACATCCGACCTCGCCCATTGCTGGGGGACGGCGTATCCCATCCGGCTACGTGGACTTCGACGAGGCGCGCCGACGCGCGCGCCAGCGGTTCGTCGAGGAGGCATTCCCGTCAGCGGGCGCCGAGTGATCCATTGGGGGGGGCTCCGCAGACTGCTGATCAGAACGAGCCCTGGACTCCCACGTACCCCGGACCCACCACCGGCTCGACGTGGGCCTCCTTCTTCTCCGCGTCGGCCTCGGGCGAGTCTCCGCTCATTCCGACGGTGAAGGTGAGGATGAGCCCGGCGGCGACCCCGAGGCCGCCGATGGCGAACGCGACCGTGGAGCCGGTGCCGTAGTCCTGCGCGGTCCCGACCTCGTCCGCGTACTCCTGCGGGCACACCTTGCCGCCGCAGAGCTCCTCCGTCTCGCTCGTCTTCTGGAAGGCGAGCACGCCGAGGACCGCGCCGACGCCGAGGCCGACGCCGCCCACCGCGTAGGAGATGGCGGCGGGGATCATGTTGCCGCCGGAGCCCGACTCCTCGGCCTTGGGCGCCTCCACCACCTTGGGCGGCGAGAGCGTGAGCGTGACGGTCTTGTTCTCTTTCTCCGCGAGCGTGATCGACTGGCTGGCCTCGCCGCCCGCGGGCGTGCTCGCCTGGATCTCGTGCGAGCCCGGATCGAAGCGCAGATCCTTGTCGGTCTGCGCGGCGTTGCCGTCGACCTTCACGCTGGCCTTCGCGGCGTCGGGCCCGCGCACGACGATCTTCAGCGTGGGGATGCGCGCGCCCAGGTCGCTGACGAGCTTCTTGGCGACCGCCTTCGCCTTCTGCGTGTTCGGCTCGGTGGTGTCGACGACACCGGAGAGCACCTCTTCGGCCTCGACGAGCGCGCCGGTCTCGACGAGCGCACGCCCGAGATCGAGCTGGTATTGCGCCTTCGGGTCGAGGTCGTTGGCGGCGCGGAAGCTCGCGGCCGCCTCGTCGTGTTTCCTGCGAACCGAGGCTTGCTTTCCCTTGGTCCAGAGCTGCTTCGCCTCGGCTTTGTCCTTCGCGGTCGGCGCCGCGAAGGCGACGGGCGCCAGCGCGACGAGGGCGGCGAGGACGGCGGCGGCGAGCGTTCGCGGGCCGAGCATGGGGGGATTGTCGCACAACGAACTCGCCGAAACTGGCTTAAAAATCGGGTTTTTGTGACGCATGGCGCATGCGCCGGTTGAGCGTCGGCGGGGCGGCGGCCCAAGAAAAACGCTCCTAGGGCGGGTTTTCTTGCAAGTTTGTCCTTGTTGCCCGATCGGCTCTTGTGATGTAGTCCGCGCGAAATACGGAAAACCTAGGCGTTTCCGTGAGAGGAGAGTCATGGCTGGCAAGAAGACTGCGAGCACGAAGAAGGCCGCTGCGCTCAGCAAGAGCGGGCTCATCAATGCGGTCGTGGAGTCTGCGGGCGACGTGTCGCGCAAGCAGGTGAAGGCGATTCTCGATGCGCTCACCGACGTCGGCTACAAGGAGCTCAAGAAGAACGGCATCTTCACGCTGCCGGGCTTCGCCAAGTTCCGCGTCGTCAAGAAGCCCGCGACGAAGGCGCGCCAGGGCATCAACCCCTTCACCAAGGCGCCGATGACGTTCCCCGCGAAGCCGGCGAGCAAGTCGGTCCGCGCGCGTCCGATCAAGGCGATCAAAGAAGCTGTCGGCTGATTTCCTCCGCTAGGCTCGAGTAGCGCTCACGCCGCGCTGTGCGGAGCGCCTCGAGCCTGGAGAGGACCTCATCTGCGGGACCTCGCTCGGGGGGACCCTGCATGAGACGACGATAGGTCGCCTCGGCCCGCCCTTCGCTCGGCACCTCTGCCCCGGCGAAGACGGTGCCCCCCTCGTGGAGCCCGGGCGGGATGAACTGCACGAAGGGGTCGGGGGCCTGGCGGATGAGGCCCACCATCCGGTGGGCGTTCTCCGTGCCACCCGTGAGGTCGGGGTGGAACGTGGCGTGGACGAGGGGGTCCTTCAGGCGTCGGCCGAGCTCCTGTGAGAGCTTCGAGCCGAAGCGCTCGAACGCCGGCGAGCCCGCCCGGTGCAGGGGGTAGACCAGGTGCAAGACGTTCGCCCCCAAGTCCTCGACGGCGGCGACCCCGGTCTCTACATTCGGCTCGACATCGAGGACGATCCCGACCGCCCCCATCCCGGTATCCACGTTGTGGAGGAAGGGGCAGAGCTTGTACGCGGCCACGACCTCGGCTGCGTAGCGGAACAAAAGCTCGTGGACCTGGGCCGCCAGCTCTCGCGCCCGGGGGTGCCCGGCGTGGGCACCGTAGACCCGGAACTGGTCGGGGAACTCCTCGAGGGACACCACAATTGCTCGTTTTATCAGGTATCCGGTTCGAGACGACCACGAAGCGAAGTTGAGTTCTTGAAACGGGTCCCGTGCTAGCGTACGCGCCGCCAGCGCGCGCTGAGAACGCTGACCGCTCCAGGAAGAGGATCAAGGATGCAAGAGCAGGCCAAGCTGACGGTGAACGTTGGGGGGAGCGAGCAGACTTACGAGCTGCCCGTCGTCGTGGGAACCGAGCAAGAGCGTGGCGTCGACATCGGGTCGCTCCGCGCCAAGACCGGATACGTCTGTCTCGATCCGGCGTTCATGAACACCGCGTCGACGACGAGCGCGATCACGTTCCTCGACGGCGAGCAGGGAATCCTCCGCTATCGGGGCTACCCGATCGAGCAGCTCGGCGCGAAGTCGAGCTTCGTCGAGGTCTGTTACCTGGTCATCTACGGCAAGCTGCCGACCAAGGCGGAGCTCGACAAGTTCACGACCCGCCTGACGCGACACAGCCTCATTCACGAGGACATGAAGCGCTTCTTCGACGGCTATCCGTCGACGGCGCACCCCATGGCCATCCTGTCGTCGATGGTGTGCTCGCTCTCGAGCTACTACCCCGACGCCCTCGACGTGCAGAACAAGGCCGTGCTCGACATCACGATCGCGCGCCTCCTCGCGAAGGTGCCGACCATCGCCGCGTACTCGTACAAGAAGTCCGTCGGGCAGCCTTTCGTCTACCCGCAGAACCACCTCGACTACTGCTCGAACTTCTTGAACATGATGTTCAGCGTGCCGGCCGAGCCGTACGAGGTCGACCCGGACATCCGCGACGCCATCAACCTGCTCCTCATTCTCCACGCGGACCACGAGCAGAACTGCTCCACCTCCACGGTGCGCCTCGTCGGCAGCGCGCAGGCGAACCTGTTCGCCTCGATCGCCGCCGGCATCTGCGCCCTCTGGGGCCCGCTCCACGGCGGCGCCAACCAGGAAGTGGTCGAGATGCTCGAGCAGATCCGCGCGGACGGCGGGGACGTGCAGAAGTTCGTGAAGCTCGCGAAGGACAAGACGTCGACCTTCCGGCTCATGGGCTTCGGCCACCGCGTCTACAAGAACTTCGACCCTCGCGCGAAGATCATCAAGGCGGCGGCGGACCGGGTGCTCGTCAAGCTCGGCATCCAGGACCCGCTCCTCGACATCGCGAAGCGACTGGAGGAGGCGGCCCTGAGCGACCCCTACTTCATCGACCGCAAGCTCTACCCGAACGTCGACTTCTACAGCGGCATCATCTACCGCGCGCTCGGGTTCCCCACGAACATGTTCACCGTGCTCTTCGCCCTCGGTCGGCTCCCCGGCTGGATCGCGCACTGGAAGGAGATGCACGACCAGACGTCGACGAAGATCGGCCGCCCGCGGCAGATCTACACCGGCGAAAACGCCCGCGACTACGTCCCGCTCGAGCAGCGCTAGTAAAGAAAGAGAAACAGCCATGTCGTCACCGCAGCAACCGATGGTTCGCAAGAAGAAGAAGGCCCGCGACACGAAGCGCCTCGCGAAGTGGCGCGAGAAGCAGGCGCTGCTCAACAAGAAGGACGAGCAGAAGTAACCACCGTGCCCAAGACGCTCGCTTGCCGCTGCGAGGACGTGACCGTTCACGAGATCGAGGTGGCAATCGAGCGCGGGCATGACGACATCGAGTCGCTGAAGCGCTACACGGGCTTCGGGACGGGGTGGTGCCAGGGCAAATATTGCCTGGCCGCGTGCGCGAGGCTCCTGGTCGAGCGGGGGGGCACGGCGGATCTGCCGATCACGCCGCGTCCGCCGTTCCATCCGGTGAGCTTTGCCGCGCTCGCCGGGCTCGCGGAGCTGGGGCTCTCCGCCGGCGGTGGCCACGGCGACGACGACGGCAAACACTGACGTGACTGTCATCTTTAGCGAGGTGGGCTTCGGGGCTGGGGGCCTCGACGACCCGAGGTTGTCGGAGGCGGACGCCGAGCGGCTGGTCTCGGCGGCGCTCGACCTCGGCGTCACGGTGTTCGACACGGCGCGGAGCTACGGCGCGTCGGAGGAGCGGCTCGGCCGCGCGCTCCGCGGTGTGCGGGACCGAGCGGTCGTCTTCACGAAGGGCGGCTACGGTATCGAGGGCGCGGCGGACTGGACGGGGGCGGCCGTGACGAGGGGCATCGAGGAGGCGATCGTCCGCCTCGGGCGCGAGCCGCTCGACGGGTTCCTGCTGCACTCGTGTGATCTCCAGACGCTCGAGCGAGGCGACGTTCCCCTCGCGCTCGTCCGCGCGCGCGAGGCCGGTAAGGTGAGGCTCACCGGTTATTCGGGCGAAGGCGCGGGCCTCGCGTGGGCGGCGGAGCGGCGCGAGACCTTCAGCGTGCTCGAGTGCTCCCTCAGCCCGCTCGACCAGGCGAACCTGGCGCTCATCGCGCGCGCGGCGCAAGGCGACTTCTGCGTCCTCGCGAAGCGTCCGCTCGCAAACGCCCCGTGGCGGTTCGCGACCCGCCCCGACCGCGAAGACATCGCGGTCTATTGGGATCGCCTGCACGCGCTCGGCTTCGATCCTGCCCCGCTCGCCTGGGACGAGCTTGCGCTCCGCTTCACGGCCTTCCAGCCCGGCGTCACGACCGCGCTCGTGGGCACCACGCGGATCGAGCACCTCGCGAGCGCGGTCGCTGCGGTGCGCGCGGGCGCGCTGCCCGTCGACGTGAGCGAGCGGCTCCGGGGCGCCTTCGCGGCGCGTGGGCGCGGCTGGCCCGGCCTCGTCTGAGCTGGCCGCCCTCGATCTCGGGTGTACGCTTCGAGGGGCGGGCGACATGACGAACGACTCTCCTCCTCGACGAACGGTCCGCGTCGTCGTCAGCCACCCGGCCGCGCTCGTCCGGGCCGTCACGACCGCGCTCGCGATCCCGATCGCCGGGCCGATCCTACTCACCGCCCTCGGCAAGGCCTGGAGCCCGGGAGGGGGTGGGCCGCCGAGTTGGTTCGGCCTGGCGATGGGCCTGTTCGTCGCGCTCGGCGCTCTCATCGGGACGTGGGGCGCGGTGCGCTCGCGCGAGAAGGGCCTCGCGTTGGTGGTAGAGCCCGACGCGCTCGTCGTCGGGAGCCGGCGGATCGCCAAGCGCGACATCGAGAGCGGGATCTTGGTGCTCCAACCGACCCACGACCGGGTCGAGCTGCAGCTCCAGGGCGGGGACCCGATGATGATCGATCTCCCGCTGGGCGAGGGCGCGACCCTGCTGGACGAGCTGGGGCTCGGGACCACGCAGCGTCGCGCGCGAATTCCGCTGGCGACCCCGGCGGAGCAGGCGCTCATCGGCTTCGGAGGAGGCGCCGTCGGGCTCATCGGGCTCGTCATGCTCTTCGGGCTCATGACGATGTTCGTCCCTCAGGCCGTCCTGACCGCGCTCCTCGCCTCCCCTGCCTTCTCCCCTGCCGCGGCCGGCGTCGCGGCGTTTGCGGCGCTCGGGGCTGGCCTGGTGTTCGCGCGCAGCACGCCCGACGTGGTCATCGGCGTCGACGGCGTCTCGCACGCCGAGCCCGGCATCGGGCGTCGTGGCTACACGTTCACGCCGTTCTCCGAGGTCGAGCGGGTGGAGGTCGAGGTGTTCGGCACTGGTCGGGTCCAGGCCGCGCGCGTGGTCCTCGTGAGGCCCGACACCGAGCCGACGGTCGTGGCCACGCTCCATGTCGCCAAGCGAGACCAGATCGAAGCGATCGCGAGCCGAGTCCGCGCCGCGCTGACTGCTTATCGCGCGGGGGATGGGGCCGCCGCTTCGGCGCTCGAGCGCGCGAGCGCGCCGGTCGGATCTTGGCTCGAGTCGCTGCGGCAGCTGGCGCGCAAGGGGAACGACTACCGCAGCGCGTCGCTCGACAGAGACCGGCTCACCGAGCTCGTGGCCGATCCGAAGGCCGCGCCGGACGTTCGCTTGGGAGCGGCGGTGGTCCTGGCCGAGCGCGGCGACGAGGACGCTCGTACGCGGGTGCGGGTGGCGGCCGACGCGGTCGCGAGCCCACGCCTGCGAGTCGCGCTCGAGAGCGTCGCTGCGGGGGAGACCGACGAGGAGGCCGTCGCGGTCGCGCTCGAAGGCGAAGAGGAGGCGAGCCGCGCGGAGGCGGCGTCACCTCCGCGCGGCAGCGCAGCCTGAGCTCCCCCCTCGCTCGTGAGCGAGGGGGGTTGGGGGGGTGAAAGGGCGGCCAGAAGACTTCGGAGTGGGAGCTCGTGCCTGTCTCTCCACCCTGTCAGGCCCAGTGCAGGTCCAGCACGGTCTTTTCGTCCCCAGCCCAGGCCCTGCTCAAGAAACGAGCGTGGACCTCCTTCGCGCCGGCGGCCTCGAGCAGGCCCTCGAAGAAGCCCATCGTCTGGAAGGACGCCGTCTCCTCCGCCACCTTGCCCATCTGGTAGCGGATGAAGACCGTGGCGTGATCTTCGTCGACCGCGTGAACCTCCAGCGCGCCGTAGTCGAAGAAGCTGTCGGCGAGCACCCCGAAGCGCATCATCGTCTCTCGCGGCTCGCCCTCGGCCACCAGGGTGGGGAACTGCTTGCGGACCGAGAAGACCTGGAAGCGCCCCCACATGCGCACGCCCTCGAGCTGCCCGAGCGCGACCTCCTTCAAGATGGCGACGCCCAGCCGCTCGAAGGTCTCCATCGGGTACCAACCCTCGGGGTCGATCTTCTGCGCGAGCAGCAACAGATCTTCCTGCTCGAGGTGCTCGCCCCAGCGCACGTCCTTCTTCCCGCGGGCCATCCGGACGTAGTCGACGAAGAGGACTCCACGCACCCGGCGCTCAGGGGGATTCGACATGCGAACCGGGCATCTTATGGGGCCGCGCTACCGGTACGCGAGGTTTGTGGTAATGGAGCGCGACATGAGCGGCGCGAGTTCCCGACAAGGAAGCGGCGTGTACGAGCTGGTGCACACGGTGCGCTTCGAGTCCGCGCGGCGGCTCCCCAAGGTCCCCGCCGGGCACCCCTGTGGCAACGTCTACGGTCTCGCCTTCTACCTCGACATCCACGTCGAGGGCCGGCTGGACCCCGCCACCGGGTGGGTGTTCGACTTCGCGGAGATCGAGAAGGCCATGAAGCCCCTCTTCGACCGCATCGATCACCACTACCTGAACGACATCGAAGGGCTCGAGAACCCGACGAGCGAGGTGCTCGTCACCTGGATCTGGGACCGGCTCGCGCCCTCGCTGCCGGGTCTCACCCAGCTCGTCCTGCGCGAGAACGACGTCTCGCGCGTGATCTACCGCGGCTAGCCATGTACGTCGCGACGACCGGCATCCACGCGCACTTCGCGCACCACGTCCGCGGGCACGCCGGGCCCTGCATCTCCGTGCACGGCCACACCTGGAAGCTCGAGGTCAGCATGCAGGCGAAGACCCTCGACAAGGAGGGCTTCGTGGTGGACTTCGATCTGCTCCACGAGCGCGTGCTCGTGCCCGTGCATCAGCTGCTCGACCACAGCCTGGCCATCGGCGAGACCACCTGGTCGGAGACGCGTGCGCTGCTCGCTCCCCTGGGCGAGGCGCTCGTCGCGTCGCGCCGAGAGACGATGGGCAACCTGGGCACACCCCAGCCGAGCCTCTCGGGCGAGCTGGGCGGCGCGCGAAACGAGCACCCGGGCGGCATCAAGATCGCGGTCTTCCCGTTCACGCCCACCTCCGAGCGCCTGGCGGAGTGGCTCTACCGCGTCGCGGAGAGCGCGTTCGCGGACGATCGGGTGAGCGTCGCGCGCGCCCGCGTCTACGAGAGCCTCCACCCCTCGGAGTCGATCGGCGAGTTCGTCGGCTGATCGCGCGGAACTCGTCCGCGCTACGCTTGTCCGACCCCGCCGGTGACAGCGCCCGAGATCCCCGACCTCCTCTCCGAAGTCCCGACGCTCCGGCTCGATCGCAAGCGGGTGCGCGACGCGATCGTGTTCGCCTTCGCCGCGGGTGAGGGGGGCTCGGTGCTCGAGCTGCTCGTGGCCGAAGCCACCCCCTGCCCGACGAGCTTCGATCCCGCGCGCTTCGCGGACGGGCTGTTCCTCGACGAGCTGGTGCGGAGGATCTTCCGTGTCTCCGCGCTCGGCCAGCGCATCGAGGTCGACCCCGCCTACACCACGCGCGTCGTCGCTCACCCGCCTCGTCGCCCGGAGACCGTGGCGTTTCGCCGCGCGGTCCTGGAGGAGCTGGTGCAGGGCCCCGCCTGTCGGGCCGAGCTCGAGCGGACCTACGTGGAGCTCCGAGCACTTCGTGAGCTCTTGATGACGCCGGCCCACGGCTCGTACCTCGAGCAGCACCAACACCGAGTCGCGACGCTGCGCGCCCTGAAAGACGTGGTCCTGGGCCTCGAGGCGCGCTTCGATCAGGCGAGCTCGGGGCTCGCCCGGCTCCGCACCTACGGGCAGGCTCTCGCGGCGATGCCGGCGTTCCGCGAGCTCTGCTCGCTGCTCGACTACGAAGACGGGCTCGCCACGGTCGACCTCCGCCTGCGCGTCGGGAGCGACGGCACGGTGCGCGGCTTCTCGATGATCGAGGCGCGCGAAGCGAAGGACAGCCCCTTCTACCGGACGCCCGTCGGCCGATTCTTCACGCGCATCGTGCTCTGGGCTCGCGGCTACCACTTCGGGGAGATCGAGCTCCTGTCGCGCGCGCTGGACCAGGCGTTTTCTCCCTACGAGCACCGCGTGGTCGAGCTCCTGCAGCTCACGGCCGATATCGAGGTGTACCTCGGCTGCTTGGGCTTTCGTGATCTGGCGCTCGAGCGAGGGCTCGCGGTGTGCCTGCCGGAGCTCGCGCGGGAGGGGGCGCGCGCCTACCACGGTCTCTTCAACCCGCTTTTGCTGGAGGGGCGAGCCTCACCCAAGCCGTGTGATCTGGAGAGCCGGTCGGCTGACATCATCGTCATGATCACGGGGCCGAACTCGGGCGGGAAGACGCGCCTCCTCCAGGCGCTCGGGATCACGCAGGTCCTCGCGCAGAACGGCTTCTTCGTGCCAGCCCGGAGCGCCCGCCTGCACTGGACGGAGGGGCTCTTCTTGTCGTTGTTCCAGGAGGTCACCGCCGGTCAACGGGAAGGGCGCCTCGGGACCGAGCTCGCGCGCATCCGCGAGCTCTTCGAGGAGGTGGCCCCGGGGGATCTCGCGCTGATCGACGAGCTCTGCTCGGGGACGAACCCCTCGGAGGCGGAGGCGCTCATCCGGCTCGTGCTCGAGCTCTTGACCGAGCTCAGGCCGCAGGTCTTCGTCACCACGCATTTCCTCTCGTTTGCGGCGGACCTGGCCGAGAGCCCGCCTGCCGTGGGGATGGAGTTCCTCCAGGCGGCGATCGACGAACGCAGCCGGCCCACGTACGCGTTCGTGCCGGGGGTCGCCAAGACCTCGCTCGCTGCCGAAACGGCAGCTCGGCTCGGGGTGACGTTGGAAGAGCTCGTGGCCCTCGTGGCGCGGAAACGGGCGGCCTCGTCGGGGGAAACGCCGTTGCCCGAGGCGCTCGGGACGAGCGAGGCCTTCGATAGCGAGTGAGTGCCGGGGCGCGGGTTGAGTCGAGCCCTAAAGGGGCAGCGTGTCGGCGCAGCATCGCACGCCGAGGAAGTGACTCCAGTCATTCACGCCCTCGCCGTTGATACTGGGGGCGCCGGTCGACAGGCAGCCATTGCCGTTGAGGTACATCCCTCGCATCGAGCAAGTTTGCGAGTGATTGTCGCCCTTGATGAAGTTGCAGGCGCCCTCCCATTCGAACACATTGCCGTAAAGGAAGTAGATCCCCGGGTAGCCTCCTTCACAGGTCGTCTCCAGATCCGCGGGGACGGCTTCTCCCGTGCTGTCGTTGCATCGGCCGGGCTCCAGCTCGTTACCATAGGGATACGAGCTGGATCCGCCCTGGGAGCAGGCTAGGTACATTTCTCCAGCCATCTGCCATTCTCCAGGGACCAGGCCGTCTTCGTACTCGCGAACAAGCCCCGTCCCTTCTTCTCCACAAAGACGCTTGCCATTTGCCAAGCAGAATGCCTGCGCCTGACACCAGGTAACGGCAACCACGGGATAGCGCATCCGTTCGGGTGCGGGCGGCCACAGCGCCTTGGGGTTGAAGTCCGTGATGCCCGCGCACTGAGGGTGTAGAGCCGGGCTCGCGTTGGTGGCCAGGAACGCGGCATACTGCTCGTTCGTGACCTCGCGGCTGTCGATGCAGAAGTAGCCGCCGAGGCTGTCGGGCACGGCGACCATGGGCCAGGTGGCTGGCATCTCCGGGCAAGCTGGCGGGGCCTCGCCGCCAGCTCCGCCCATACCGCCCCCGCCCGCGTTCGGCTCTGGCGGGGTCTGGACTTCGCTGCAGGCGATCACGCCCGCTACCAAGAGCAGCAGAAGATGCTTGCTCACGGCGCCTCCACGAAGTTGACTGGCGTCCCATAGGCGCCCGCGTAGCCGAGCAGCACGATAAAGACGTTCTTGAGCCGAACGTTGTAGTCCTGCACGAAACCGTCGACGGAGTCCGACCCACATCCCCAGCTCTCGACCGTCGTCTTCACGTTGCGTGTCGTGCTCGTGAACCAATCGTAGGCGAGGGTCATGGGGCTCACCTCGCAGCGGACCTGTGCGCTCGCGCTGTTCGTGTTGTAAACGAAGGGCTTGGCTCGAGCGGCACCAAATGGCTTCAAGGTGCCGTCGACCTTGGCGCTCCAGATCTGGCTGGCGACTTGCGAAAGGTGAGGGTCGGTGCACCGCTTCGTGCCGCCTCCCCTGGGCGTGTTACAGACCGCGGCCGTATCGCCGCCGAGGCCCGGGCAGTCGGCGACGGTCGTGCAGGTTTTCGGAGTCGTCGAGTAGACCGTTGCTGCCGCAAAGTTGAAGGCGCTGTGGCCGTCATGAATGCCTCATCGGGGGGGCAACGGCTGTGCCATCACCGTCGCAAGCCGATGCGCTGCAAGCCAAGATCGCTACGAACCTGCCTAGCCTTTTCACTGTGCCACCTCCCTGGTCCCAGCCGCGTCGAGGATCGCGGACTTCGCGGGCGCCTACAAGAATGATCCACCGAAGGATGGGTTCGAGAGAGTTGCTTGGAGCTGGCGGTCCATCGGCGAGGTTCCGGCCGCGCCCCGGTCGTTCGTCGCGGTGCGACGGCTCGCCCGATGCCTGGTAGATTCGCGCGCTGTGAGCACCGAACCCCCCAAGGCTCCTCCGTCGCGTCCCTCCCTTGCCGGCTCGGTGCGAACCGGGCTCGGCGTGGGGAGCATCCGGCAGTCGTTCCTGGAGAACCTCTTCTACCTGATGGGGAGGTTCCCAGAGGTCGCGACGCCGCACGATCTCTACATGGCGCTCGCGTACACGGTTCGCGACCGGCTCCTCCTGCGGTGGGTCAACTCGAGCGCGACCTACCTCCAGACGCGCGCCCGCACGGTCTGTTACCTGTCCGCCGAGTTCATGCTCGGCCCGCAGCTCGGCGTGAACCTCGTGAACCTCGGCATCCGCGCCGAGGTGGCCGAAGCGTTGAGCGAGCTCGGGCTCGATCTGGACGAGCTGTTGGAGCGCGAGGAGGAGCCGGGGCTGGGGAACGGCGGTCTCGGCCGCCTCGCGGCCTGTTACCTCGACTCGCTCGCCACGCTGCAGATCCCGGCCATCGGGTACGGCATCCGCTACGAGTTCGGCATCTTCGATCAGACGATCGAAGACGGCTGGCAGGTGGAGATCGCGGACAACTGGCTGCGCCTCGGCAACCCCTGGGAGATCCCGCGGCCCGAGATCGGGTTCGAGGTCGGGCTGGGTGGCTACGTCGATCACGAGAGCGAGAGCGGTCGGTTCCGAGCCGTCTGGAAGCCCGAGCGGACGGTGCGCGGCGTCGCGTGCGACACGCCCATCCTCGGCTACCGCGTCAACACGGCGAACTTCCTCCGGCTGTGGCGCGCGGAGGCCCACGAGGCGCTCGACATCCGCTCGTTCAACCAGGGCGACTACACGCGCGCCGTGGAGCAGAAGGTCTCGTCGGAGACGATCTCGAAGGTCCTCTACCCGAACGACGAGGCGCTTGCCGGCAAGCGGCTCCGGCTCTCGCAGCAGTACTTCATGGTCAGCTGCACGCTGCGCGACATGCTCCGCATCTTCCAGCAGGCCGATCACGACGTGCGCGGCTTCGCCGACAAATACGTCCTGCAGCTGAACGACACGCACCCGTCCGTCGCGGTTGCAGAGCTCATGCGCCTCCTCGTCGACGTGCACGATCTCACCTGGGACGAGGCCTGGGCGGTCACCACCAAGACGTTCGCGTACACGAACCACACGCTCCTGCCGGAGGCGCTCGAGCGGTGGCCGGTGTCGCTGTTCTCGGAGCTGTTGCCGCGGCACATCGAGATCATCTACGAGATCAACAGGCGCTTCCTGGAGGAGGTGCGAAAGCGCTTCCCGGGGGACGAGGCGCGCATCCGCCGGATGAGCCTCATCGACGAGAGCGGAGAGCGCTCGGTTCGCATGGCGCACCTCGCGGTGGTGGCGAGCTTCGCCGTCAACGGCGTCGCGGCGCTCCACTCGGAGCTCTTGCGGCACGACGTGCTCGGCGACTTCTACGAGATGTGGCCGGAGAAGTTCCTGAACGTGACGAACGGCGTGACCCCGCGCCGGTTCCTGATCGAGGCGAACCCGGGCCTCGCGTCGCTCTTGTGCGGACGCATCGGCAACAACTGGGCGAAAGACCTGAGCGAGCTCAAGCGCCTCGAGGCCTTCGAGAACGATCCCGAGGTCCGCGCGGCGTTCCGCGCGACCAAGCTCGAGAACAAGGAGCGCTTCGCCGCGCTGCTCAAGGCTCGGCTCGGCGTCGTCGTCGATCCGAAGAGCCTCTTCGACGTCCAGGCGAAGCGGATCCACGAGTACAAGCGGCAGCACCTGAACCTCCTGCACACGATCACGCTCTTCAACCGGCTCCGCCGCGGGCAGACCGCGGGCATCACGCCGCGCACGGTGATCTTCGCGGGCAAGGCAGCGCCGGGCTATCGCATGGCGAAGCTCATCATCCGGCTCGTCCACGGCGTGGCGGAGGCCGTGGCTGCGGACCCGATTGCCCGGCAGAGCCTGTCGGTGGTCTTCTTCCCGGACTTCAACGTGAAGAACGCGCAGCGCCTCTACCCGGCCGCGGACCTGTCCGAGCAGATCTCCACCGCCGGCAAGGAGGCCTCCGGCACCGGCAACATGAAGTTCATGATGAACGGCGCCATCACCATCGGGACGCTCGACGGCGCCAACGTCGAGATCCTCGAAGAGGTCGGCAAGGAGAGCTTCTTCCTCTTCGGGATGACGACGGAGCAGGTGAAGCAGCGCTGGGCCGAAGGCTACGATCCGCGCGCCGTTTACCGGAGCGATCCGGAGCTCGCGGAGGCGATCGATCAGATCGCCTCCGGCGTGTTCTCACGGGGGGACCGCGAGGTGTTCGCGCCGCTCGTCAACGAGCTCCTCGGCCGCGACAGCTACCTGGTCCTCGGTGACTACGCGGACTACGTGCGTTGTCAGGCGGACGTGTCGGCGGCCTACACCGACGAGGAGCGGTGGACGACGATGGCGCTCCGCAACGTGGCCCGCTCGGGCAAGTTCTCGAGCGACAGGTCCATCCGCGAGTACGTGGAGAAGATCTGGAAGGTGTCGACCACGCCGGTCGCGCTCGCGCTGCTGCCGGAGGAGGTGGTCGAGATCGACGACATCCTCCCGACGCGGAGGCCGCCCGGGCTCGATCCGCTCTGACGGAAGGAGAAGCCGCAGGGCCGGAGCGCTTGGTCGGTCTGTCCCTGTGGATTCACCCCCCCGGCCCCCCTCACCTCGTGAGGGGGGAGGGCGAGGGCGCGTCAGCGCTTCGCGTGTGAGTACGTGTCGGCGAGGTTGGTCATGAGGTCGGCGAGGATGCCGTCCGCCACGCGGAGCCGGCGCGACATCTCGCGCGCGATGTTGAGCACGATGATCGCGTAGGCCTTCATGTCCTTGCGATAGAGCGTGTCGAGGTCCTGCGCCGAGAGGCGCAGGAGCCTGGAAGGCGCGAGCGCGCGGACGGTCGCCGAGCGCGGCATGATGTCGAGGATGGACATCTCCCCGAACCAATCCCCGGGGCCGAGCAGCGCGACGCGCGTCTCGCGGAGGCTCTTCGACTGCTTCACGACCTCGATCTCGCCCTGCAAGAGGACGAAGAGCTCGCGGCCCTGATCGCCCTCGCGAAAGACGACCTCCCCGGGGCCGAGCCGGATGAGCGGCAGCTTGCGGACGAAGTTCTCGAGGGTCGAGTCGTCGAGTCCGCCGAAGATGCCGATCTCGGCCAGCTCTTCGGCGACGGGAACCTCGGGCCCAGGGGGTGGACGATACGACTCCGGCATTTCTCAATCACCCTTTCGACCGGGGCCGGAACCCCGCTCGAGCAAATCAGGTGCAGGCTCCGTACGAGGTGCCTCCGATGACGAGGGGGACACCCGCCTCGATCTGGACTGGCTGACAGGTCAGCCCGCCTGGACAGTCTTGCGCCGCCACATCGCACCACTGAAAGCAGCGCTCGTCCACCTGCGTCGCGAGGCAGAGGAAGCCGGCCGCGCAATCCGAGGTGTCCGCGCAGGCGGTGCCCTGTGTGCCCGCGCCCGCAGGGGCGCACAGGGTGAACGGGTCGGTCCCCCGAAGGGCGAACTGACAGGAGAGCCCTGCGACCTGGCAGCCGGCGTTGGTCGCCAGGTCGCAGTCGTCGGAGCAGAGGGTGACCCCGGGCGCGCTTCCGAGCGTGATGGCGCAGAGGCCGCCGGGCGCCTGGCAGTCGGCGTCGGTCTCGCAGAACTCCGCGCAGGAGAGGAGGCCGGCGCCGTAGCCGACACACATGGCTCCGGGCTGACAGCTCGAGCTCGTCGCACAGGGGGCGCCTTGCCCTGCGGCTCCGGCCGGGATGCAGACGCGCTCGCCTGCCTCGTCGATCGAGCACGCCCCGCCTGCGTCACAGCCGCACTGGGGCGACGTGAGCTTGCAGGGGGCTTCGGAGCAAGTCTCGCCCGTCGAGGTGGTCGTTGCAGGTGATGGGTCACCGCCGCCGCTGCTCGCGTCGCCGCCTTGGCCGCCCGCTCCCCCGATGGGGTCGCTCTCGGCGCACGCCGCGGCGAGCACGCCGAGTATCGCGAAAGCCAAGGGACGAAGCCACACCGGGCACCTCCTGCCGTGACGTCATCAGCCTACCACGGGAGCGCGGTGCCCGCGGGCGCGGCTCAGAGCAAGGACTTCTCGAACACGACGCGGCCACGCCCGGGGCCCGCGTAGTCCACGACCTCCGTGATCGTCCAGTCGAGGGCCTGGTGGAACCGGACCGAGCCCTCGTTTCCGTGTGTCGTGATGGCCTTGAGCCCGGTGCAGCCGGCCTCGCGGCAGGCCTGCTCGAAGGAGGTGTAGAGCAGCCGCGCTACACCGCGGCGCCGGTGGTGCGGGTGGATGCCCACGAGGTGGACGTACCCGATGTGAGCCTCGGTGACGAAGCCGAAGAGAAAGCCCACGAGGCCATCTTCGGTCTCGACCACACGCGCCAGCCGTCCGAGCTCGTAGAAGAAGATCGGGTGCGCCAGCGCGCTCGTCGGGCCCTCCCACCACTGGTCGATGACCCGCACGATCTGATCGTAGTCCGACTTGGTGAGCGGCCTCGTCTGCATCGGCCGTCCGAGAGTAGCAGTGGGGCGCTCCACGGGGTATGCCTACGCGACCTCGATGGCAGAGCGCACTACCCCGCTCGTGGCTCCCTCCGTCCTCTCGGCCGACTTCGCGATCCTCGGCGCGGAGGTGCAAGCGGTCGACGAAGCCGGCGCAGACTGGATCCACGTGGACGTGATGGACGGACGCTTCGTGCCGAACATCACGATCGGCCCAATCGTCGTCGAGGCCATCCGCCGCGTCACCAGGAAGCCGCTCGACGTGCACCTGATGATCGTGGAGCCCGAGCGCTACGTGGCGGATTTCGCGAAGGCGGGGGCCGACCGCATCCTCGTGCAGGTCGAGGCGTCGACCCATCTCTGCCGGACGCTCGAGCAGATCCGCTCGCTGGGCTGCAAGGCGGGCGTCGTCCTGAACCCGCACACGAGCGAGGAGGCCGTGCGCTACGCGCTGCCCCTCTGCGATCAGATCCTCGTGATGACGGTGAATCCGGGCTTCGGCGGGCAGGCGTTCATGCCGCTCGCGCTCCCGAAGATCGAGCGGCTCCGCGATCTCTGCGAGAAGCTCGATCACGAGGTCGTCATCGAGGTCGACGGCGGCATCACGGCGGAGACGGCGCCCCTCGTCACCAAGGCCGGCGCGACCGCGCTCGTCGCCGGCTCGGCGGTCTTCGGCGCGCGCAAGAGGCTCCCGGACGCCGCCCCGCGGGACGCCTGGGTGCGCGCCTACCGCGCGGCCATCGACGCCATCCGTACGGCCGGAGCCGCGTGAGAGCCCGCGCGCTGTCGATCCTCGCGATCGTCGCGACGGCGTGTGGCACCTCCCAGGAGATCGCTCCGCCGATCCCCCCGTCGCCGGCCGAGCCTTCGCGCCCGGCCGCGGCCACCGCGGCGCTCGCCGCGTCGAGCGAGGAGCCTCCGGGCGCCCCCGTCTCGACCGACGCGGACGATCCCGAGCTGCGCGAGGTCCTCAAGGCGGTGGCGACGACCCGCGAGCTCCCGATCAAGGAGCGCGTCCGGGTGACGTCGCTCGGCCGCGACGCGTTGCTCGCGAAGACGAAGAAAAAGGTCGCGGAGGAGATCCCGGCCGGCGTCATCGATCTCCAGGGCGAGGTCCTCCGGGCGCTTGGTCTCATCCCCGTGGGCTACGCGGTCGAGGAGGGGCTCCTCAAGCTCGTCTCCGCGCGCGTGGCCGGCTTCTACGATCCCGACGACAAGACCATGTACCTGCTCGACGATCTCGAGGACGACCAGCGGCAAGAGACGCTGCCCCACGAGCTCGTCCACGCCCTGCAAGATCAGTCGTTTTCGATAGGGCCGCTCCTCGATTACCGGGAGGGCGAGACCGACAGGTCGACCGCGATCCAGATGTTGGTCGAGGGGGACGCGACGTCGGCGGGCTTCGACATCGCGTTCGGGAGCGCCTTTTCGGTCGACGAGGACGCCCTCCAGGCCTCGTTTCTGCTCTCCACGTCCATGAGCACCGTGGGCGCGCAGACGCCGCCGGTGTTGATCGGCTCGCTCATCGCGCCTTACACGGACGGCTTCTCGTTCGCGCAGGCGCTCCGCAAACACGGAGGCTGGCGCGCGATAGACGGGGCCTACAAAGAGCTGCCGGCGTCGACCGAGCAGATCCTGCACCCCGAGAAATATTTCGTCAAAGAGCAGCCCGTGGTCGTGCCCGCGCCGTCCGTGAGCGCGCTCGGGGAGGGCTTCGAGGCGGCCATCGTGGACGTGAACGGCGAGCTCGGGCTTCGCCTCATGCTCGAGCAGTGGACGGCGCGAAAGGTCGCCACGAAGGCCGCAGCCGGCTGGGGGGGCGACCGGTATGTGGTGGCACGCAAGAAGGCCACGAACGAGCACGCGCTGGCCCTCTTCACGCGGATGGACACGCAGGCAGACGCCGACGAGCTCACGCGCGTGCTCGAGGGCGAGTTCGGGCGCGCCTGCCGCGCACGCGCCGACCTCGGCCCGGTGGTGGTGAAGAAGCGGAGCCGCGACGTGGTCGTGGTCGCCGGCCCCTACGCGCTCGACGCGGGCGGCGCGAAGGGCACGGGCACGTGTGAGGTCGCCGGCAAGTGGGTGAGCGACTTGCTCGCCGCCGTCCCCAAGTAGAAGTGCTAGAAGTCGTGCATCCTATGAGGACCAAGCTCTGGGCCGTCCTTGTCGCGGCGCTCACGTTCGGGTGCGCCAGCGGCGGCATCCCCAAGGATGCAAAGACAACGATCGTGTCATTTACAGACCTGGACTGCTCGAGCTGCGGAGAGGACATGGCCCGCGCGCTCATCTCGAAGGACGGCGTCTACAAGACCGCGTTCGACGCGCGGCGCGCGGAGTTGACCGTGGTGGCCGACCCGGGGGTGGACGTCTTCGGCCTCGCGACGAGCAGCAAGCCCAAAGACGAGGAGTGGAGCCTGGTGGTCGGGGCCGGAAAGGGCAACTACCTCCCGTGGACCAAGCCGAAGGAGGGGCTCGACGTGAAACAGATCGCGATGGACGGCGAAGACGTCGTCGATCTCGCCCCCCACCTGGCGGCGGGCAAGGTCACCATCGTGGACTTCTCGGCCAAGTGGTGTGAGCCGTGTCGCACGCTCGACGAGAAGGTCCTGGCGCTCGTCGAACAGTCGCCCGATCTGGGCTACCGCAAGCTCGACATCGGAGACTGGGAGACGCCGCTCGCCAAGCGCTACCTGACGGGCGTGAAGGAGCTGCCTTACGTCGTCGTCTTCGACGGCGCCGGCCGAAAGGTCGGGACGGTCACCGGTCTGGACATGGCGGGGCTCTCGGCCACCATCGAGAAGGCGCGGCAGGCGAAATGAGATTTCTGAACCTGGCGATCGTGGCCGTCGCGGTGGCGTGGCCCACCGTCGGCTACGCCGAGGCCTGAGCGGCCTGAACGAACCCCAACCTGCCGGTCGGCGGGTCGATCGCGAGGGCCATCAACCCAGGCGAGCTCACGCTGCGCCTGGAGCAGTCCGTCGTGCCGATGAGCGTCTCGCACGTGGCGGACTGTCCCGATCTCGGGCCCGCCTGCTACGGCGCGGGCCCGAAGCCCACGCCCTACAACCACCACATCGACCAGGTCATCGCCGAGACCGTGCTCGACGCGTCGCTGGGGCTCACGCCCTGGCTGGCGGTGGAGACACGTTTCTCGCTGCGCGTCGCCGACGTGAGCCCCTCGTATTCCGAGCTCGACGGCACCCCCAAGGAGGTGCCCGACGACATCCACCACCACGACGAGACGCTCGTCGACCCGACCGACCCGTGGCTGCTCGCGAGGCTGGGTCACGTGCACGACGATCTCGTCGGCGTGCTCCGGCTGGGGCTCTCGTTCCCCGTCGGCCGCACCGAGCCCGACCCGTACGCGCTCGGCCGGGAGGGGGAGTGGCATCAGCACCTGCAGGCCGGGACGGGGACCTTCGTGCCGATCGTGGGCTTCGGGCTCTCTTATTTCGCCGCGGCCCAATCGAAGACGCCGGTGACGGTGGGCGTCAGCGGCATCGGCTTCCTCAACGCTTACGAAAACGCGGAAGGGTACCGCGCGCCCGTGCGGGTCTACGCGACGAGCCGCGCCGCGATATCGTTCCTCGATCGCGTCCTGACGCCCTTTGTGGACGTCACGCTCGCGCACGAAGGCGAGGAGTACTGGCAAGGGGAGGTCGGCCTGGAGGGCTCGAACATCCGGACCGAGCTCTACCTCGGCGCCGGGCTGGGCTGGCGGTTCTACGAGCAGTGGTCGGTCGACCTCACGACGCGCGCGCGGGTGGCCACGTTGACAGACGCGCCCACCTTCACGACGTACGGGCTCTTTTCGCTGGGGCTCTCGACGAGCTTCGACCTGTGGGACACGTCCGACGAGAGCCCGGCGCCGTCCGGGCCGCCCATCGTCGAGGAACGAAAGGGCGGCGTGGTGGAGTTCGAGAAGAAATGACGCGCTCGGCCGGCTCAGTTCGCAGGCGCCGCGAGCGGGAGCGGGACCGCCGAGAGCAGGCCCATGCCGCCGTACCCGCCGCCGAGCTGACCGACGTCGGCGCTGCCCCAGCAATACACCCCGCCGGTGGCCAGCTCGCCGCAGGTGAAGTGGGACCCGGCGGCGAGCCTCGTGAACGACAGACCTCCGAGGACCGCGACCGGCTGCGACGACAGCTCGAGCACGCCGTGGCCGAGCTGGCCGTAGGAGCCGTCACCCCAGCAGAGGGTCTCGCCCGAGGTCGTGACCGCGCAGGTGTGGTGGGCGCCCGTCGCGACGG
>JAEUKE010000267.1 GCA_016794345.1 Myxococcales bacterium
CCTCCCCGACGACGCTGCCATTCGCGACGCCTTGCTCGCGGAGCTGGTGCAGTTTTTCCCCGAGGTCGCTGGGCTCCGGATCGAGCACGAGCACCACCGCGTGCGGGACGACTTCACTGCCCTCCACGTCGGAATGGCGAAGGATCGGCCGAGCACCGGGACGGAGCTCGAGAACCTCCATTTCGCCGGCGATTGGGTGGCGCTCCCCATTCCCAGCATGCTCATGGAAGGCGCGTTCACCTCCGGGCTCTACGCCGCCAACGCGATCCTGCGGCGCGAGGGGCTCCGCGAAGCACCGATCGACAGCGTGCCCTTGCGGGGGCTGCTCGCCGAGCGGAAGAGGCCGGCGGCGTAGCGGCTGGTTACCAGGCCGCGCCCACCGACAGGCCGGCCACGTCCGCCCCTGGCGCTCCGAGCCGGAGCGCCGGGGTGGTCGACTCGGCGGTCGGCGTGGCTTGGGGGGAGACGAGGAATACGACGAGGCCGGCCGCAAAGAGCCCGAGGCCTGGGTAGAACGTCCCGGCCGATGCATTCCCCAGCGTGCGCGCGTCGTTCGCCGCCGCGATGTCGTCCGGGTTCCCGCACGCGGCTCGGTCGAAGGAGCCGTCTGCTGTCTCACAACCGGCCGGGTAGGAGGCCTTGCCGATGGCGAAGAGCGCTGTTCCCGTGAAGATCGCGGCGAGCCCGACGCTGCCGATCACGAGACCGGCGATCTGTCCACCGCCGAGCTCATTCGACTGTTCGGGGGGCGCGGGTGCAGGCGGGGGCTTCGGGGACGGACCATTCGACCCAGCCGCCTCGCCCAGCTGGATCTTCGTCTTCGTCGTGCCGCCTTCCGACGGGACGGACAGGTCGACCCGGGCGGGCGCGCGCCCGGGCGCGCGCACCTCGATCGCGAGCGCACCTGGGTCGACGGCGACGGGTGCCGTCAGCACACCGGGCGACACCCTCGCGCCTTGCACGATGACCTCGACTCCAGCGGTCGAGGCGAGCTCGGCGCCGTTTTCGATGATCACGTAGTGGACGCGCGGCGCGACGCGCGCCTCGCCGTCCTTGGCGATGCGGGCGCGCTCGCCCTGGCCGGCTACCTCGGCCTTCGACGCCGCCTCTCGATAGAGCGTCCAGGCCGAGCCGAACTTGCCCTCGCCCTCCCGGCACTCCGCCAATGCGAGGAGCCCGCCGATGCCTTGCCGCTTGACGACCTCCACCGCGCGCGAGAGGAGCGGGCACGCCTCGGCGTATCTCTTCTCCGCGAGGAGGCGCGTGCCGTCCTCGTAGAGCTTCTCGCCGGCCGCGCGCTCCTCCTGGGTGAGATCTTGGGCGTGGGCAGCCGCCGGCATGCAGGCCGCGAGGAATGCCGCGAGCGCCAGACGGCGAATCGTGGGGTGGGTCATGGGATGGTGATTGAGACGATCTCGTTCGCGGTCACGTCGCAGAGGACGCTGTCGGCCATCTGAGGTCCCCAGCAGGCGATCTTGTAAGAATCCGAGGCGCAGACGTAGCCGCTCCCGGACGTGCTCAGCAACAAGATGCTCTCCATGCCGAGGTCCGTGGATGTCTTGGATTGAGGCGCCGAGCTCGAGGGGAGGGGGCTCGCGTAGCAACCGACGCCTTGATCTGCGGTGCACCAATAGCCCTCGGTAGAGCTGACGACGCCTGCTATCCCTCCTGACGGGCCGAGGACGCAGCCATCCGTGGCGTTCTGGCACCACGTCCTGCTGAAGCAGCCGCCCGTGGGGACCGAGCCCCAGCACTCGTGGGTGCCGTCCTCGAAGCGCGCACACGCTTGCTGCGCGCCGACCGACAGCGCCTGGACGTTTTGCGCGAGGGCAAACGTGCTTGTGGCACCTGCAACGCAGGCGTCGCCATCCCGACCGTGGATGTCGTCGTTGTAGCCGAAACACTGCACCTGGGGGCCCCCGTTCCAGACGCAGGTCTCGCCGACGCCGGCGGCAACACGGAGCGGCGCGCCAAGCGTGGTCGTCAGCAGCTTCGTCGGCGCAACGGACTCGCTCATGCCTACGCTCGGCGCGCTCTGGCCCACCGAGTTGCCGCCCCAGCACCAGACGTCGCCGTCGTTCGAGACGATGCAGTTGTAGTCCGCCCCCACGGAGAGCTGCCCCGCCTGCTCGAGCGAGGTGAGCCCGACAGGCTCGGGCTCGACTCCGCCGGGCATTCCGTCTGCGCTGATCTGGCCGGCGTCGTTGGTGCCCCAGCAGAAGACGTCGCCATCGGTCGAGAGGGCGCACGTGTGGCTGCTCCCGACGCCGACCTCCTCGAAGGTCTCGCCGGGGATGTCGTTGAGCTGCGGATCGGAGAAACAGCTCTGCCCGGTGACGCCAATCGCGGAGAATTGGTTGCTCCCCCAGCACCAGACCTTTCCGTCGGCCACCGCGCAGGCGTGATTGCGTCCGACGGCGAGCGAGCGGATCGGTCCCATGG